>JBMOOQ010000001.1:0-115096 GCA_049324435.1 Pseudomonadota bacterium
GTGAGGCGGCCGTGCGTCAGCAATGGCGGACGGCTTATCAGGAATGCCCTGCGTCTTGCGGCGCATCATTCCCCTCACTTCTTCGCTGCAATACCGGCGTGCCCGCGCCGGCCAAACAACAGGGCCGGCGGAGCTTTGTTTTTCGTCATTGCGAGCACTGCGAGGCGCAGCCGAGGCAGGACAAAGCAATTCAGCGCAGACAAGCGAGATCCCGCTGTGGATTGGGAGGCCAATGGATGGCTTGGCTTCGCGCGCAATGACGGAGGAAGAATTGGAATTGCCCTCGCCGATTCCCCTGCTATATCCGTTCCTCACATCCGCTTACCCGCGCTCGTTCGCGGGAGTGAGCAGCCGGAGACGACAATGACGCAGGTCGCGCTGACCTTTCCCGACGGCGCACGCCGTGAATTCCCCATCGGTATTTCCGGTCTCGACATCGCCAAGGGCATCTCGCCCTCGCTCGCAAAGCGCACCGTTGCGATGGCGCTCGATGGCGAAGTCATGGACCTCGCCGATCCGATCACCCGGGACGCGAAGATCGAATTTATCAATCGCGAGGACCCGCGCGCGCTGGAGCTGATCCGGCACGATTGCGCGCATGTGCTTGCCGAAGCCGTACAGGCGTTGTGGCCCGGCACCCAGGTCACCATCGGGCCGGTGATCGAGAACGGCTTCTATTACGACTTCTTCCGCAACCAGCCGTTCACCCCGGAAGACCTGCCGCTCATCGAAAAGAAAATGCGCGAGATCATCGCGCGCGACAAGCCGTTCACCAAGGAAGTGTGGTCGCGCGACGAGGCTAAGCGCGTGTTCCGCGACATGGGCGAAACCTTCAAGGTCGAGCTGGTCGATGCGATTCCGGAAGACCAGCAGATCAAGATCTACAAGCAGGGCGACTGGTTCGATCTGTGCCGCGGCCCGCACATGACCTCGACCGGCAAGATCGGGAATGCCTTCAAGCTGATGAAAGTCGCGGGCGCCTATTGGCGCGGCGATTCAAACCGCGAGATGCTGTCGCGCATTTACGGCACCGCCTTCGCCAAGCAGGAAGAGCTCGACGACTATCTGCATCGCATGGAGGAAGCCGAGAAGCGCGACCATCGCAAGCTCGGCCGCGAGATGGATCTGTTCCATTTCCAGGAAGAGGGTCCCGGCACGGTGTTCTGGCATCCGGCCGGCTGGACCATGTTCCAGGAAATCGTCGCCTATATGCGCCGCCGCCTGAAGGGCGATTACGCCGAGGTGAACGCGCCGCAATTGCTCGACAAGTCGCTGTGGGAGACCTCCGGCCACTGGGGCTGGTTCCGCGAGAACATGTTCATGGCGAAGTCGGCCGGCGATCACACCGACGACGAGCGCGTCTTCGCGATCAAGCCGATGAACTGCCCCGGCCATATCCAGATCTTCAAGCACGGCCTGCGCTCATATCGAGAGTTGCCGCTGCGGCTCGCCGAATTCGGCATCGTGCATCGCTACGAGCCGTCCGGCGCACTGCACGGATTGATGCGGGTGCGCGCCTTCACCCAGGACGATGCGCATGTGTTCTGCACGCCGGAGCAGATGGCGGAGGAGTGCCTCAAGATCAACGATCTGATCCTGAGCACGTATGCCGATTTCGGATTCGAGGGCGAGATGACGGTCAAGCTCTCGACCCGCCCCGAGCAGCGCGTCGGCTCCGATGAGGCCTGGGATCACGCCGAAAACATCATGCAGGATGTGCTGAAGCAGATCGAGGCCAGGAGCGGGAACGGCAAGATCAAAACTGCGATCAATCCGGGCGAAGGTGCGTTCTACGGACCGAAATTCGAATATGTGCTGCGCGATGCCATCGGCCGAGACTGGCAATGCGGCACCACGCAGGTCGATTTCAACCTGCCGGAACGGTTCGAGGCCTTCTATATCGCACCCGACGGCTCGAAACAGATTCCGGTGATGATCCACAGAGCCATTTGCGGCTCGATGGAGCGCTTCCTCGGTGTGGTGCTGGAGCATTATGCCGGCCATCTGCCGCTCTGGCTGGCGCCGAAACAGGCGGTGATCTGCACCATCGTTTCTGACGCTGACGATTACGCAGCCGAGACGGCGCGCATGGCGGCCGCGATGGGACTGCGCGTCTCGACCGATTTGCGCAACGAGAAGATCAACTACAAGGTGCGCGAGCATTCGCTTGCCAAGGTCCCTGCCCTGCTCGTTGTCGGCAAGAAGGAGGCCGCAGAGCGCACCGTTTCGATCCGCCGTCTCGGCAAGGAAGGCCAGCAGGTCATGCCGCTCGATCAGGCGCTCGCGATGCTCGCCGACGAAGCCTTGCCGCCGGATATCCGGCGCGCCCGCGGCGCAAAGGCTGGCTGAATGTCGTCCGAGCTGTTCAGGCTCGATGGCAAGGTGGCGCTGGTCACCGGCGCAGGCTCCGGACTTGGCCGCGAGATGGCGATCGGGCTCGCGGCCGCTGGTTGCGACGTGATTTGCGCCGACCGCGACAAGAGCTGGGTGACCGAGACCGTGTCGATCATTCAGAGCGGCGGATGGAAGGCCTCGCGCATCGTCTTCGACGTTACCAAGGAGGACGAAATCGCCCATCTCGGCCGCGCGGTGAAATCCTCGCATGGCAAAATCGACGTGCTGGTAAACAATGCCGGAGTCGCGCCCTATCCGAAGCGGCTGCACGAAGTCGATTCCGCGGACTGGCGGCGGGTGCTCGACGTGAACCTGACCGGGCCGTTCCTTGTGACCCGCGCAGTGATCCCGCTGATGCTGGAGGCCGGTTCGGGCTCGATCATCAATATCGCGTCGCTGATCGGGATCGGCGGATTTTATCCGGGCTTCCCAGTGTCGGGCGCAGCCTATGCCGCGGCCAAAGCCGGCCTCACCGGTCTGACACGGCAGATCGCCGCGGAATACGCCCGGGACAAGATCCGCGCCAACGCCATCGCGCCGGGCTGGCAGGGCGCGGGCACGCGGCTCGCGGATCACTTCAAGGCGGACTGGAGTGCGGAGGATCGAGAGCGCTTCGAGCAGGCGATCCTCGCCGGCACGCCGATGGGCCGGCGTGGCGACGCGAAGGAATTGCGCGGCCTCGTAATTTATCTCGCCAGCGACGCGTCGAGCTATGTCACCGGCCAGCTGATCGCCCATGACGGGGGCTGGACTGCGGTGTGACCGGAAACGGCGCCACCATATCGTAACAATACATGTTGTGATTATATACAATCTATGATTGCATGCGCTCTCCGGGAGGGCGGTCGCATGCACATCGAATCCGTTCGCGCACTCAAGCAGGAAATCGCCGCGGAGGTGGTGCCGCCGGCGGTCGCCGCCATCGAACAAGCCGGCGGCTTTTCCATCACCACGTTCTCCCTCGACAAGCAGACCAAGGCGCGGCCGCTACTGGCGCTCGGGGTCGCACCCGGCACCAAGAAGACCGATGTCCGGCTTGCCGTGCGGCTGCAGCGGCATTCACTGGAGCGCTCCGAGACCCTGCTCGACACCATCCGCAAGCGCGCCCGCGACGAGGTGGACATCCGCTTCGTGGGACGCATCGCCAAGCATACCGGTCCATGGTACCGGTCGCGTCTGCGGCCTCTGCGGCCCGGCGGATCGATCGGGCATTTCCGCATCACCGCCGGCACCATCGGCGCCTTCGCGCAGGAGCGAAAGTCGGGCAGGATCGTCATTCTGAGCAATAATCACGTTCTGGCCAACGAGAACGATGCGAAGACCGGCGAGGCCATCCTGCAACCCGGAAACTATGACGACGGGAAGCGGCCAAAAGACGCGATTGCAACCCTTGCCAAATGGGTGGACCTGAAGCCGAACGGCAAGAACCAGATGGATGCGGCGATCGCCGCGCTCAAGAATGGCGTGGATTGCGACCCGCTGAATTACGATGCGCTCGGAACCTTGGCGGGCGTCCGTACGGAGCCAATTCTGCAGCCGATCGCGGTGGCAAAAGTCGGCCGCACCACGGGACTGACTCGCGGCCGCATCACGGCGACTGAGCTCGACGATGTCGTTGTATCATACGACGTCGGCGCGATATCGTTCGACGACCAGATCGAGATCGAATCCACCGGAAGCGGACCGTTCAGCTCTGGGGGCGATTCCGGCTCGCTGATCCTGGACGAAAACATGAATGCCTGCGGTCTTTTGTTCGCCGGAAGTGAAACTGGCGGGTCCAACAACCGGGGCCTGACATATGCAAATCCGATCGCACCGGTTCTGAGCAAGCTCGCAATCGTGCTGCCGGTCCCCTAAATTGGGGTATGGACAACGACAAACTGAATGCGGTCAGGCGGGCCAAGAAGCGCTTCGCCGAAATCGTTCCGAAAGACGTCGAGGTGGCTGGCATCGGCATCGCCATGACCGAAGGCGATCCGGCGCTCAAGGTGAACCTGCGCAAGCAGCCGCCGAATCCGGATGCGCTGCCGCAAACCGTGGATGGCGTTCCGGTCATCTACGATGTCGTGGGCAAGATCGCTCCGCGATAATCTTTGGCAGATTATCTCCGCGCGGTCAGCGCGGCTTTGCGTCCGCGGTCAGCGTCTCCAGGAATGCGACCAGATCGTCGCGCTCCTGTTCGGTCAGATCGAACGGATTGATCATCGGCGAGCGGCTGGGGCGATCGATGCCGCCCCTGGTATAGAAATCCACCACCTTACGCAGGGTCGCCAGACTGCCGTCATGCATGTAGGGCGCGCGCAGCGCCACCGACCGCAGCGTCGGGGTCTTGAAGGCGAATTGCAGTTTGGGATCGTGTTTCAGCTCGCGGCCCCGGCCGGCATCGGTCGTGGTGGTCCCGATGTCGTGGAATTTGTCGTCGGTGAAGCGCCAGCCGGTATGGCACGCCGAACAGGCCGCCTCGGTGTGGAACAGAACGAACCCGCGCTTGGCAGCTTCGGAAATCGCGGCCTCGTCGCCGTCGACCCAGCGGTCGAACGGCGCAATCCCCGGCTCGATGGTCCGCTCGAAGGCGGCCAGTGCAATCACAATAGTGTCCAGATTGATCGGCGCACCGGGCATGGCCCTCGCGAATTTTGCCGCATAGCTTTTGTTGTTGCGGACACGAGCGACGATATCGTCCACCCGCACCTCGTGCGGCGTTGCAAACATCGACATCGAGCCGGTGCCGATCGACGACACCGCCTGCGCTTCGAGCGTGGCATGGCGGCCATCCCAGTCGAAGGGCGGACGGGCGTATCCGATGCCGAGCAAGGTTTGCGTCTTGCGCGAGGTCGGACGGCCGGAATCGCCGACGCTGCGCGGCCCGCGGCTGGCGAAGCCGAACTCGGGCCGGTGACAGCTCGCGCAGGCGGTCTTGCCCGACGCGGATATGACCGGATCGAAAAACAGATCGCGCCCGAGATCGGCGAGTGCCGGATTTTCAACAACACGCGGCGGCGGACGCCGGTATTGCGCCTTCATCTGCTCGAGGGTTTCGGCGGCTGCCGCGCGCGGCATGTGCACGAGCGTCACCAGAACAAGTGCAGCGAGCCAAGCAAGCGAACGATTCATCATCGCCTCCGGGCCGCGCCGCCGCGCACGGCAGACGTCAGCGCGCAACCACCGCAATTTCGCGGTCCACGCCCGGGGTCACATTGAAGTCGTGCTGATACGAGCGTCCTTCATTGCGCGCGATGACGCGATATTCGCCCTCGGCCAGAACCACGCGCGGGAAGGCACCGATCGATTCCTTGATCACGTCGCCACCGGGCGTCAGAACCGACCATTGCGTATTAGCCAGCGCTTCGCCGCCGGCGCTCGCGACCAGCTTCAGCGTAATGGCGGCAGCACGATGATTGACGGTCACGTCGGTCACGCGGCCGGCCTGGACGCGGATGTCGGACCGCACCACCGCGTTGCCGTCGCCGTAATGCGAGACGATATGATAGGTGCCCTCCGGCACCAGCATCACTTCGCCGGTCGTCATATTCTGACTGAGCGCACGCTTGTCGCCGGGCTCGAACTGGCTGCCTTTGTAGACATCGAAATGAATCTGCCCGGGCGGAATGCGGGTATCGCCGACCTTGCCCTCGATGCGGATGCCGCCCGCCGGGATGTCGAACACCTCGCGCACCGTCTCTGCGCGCAACTGAATTTTTTTCAGCGTGTGCGCATGTCCCATACTGGCGTGAACGATATAGCCGCCCGGCGGCAGCAGCAGCATCGGCGCCGGCGACTTGTCTTCCCGGATTGCACGAATGGCGCCGGTCGGATCGGGGCGATCCGGGAAAACACGCCAAACGATACCACCGGGCACGTTAGGCATATCCCGGCCGAACCGGGCACTCAGATGCAACGCGACCTGTCCGGCAGGAGCCACCGGAGCAAGGGCGGGAACGGGAATCGCCGCCGGCGCGGGTGGACGCTCGACCTGCGCGGGAGGCGGCAGCGGTGCAACCGGAAGCGGGATCGGTGCAGGCGGCCGCAAGACATCTGATGGGCCGGGGACAGCCAGATTGGCAGCGGGTGGCGCGAGCCGTTGCGGTTCGCCGATGGGTGCCGACGGACCTACATTGGCGCTGCCGCCGGTGAAAGGCTGCGCCAAAGACGGAGCGCCGGCGCAAACGACGCAGGCCATGGCAAATGCCAAGCGCATGGCTGCCCGCCCCGGCGCAGTTCCCATCTCCCTCATGAGGGCCTTTTCGGCGGTAATCGCGGCGATTTCAAGCCTGCACAGCCGCGCCCCGCTATTTGTACAGCGTTCCGGCCTGTGCTAGCCGCAGGGCATGCCAGATGCCCTGTCTCTTCTCCGTACCCGCCGCTCGGTCAAGCCAATCGAACTCGGCGCCCCCGCTCCTGCCGGTCCCGAGATCGACACGCTGTTGACGATTGCCTCCCGCGTTCCGGATCACGGGAAGCTCGCGCCCTGGCGCTTCATCGTCTTCGAAGGCAATGCCCGCTACGCCATCGGCGAGAAGATCGCAGAGGCGTTCCAGGCCGACCGGCCGGATGCCACCGCCGACCAGATCGCGTTCGAGCGCAACCGTCTGGCCCGCGCGCCGCTGGTCATCGCCGTGGTCAGCCGCGCCGCGCCTCATGCCAAAATTCCGGAATGGGAACAGGTCATGTCGGCCGGGGCCGCCACCATGAACCTCGTGACCGCCGCGCACGCGCTGGGCTACGCCGCGAACTGGATCACGGAATGGTACGCCTACGACCCGCGGATTCTGAAGGCCATCGGCCTCGCCGACCACGAGCGCATTGCCGGATTTGTACATATCGGCACGCCCGTCAGACCGCCGGAGGACCGGCCGCGTCCCGCACTTTCGGAAATCGTAACGCACTACCGCGGTTGATGCCGCGGCGCTGCTCCGCAGGCAACGGTTGCGCTCTGCCAGCGATGGGCGCTCATTCTTAGCCGCTCGCATCGTGCTTTCACCATGCGCGCGGATTTTCCGGCAACGCGCTTGTCACCGCAGCCGGAAGCCGCAATCATCCGATCGAGGATTGAACCCGTGTTGCAGGCCCTGATCCGGCGCGCCGTGAATGGTGATCGCGCGGCGGAGGCAACCACCGAGAAAAAGGCGCCGCCCAAGCCGAGCGTCGGCCTCGCGCTGGGCGGCGGCATTGCGCGCGGCTTTGTGCATATCGGCGTCCTGCAGGTGCTTGCCAGGAACGGGATCGAGCCCGACATCGTCGTCGGCACCTCGATCGGTGCTGTGGTCGGCGCCTGTTATGCGAGCGACAAACTCGACGCCTTCGAACAATGGGCCCGCGGGCTGACGACGCGCGGGGTGCTCGGCTATCTCGACGTCAGTCTCGGCGGCTCGGGGCTGATCGGCGGCAACCGGCTTGCGGATCGGCTGGAGTCAACGTTCGGCGATGCTTTGATCGAAAACCTGCCGAAGCGCTATGCCTGCATCGCAACCGAGCTGGGCACCGGTCATGAGATCTGGCTGACGCATGGACGAGTGGTCGATGCGGCACGCGCCTCCTACGCGCTGCCGGGCCTGTTCACGCCGGTGCGGCTCGGCGGCCGGTGGCTGGTCGACGGAGCACTGGTCAATCCGGTGCCGGTCTCTGCGGCGCGTGCACTCGGCGCGCGGCTGGTGATTGCGGTGAATCTCAACTCGGACATGCTCGGCCGTGGCGGCACGGTCTCCAGTCATGGGCCCGATGCAGACGACGCCCGCCTGTTGAGCGAGATGCGGTCACGTCCCGAAGGATTGCGGCGCATTCTCAGTCCGGAATTCCTGCTCAAGCGGCAACTGATCGGCGACAGGCGCAGTCCCAATATCGCCAGCATCATGGTGGACTCGTTCAACATCATGCAGGATCGCGTCACGCGGTCCCGGCTCGCCGGCGACCCGCCCGACGTGATGATCGCGCCGCGCTGTGGAAAGATCGGCCTGTTCGATTTCCACCGCGCCAGCGAGGCGATCGAGATCGGAGCGCTGGCAGCCGAGCGCGCCCTTCCGGATATCAAGGACGCGCTGTCCGCTCTCACCTGAAGAACGGATTTGCCGCGGTTCAGGCGGTCTGGATGTAGTCGCGCATTGCGCCGTGTTCGAATTCCAGCTCGGTAAGCCGGTATTTCACCACGTCGCCGATCGAAATAATGCCGACCAGTTTGCCGTCATCGACCACCGGGAGATGACGGAACTTGCCTTCGGTCATGCGCTCCATCAGCACCGACACCGTATCGACCGGCGTGCAGGTCACGACCTTGCGCGTCATGACCTCCGACAGCGGCATCTGCAGCGCGCTGCCGCCGTGCTGTGCCAAGGCTCGTACGATATCTCGCTCGGAGACGATCCCGGTGATGCGATCCCCTGCTCCAGTCACGACCAGAGCGCCGATCTTCATGTCCGAGAGAATTTTTGCCGCCTCCGCCAGCGTCGCCGTCGGCGCGATGGTTGCGACATTGGCTCCCTTGGCGGAAAGGATCGACTTCACGATCATTGCATTGCCTCCCTTGGGAAGCGCGGGGCCCGCAACGGGCGAACCCGCGCATGCATCTCAACCGAACGATCAACAGAGTGTTCCACGGCGCAAACATGTTGGCCAGCACCAAACATGCTGCAATGCGTCAGGCGGCGCGCCGCTCGTCTGACTGCGCCGGCCCGACCGGATCGAACCAGCTGAAAAGCAAAAGACCGGCAAGAAATCCGCCGACATGCGCCTGCCAGGCGACAGGTTGCTCGTTACCGGTGAGGGACACCGATCCCAGTCCAAACAGCAGGTTGAGTCCGAACCAGACTGCCAGGAATGCCAGCACCCGCGGATCGCGGAACGAATCGGCAAGCGACAGGGCGGGGACGCGGTAGGATTGAGAGCCTCCGAATGTCAGGGGGCCGCCGCGCTGGAACGCAAAGCGCATCGCGCCCGACATCGCACCGGAGATTGCGCCTGACGCTCCTACCATCGGGACGATCTGTCCGAAATGCGTCACGAGATGGGTGAGCGCGCCGGCCGCTGCGGTGACGGCGAAGAACGCGAGAAAGCGCACGGTCCCGAACCGTCGCGCCAGCGGCGTGCCAAAGGCCAGCAGCCAGACCGAATTGAACAGAAGGTGCATCCAGTCGGCATGAAGCAGGGAATATGTGACGAAGGTCCAGATATCGGCACCAAGGCCGCCCGGCCACGCGGCATTGGCGAGAATATTGGTATCGTAGCGCGCCGGAATGAACGCAAACAGCAGCAGCACTTCGATATCGGCATTCGGTGACAGAAAAGAACGGAGCGCGTGGATCAGAATCAATGCCGCCAGCGTTGCGACGAGCACGCCTGGGATATTGAAGACCGGTTCGCGAGCGGCTGAGGGGTACATGGCGGGGTTCCGGCGCCCTTGGTCGCCCGGCCGCCCCGCAACTGCAAGTCAAATCGGATCCCCGGCGGCAAAACGCGCGGATCCGTCACCGAAAAGACGATGGGGAGAGCGTTTCGGCTCTCCCCATCGCTGTCCCGACGCAGACGCGCTTGGAGCGCGGCCACGTCCCCGATATCCAACGTTCCGCAGGCGTCGCCTGCTCTCCGGTGCAGCCGTTACCCTAACGGTGCACGAGCGCCTGCCAAGGACAACCCTTCGTTAACGATAACGGCCGGCCGGGCCGCTTGGGCACGGGTTCTGCAACCTCCCCTGCCAAACGGATCATGGCGGCCTGAATTGTCCCGCTTCGGAACACGCGGCCGCCAATCTTGGTACGGATGGCACAACGGCGATGAAGCAACGCCTGACCCGCACCCTGTTTGCGTACTGGGACACGGTGCGTGGCGAACGTTCAGCGCCGGACCGAACCGATATCGATGCCGGCGCCATCCGCTCGTGTCTCGCGAACACCTTCATCCTCGCATTCGACCCGCAGCAGGGTCATCCATTCAGGCTGGCGGGGACCTCGCTGTGCGACATGTTCGGTCTGAAACTGACCCGCAAGTCCTTCACCGAGCTGTGGACCGTCGATGAACGGCCCGCATTGTCCGATCTACTCCGGACCGTCGCGCAGGAGCGGGTCGGCGTAGTGGCCGGCGTCGCCGGGAGAAACGCCGCGGATCAGACCGCGAACCTTGAGATGATCCTGCTGCCGTTGGCCAGCGGGGATCTCGGCATCGGTCGAATCCTCGGCGCGCTCACCCCCGTGTCGACGCCATACTGGCTTGGAACGGCGTCTCTTGAGACGCTTCGCCTCGGTGCCCCGCGATTCACGGAACCGCAAGGCAATGATCGGCTCGCATCGGACCGGCGAATGTTGCAGGGCCCAGGTTTCGCCGTCTATCCGGCCGCCGGGAATTTCACGAACTCATTACGGCTAACCCGCCGTTAACGCCGCTTGAATAGCTTTTAACCGCCGCGTGCAACGCGCACGGCTGGACAGGCTTATCATTGCGTCATGGCAGCTCTTTTTGGCAATCTGGCTCAGGCGAATGCCCGCGTTCTTCCCCATGCCGAAGAACGCCGCCGCTTCCAGCGCGTGAAGGTCAATCTGCTTGGCCGTTACATGCTCGCCGATCGACGTGAATATCCCTGCCAGGTGGTCAACATGTCGCCCGGCGGCATGGCGGTGTTCGCTCCGGTGTTTCCCAATACCGGTGAGCGCGTCATCGCCTATATCGACCATGTCGGCCGACTTGAGGGCGTGTGCACCCGGCTTTTCGATAACGGGTTCGCGACCACCATCGCGGCCACTGCCCGTAAGCGCGACAAGCTGGCGGCTCAACTCACCTGGCTCGCCAACCGCCATCTCCTGGCATCGCCCGAAGACCGCCGTCACGGCCGCTTCGCCCCGCGCAATCCGATGACGATGCTGATCCTTCAAAATGGCGCTCAAATCGGGTGCCGGCTGATCGACGTATCGTTGTCCGGAGCCGCGGTTGCGACCGACCAGCGGCCACCGCTCGGAGCCCTCGTCACCATCGGACGCGTGCAGGGCCGCGTCGTCCGCCACCTCGACGAAGGCTTCGCCGTCGAGTTCCTCCGGCTGCAGCACCCGGACTTCCTCGAAGAGAGCGTCACCGCCGGGTAAACGCCGGAACGGCCGAACCGGTCTGGATTCCAGCGGCTCACGCGCCTTTCACCGCATCCTTCGCAAGCTTTTCGCCGCATCTCTCCGCGCGTCCCCGCCTGGACGCCGCACATGCGACGCGACCAAACCCTTCCGGATCAGAAACTTGGCGGACAATCGAGCGCATTTTCATCAAATGCGGATCGATTCAATTTTAATCGAATTCGCTTCGAATGAGATTTGCATTCGTCGCGTTGTTTAGTCGCTTTCGCTTCAAAGGCGAATGCGCGACTTAGCGGCACAACAAAAGCTTTGTGCGAAGTGTGACCCAACGATAAGGGAAGGGGTCACGCGGTGCAACGAGTTCTGCGCAACATACGCGAAGGCGTGCGGATTGCAGCGGCAGGCTGCATCATCGCATTCGGAAGCGCGGCTGCTGCAGGTCCGCGTCCGCTCTTCGTATCGACCGGAGATTCATCGCGGCCTCCGATCGGATGGATTGAATTCTGTGCTGACAATCCGCGCGAATGCAACACAGCGCCGTCCGCGCCGCGCGACGTCGTGCTGACCACAAAGGCGTGGAAAGATCTTGTCCGCGTCAACAAATGGGTCAACGAGACAATCAAGCCGATCACCGACCTCGACCAATGGGGCGTCGTCGAGAAATGGTCGTATCCCGACACCGGGCGCGGCGACTGCGAGGACTATGTGCTGCTGAAGCGCCGCCTGCTGATGCAGGCCGGCTGGCCGCGCGAGGCTCTGCTGATCACTGTGGTGCGCGAACGCAACGGCGACGGTCATGCCGTGCTTACCGTGAAGACCGACAAGGGCGAGTTCATTCTCGACAACCAGCACCCCGACATTCTGCTCTGGTCGGACACCAATTATCGCTTCGTCAAGCGCCAGTCCCAGCACGATCAGAATGTCTGGATCTCGCTCGGCGATCCGCGCCCGACAATTTCGACAGCCACATCACGCTAGCCGCGAAGGACTACTGAGACACAAGGAAACGCGATCCCGGTCACGTCCCCACCCCTCCCCGTCCCCGACCGGGCTCGTGGCGGCCGGCTCTCCCCCCAAGAGCCGGCCGCACCCATTTTTGACGGCACCGCACGCCCAAATTGCTGCTAGAAAAGGCCATCTCAACCGGACCGGCTTGACGATGGGCACACCTGTTGAATTCGAAGGTCAGAACTTCGTGCTGCGGCCGCCGACCAATGCCGAGAATATTTTGCCGCTGCCGGTCTTCCGCAACGGAAAATGCTGTGTGTCGTGCTGGGAGCTGAGCGACAGCGAGATCGACGAGATCGTCAGAAGCCGGCGCGTTTACGTGACGGTTTTTCTGGGAGACACACAGCCGCCCGTCTATGTCGGAAGCGAGGCAGACGTCCGCGGATTTATTGCAGATTATGGCGTGTGGAAACGCGACCGGCAGGAGGGATAAGCAGGATACGCGCTCGATGATGGCCCCCTTCGATCGCGGGCCGTCAGCAGCCGGTAACGAATTGCACTCCTACACGATATGCGGACTGCCACACCAGCCGGCATGACCGCCGCGCAGTACCCGGCTCGATGTCGAGCGAGAATTCATTCGGCAGGGCCGTCTGCCTCTGAACGAAGACTAGGCAGGCACCGCCGCGGGATATGTTGCGCACCGAGCATTCGATTGCGCGGCCTGCACTGGCACCCACTGCTGCCGCATCGTAGGTAATTTGCACGCGTTCGGTCTTTCGCCGTTCGGTCATGTTCGCGCCTCAACTGTTTGCGCGCACGCTAAACCGATCGCTCTAATTCGAAATAAATTGCATCGTCCAAACAGGCATGGACGGATTCACATTTCATTAAGGCTGAGTCTCGAGCGCAACCCTGCGCCGAGCCGGGCGCATCACATGCAATTGTCTTTGCCAGACGCCGACTGCGTACAGCCGCGATCGGCCGCAGCAATATCGATGCACGCTTCGGGCGGTACGGTCGGCCTCATCCGATCCGCTTCAACCCTCTGGCATAATCGCGCGAGCGGCGGACATAGATATCGGCGCCGGCCCGTATCTGTGCGATCGCCTTATCGTCGAGATTGCGGATGACTCGCGCAGGCGAGCCCACAATCAACGAATTGTCCGGGAACGATTTGCCTTCGGTGACGAGCGCGCCCGCGCCGACCAGCGAATTGTTGCCAATGCGCGCGCCGTTCAGAACGATGGCACCCATGCCGATCAGGCTGTTGTTGCCGATCGTGCAGCCATGGAGCATGACCTTATGGCCGATCACGCAGTCCTCGCCGATGGTCAGCGGGAAGCCCGGATCGGTGTGCAGGGTCGCATTGTCCTGGATTTGCGAGCGGACCCCGAGCTCGATCCATTCATTGTCGCCGCGCAGCACCGCGCCGAACCAGACACTCGCATCGGTCTTCAGACGCACCTTGCCGATCAGTACCGCTGTTTCTGCGACCCAGTATCTGTTGTCGGCGGGAAATTCCGGGGCCTGCCCGTCAAGCTCGTAGATCGGCATGGTCGCACTTCCGAAAAAGTAAGGGGCGCTCAGATCATTCCGAGCGCAGCGACCGCTACCATAACGAATTTTCCGGACAACAGGCTCCAGCATCCGGCGACCACGGTCGAAATCATGGCAGGGAAGAAATTTTCAGACCCTGGCCGGCGCATCGTGATCGCGTCGCGGATGATGATGAAGGGTGCGGCAAAGACGAGAAAAGGCACATGCGCCGCGGCGACGGCACCGGTCCCGTCCCCAAAGATGTTGAAGGATGCGGGCCGCGCGGTCAGGAGCTGATAACCGGTTGCAAGCGCGCCGGCGACGGAGAATCCCAGCATCAGAACATAGAGAGAATGCAGCGACCCCGCAGACACGATTTCGGCTCCCGGCATTTCCTGAACGAACCATGTGCCAAAGCGTGCCCGCCGGCACCAGCGTTTCGTTAATAATTGGTAAACGCAGGTAAATTCTTATCGCGCGGTCTGCGAGAGCGGTGCGCCTATACTCAAAGCGATTCGCGAGCGGCCGCCCGGAGACCCGTTATGGCCATGACGCATACGCACCAGACGCCCTACCCGCAGACACTCAAGCAGAAAGCCAAAAAGCGGCACCGCCGTCCTCGCGGCTTGCTGTGGCTGCCGATCGCCATTTTCGCAGCGGGCGTTACCACGGCGGCAGCCTGGGTGACCTACACCCTATGGCCGCGATGGCCCGCTGCGGATATGGCCGTTGACGCTCCGTCGATCCCGATCACAGTGAACGGCGTCAATTTCAATATTCCCCCCGCGGCAATCCGCAACAAGGTGCAGCGCAGGCCGGGAACGCAGGAGCGCGTCGACCTCGTGTTCCTCTGGCCGTCCCTGACGCCGCCCGATCCGGCGATCAAGGCGAACCCTGCTCTGTCGCCGCAATCGATCGACAGAGTGTTCGTTACCATTGCCTCGTTCGGAAACACTCTGCCGCCGGTCGAGCGGTTCAATACCATCTATCCGCGCTATCTTGAAACGAGCATCGCCAGCACACCCGACGGGCTCACATTACGGCCATTCCGCGACGACTCGCCGTACAAGGGCGAGGACATCATCTTCAGCGACCGCAATCCGGGACGCTTCATGGTCCGCTGCACACGCGACGGCACCAATAGTGCGGCGATCGGCATGTGCCTGTTCGAGCGGCGCGTCGATCAGGCCGACGTCACGGTTCGGTTTCCCCGCGCATGGCTAACAGATTGGCCTGCTGTGTCGGAGGGCATGGAGAAGCTGATAAAGCAGATCAGAAGCGTGCCGCGCTAAGCCACAATGCAATTAACCTCCGCCCTACGGCACCAGCTTATTCTCTATCAGCCATTTTGCGACCGCTTTTCCTATGACAGCGTTCCCTTCGCGCGAGAGGTGGCCGTTGCCGGTATAGCGTTTCACACGCTGGTCCCAATGAAGAAGATACATGCGGCTTTCCGGATCTGGCATCCCCCGCAGCTCAGGTGTTAGATCGAGAAAAGGCACTCCGTTCGCATTGGCGGCACGGGCGACCACAGGTTGTGCTAGCGATGTGCCGCGACTGAACGCTTCTGATGGTGGAATGAACACTACCCCAAAAGGAATTGATTGATTTTTCAGCAGGGTTGCGAGTTCTCGAAACAACGCTTCGTAGCGCGCAGCAAATTGGTCGAAGGCTTCGGGTTTTGTTTCGGGAGCCGAAACTTGTCTTTCACCACGATTTATGTCGACACCGGAGTTCTTCCTGTCGATCGAGTCGCGCACGCGCTGAGCTACGGCCACGAGCGCGGACGAGCGTCCGAGCGTTTTGATCGCGGTCTGTATCGAGGTAAAGCTGCTGTCCTTCGGACGCATCGGCGTGGCCTCGCGCCGGAGATCCATGATGTCGTTCTCGAACGCGGCCAGCAGTACCAGTTTCGGCTGGAAGCGAACGCCCTTCTCTTTCATATAAGCCAACTCGTCGGCAATCGAATATCCGGAGATGCCGGCGTTGAAGACCTGCACCTTGTCGGCGTCGCCGTAATGCCGGCGAAGCGCAACCTCCGTCCAGAATGGCCAGGTGTCGTCGTTAGCGAGATACGGCCCGAATGTCTGGGAATCGCCGAGCGCGAGAATGCGGAAGGCCTTGTCGGACGGCTCTTCCGTGTTGCGCAGGCCGACGCTGTTGGTCTGCACGCGATAGGGCCGATGAAACCAGATGACCCAGTGCCCATCCTGCGATGGCACGAGATCGCCATAGCCCGAGGACGAGTGGTAATAGCGCGATTGCCCGAGCCGGTCTCCGGTGACCCCATCCCGGGATGACAATTGCCAGTCGTAAATGCGCGCCGCGAGCTCGGCTCCGATCAGGGTCAGCGCCGCAATTCCGGCGTAAACGGCGACGGTCGATAGCTTCGATTTCATGCGTCCCCTGCGGAAATAAGACCCTGCCGGTCGGCCCCGCGCTGGTATATAGACGCTCGCTGATAGGATCGATACAGACTATTTTGAGCCCGGGCCATGGCCTGAGGGCCTCAGACCGTCAACGGAGATGAGCATGTCGGGCGAAGCGCCCGTAAGTTACGGTCGCGATGTGGCGATGGACTCCGAGCGTTCGTTCGGACTTGTTTTCGCCTGCGTGTTCGCACTGATCGGCTTCGTGCCGTGGCTGCTCGGCCATGGGTGGCGGCCCTGGGCGTTGATCGTCGCCGCGATCTTCCTTGCGGTTGCGCTGGTATTCCCGCGCCTGCTGAGGCCGCTGAATTTCATCTGGTTCAAGCTGGGCCTCGCCCTGCACCACATCGTCAATCCGGTGATCATGGCGCTGATCTTCTTCGGGGCCGTCCTGCCGACCGGCCTGATGGTGCGCCTCTTCGGCAAGGATCTGCTGCGCCTCAAGCGCGATCCGCACGCGAAGAGCTACTGGATCGAGCGCGTCCCTCCCGGCCCGGATGCACAATCGATGACCCGCCAGTTCTAGGACTCGTAATCATGTCGTTCTTGGCCGAATTCTGGGAATTCATGCGCGCGCGCAAGAAGTTCTGGCTGTTTCCGCTGGTGTTGCTGACGCTCGTCTTCGGCGGCCTTGTGGTTTTGACCAAAGGGTCCGCAATCGCGCCCTTCATCTACACGCTGTTCTGAGAATCCAGCGGATCGGACCGGCAAGCTGACGCGATGAACATTCTCGGCATCTCGGCCTTCTATCACGACAGCGCCGCTGCCCTCGTGCGGGACGGCCGCGTGATCGCAGCCGCGCAGGAGGAGCGCTTCACGCGCAAGAAGCATGACGCCGGCTTTCCGGCAAACGCAATCGCCTATTGCCTGAAGGAAGCCGGCATCAGTGGCTCCGATGTCGATTTCGTTGTGTTCTACGACAAGCCATTCCTGAAGTTCGAGCGCCTGCTCGAAACCTATGTTGCGTTCGCGCCGCGCGGCTTCACGTCGTTCCGGAAAGCGATGCCGATTTGGGTTGGCGAAAAGCTGTTCCAGAAGGACATGCTGAAGACCGCGCTGACCGATTGCGATCCCGAGCTTGCCGATCTGAAGAAGCTGTTGTTCACCGAGCACCATTTCAGCCACGCCGCATCGGCCTTCTACCCGTCGCCTTTCAGCGAAGCCGTCGTCCTGACCATGGACGGCGTCGGCGAATGGGCGACGAGTTCGGTGGCGATCGGCCGGGACAACGAGTTGCAGATCGCAAAGGAAATCCACTTCCCCCATTCGCTTGGGCTGCTCTATTCCGCGTTCACCTATTACACCGGCTTCAAAGTCAATTCCGGCGAGTACAAGGTCATGGGGCTCGCGCCCTATGGTGAACCGCGATACGCTCAGACGATCCTCGACAAACTGATCGATGTGAAACCGGATGGATCGTTCCGTCTGGACCTGTCCTATTTCGATTATTGTACCGGTCTGACGATGACCAATGCGCGTTTCGATGCATTGTTCGGCGGACCTCCACGCAAACCGGACGAACTCCTGACACAACACCACATGGATCTCGCAGCCTCGGTGCAGGCCGTCACCGAGGAGGTTGTGTTGCGCATGGCGCGGGCGCTTCGAGCCGAAACCGGGATGCGCAATCTCTGCCTCGCCGGCGGCGTGGCACTGAATTGTGTCGCAAACGGCAAAGTGCTGCGCGAAGGCATCTACGACGGAATCTGGATACAGCCCGCTGCTGGTGACGCCGGCGGCGCGCTGGGCGCCGCGCTTTCCGCCTATCACCTGCATTTGCACAAGCCGCGCCGCGTAGAGGACACCCCAGACGCGATGTCGGGCTCGTATCTCGGTCCAGGCTTCGCTCAGGACGACATCGAGCGGCGGCTCGCTGCGGCTGGCGCGAAGTTTGCGGTGCTTGCGCCCGACGCGCTCATCGACCAGACCGCGAAAGCGCTTGCAGACGAGCAGGCCGTCGGCTGGTTCCAGGGGCGAATGGAATTCGGGCCGCGGGCGCTCGGCGGCCGCTCGATCCTCGGCGATCCGCGCTCGCCGACAATGCAGAAAATGCTGAATCTCAAGGTCAAGTATCGCGAGAGCTTCCGGCCTTTTGCCCCCGCAGTACTACGTGACGACGTTTCCGATTGGTTCGAACTCGATACCGATTCACCCTACATGCTTCTGGTGGCGCCGGTGAAGAAGGAACGCCAGCGCCCGATGACGGACTCTCAAAAGGCTCTGTTTGGCATCGATAAACTGAATGTCGCGCGCTCGGACATCCCGGCCGTCACCCACGTGGACTATTCGGCACGCATACAAACGGTGCATAAGCGGACCAATCCCGCCTACCACGCCCTCATTACACGCTTCAAGGAACTGACCGGCTGTCCGGTTGTGGTCAATACCAGCTTCAATGTCCGCGGCGAGCCGATCGTCTGCACGCCCGAAGATGCGTTCCGTTGTTTCATGGGAACCGAAATTGAAGTGCTTGCGATCGGGAATTGCTTCCTTAGCAAGCAGGATCAGAATCCTGCTCTCAAGCTCGATTACAAGAACGCATTCGATCTCGACTGATCGCCTTCGAAGCGAGGCGGCATATCGTCCCGCCCCCGCGTTACGGCTCCAGATCGGTATCCAGAATCGACATATTGAAATTGTACGACTTGTCGCCGTCCTCGTCGTCGAGGAACAGCACGCCAATAAATTCCTCGCCGATATAGACTTCGGCGGAATCGTCCTTCTTCGGGCGCGGCACCACGCGAATTTTCGGGTTCTCGAACAGCCGTTTCAGATACGCATCGAGCTTCTTGATTTCCTGGACGTCCACGATCGCCCCCTCACCTGCGGTCCACATTGGTCTGGGCGCGGCCCATAGGGATCGCCCTTTGAACGCAGGCGCACGCCCACGCAACGGAAACGCTCAATACGTCAGGCTGAGGCCGGACGCAAAGGCCGAATTGCGGAAAATTTCAGTTGCCGACGTCGAACAGCATGTCCATGCGGCGCGACGGCTCGGCGCAACCCGCGGTACCGACAACGCGCGCAGGCACCCCGGCGACCGTGACGTTGTTCGGCACCGGCTTGATGACCACCGAGCCCGACGCGATGCGTGCGCAATGGCCGACCTCGATATTGCCGAGGATCTTTGCGCCTGCCCCAATCAGGACGCCGCGGCGGATCTTGGGATGCCGGTCACCGTCTTCCTTGCCGGTACCACCGAGCGTGACGCCGTGAAGCATCGAGACATCGTCGTCGATCACAGCGGTCTCGCCAACCACCAGACCGGTGGCATGGTCGAGGAAAATGCCGCGGCCGATCCTTGCGGCCGGGTGGATGTCGCACTGAAACACCGCCGACGAGCGGCTTTGCAGATAGAGCGCGAAATCCTTGCGGCCCTTGCGGTAGAGCCAGTGGGCGAGCCGATGCGTGACGATGGCGTGAAAGCCCTTGTAATAGAGCACTGGCTCGATGAACCGGTCAGTTGCCGGATCGCGGTCGATGGTCGCAACGATATCGGCGCGGAATGCGTCACCGATCGAGGGTTCGTCCTGAAGCGCATCGGCATAGGCCTGCCGGATCATCTCGCCAGAGACGTCCTGATGGTCGAGCCGTTCCGAGGCGCGATGCACCACTGCGGCTTCCAGCGTGTCGTGGTGCAGGATCGTGGAGTAGATGAAGGTCGCGAGCGCAGGCTCCGCGCGCACGATCGCATCAGCCTCTTCGCGGACCTTCGTCCAGACCGGATCGACCTTGCCGACGGTGTTGGCCGGCTTGACCTGATAATGCGCCATTGAACGTCTCGCTCCCGGATTTCGGAGCTAACAGATAGACGCTGAAATTGATCTCCGCCACCCTGTATTTTGGGTGGCCTCGGGGCATGGTTTCTGCATTTTTGTAGAATAATCTTCTCCTGAGCCTCGCTATGTGCTTCGGATCGCAGGATTTTCATCAAAGCGTCGCAACCCGATGCCGATTTTTTGAGCGTGTCAGAAAATCGATCACGGCCATTGAAAAGTGATCGTTGGCATCGCCCGCGACCATATGGCGGGCGCCGCCGACATCGACATATTCGGCATGCGGCACCAGTTCGAGGAACTCCTTTGCATGGGCTTCCTGAACAAGCTCCGATGAGCCGCCGCGAACAAGCAGCGCCGGCACCTTGATGTGGCGCGCGGCATCGAGCATCGACTCCTCAAGACGTTTGCGGTCCGGATCGAAGCTCTTGCGTCCCTGCATGAAGCGCGGATCCCAATGCCAGCGCCAACGGCCGTCAGGACCGAGCCGCAGATTCTTCTTCAGGCCTTCAGTGCTCTTGGGTCGCGGCCGGTGCGGCAGATATTGCGCGACGGCATCGGCGGCTTCCTCGATCGTAGCAAAACCGTCCTCCGCATGCGCGCGCATGAAGCCTTGCACCTTATCGACGCCCTCGTAGTCGACACGCGGCGTGATATCGACGAGCACCAGCGAGGAAATCACATGCTCGCCGCTGTCGCGGAAGCTCTCGCCCTCGGCCAGCATCGAAGCAATACCTCCCATCGACGCGCCGATCGCGACCGGCCTGATGCCATGCTTGTCCAGCAGCTGGTTCGCACAGGCTTTCACATCGCTTGCGAAATCGGAGAACAGATAGGCGCCGTCAGATACCCATTCGGAATCGCCATGGCCGCGCTGATCGATCGCGTAGGCCGTGAAGCCGCGGCGCGCGAGTTCCGCCGCGGTGGATCGCCAGGCGTGCCGGGTCTGTCCGCCGCCATGCAACAGCATGACAGGCGCCCCCGTGTCGCCGAACACGTCGCCGACAAGTCGGTTGCCGTTGGCTCCGGTGAATTGCGCTTTGGCTGGCGTCAAATGCTTCGTCATAATCGATTGCACTTACGCTCTTTCGTCGAGGAACTGCAAAACCGCTGTCTTGAAGGTCTTGTCGCCGACTGCCAGCATGTGATCGCGCCCGGGAATGTCGAGTGCGCGCGCATTACGCATGACCGCTGCAAGCTTGCCGGCGGGACCTGCGACATCGTCCTTGGTGCCGACGGCGATCAGTGCGGGCACGGCGATTTTCGCGACCTGCTCGACCGGCATGACCTGCCGGGAGCCGCGGATGCAGGCGGCGAGCGCGCGCCGGTCCGATTTGGTCTGGTCGGCAAAGGCGCGGAACGTCCGCGCCATCGGATCGGTGACATCCGCGAGCGAGGGCGCCTCCAAGGCCTCAGCAATGCTCTCCGGGAGGCCGACACCATCGATCAGCTTGTAGCCAAGACCACCGAGAATGGCAGAACGCACGCGATCCGGATGCGCCGCGGCAAGAAACGCCGTGATACGGGCGCCCATCGAATAGCCGAATACATCGGCGCGTTCGATCTTCAGATGATCGAGCAGCGCACGCGCGTCCTCCGCCATCTTGCCGGTGTGATAATCAGACGGCTCATAGAGCTTGGTCGACTGGCCGTGGCCGCGATTGTCGAGTGCGATCACGCGGCGGCCGGCGCCTGTCAGGGTCGAGACCCAGCTGGGATAAACCCAGTTCACCTCGCGGTTCGACGCGAAGCCGTGAATAAGCAGGATGGGATCACCCTGGCCTTCGTCGAGGTAGGCGATCTCGACAGACCCATTCTTGAAACTTGGCATGTGGTGGAGTTCGGCTGATTGAAGCGGCCCGCAACCTACCCTTCCGCCGCCGCCATTGCCAAGCGCCGCTGGTGCTGAAGTGCCCGTTTTGCGCGGCGGGCCTTCCGCCGCTGCAGACCTCGCCAGGTCGCCCGCTCCACTGCACCCTTAGCGGCCGAGACAAAGCCGAACAGCGTGAGTGCCGCCCAGAGCACCCATAGCGAGAGGTCGAAAGCAGCCACGGTCAAAGCAATTGCCCCGCGGCCGAGGAATTTCAGGATCGCCCGGGTCTTGCCGCCCTGTTTTTCCGCGAGCTTGGCGACGCGCGCCATTTCGCGCGGCGAATCCGCGATTTTCAGGCCGTCCAGCGCCGCACGGGTTCCGGCCTTGGCCTGCACCTCTCCGACATTGCGGGTGAACCGGAACAGGTCGTCGGCCTTCTCGATCTTGACCGCCTCACGGACCGCACGGACCGTAGCTGCGGGGCTCGTTACCGAAGCACCCTCGATCGCCTTGCGCAGCGCCGGGCCATCGACCACCGACCGCAATGTGCGCGTCACCGAGTCCGACATCCTGGCAGAGATGCGGCCGGTCTTGCGCGCCGCCTTGACGAGCGAGAGGCCGACACGTGCGGGCACACCGGTGCCGAGCGAGGCATAGGTTCCGGCGGTCACGGCAATGCCAACCGCAGATAACCCCAGGATCACGTGATCGACCTCCTGCCCCTGCGCATAGCGCGACCCTTCCCTCACAGCGTCACGGATGTCTCCGAACACGAACAGGTCCCCCAGCGCGGTGCCGGCGAGACTGACGAGATCGTCCGGTTCGCCAACAATCAGGCCCCGGGTGAAGTTCTCGGCAGTCTTGAGCGCACTCCCCGCCTTCTCGACCGCGGCATCGACCTTCGCAATCAGATGCGGCGGCACCGCCACATTCCGGTCGCGCGCCAGTTCGACGAAGCTCCTGGCGAGATCCGCGTCATCGTCAGCGAGCGCGGCCTCGATCTCGCGCGCTGCGGCATCGCTATCGAAGCTGCGGGCGAGCTTTCGGTCGGCGAGCGCAACGGGGTCGTCCTGCACCAGCAGAAGCCAGCCCGACTCGATCGCGCGCGGGAGCAGCGCAACCGCCGCTATGCCGAAGAGGCTGGCCGCGACCACGAGAAGGCGCATGCGCAGCAGCCCAGCGCGCATCGGTCGGTTCAGGGGCTCAGGCCGTTTCATCGCGATTGGGTCTCGTCCCCGGCGCTTCAAACGCATGATGTTGCCGTTTTTTGGGACTTTTCAAGGAGTGATGCCTAAACCAATGCCGGGACAGCGCCGCGGTTTCAATCGCCGCCCGGGCGGTGGTTAACGGCGGCATTGATTAAGCCGGGATCGCGAGTATTGTGCCGCGCAATAAAGTTTTCTATCGCTGACAGAATCGAAGGGTTAGCCGGTCATGGCCGATCAAGCTGTTCCGCACTTCCAGAACGATGCCGGCGTGCCCGTGATCGAGATCGGCGCTAAGGAATTCATGTGTATCGGCGCCCGGCCGCCTTTCGATCATCCGCATGTGTTCTGCGACATGGGCGACGACAACGAAATCATCTGTGAATATTGCTCGACGCTCTATCGCTACGATCCAAAGCTCGGCCCCACCGAGTCGCGGCCGGCCGATTGCGCCTGGACGGACTCCAAAGCCGCGTAAATTCCTGTGTTGCCCGCCGTCGCGTCCTCGCGAACGATATTGATCGCGGGTGCCGGGATCGGCGGCTTGACGGCGGCGCTGGCACTCACCCGTGCCGGCTACCGTGTTGTCGTCGTCGAACAGGCGCAAGCCCTGAGCGACATCGGCGCGGGGCTTCAGCTCTCGCCCAACGCAACACGGATCCTGCAGGACCTTGGCGTTGCCGACCGCCTTGCCGCGACCGCGGTCGTGCCCGAGGGATTGTCGATCCGCAGCGCGAGGAGCGGCCGCGAAATTGCTTACATGCCGATCGGGCGCGCGATGGAATTCCGCTATGGCGCGCCCTATTGGGTGCTGCATCGCGGCGACCTGCAAACCGCGCTGGCCGATGCCGCGGCCGAGCAGCCTGATATCGTACTGAGGCTGGGGACAAGACTTGAAGACCTCGCTATTCACGCCCACGGGATCACGGCGCAGCTGCGCGACGCGCGCGGCATCGTCACGGAAGAACGGGTTCCAGCGCTGATCGGCGCCGACGGATTGTGGTCCGCGACCCGCGCCCGGCTCAATGACAAGGCGAAGCCGGTCTTCCGTGAGCGCACCGCCTGGCGCGCAATCGTGCCGGCCGCGTCCGTGGCGGCTGATCTCCGGCGGCCGGTAACGCGGCTTTGGCTCGGCCAGAACGCGCACCTCGTCCATTATCCGGTCCGCGGCGGTACCCTGATCAACATCGTCGCGATCGTCGCCGACCGCTGGAATGCGCCCGGCTGGTCTACGCCTGGCACCCGCGACGAACTACTTCGCCATTTCACTCGCGGACGATGGGCCAAGGAGGCGCGCGATCTCGTCGAAAAGCCCGATAGCTGGGTGAAATGGGCCTTGTCTGATCTCGGCGATATCAGCTTCCCCGAACGCGGCCCCGCCACTCTGGTCGGCGACGCAGCGCATGCAATGCTGCCGTTCCTGGCGCAGGGCGCCGCGATGGCAATCGAGGATGCGGCCGTGCTCGCACGCTGTCTCCCATCTCCGGGCGGGGATCCTGAGCCAGGCTTGCGCCGCTATGAGGCGATCCGGCGCGGGCGTGTGCGGCGCGTGCAGCAGGAGGCGCGCGCCAACAGCCGCACCTATCACATGTCAGGCGCCGCCGCGCTTGCCCGCAATGTCGCGATGCAGATGATGGGCGGCGAGCGGCTTCGCGCCCGCTACGACTGGATATACGATTGGCGGCCGGACTGATCCGGCTAACGCCGCCAATATGCCGGGGATCGCCATGTTCGAGACGACCATTGCGGGCAGCCTGCCGAAACCGTCATGGCTGGCCGAACCCGAGAAACTGTGGGCCGGGTGGCGCCTGACGGGCGAAGCGCTGGCCGAAGGCAAGCGCGACGCCACCATCCTTGCGGTGAAGCTGCAGGAAGATTCCGGCGTCGATATCGTCACCGATGGCGAGCAGGCGCGCCAGCATTTCGTGCATGGCTTTCTCGAACGGATCGACGGCATCGACTTCGCCAACAAGGTCGAGATGGGAATCCGCAATGACCGCTACAAGGCGATGGTGCCTGTGGTTACGGCGCCGCTGCGGCTCAACGGCCGCGTCCATGCGATGGAAGCGAAAGCCGCCCGCGCGCATACAACGCGCAAGCTGAAATTCACCCTGCCCGGCCCAATGACCATTGCCGATACCATCGCCGACCGCCATTACGGCGATCGCGCGAAGATGGCTTTCGCATTCGCCGAATGCCTGAACGCCGAAGCGCGCGCGCTCGAAGCCGACGGCGTCGACGTCATCCAGTTCGACGAACCGGCCTTCAACGTCTTCATGGGCGAGGTCACGGACTGGGGCATCGAGGCGCTGCATCGTGCCATTGCCGGCCTGTCCTGCAAGACCGCCGTCCATATCTGTTACGGCTACGGCATCAAGGCCAATGTCGACTGGAAGAACACGCTGGGAAGCGAATGGCGTCAGTACGAGCAGATTTTTCCGGCGCTGGCGGCGAGCCGCATCGATCAGGTATCGGTCGAATGCCGGAACGCGAAGGTACCGCTGTCACTGCTCGGATTGTTCACGGGCAAGGATGTGCTGGTCGGCGTCATCGACGTCGCGACCGATAGAGTCGAGACGCCGGAGGATGTCGCCGCTACACTTGAAGCGGCGATGCGTTACGTGCCGAAAGAGCGCATCGTCGCCTGCACCAATTGCGGCATGGCGCCGATGAACCGCGCGGTGGCCGAAGCCAAGCTGAAGGCGCTGGGCGATGGCGCGAAGCTGGCGCGCAAGCGGTTCGGATAGAGTACCAAAACGCACGCAGGCTCCGTCGTCCCTGTTCTTTGAGACGCGGGCGCGTCTTTGGTTCCCTTTTTCCTTTCTCCCAAACGGGAGATGGAGCGCCGGGAGGCGCCAGGGTGCTCGGCGCAAGCACCCTTGGCGAGCCATGGCGCTGGCCCGCCGCGCAATCACGGCCCGATCCGGTTACCCGGAGGGACCGCTTTCGGAGTGCGCGAGCCCAGTAACGCAGGGCCCGGCGCCTCCCGGCGCTCCACCATCTGCAACGCCTCATGATGCGCCGCAGACACCCCCACAATGTAAGGCCCGGTCGGACGACGGGGATAACTTTTCGGCGCGGATCACCGGTCCGCGCGGCCGAGCACCTCCATCAATTCGGCAATCTTCTTGCGCTGCTCCGCCCGGTTGCCCGAGGCGATCGCGCCCTCGACGCAATGGGCGACGTGATCGCGCAGCACTTCCTCTTCCACGCGCCGCAACGCCGCGCGTACCGCGGAAATCTGCGTCACGATGTCGATGCAATAGCGGTCTTCCTCGACCATGCGCAAAAGCCCGCGCACCTGGCCTTCGATCCGCTGCAACCTTTTGGTGACCTGGGTCTTGGCTTCCTTTTGCATGCGCGCTATATACCCCTACCGGGTATAGGTTGCAAGAGACAGATCATGACCAGTCACGCGCATCAGCATCACGCCTGCTGCCAGGGTAAGAGCGGTAACGGTACACATGTTCATGGTGCGGCGGCCGGCATGGCCCGCGACCCAGTGTGCGGGATGACGGTCGATCCGCACAACGCCAAGCACCGCCACGATCATTGGGGCCACACCTACTATTTCTGCTCCGCCGGATGCCGGACGAAATTCATCGCCGACCCGGACAAGTATCTGTCGCCCAAGGAGCACGAGGCGCAGCCAGTGCCGGAAGGCACGATCTATACCTGCCCGATGCATCCGGAGATCCGGCAGGCCGGGCCCGGCTCCTGCCCGATCTGCGGCATGGCACTTGAACCCGAACTTGTCACTGCCGATACCGGCCCCAATCCCGAACTCGCCGACATGACCCGACGCTTCTGGATCGGGCTCGCACTCACGCTTCCCGTTTTCGCGCTGGAGATGGGTGGACATCTCACCGGCCTGCACATGATCCTCAGCCAGGCGGCGTCGAACTGGATTCAGCTCGCGCTCGCCACTCCCGTCGTGTTGTGGGCCGGATGGCCCTTCTTCGAGCGCGGCTGGCAGTCGCTCGTCACCCGCAATCTCAACATGTTCACGCTGATCGCGATGGGAACAGGCGTCGCCTGGATCTACAGCGTTGTTGCGACTTTCGCGCCCGGCATTTTCCCCGCTGCGTTTCGGGCGGCTGACGGTTCGGTCGCAGTCTATTTTGAAGCCGCCGCGGTGATCACCGTGCTGGTGCTGCTCGGCCAGGTGCTGGAACTGCGCGCGCGCGAGGCAACCTCCGGCGCGATCAAGGCGCTGCTCGACCTCGCACCGAAATCCGCGCGCCGCGTCGGCAACGACGGCGAAGAGCATGACATTCCTATCGACGACATTGCCGTCGGCGACCGGCTGCGCGTGCGGCCAGGCGAAAAGGTGCCAGTGGATGGAAAGCTACTGGAGGGCCGTTCGACCATTGATGAGTCGATGGTCACAGGCGAGTCGATGCCGGTTACGAAGAACCCCGGCGACACCGTGATCGCCGGCACGATCAACCGCAGCGGCTCATTCGTTTTTCGGGCCGAACGGGTCGGACGCGACACGCTGCTCTCGCAGATCGTTCAGATGGTCGCACAGGCTCAGCGATCGCGCGCACCGATCCAGCGCCTTGCCGATCAAGTCTCCGGCTGGTTCGTCCCGGCGGTGATAGCCGTCGCGGTGATCGCGTTCGCGGCCTGGTCGGCCTTCGGTCCGGAACCGCGCCTCGCCTACGGTCTGGTGGCCGCCGTCTCTGTCCTCATCATTGCCTGCCCGTGCGCTCTCGGGCTCGCAACGCCGATGTCGATCATGGTCGGCGTCGGCCGCGGTGCTCAGGCCGGCGTCTTGATCAAGAATGCCGAGGCGCTCGAGCGCATGGAGAAGGTCGATACCCTCGTCGTCGACAAGACCGGCACGCTGACCGAAGGCCGCCCTGCCCTCACCGGCATGGTTGCGGCGACGGGCTTCAGCGAGGGCGAAATACTGCGTCTCGCGGCAAGCGTCGAAGCCGCGAGCGAACATCCGCTGGCGCTCGCCATCGTGTCGGCAGCGAAGGAGCGCAAAATCGAACTGGCTCCGGTGCAGGACTTCGACTCGCCCACCGGAAAGGGCGCCGTTGGCACCGTCGACGGTAAACGTGTCGCGATCGGCCAGGCGACGTTTCTTGCCGAATTGTCAGTCGCCACAGAGAGCCTGCAACCGGACGCAGACCGGCTGCGGGGCGACGGCGCGACTGTCGTGTTCGTCGCCGTGGGCGGCAGGCTCGCCGGATTGCTTGCGATCGCCGACCCGATCAAGACGGAAACCCGCGCAGCTCTGGAAGCGCTCCGCGCCGAGAATATCCGCGTGGTGATGCTGACCGGCGACAACCGCACCACCGCCCTCGCGGTCGCGAAAAGGCTGGGCATCGCCGATGTCGAAGCCGAGGTGCTCCCGGACGGCAAGGCCGCTGTGGTGGAGAAACTGCGCGCCGAAGGCCGCGTGGTTGCAATGGCGGGCGACGGTGTCAATGACGCTCCGGCCCTTGCCGCCGCCGATGTCGGCATTGCGATGGGAACAGGGACCGATGTTGCGATGGAAAGCGCGGGGGTGACGCTGCTCAAGGGCGACCTGACGGGTATCGTGCGTGCGCGCCGCCTGTCGGAAGCCGTGATGCGCAATATCCGCCAGAATCTGTTTTTTGCATTCGTCTATAACGCGGCTGGCGTGCCGATAGCGGCGGGGCTGCTCTACCCCGCCTTCGGAATTCTGCTGTCGCCGATCGTAGCGGCGACAGCGATGGCTTTGTCATCGGTGAGCGTTGTCGGCAACGCGTTGCGGCTGCGCCACGTGCGACTTTAGGCGCAAGGTCAGAACACGGCGAGATATTTCAGAAGCGACAGCACACCGATGATGATGACGACGATGCGTACGATCTGCTTCGCACGGCCGTCGATCGGCAGCATGTTGACGAGATAAAGAACGAGAATGACAACGAGAAACGTGATCAGGATGCTGATCAGGGGGCCCATGGCGGTCCTTTCAATTCATGCGGATCGGGTCATGCGACCCGCCACGCATAATGTCCGCGGCGGCAATTGGTTCCATCACCGGAACAACGGCTAGCGGACAGCGCGGTCGCTGGCGGTTCGATATTTCAGCGCGCATTTGCGGTCGGCGCCGGTCAGTTCGATCTCGCGCAAATCGCCCTTCACCGTGTTGTACTCATTCTGATAGGCGATCGCGACGGCAAGCTCGCCTCCCGCACTCTGTCTCGCCTTCTGCATCAAGTCTGCGAGTTCTTGCTCGCGCTTGAGCAGTTCGCCACCACGCTTGTCGAGCAGCGCGCAATCGTAAAGCCGGAATTTGCCGGGGCGGCTCGCCACAGCTTCGATGTCATGACCGGCACAACCGCCCGCCGCGACAGTGAGAGCAAAGGTTAAGATGCGCACAGGGACCGAGATCAGCATGAGTTTGTCGGTACCGGTCAATTCTGGCAAAAGCCGGATGCGGTCATCCTTGCCCCTTGTCGCATTGTGGTGCGGACGGAGGGACTCGAACCCTCACGAGGTTACCCTCAACGGATTTTAAGTCCGTTGCGTCTACCATTCCGCCACGTCCGCTGCCGGGAAACGCGCCGCACCATGGCGCAGCGCGTGCTGCGCCGCAAGCGGCTCACCCGCCCTCGCGGATCGGCGGCTGGAAGGCGAGCCCGGTATCCCAGGGAAAGAAAATCCAGGTGTCCTGCGACACCTCGGTGATGAACGTGTCCACCAGCGGCCGGCCCATCGGCTTGGCATAGACGGTCGCGAAATGCGCCTTCGGAATCAGGTCGCGCACCACGCGGGCGGTCTTGCCGGTATCGACAAGGTCATCGACGATCAGCACCCCCTGCCCGCTGCCATGGACTCCGCTGGTGACGGCATCGGATATTCCCTTGAGAACGCGCAATTCGCCCTGCCGTCCGACCCCGGACCCGCTGTAGCTCTCGACACAGACGGTCTCGATCATGCGCACGTTGAGCTCCCGCGCCACGATCGCGGCCGGTACGAGGCCACCCCGCGTCACGCAGACGATCGCGCTGAATGGCCCCGCGGCCGCGAGCCGCCACGCAAGCGCGCGGGCGTCACGGTGAAACTGGTCCCATGACACCGGAAAATGCTTGGGCGCACCCGGATTTGCTTCGGCCATCATCATCGCTCATCCCCCGGCAATGGTCTCGCCATGCCTTGACGGGCGCAAGCTGCCAACGCCGGGGAGGCTCGATCCACAGAAAAATCGGGAGAATTCAGCCGCGATCGAGCACGAAGTCAAACCGGCCCACGGTCTCGTCGACAAACCGCAATTCCAGTTCGCGCCGGTAGAGCGGGTCGCGGCGATTGCCAGGCTCGCCGGGAAAATAGAGCTGCGTGGTGAGAACCGGCCCGTTCGCCGCCTGAACCTTGTCGTGATAATGCGCGGTCCGACCGGTATAGCGGGCCTGCTTGACCGTGACGAAGCGATAACGACCCTGCGCGTCGGTGAATTGGTGGCCGCGCCCGCGAAATCCGGAATTGTCGTATTCGCCCTGCGTGTCGGCGTGCCAGAGGTCGACCAGCGCATTCGGCACCGGTTGGCAGCTGCGGGTCAGCACCAGGCCCGTCAGCACGACCGGAGGCCCCTTCAGTTCGGTCCGCAAGTCGGAGCGAAGCGGAGATTTCGGCTTGAAGAACGGGCCCTCGGTCTGCGCCTGGGTCAATTTCTGGTTGGCATTGCATTGCGGTGTCGGCGGCAGTTCCTCGCCGAAGGCGACCGCCGGAAGAACGAACTCCGGAACGGAAAGGCCAGCCCATGCGCCAGCCCCCATAATGAGCACACGCCGGCGCGGATGAAGCTGTTCGGTCATGACCGCATCGATCGCAGTTTTCGCGGCGATTTCACGACCGCCGCAGCGGCGGCCGATCACGATCCGGTCAATGGCGCGCTAAAAATTTATCCGGCGGCCTTCAGCTTGGCTTTGACATCGCGCAGCATCTGTTCGACGCCCGCTTTCGCGGCCGCGAGCTTATCCGGATCGCGCGAGCGCACAACAATATTGGTATTGGGTCCGGTCTTGTCGTCGAAGAACGGATAGCTGCCGAAGCTTGCATCCGGATGCGCCTTGGCCAACTCGCCGAGTTCGGTGCCAATATCGCCCTCGCGCGCATCGGCGCGGATCGACTCTGACAGCATCTGCCGGCCGGTTTTCAGCTTGGGCCCGACCTCGTCCAGCATCGCCTGCATGATACTGGGCACCCCGGCCATGACGATCACATTGCCGATCCAGAAGCCGGGCGCGAGCGAGACCTTGTTGGTGACCAGATCGGCCCCGTGCGGAATGCGGGTCATGCGCATGCGCGCCTCGTTCAGGTCCGGCCCCTTGAACCGCTGCTGCAGGAGCGCGACCGCGCGCGGGTCGTAATCGATCGGCACGCCGAACGCCTTGGCGACGCTGTCGGCGGTGATGTCGTCGTGGGTCGGACCGATGCCGCCCGTCGTAAACACATACGTGTAGCGGTGCCGCAGGGCGTTAAGCGCGGCGACGATGTCGTCCTCAACATCCGCGACGATGCGCACTTCGCGCAAGTCCACCCCGATCGCGGTCAGGTATTCGGCGATGTAGCCGATATTCTTGTCCTTGGTCCGCCCAGACAGGATCTCGTCGCCGATCACCAGAATCGCCGCTGTGACCACGTCGTGTTGTCCCGCCTCGTTCATACGTCTTCTCCTCCGAAGGCTTTGGTAGCGCGCGCGACCGGCCCGCTCAAGGCGATGACTGAAAAGGTGCCACCGCGCCGCCCCTTCCGCTCATTCGCTGTGCAGAATCCGGGGCGCCGGTACCCCCTTCCATTATTGCGGAACTGGCGCGAAGCTTGCAGCGTTAGGCGTCGCTGCGAGGGCTCTTGGGGGACATGCCGGTTGCGTTCGACGAGATGAATGGGGTGGACGGTCGGGTCCGGCCTGCCTATTCGCAATTGTCGTCCTGGCTGTCCGAGGTCCGTCCGGACGTACTGGATTTCAGACGGCGGGAAGCCGAGGTCCTGTTCCGCCGGATCGGCATTACCTTCGCGGTTTATGGCGAGGCCGACTCGACCGAACGGCTGATCCCGTTCGACGTCATCCCCCGAATCCTGTCGGCCAGCGAATGGCAAACCCTCAGGAGCGGGCTCGAACAGCGCGTCAAGGCCATCAACGCCTATATCAAGGATGTCTACGGCAAGCGCGAATGCCTCCGCGCGGGCGTCGTGCCTGAGGACCTGGTGTTTCAGAACCCGGTATTCCGGCCGGAAATGAACGGCCAGAAGGTGCCACACGACATTTACGTGCATATTGCCGGCATCGACATCGTCCGGGTCGATGCCGATACCTTCTACGTTCTGGAGGATAATGCCCGCACCCCGTCCGGCGTCTCCTACATGCTGGAGAACCGCGAGATCATGCTGCGGCTGTTTCCCGAGCTGTTCTCGCGCCACCGCGTCGCCCCAGTCGATAATTACCCGGACGAATTGCTGGCGACATTGCAATCGGTGGCCCCCATCGGGTCCGCAGCCGACCCGACAGTCGTGCTGCTGACGCCCGGCATCTACAATTCCGCCTATTACGAACATTCTTTCCTTGCCGACAAACTCGGTGTCGAACTTGTCGAGGGCCGCGACCTCTTCGTGAAGGGCGAGGTCGTCTATATGCGCACGACCCAGGGGCCGAAGCGGGTCGATGTAATCTACCGGCGGATCGACGACGATTTCCTCGACCCGCTCGCCTTCCGTCCGGATTCCGCACTCGGCGTGCCGGGCCTGATGGCGGCCTATCAGGCCGGCAACGTCACGCTTGCCAATGCGGTCGGCACCGGCGTGGCCGACGACAAGGCGGTCTACAGCTACATGCCCGACATCGTGAAATTTTTCCTCGGCGAAGAGCCGATCCTCAAGAACGTGCCGACCTGGCGCTGCCGCGAGCACGAACATCTTTCCTACGTGCTCGACAATATCGAGCAGCTGGTGGTGAAAGAGGTCCATGGCTCCGGCGGCTATGGCATGCTGATCGGCCCATCGGCCGACAAGGCGAGCATCGCCGCATTCCGCGCCAAGCTCAAAGCGCATCCAAAGAACTTCATCGCGCAGCCGACACTGGCGCTGTCGACCTGCCCGACCTGCGTCGATTCGGGTGTGGCGCCACGCCATGTGGATCTGCGGCCTTTCGTCCTGACCGGGCGCGACAAGATCCGGATCGTACCCGGCGGCCTGACGCGCGTCGCAATGAAAGCGGGGTCACTCGTGGTCAATTCCAGTCAGGGCGGGGGCACCAAAGACACCTGGGTGCTGGACGGCTGATGCTTTCGAGAACCGCCGATAACCTCTATTGGCTCGCGCGCTATGTGGAGCGCGCCGAATATCTGGCTCGCATTCTGGAGGCGACGCAGCGGCTGACCTCGTTGCCGATCGCCTATATCGGCGAGAGCAACGAATGGGAATCGGCACTGCAATCGGCCGGCTGCGCGCATTCCTTCTTCGAGCGCTATGACGAGGCGAACGAGGAGAACGTCACCGATTTCCTGGCCTTTTCGACCGAGAACCCGTCGTCGATCCGCTCCTGCTTCGAGGTGGCACGCACCAACGCGCGGGCGGTTCGGACCGCTCTCACGATGGAAATGTGGGACGCGATCAACGGCACGTGGCTCGAACTGAAGCGCTACGGCAACGGCCCGACCTCGCGCGAGGAATTGTCGCGCTTTCTGCGCTGGGTGCAGGAATCCTCGTTACGCTTCGACGGCTCGGCCTATCGGACCATGCTGCGCAACGACGCCTACTGGTTCTCGCGGCTCGGCCTCTATCAGGAGCGAGCCGACAACACCGCGCGCATCCTCGATGTGAAGTACCATATGCTGCTGCCCGCGCACGAGCATGTCGGCGGGCCGCTCGATTATTTCCAGTGGGCCGCGATCCTTCGTTCGGTTTCCGCCCTCACCTCCTATCACTGGGTGTATCGCGAAAATGTCAAACCCTGGCTGGTCGCGGATCTTTTGATCCTGAAGGACGAAATGCCGCGCTCGCTGTCGAGCTGCTATGAGAACCTTGTGCGCCATCTCGACGCCATCGCCGTCGCCTATGGCCGTCAGGGTCCGGCACAACGGCTGGCGCGGGGGGTGCGGACCCGCCTGCAAAATGCCAAGATGGAAGACATCTTCCAGAACGGGCTGCACGAATTCATCCAGGAATTCATCGCCGACAATAACCGGATCGGAGCCACCATCACTCAGCAATATCTGGCGTAATTTCCGGCCGGAAGATTGCTGGACGACTTGCGTTTGTGGCGCTCAGACGCCAGCATCCCGCCGCTCATGCGTATCCGGATCTCCCACGACACGATCTACACCTATTCCCGGCCCGTGACCGGGGTCATCCAGACTCTGCGTCTGACCCCGCGCAACACCCAGGGTCAGTACGTCATGGGCTGGCGGATCGACGTCTCCGCCGACTGCCCCTTAAGTTACCACGTCGATGCCTTCGGCAATGTAACCCATACCCTAACCGCGGAAGGCCCGCTCAATCAGCTCGCGGTCCATGTCGAGGGCGAGGCCGAAACCGAGGATACCAATGGCATCGTGCGAGGCACCGTCGAGCCCTTTCCGCCGTCCCTGTTTCTGCGCGAGACACCCCTGACGCAGGCAAGTCAGGAGATTCAGACCTTCGCCAGTGAGGTCGCAGGCCGCGCCGGCGAGGAGCCGCTACAGATACTGCACGCGCTGCTCGACAACCTGCCGCAAACCATCACCTTCGACACCGATCCAACCCACGTCCACACCACGGCCGCGGAGGCCTTCGCCCTCAAGCGCGGCGTTTGCCAGGACATCAGCCACATTTTCATCTCCGCGGCCCGCAGCCTCGGCATTCCGGCCCGCTATGTCTCGGGATATTTCCACCGCGCCGACGGATTGAACGAGCAGCAGGCCGGACACGCCTGGGCGGAAGCCTATGTCGACGGTCTCGGGTGGGTCGGATTCGACGCGACCAACGGGATGTGCCCGACGGACGCTTATCTGCGGGTTGCGGTCGGCCTCGATTATCTGAGCGCTGCGCCGGTGCGCGGCTCTCGTATCGGCGGCGACGGTGAAAACCTCGATGTTTGCGTTCGCGTCCAGCAAGAGCCTGGCCAGATCCAGAGTCAGGCTCAGAATCAGAACCAGAGCTAGGCCGCTGACCTACCGGGCGCGGCCATTGGCCGATTTGCACTGTCGCAACCTGCCGAAATAGGGATAATGCGCGGCCGCACCCATCGGCTGTGAGACGAAGGTTGGAAATGAAATGACTTATTGCTGCGGAATCCTTGTTCGCGAGGGTCTTGTCATGATCGCGGACACCCGCACCAATGCCGGGCTCGATAATGTATCGACGTTTCGCAAGCTGCATGTCTTCAAACAGCCGGGCGAGCGGATCATGGCGGTCGCCTCCTCCGGCAACTTGTCGATGAGCCAGTCGGTGGTCTCGACCATGATCGAGGGGGTCGAGAACAAGGAAACTGGCGAACGCGAAACGCTGATGAACGCCCCGACCATGTTTCAGGCTGCGCAGCGGATCGGCCGCGTGGTGCGCGCCATTCATGACCAGGAATCCGCCGCCCTCGCCGCGGCCGACGTGAAATTCGACGTTTCGTTCCTGTTCGGCGGCCAGATCAAGGGCGAGCGCATGCGGCTGTTCATGATCTACTCGGCCGGCAACTTCATCGAATGCACCACCGACACGCCCTATCTGCAGATCGGCGAGCACAAATACGGCAAGCCGGTGCTTGATCGCGCCATCACCTATGGCGTCGATCTTTACGATGCGCTCAAGATCGGGCTGATTTCCATGGACTCGACAATGCGCTCCAATCTCGGAGTCGGCATGCCGATCGACGTGCTGGTAGCCCGGCGCGATGCCTGCGACGCCGAATTGTCGTACCGCATCGAACCGGGCGAGCCGTATTTCCACGATCTGCGCGAGCGCTGGTCGGCCGCCTTGCGCGCCGCGCATATGGCGATCCCGCGCCCGCCCTATGCCGGCACGGTCTAGCCGCGAGGCGTCGCCGGATTAACGTCCCCAGACTTCCTCGCTGATCGCCACGACCTCGCGCATTTTCGCCCATTGCTGCTCCTCGGTGAGCTCGTTGCCCTCCTCGGTCGACGCGAATCCGCATTGCGGCGACAGGCAGAATTGCTCGATCGGCGCGAATTTCCCCGCTTCGTCGATCCGCCGCTTGATCTCGTCGCGGTTTTCCAGCGCACCGCTCTTTGAGGTGATCAGGCCGAGCACCACCTGCTTGTGACCCTTGGGCAGAAACCGCAGCGGCTCGAAGCCGCCCGCGCGCTCGCTGTCATATTCGAGGAAATAGCCGTCGTAGTTGCAACGCCCCAGCAGCGTTTCGGCAACCGGCTCATAGCCGCCTTCGGACACCCAGGTCGAACGGAAATTGCCGCGGCAAACATGGGTGGTGATAACCATGTCGGCGGGCTTCGCTGCCAGCGCCATGTTGATCATGGCTGCGTATTTGTCCTGCAGGCCGTCGGTATCGTCGCCGCGCTGCTTCGCCTTCTCGCGTTCGACGGGCGAACAGAGATAGGCGAAGGCGGTGTCATCGAATTGCAGGTAGCGGCAGCCCGCGTCATAGAAAGCGCGAACAGCCTTGGCGTAGGCCGCGCCGGTATCGGCGAAAAACTGATCCATGTCCGGATAGACCGCGGTGCTGATGGCGCGGCGTCCGCCGCGGAAATGCAGCACCGTCGGCGCCGGGATCGTCATTTTCGGCGTCACCTTGGTGACGGACTTCAGGAACCGGAAGTGATCCAGAAACGGATGATCGGCCGGGAAATCGACCTTACCGCTAATCTTCAGGGTCTGCGCCTTGGTCTGGACGCCGGCAAACTGAATGCCCTGATCGGCCTCGACGACATCGACACCGTCGAGCAGCCCGAGAAAGTCGAAATGCCACCATTCGCGGCGGAACTCTCCGTCCGTAGCGAGCTTCAGGCCGCAATGTTCCTGCTGGCGGACCAGTTTCTCGATCTCCGCATTCTCGACCTCCTTGAGCTGTCCGGCCGTTATTTCACCGGACTTCCATTTGGCGCGCGCGGCCTTCAGCGCGCTAGTGCGAAGAAAGCTGCCGACATGGTCGGCGCGAAATGGCGGCTTGGTTCGGGTCATACGTCTCTGCCACTGAATTGGATACGGGCTGTCGCCCACACAAGACGTGGGCATTATCCCATTGCCGGAACCGCGGCAAGGAACCCTCCCGGCGAAACCCTGACGCCGCCTGCGGGACGCTTTGCAAAAGCACGCAACCGAAGCGTGTTTTTCAGCATCGGTTAACCAGCGGTCATGAAATATAAAAGCTTACCGGATGGCGCGCGCTCGCAGATATCTCCGCAAGCGATTGGCAAGTTTTGTCTTCTAGCTTCCGCCGGGAAATCAGGTGGTTAGAGGACATTCGCGGTGGCCGAGACGAAGGCGCGCATGCCGGACAAGGACGCGCAAGCCAGCTGGGACCGCGCCCGGCTCAGCATCGTCATTCCGATCAGCGTGATCGTAGCGGTTGCAATCATATGCATTGTGGTTGCGGTCTTCACGTCGGCGCGCCGCGCCGACGAAGTGTCGCTTGAGCATGAGAAGCGGCTGCTGTCGCGCGCGATCGCCAATCACGGCGAGCAGCTCTTGCGCGAACTCGACAGCGTGAGTGCCAACGAAGAAGCAGTGCGGCGCATTCGCGATCAGTTTGATCGCGAATGGGTCCATTATCGAGTCGGATTGTGGTTGAAGCATTATTTCGACCACGATTTCGTATTCATCGCCGATGGCGCCGACGCCCTCACCTACGCGCTGCTCGGACGCAACAGCGTCGATCCGCGATGGTTTAACTCCATCGTCCCCGAACTCGCACCGACCATCGACTACCTCCGGGGTCGCTCCGGGCCGGATCCAAAAAATGCGATCCGCATTTCGGAGCCGCGCCGCAATTCGGATAACGGGCAACCGATGCGCGTTGCGACGATCCAGCGTTTTCTCGGGCGCCCGGCTACTGTCGCGGCAGCCCTGATCGCGCCGACACAGCAGATCGCAGGAGAAGCCGTACGCGAGGCGATGCCGCTCGTCATCGCCGTCAAGTTCATCGACGAGGAGCTGCTCGCCGAAATCGGAGGGCGTCTCCAGCTCAACGGTCTGAGAGTGACCGAAAAGGCGTTGGCACCCGAAGGCGAGTATAGCCACGACCTCACCGACAATCAGGGCCACACGGTCATGAGCCTGACCTGGTCGCCGAAACGGCCCGGTTCGGAGATCGTCACCAGCGTGATCCCCTTCATCGCGGTCGCGTTCGCTGGCTTCGCCTTGCTCGCCGCATTGATCCACGGCTATATGCGGCGTACCGCTGCAACGATCGCGCAAGGCGAGCAGCGTCTGCGGTATCTTGCACTGCATGATCCGCTCTGCGGGCTGCCGAACCGGAACTATTTCGGCGAGCGGCTGGAAGAGGTGATGCGGGATGTGCGCAAGGGCGCGCCATCCGCGGCGGTCTTCTATATCGACCTCGATCATTTCAAGGAGGTCAACGACACGTTAGGCCACCCTGTCGGCGATGAGCTGATCCGCAACGTCACCGCACGGCTGTCGGGCTTGCTTCGTTCCGAAGATTTGGTGAGCCGGCTCGGTGGTGACGAGTTCGCTGTGATCGTCACCGGCGGGGCGGATACCGCCACCCTGCAACGCATGGCCGAACGCATCATTTCCACGATCTGCGCCCCCTATTCGATCAACGGCCACAACATTCTGATTGGCGCCAGCGTCGGCATCGCCGTGATCGACTCGCGGTCCGAAGGCGTTGCCGCCGACGTGATGCGCTATGCCGACATGGCGCTCTATCGGGCCAAGAACGAAGGCCGCAACCGCGCCTGCATCTATGACGCCGCGATGGATGCCGACCTGACAGAACGCAAGCAACTGGAACGCGATCTGCGGCAGGCCATCAACACCGACCAATTGCGCCTGCTGTATCAGCCGATCGTCAATGGCAGTGGCGATACGATCCTCGCCGTCGAGGCGCTGTCGCGCTGGTCCCATCCGACGCGCGGCGATATCGAGCCTTCACGATTCATTCCGATTGCCGAAAATTCCGGGCTTATCATCGAGCTCGGCGAATGGGTTCTGCGGCGGGCGTGCTCGGAAGCGAAGGCCTGGCCTGGCCTCGCCGTGTCGGTCAACGTTTCGCCGCTGCAATTCCGCAGGCCGGACTTCGTCGATACGGTCGAGCGCATCCTCGCTGAAACCGAATTCGATGCAGCCTGTCTCGAACTCGAACTGACCGAGAGCACCCTGCTCGGCAATGTCGAGAGCGCGGAGGTCGCGATGCATCGGCTGAAAGCGATGGGCTGCCGTCTTGCGCTCGACGATTTCGGCACCGGATATTCCTCGCTCGCCTATCTCCGGCGCTTCCCGTTCGACAAGCTGAAAATCGACAAGAGTTTCGTGCGCGCCATCGAGCGCTCTCCCGACGCGGCGGCCATTGTCCATGCGATTGTCGGCCTCGGCCGCGGACTTGGCATGAAGGTTACGGCCGAAGGCGTCGAAACCGCCGAGCAGCAATTGTTCCTGCGCGCCGCCGGGGTGCATTCCATGCAGGGCTATCGCTTCGGACGTCCCGGCTCGCCCAACCTGATCTCGACCCGGCTCGCGATCCCGGGCGACCACCGCAGTATTGCGCGCGATGCCGCCGCGCTCGCGGGCTGATCGCGGTTCTCGTATTCCACCACGCCCATTGCAGAGGCGCGGCCAATCCGTAGGATGGCCGCCCTTTGGGCATGAACGAACAGATGCAGGAGTAATGGGATGGCGGCCAAGGTTGCATTGGTGACGGGCGCAGGGTCGGGGATCGGGCGCGCCTCTGCGATCGCCCTGATGAAAGACGGCTTCGACATGGCCTTGGCCGGACGCCGCAAGGAGCCGCTTGAGGAGGTCGCCAAAGAAGGCCAGGCGATGGGCCGAAGGACCCTCGTGGTGCCGACCGACGTCTCGGACCCTGTCCAGATCAAGGCCCTGTTTGCGAAAGTGAAGGAAACCTTCGGGCGTCTCGACCTCCTGTTCAACAATGCCGGCATTGGCGCTCCGCCGGTCCCGCTGGAGGATCTGCCGCTCGAAAAATGGCTGTCGGTGGTGGCCACCAACATCACCGGGCCGTTCCTGTGCACGCAGGAGGCGTTCAAGATCATGAAAGAGCAGACGCCCCGCGGCGGCCGCATCATCAATAACGGCTCGATCTCAGCCCATACCCCGCGGCCGCTCACCGTGGCCTATACCGCCACCAAGCACGCCGTCACTGGCCTGACCAAATCCACGGCACTCGATGGCCGTGCCTATGACATCGCCTGCGGACAAATCGATATCGGCAACGCGGTTTCACCCCTGACCGAACGCATGACCCAGGGCATGCTGCAGCCGGATGGCTCGGTGCGCGCCGAGGATCGCATGCCGGTCGAGGATGTGGGCCGGGCGATCAGCTACATGGCAAGCCTGTCGCTGGAATCGAACGTGCTGTTCATGACCGTCAAGGCGACCAAAATGCCGTTCGAAGGCCGCGGCTAACGCCGGAAAGCCGCTTCGCCAGGATAGATTTTTGGGCAGGAATCTGGCTACGACGGCTCCGTGACACTCGACATTGCGACGCTCTTTGCCGTCACCGTCTTCAGCATGGCGCTTGGCGGCACACTCCTCCTTTTTGCCTGGCTGCAGGCACGAAGCACCATGGCGCTGGCGTGGTGGGGCGCAGCCTTCATGGTGTTCGCCCCCGCGACCGCCATGTTCGGAAGCCGCGGCGTGATTTCCGATGTCTGGTCGGTGCAGGCCGCAAACGCAGTGATGCTCTTCGGCTATGGTTTGCTGTGGACTGGCGCCCGCGTGTTCGAGCGGCGCACCGCCATCCCGCCTTTTATTGTTGCCGGCGCCATTGTCTGGCTGGCAGCGTGCCAGATCGATGCGTTCATGCAATCGATTCCGGCGCGGCTGACGCTGGCTTTCATATTGATCGCAATCTACAGCCTGGCGTTCGTTTTTGAGCTCTGGCGCGGCAGGGGCGATGGCCTGGTGTCGCGCTGGCCGATCATGGCGATCGCCCTGATCCATGTTGTGCTGTTTCCGGTGCGCGCTCCGGCCATTCTGTCGCTGCCGTTCCCTCTGACCGTGCCGACCTACGGAGCACAGACCACTTCCCTGCTGACATTCGCCCCGCTCCTGTATTCCTTCGCTTTGGCCTTTCTCCTGATGGCTCTCACCAAGGAGCGCGCCGAGTCCAGTCAGCGCTATGCGGCAACCATCGATCCGTTGACAGGAATTCCAAACCGGCGCGGTTTCAGCGAGCAGGCGGAGCGTTTGCTGGCGCGCGCGGAGCAGGAGCGTGACGCCGTCACATTGCTATTGTTTGATCTCGATCGCTTCAAGTCGATCAACGACCGTTTCGGACACCGCACCGGCGATTCCGTCCTTGTATTGTTCACCGGGTCGGCCGTGCAATCGTTACGCCCGCGCGATCTGTTCGGACGGATCGGGGGAGAAGAGTTCGTGGCCCTGCTCCCCGGCGTGACCACCGAAAATGCCATGACGGTGGCAGAACGGGTGCGAAGCAATTTCATGACGGCGGCGATCGAGGTTGAAGGGCAGCCGATTGCTGCCACCGTCAGCGTCGGTACCGCGTCGGCGGCGCAAAGCGGCTATCGCTTCGATGCGCTCTATGCGATTGCGGACGCAGCGCTTTATCGCGCCAAACAGAATGGCCGCAACCGGATCGAAGCCGGCGGCCCGGCTCCGGAAGCGGTCGTTCAGCAAGCTGCATCCGATTTCGGCGCGTGCCGAAGCCAATCCCTGATCACGGGCGGTTGACCGCGCCGGCAAAAGACCGCCGGAACCGGTCCGGGACATTGCGCATTTCGTTCTTGCATAGACGGAGTGCAGCAATGTCCGCCTTCGCAATACGCCCTCCTGTTTACATGCGCGACGGACATCCGATCGGCTCGTCGCTGGAGGCTGCGGCGGTTGTGCGCGATCATGCCGTCACCCATTGCAGTCTCTCCGCGTCCGACCTGTACCGCCGCCTCGAAGCTATTGAGAGTGCGGACGAAGCCCAGCGCCTCGCGCTCGAATTCCGGGCATGGGCCGCACGCGAAGGTCTTTTGCTGGAACGGCCGAAGGCTATTGCCGTTCAACTTTCGCATCATCGATGACCTTGCGCCATTTGGCGATCTCCCCGGCAACCCAGGTCCGCATCTCCTCCGGAGTCGAGCCCCTCACTTCGTTGCCGATGCCCTCGAGCTTGTCCCTGACCTGCGGCTGCTGCAGCGCGTAGAGAATTTCGGCATTCAAGGTTTTCACGATCGGCCCGGCTACGCCCCTGGTGGTGGCTACCCCCATCCACGATCTCACATCGTATCCTTTGACTGTATCGGCTGCGGCCGGGATGCCCGGCAGACCGGGCCAAGCGGCAGGGCTTGTGACCGCAAGGCCACGAATAGTGCCTGCCGCGAGCTGCGGCCGGGTGACCGTGAGCGTATCGATCATGACATCGATGCGGCCGCCCAGCAGGTCCGTGACCGGGGCCTGCCCGCCGCGATAAGGAATGTGAACAAGCTCGATGCCGGCGAGCGAGGCGAGCAATTCTCCCGCGAGATGCTGAGTCGAGCCAACACCAACCGACGAATACGTGATGGTCTTGGGCTTGGCTTTGGCCTCCGCAACGAGGTCGGCAAGCGACTGAAAGCGGTGATCCTTGCGCACCGAAATCACGAACGGAAAATAGATCAGCGTCGACAGCATCTGAAGATCGTCGACCGGATGAAACGGCAGCGCCTTGTAGAGCGCGCCCGACACCGCATGTCCGCCCGTGAGCACGATCAGATTGTAGCCATCGGGTGCGGCTTTCGCGACGCGATCGGTCGCGAGATTGCCGCCGGCGCCGACCCGCGGCTCGACCAGAACTTGTTGACCGAGCCGCTCAGCCAGGACCGGAGCAATAATCCGGGCAACCGTATCCGAATTGCCGCCGGCTCCGAAGCCGTGCGACAGCGTAATCGGTCGCGACGGATATTTCTCCTGTGCCGCTGCACCGGCCGGAACAGCAAGCGCCGCAATGCATGCGGCAATGGCAGTCAATCGCATCGTTCTTTCCTCCCCGCAGTTTTCTCAATCTGAGCATCGCCGATTCATTCTGTGAAGGCCCTTGAACGCATGGCTCTCAACCGTGACAATGCGCGCGGCGGGGGCCGATCGGACATGCTTGTCCTGCAATCTTTGCTTGGCGCGGTCGCCATTCCGGCGCTCGCCTTTGCACTCAGCGAAAACTATCGCGCGGTGTCGTGGCGTCGCGTTTTCGCGGCAATGGCTCTGACCGTGATCCTTGCCGTTCTTCTTCTGAAAGTGCCCGCCTTGCGCGCAGCGTTCGCCGCGGCCAATAGCACCGTGGACGCGATTGCAGCCGCGACCCGTGCCGGCACCGCCTTCGTGTTCGGCTATCTCGGCGGTGGTCCCCTGCCCTTCGAGCCGAAAATCCCCGGCAGCGAGTTCATTCTCGCATTTCAGGCGCTGCCGCTCGTGCTCGTCATGAGCGTGCTGACCACATTGTTGTTCTACTGGCGAATCCTGCCGCCGATCGTGCGCGGTTTCTCCTGGGCGCTCGAACATACGCTCGGTGTCGGCGGCGCTGTCGGATTGTCGACCGCAGCCAATATCTTCGTCGGCATGGTAGAAGCGCCGCTGTTCATCCGGCCGTATCTGGAGCGCCTCACCCGAGCCGAACTTTTCATCGTCATGACCGGCGGCATGGCCGGCATCGCAGGCACGGTGCTCGTGGTCTATGCCACGATCCTGCGTCCGCTCGTTCCCGAGATCGCCGGTCACCTCCTGATCGCTTCGGTCCTCGGCGCACCGGCCGCAATCCTGATCAGCGAATTGATGGTGCCGGAGACAAAGGACGGGGCGACGGCGGGCGAATATGCCGATCCGCCGCCGGTCGCGGCCTCAACCATGGACGCAATCACGATCGGCACCGGCCAGGGCCTCACCCTGCTCCTGAACATCATCGCGATGCTGACCGTACTGGTCGCGCTCGTCCATCTCGGCAACGCGATCCTCTCGGTCCTCCCCGACATTGCAGGCGCGCCGGTCACGCTTCAGCGCGTGCTCGGTATCGTCATGGCACCGGTCTGCTGGCTCATGGGGTTGCCCTGGAGCGAGGCCTTACGCGGCGGCGAACTCATGGGCATCAAGACCGCGCTCAACGAATTCATCGCTTATGTCGAATTATCGAAGCTGCCGCCCGAAGCGCTGAGCGAACGCTCGCGCCTAATCATGGTCTACGCGCTGTGCGGCTTTGCCAATTTCGGTTCGCTCGGCATCATGATCGCCGGCCTCACCGTCATGGCGCCGGACCGGCGCGACGAGATCGTCGCGCTGGGGCCGAGGACTATCGTGTCGGGCACGCTTGCGACCTGCACGATCGGAGCGATCGTCGGCGTCCTCAGCTAGCGACCGCGGCCTGCTCCTGCGCCATTGCGGCGCGCCGGACCTTCAGGAAGCGAACCACACGCTGGGCACCGGCGATATCGACACTTTCATATTCTGCTTCGCCGATCATCGGTCCGCACATTTCCGAACCAAGCTTGTTGATGCGAAGCATGAGGACGCCTTCCGCGGCCGGCCAGGACACGGCAAGCGCCCGCAGCAGCACAACGACGTTGTCGATCTTGCCTTGCGTCACCAGATTGAATCCATAATCCCGGTCGAAATCGCTCACCCCGGCGATGACCGTTGCGACATCGAACAGCCGCTTTTCGTTCACCAGCATGGTGAGAACATTATCGAGCTTTTCCGATCCGCTCCGGATCCGCTCAATGCTGCGCTGAACCTGAACGATATTCTTCTTTCGATCCGAAACCCAGTTGATCACCTGGTCCTGGACGACCGAAGGTGCGAATGTGAGGTCCGAACTGCGCATCGTTGCAGCCAGCTGCTGCGACACCAGCGGCAGCAACTGACCGACCGCCTCAAGCGAAAGGTCGGACCGCCCGACCAGGAGTTCCTGCAACTGCTCGTCCTGTGCCGCGCGGTTGATCATGGCGCTCATGCCGAAACGTGAAAACCGCGCGGTGTGATTGGCCGCAAGCGTCCGCACCACCTGACCGTCGCCGCGCTGAACGACGATGTCGGTGACGGCGGGCTCCAGCGCCTTACGGCCGGCAATTGCCTCGAGATGCGTTTGACTTCCGTTGGACGCGAGATCGACCAGAACTGCGTTGGACAGTCCGCGATAGTCCTGAATGATCGGACGCGCCACCGAGATGTCATCGTCAAAAGCCAGTGATGTGGCAACGGCATCGGGAAGATGGCCCAGCCTAGAAAGAGACTGGGATGCGGCGGCCCGGTCACTTCTCTCGAGCTGGCTCACGATCTTGGTCACAATCTCGTCGAGCACGAACTGAATACTCGCCGAAGGCCCTTCGATTTCGAGCGCGAACGAGTCCGTGATGCGTCTCAGCAATTCGAGCCGCTTCTCCGACGACTTTTCGCTCGCAAGGGCGAACAATTGCACTGCCGCAGACATGTCGATGTCCTGTCGAAAGTTCCACAATGACCGGTCATCACGCTGTTTGATCCCCAATAAGAAATTGTGAATCGGAACCGGAAAACCTGAAATTGCATCGCAAATTTTGCTGGCACACCGCGGCACCGTTAGCGAAAGATTAACGCGCCGCGTCTTGGGCCTCGCTTTCGGGCCGGACTGAGCCCGCAAACACGACAAATGCCAGCGCAAAGAACGTCACCGAGAGAAATCCGATCAGCCGATAATATTCATACTGGTAGAGAAGTCCTGCCGCACCGGAGCCGAGCGCCTGACCGACATAAAGCACGGACGTGTTGAGCGCGACCGTGGCACTCGCAAGCAAAGGGGCCGCCGTCACGAGCCGTGCCTGCTGCATCGAATTGCCTGCGGTGATGCCGAGCCCGAGAACAAAGACACCCGCCGCCATCAGAGGCAGAATGCCCGTTCCGAACGCGAAGATCAGCGCACCGGTCATCATCACCAGAATGAAAAATCCGAGCGTGCGGTTGACGCCGGCAACCTGCACAATCCGCGTCGCGGCCAGATTGCCGAGCAGCCCTGCCGCTCCAAGAAGCGAAAACAGAAGACCGGCGGCTGCCGGGCCGCCGCCTGCGACCTCCTGCACCAGCGCCGCCATGTAGATCGTGATCGAGAATTGCCCGGACATCTGGAACAATGTGATTAGCAGAATCACCACCAGGGTGCGGCTCTTCGCGATATCGACGAAACTCTGCAGCGATAACGGATGCCCCCGCAACCGCCCCGGCAGGGACGCAACGTTGAGGGCCGCGCTGATTGCGGCCGCGACGCCGATGGCGGCATAGGTTCCCCGCCAGCCGAACTGACTTGCAAGCAGAGTGATCAGCGGCAAACCGATCGCGATTGCCAGCGACCAGCCAAGGAACACGAAGGCGAGAGCCGCCGGCCTGTCTTTCTCGGCCACGATCAACGCCATGCTACTCGCAGCCTGCGGCGTGTAGATCGCAGCGAAGGCCAGCATCACAAGACGCAAGACAAGGATTGCGGCATAACTGTCGGCAACGGAAGACGCCCAGTGTCCGGCCGCAATGATGGCGAGCGTCCCGCTCAACAGCAGGCGGCGGCCGATCCGCGTCGTGAGCCACGACACGATCGGTGAACCGAGACACAGGACCACGGCCCCATAGGTGACGAGCAGCCCAACATCGCGCACCGACACGCCGAGGCCCACCGACAATTCGGTGAGCATACCAGCGGGCGCGAGAACGGTCAGACCGGTGATGAAGTTCCCGCTGAGCAATGCGAGGCGGGCGGACAGATGACTCATGCAGCATGCCGGCGCGGAGGGGTGCAAACGCTAGTGCATATCGCGCGCGCTGGCTATGTCGCGGGCGTGAGGAGGCCCTGCGCAGCGGACATCGGGGCTGTGTGTCCGCGAGTCTGGCAGCGCGATCGGCGTTTCGCGGCCACACAGCGTCACTGCCGTCACCAGCGATCAATGCGCCGCCGGACTTTTGGCGCTTCGCGAAGCCAATGCGATGTACAACGCGCAAGGGCCAGGATTTGCGGCTGCAACCGCCGAACGGCGTCTGCCCGGCGTCGATCCTCCGGCAACCGGTCGTGCTAGTGCAGCCGGAAAACGCCGTCGATCGCCTTGATTTCGGACGGCCGTATCAGCCGAGAATGCGCGACTGTCACCGTATGCAGCACACCCTCGATCGATTTCTGCCAGAACCGCAGAAACTGGTTGAGTTCGGGAAAGTCCGGGCAAAGGTCGTAGTCCTGCCAGACATAGGTTTGAAGGAGCCACGGATGGTCCGGCCGGCGGTAAAGGATTTCGGCGGTGGTCAGACCGTAACCGTTCACCTGCTTTCTGAAGTCTTCCGAAGGCAAGTTTCTTGATGCCATGTCAGTCCTCTGAAACGCGATTCTCGGCACATTGCGAGACGGATAGAGTTCAACCGCGAATCAGACCTGACAAGCCTAAAAATTGAATTTAGTTCCTAAAATCAAAGCGTTAGCAGCACCCTTGAGAGATTGCTGATAATACCCGACCCCGCCGTTAACCACCACTTTTGCTGTTAGCAGTCATCCTTGACGAGTGCTAATTTTTTAGGGCAAACCCCTTGCGCACGGACCGGCCGGCCCTAGATCGCTGGCAGCCGGGAACGCATCCCGGTCTTTGTCCCCAATTTTTCGTTTCTGAGCTCTGATGGAGGATACCCATGAAGTTCCGCCCGCTTCACGACCGCGTTGTCGTCAAGCGCATTGAGTCCGATGAGAAGACCGCTGGCGGCATCATCATTCCGGACACCGCCAAGGAGAAGCCGCAGCAGGGCGAAGTGATCGCAGTCGGCCCGGGCGGCCGCGACGAGACCGGCAAGCTGATCCCGATCGACGTCAAGAAGGGCGACGTGGTGCTGTTCGGCAAGTGGTCCGGCACAGAGGTCAAGATCGACGGCGTCGAATATCTGATCATGAAAGAGAGCGACATCATGGGCGTGATGGAAGATTCCGTCGCCCGCAAGAAGGCCGCCTGATCCAGCAAGCAATAATCTGAGGAACATCAACAATGGCTGCGAAAGACGTAAAATTCTCGATTGACGCGCGCGAAAAGATGCTGCGCGGCGTCGATACCCTTGCCAATGCCGTGAAGGTTACGCTCGGCCCCAAGGGCCGCAACGTCGTGCTCGACAAATCGTTCGGCGCACCGCGCATTACCAAGGACGGCGTGACGGTTGCCAAGGAAATCGAGCTCGAAGACAAGTTCGAGAACATGGGCGCCCAGATGGTGCGCGAAGTCGCCTCGAAGTCGTCCGACTTCGCCGGTGACGGCACCACCACCGCCACCGTTCTGGCTCAGGCCATCGTGAAGGAAGGCGCCAAGGCGGTTGCCGCCGGCATGAACCCGATGGATCTGAAGCGCGGCATTGACCTCGCCGTCGAGGCTGTCGTCGAGCACCTGAAGTCGAATTCCAAGAAGGTGACTTCGAACGACGAAATCGCCCAGGTTGGCACCATTTCCGCCAATGGCGACAAGGAGATCGGCGACTTCCTGGCAAAGGCCATGGCCAAGGTCGGCAATGAAGGCGTGATCACCGTCGAGGAAGCCAAGTCGCTCGAAACCGAACTCGACATCGTCGAGGGCATGCAGTTCGACCGCGGCTACATCTCCCCCTACTTCATCACCAATGCCGACAAGATGCGCACCGAATTCGACGATGCGTATATCCTTGTCTACGAGAAGAAGCTGTCGGGCCTGCAGGAACTGCTCCCGCTGCTCGAAGCCGTGGTGCAGACCTCCAAGCCCCTCGTCATCATCGCCGAGGAAGTGGAAGGCGAAGCGCTCGCGACCCTCGTCGTCAACAAGCTGCGCGGCGGCCTGAAGGTCGCGGCAGTGAAGGCTCCGGGCTTCGGCGACCGCCGCAAGGCCATGCTGCAGGATATCGCGATCCTGACCGGCGGCCAGGCGATCTCGGAAGACCTCGGCATCAAGCTGGAAAACGTCACGCTCGCCATGCTCGGCCGCGCCAAGAAGGTGCTGATCGAGAAGGAAAACACCACGATCGTGAATGGCGCCGGCAAGAAGGCCGACATCGACGCGCGCGTTGCCCAGATCAAGGCGCAGATCGAGGAGACCACCTCGGACTACGACCGTGAGAAGCTGCAGGAGCGTCTTGCCAAGCTCGCCGGCGGCGTTGCGGTGATCCGCGTCGGCGGCGCGACCGAAGTCGAGGTGAAGGAGCGCAAGGATCGCGTTGACGATGCCATGCACGCCACCCGCGCTGCGGTCGAGGAAGGCATCCTGCCGGGCGGCGGCGTCGCCCTGCTCCGTGCCACCGAGGCTCTGAAGAAGGTCAAGACCCAGAACGACGACCAGAAGACCGGCGTCGAAATCGTGCGCAAGGCGCTGCAGGCTCCGGCCCGGCAGATCGCCACGAATGCCGGCGAGGACGGCTCTGTGATCGTCGGCAAGATCCTGGAGAAGGACCAGTATTCGTTCGGCTTCGATGCGCAGACCGGCGAATACGGAAACATGCTCTCGAAGGGCATTATCGACCCGACCAAGGTCGTGCGTGCGGCGATCCAGAATGCGGCCTCGGTGGCCGGCCTTCTGATCACCACCGAAGCCATGGTCGCCGAACTGCCGAAGAAGCCGTCGGCGGCGCCGGCAATGCCTGGCGGCGGCATGGGCGGTATGGACTTCTGATCTATCCGCACCACGCAACGTGGAATGCGAAGGGGCCGCGCAAGCGGCCCCTTTTGCTTTAGCCGCGCTCACTCGCGCTTGACTTCGGTCCGACCGGGTAGAAGCTGCGCTGATGCAAGAGGCTATTCGCGTTCTCACCCCGCCCCATCTCCCCACCGAGCGCTTCACCGACGCTGCGGCCGCAGTCGCGCATCTTGAAAAGATCTATCGCCGCAACACCGCATTTCTGCGCGATCAGTTCGAAGCTTTCGCCGCCGGGCGGCCGCTGGATGCGCGTGTGCGTGCGACCTATCCCTTCGTGCGCATCACCACCGACACGCATGTACGCATCGACTCTCGCCTGTCCTACGGCTTTGTGTCGGGACCTGGCACCCATGAGACCAGCATCACCCGTCCCGATCTGTTCCGCGATTATTTTACCGAGCAGATCGCGCTGCTGCTCGCCAATCACCGGGTGCCGGTCGAGATCGGCGAATCGCAAGAACCGATCCCCGTCCACTTCGCTTACACATCCGACATCGGGATCGCCGCAAGCCTTGTCTCCGGCAGCCTGCAGGCCGCCGGTCAACAACCATTACGCGACCGGTTCGACGTTCCCGACCTCGCAACCATGGACGATTCGATTGTCGACGGTACCTTACGGTTGCCGCCCGGCGCTCCCGCGCCGCTCGCGATGTTCCGCGCCGCGCGTGTCGACTATTCGCTGCACCGTTTGCTGCATTACACCGGTACCGATCCAGACCACTTCCAGAATTTCGTGATCTTCACGAACTACCAGTTCTACATCGATGCCTTTGTGCGGATGTGCCGCGATCGCGTGGCGACAGGCGACCCGTCATACGAGGCCTTCGTCGAGCCCGGCAACGTTATGACCCGCCGGGGCAGACCTTTGCCGCAGCCCGCGGCTCCGCTCCCGCGGCTGCCGCAGATGCCGGCCTATCATCTTGTCGCGCCAAAGAGCCGCGGCATCACTATGATCAATATCGGCACCGGACCGTCGAATGCGCGCAACATCACCGATCATGTCGCAGTGCTGCGACCGCATGCTTGGCTGATGCTGGGGCATTGCGCAGGCTTGCGCAATACGCAGAAACTTGGCGACTACGTGCTGGCGCATGGCTATGTGCGCGAAGACCACGTGCTTGACGAAGAGCTGCCGCTTTGGGTTCCGATCCCTGCGCTGGCCGAGATTCAGGTGGCACTTGAGCAGGCGCTCGCCGAAGTCACGGGCCTGTCCGGCTACGAGCTCAAGCGCGTCATGCGCACCGGCACGGTCGCGAGCGTCGACAATCGAAACTGGGAGCTCGGCAATCATGCCGCGGTGATTCACCGGCTGTCGCTGTCGCGCGCGGTTGGCCTCGACATGGAATCGGCGGCGATCGCCGCCAACGGCTTCCGGTTCCGGGTGCCTTACGGAACGCTGCTCTGCGTGTCCGACAAGCCGCTGCATGGCGAGATCAAGCTTGCGGGCATGGCCGCGGAATTTTACCGGCAGCGCGTCAGTCAGCATCTCGACATCGGACTGCGCGCGATCGAGAAGCTGAAATCGCAGGACTGGGAGCGGCTGCATTCGCGCAAGCTGCGCAGCTTCGCCGAGGTCGCCTTCCAGTAAGACAAGCGCTCAACTTGTGCATCGGCTGCGCCGCAGGGTCTCTGACGGCGTCTCACCGTAACGCGTGTAATAGAGCGCCGCCGCGCGTCCGAGATGAGTCAGCCCTGCCGCGAGCGCGAGCGTGCCGACGCCCGCGCCCTCCGGCGGCGATTCCAGAAGCTTTCGCCAATAAGCGAGTCGCGCTTCGCGGATTGCCTCGGTCACCGTACTGTTCCGAAACCTTTTGAAGCCGTCCTGCAGCGCGCGCAGGCTGACGCCGGCAATCGTGGCCAGTTCGACAACGCTGACCTCGCGATCAGGATGCGCGCGCAGGAATTCCTCGACACGCTTCACATGCGCCGGCGCAGGAGCGCAGACCGGTGCGTTGAGCAAGCCGCTCCGGTCATGCACAAGCCCGGTGAGCAACAGACCGACTAGCCCGTTCCGAAGCTCACGCTGCACCAGACGGCCCGTCCCCGCCGGGAGCGAGACCGACTGGTTCGCGGCATCTTGCATCAGCGTCGCGTGCGCGCGGATGGCCTGACCCGCCGCGCCAGAAAGCGGGACCCTGGCATCGAATTCGATGTGGCCGACATGCCGCTCGAGCAGCGCCGACAGATGCCCCTCCATCACCGAGCGGTCAATCAACACTATCAGCTTGGTGCAACCGCGGTGCCACGTCATCAGCGTTGGTAGCGTTGGCGACAGGAGAGACGCCGTGTCCGGCGACGCGGCGACATGCACGCTGCCGCAAGTTACGTCGGCCGAGCCGTCGAGCGGAATTTGCAAAAGGAAGAAGCGGTCCAGCTTACCGGGATCGATCTCGACCTCGGCGCCATAGGCCACATAGTTGACCGAGAAGCCATCGAAGCGGGCTGTATTGTGAATGGCATGGAAATCCGGCGCACCTCGCTGGATGGGGGTCAGGCGATGCGGACAGAAGATGCGGGCGACAGCATCCTGGGCCTCGCCGGGATCCAGGGTGTCGACCGCATTGAAAGAAGCCAGCGGCGGTGCGCTGGTTGCGCGCATTTGCATCATGCTGCGCTCCCGAATAGTCCCTCATCATATATTGTCCGGCCGGAACCTCCCGAGCCAGCACAATCTCTGCGCAGACCGCAACTCCACCGCCAAAATTCAGCGCGCGACGGATAAGGGCTGCGCACAGCGGATGGCCAAGCTCGGGCCGCGATTTTCAGATTGTCACCGCAAATCCGAGTACGTTGCGGAGGTGACACGATGCGCCATATCACCATCGTCGGCGGCGGCCAGGCCGGATTGCCGCTTGCGATCGGCCTGCTGAAGGCGGGTTACAAGGTCCGGCTCGTACAAAATCGCAGCGCAGCCGATCTCGCAACCGGGAAAGTGCTGTCGAGCCAATGCGTGTTCGGTACGGCGCGCGCGGAGGAGCGCAATCTCGGTCTCGACCTTTGGGACCAAGACGCACCCTCCATTACCGGGATGCGGATCGCGGTAGCCGCGCCCGACGGTTCGGGTAACAAGGCATTCGGTTTCGTCGGCAACCTTGCTGCGCCTGCACAATCCGTCGACCAGCGCGTGAAATTCCCGCGTTTCATGGATGTATTCACGACGCTTGGCGGCAATCTCGAAATTGCCGAAGCCGGCATCCTGGAACTCGAACGATATGCGAAGGAAAGCGACCTCGTGATTGTCGCGTCCGGAAAGGGAGCGGTATCCCAATTGTTCGAGCGCGACGCCGCGCGCTCGCCCTACGACAAGCCGATGCGTGCGCTCTCGCTTGTATATGCCAAGGGCACAATGCCCTACGACCAGACCTGCGTGACCGCGACGCTCATTCCGGGGGCCGGCGAGCTGTTCATGATCCCCGCGCTGACCACCTCGGGACCCTGTGAGATATTGTTCTTCGAGGCCGGGCCCGGCGGCCCGCTCGACGTGTTCGATCCGGCGATGGACGCGGACATGCAGCTCGCCAGGATCAAGGCACTCATCAGGCAATTCGTGTCTTGGGAATATGACCGCATCGCAGATGCAGAGCCAACCGATGTCAATGCGGGCCTAATCGGCCGCTTCGCGCCGACGGTTCGCAAGGGTGTAGGAACCCTGCCCTCGGGCAAGCCGGTGCTCGGTCTTGCCGACGCGGTTGTGCTCAACGATCCCATCGTCGGTCAGGGCTCAAACAACGCCGTGAAGGCCGCCACCATCTATCTCGAAGCCATCGTTCGGCGTGGCGCTTCGGCCTTCGACCCAGCCTGGATGGCAGCGACGTTCGAGGCGGCGTTCCGGCGCGTCGAAGCGTCGACCAACTGGAGCAACATGATCCTGATGCCGCCGCCGCCCCACGTGGTCGACCTGCTGGCGCGCGCATCCGGCAAGCAACCGCTTGCCGACGCGATCGCACAGGGCTTTGATGAGCCCGCCACCATCGTTCCGCTCTTTGCCGATCCCGCGCTTGCGGCAGCTGCATAACGTCATTCATAGGAGGAGATCAGCATGTCAGACATCAAGCTCGCACCGGGCATTACTCCGGCCGGCAAGAGTTCGACGCCGACGGTGTGGAATATTCTCGGCCATACCTATTATGAGAAGGCGAATTGCGGAACGTCATTTTCGTTCGAAACCTTCGATCCTCCCGGCACCTTCGTGCCGCCGCACATCCATCCGACTCAGGACGAATTCATCTACATGCTGGAAGGCACCTTCGATCTGTACCTGGATGGCCAGTGGGTGAAGGCTTCCGCAGGCGACCTCGTGCGAATGCCAATGGGGCTGCCACATGGCTATTACAACAGGACCGACAAGGCGACCCGAGCGCTGTTCTGGGTGTCGCCGTCCCGCAAGCTGAAGGAATTGTTCGACCAGTTGCACAATCTGACCGACCCGGAAGAAGTCGTACGCCGCTCTGCCGCGCATGAGGTCGACTTCTTGCCGCCCGGCAGCGTACCCGGCGCCTGAACTCTAAGTTTCATGCAAAAAAGAAAGCCCGGTCATCGCCGAGCTTTCTTGTGTCCGCAGGCCGGTTTTCCGGTCAACGCAAAGTCATGCTGGCGACGCCAAGCGCAAGATTGACGCCGACTTGCCCCTGCAACGACAGCGGTTGCAGCGAGATCGTTCGGTTGGAGCCGCCGACCAGCACATTGGCTCCGCCGCCGACGCCGAGCGACGCATCGCCGCTTGCGCCGACATAAGTGCCGGCCAAGGTACGCGGCGGCAGCTTCGAGGTGCTGGCAAACACCCCCCAGATCATCCGGCCGCCGCCCGTCACACCGAGGTCGAGGCCGAGCCGGCCGATATGACCGGTGTAATATTCAGGCCGGCCGCCCCCGCTCGGGTTAAACGTGCAACGAATCTGTTGCCGCGAACCGATAATCAGGCCGACAGTGGGCGCAAGGGTGCACGAGAGGCCGCCGGCGCGGACCCGGCTCTGGGCCTCGGCGGAGGTCGCAGCGAAAGACAGCGACACAACTGCGGCGATTGCGGTAACGATGGAAAGGCGCATGAAAACCCCCGGGCTCAAATTCGATATGATTGCCTTAAGCCATGTTCGTGGCTGCCACACAATACGGTTTTGTACTAAAGCGTGCCGGTAGCATGATCGGGCCTGGCCCGAGGGAGCGCAAATGCCGTCAAAACTGGGGCGCATCTATACCGGCATCGGCGGCTGGACCTATGCGCCCTGGCGCGGCGAATTCTATCCAAAAGGGCTGCCGCACACCCAGGAGCTGCGTTACGCCGCAACCCATGTGACCTCGATCGAGATCAACGGAACTTTCTATCGCACGCAAAGTCCGGCGAGTTACCGCAAATGGGCGTCCGAGGTTCCCGACGGCTTTGTTTTTTCGCTCAAAGGACCGCGCTTTGCAGTCAATCGCAGCGTGCTCGCCGAGGCCGGAGACTCAATCAAGCGCTTCCTCAATTCCGGTGTCACCGAACTCGGCGATCGCCTGGGCCCGCTGCTCTGGCAGTTCGCGCCCACCAAGAAATACGACGAGACGGATTTCGGCCGGTTCCTTGAATTGCTGCCCGACAGCTTTGACGGCCATAGGCTGCGCCATGTGGTTGAAGTGCGACATGACAGCTTCCGCGTGCCGGCCTTCGTGCAGTTGTTGCGACGCTTCGGAATAGCGGTCTGCTTTGCGGACCACGCGACCTACCCGGCAATCCCCGACGTGACCGCCGATTTTGTCTATGCCCGCCTGCAAAAGGGCAAAGACACGATCAAGACCGGCTATCCGCCGAAGGCGCTCGATGCCTGGGCAACCCGCGTGAAGCAATGGGCCGGCGGCGGCGCACCGGAGGATTTGCCGGTGGTCGATCCGGCAGCCAGACTGAAAAAGCAGCCCCGCGACGTCTTTGTCTACTTCATCCATGAAGGGAAAATCCGGGCGCCCGCTGCGGCAATGGCGCTGATCGAACGGCTGGGCCCGGGAGTTGATCGAAAGGCCGCCGAGCGGCGATAGTGCGCCTTGAGCCGGCCGACGCAGCCGGCCGGGAGCACGCTATGGAAATTCCGCTGATTGCCCAGGCCGCGGCGACCGCAGGCATCGTCCTGACCGTGGTCCAGTACTGGATGAAGACCATGATCCCGCTCAGGATCGTGGGCATCGTCACCAACGTGCTGTTTCTGATCTATGCCGGGATTGCCGGCATCTGGCCCACGATCGTACTCAACTGCATCGTGCTGCCGCTCAATCTTTACCGCGTCCACGAAATGCGTCAGCTGATCCGGCGCACCCAGCGCGCCGCGCGCTCCGACCTCGACATGACATGGCTGCAGCCGTTCATGACCCGCCGAAAGACCAAAAAGGGTCAGGTCATCTTTCGCAAGGGCGACATCGCGGAAGCCATGTATCTGGTCGTCGCCGGACGCTTCCAGTTGCAGGAAATCGGCATCACGCTGGAGGCTGGAGCCGTGGTGGGCGAACTCGGGCTGCTGTCGCCCGACGGCGTGCGGACCGCAACCCTGATTTCGATCGATGACGGCGAAGTGCTGTCACTCGCCTACGAGAAGTTCGAGGAATTGTATTATCAGAATCCGGAATTTGGCCTCGGCTTCCTGAAACTGACCAGCAAGCGGCTGTTCGAGAATATTGCGCGCCTCGAAGCCGAACTCGCGACGCGCCCGCCCCGCATCGTGCCGCAGCCCTCGCCGATGACAAAGCACTGAAAGTGCAGATAAGGAAAAAGCCACGAAATGAAGCAGATGCGCTTACATCCGGCGTCACCAGCAACATTCGTGGCCTCGTACGATGGAGCTTTCGCATCAACATCGCTTGGCCAAGATATGGGAGCCCGCCGGCGCGACCGCAAGGGGCTGCCGGCCTTTTGTCGGTTGCCAGCCGCGCAGGTTCACGTGGCTGAATCGGTCACGAGCCACAGCAGCGCGAACCGGTCATGCCCGCGCTGCAGGATGCAAGGTCCATTCGAGGGCCTGAACGGGCCAGGGCTGAGAATGAGGCGCTGCGGGCGGGTCCGAACCGGGCGAAGTCCGACAGGGAAAATAACGAGCGCTGGCGCTTCGCAAATTGCCGTTGAACGCCGCTGCGAACGCGGTCAGTCTTCGCACGCAACATATGCTGGGGGGTCGCAATGGGTTTTGCCGATATCTTGGAGCATTTCGGAGGTCTCCAGCCAACCGAATGGCTCGGCTACATCGCCGCCGCCTTTATCTTTGCCACCTTCTCGATGAAGACGATGGTGCCGTTGCGCATCGTTGCGATTGTCAGCAACGTCCTTTTCATACTCTACGGATACCTCCATCCGGCCTACCCGGTCCTGGTCCTGCATATCGCATTACTGCCGCTCAACATCCTCCGGCTCCAGCAAATGCTCTCGCTTGTCCACGAAGCAAAAGCGGCGCAGGACGACGACCTCGATATGAACTGGATCAAGCCCTTCACCAGGACACGCGAAATGACGCCCGGCGAGGTGCTGTTCCGAAAGGGCGATCCTGCCAACGAGATTATCTTCATTATGTCCGGCAGCGTGCGCATTCCTGAACTTGGAATCCAGGTTCCGTCCGGCGATGTAATTGGCGAACTCGGCATGCTGTCGCCCGACAAGGTCCGCACACAATCTGCGGTCTGTGTCGATGGCGGGCAGTTGCTGGTCATCACCTACGATCAGGTGCGGCAGCTGTTTTTCCAGAATCCGAAGTTCGGATACTATTTCATGCAGCTGAGCGCACGGCGGCTGTTCGAGAACATGAAGCGCATGCAGGCCGAAATCGAGAGGCTACGGAAAATCCAGCGCGCAGATGAACTTTACCCCGCAGAGCCGTGACTATTCCGCCGGCACCGCTTGCGGTTTGCGCGTCTCGGCTCCCGAAACCATAACCGCCAGACCAAGCGTCGCCAGGAAGAACATCAGGCAGATGATGGCGGTAAACAAAAGCACGAGGTCGAAACCGCCGCGCTGATGCAGGAAGGCGATCGCCGCGACCGCGACACCCGCCGTGATGAAAACCAGAAAATAGCGCACCGCATACACACGGCCGCGCCAGGCGTCTGCTGTGTAACGCGCCAGCACGATGTCGTTCACCGTCACCTGCCCGTAGACACCGGCCATGGCGAGTGCGAGCGCTACAAGGAGCATCGGCCCAGTGGCCACCACCGACCAGGCGGCGCCCACGAACAGGATTAGCGTCACGATCACAAAGAGAATATGCGGCGCAATCCATTCCACGAGGCGCCCGACCGCGAGCTGCGCGATGCCGCCGACCACAAACACCGCTGTCGCAATGCCGCCGACCGCGACCAGCGAAATTTCCTGCCCCGCGCGTTCGTCGATCACCTTCGGCAGCGCCACGGTGATGACGTTGAAGGCAAGTCCGGCGCCGAGCGCAATGATGACGAACAATCCGAACACGACGAAGGTCGCGGTGCGGCCGAGCCGGACATCGGGATTGGTCTTGCGCGCGCTCCTTCCGGTGATGTCCTCTTTCTCCATCCAGAGATAGACAAGCCCGGTCACGATACACACCGCACCGGGAATAAAGAAGGCCATACGCCAGCCGAGATAGCTCGCAATCAGCGCGGTGATCCCGGCCGCAAGCGCTACCCCCATATTTCCGCAAACGCCATTGAAGGCGAGCGTGCGCCCGCGCGCCTTCGAGGCTTCGATCAGCATCGACATGCCCACGGGGTGATAGATCGCCGCGAACATGCCGAGCGCGCCGAGCGCGATCGCAAGCGTAACGAGATTTGGCGCAAGGCCCGCCGCGAACAGCGATGCGCCGCAGCCGAACCAGAACACCGCCATCATGTTGCGGCGGCTCCAGTGATCGCCGAGCCACCCCGCCGGCAGCGAGAACACCCCAAACGAGATGAAGGCGGCGGTCGAGAGCGCAATCAGCTCGCCATAGGTCCGCGCATAGACCGCCTCAAGCCCGATCACCACGGTCGGGTAGATCAGCAGCACGTAGTGATCCATCGCGTGCGCCCAGTTGAGAAACCCGATGGATTTGCGGGTGTCCCGGCTGAGGGGCGGGAGAGCGGCGGTTGTCGCGTCGGCCATGGGTCATCCGGCAAAAGGAATCTGCCACGTCATGATTATCCTTGCCCGATGGCGATGTTAGGTCGAATATCATCGCGATTGGGCCACGCCTGATCGGACCACCTCGGGAACCGCGCCGTGCCTGCCAATTTGCGCCCTGAATATCGGAACAATCGCGACGACGCCCCCCGCCCGGTCGCGGCCATGGCTGCAAGCTTCGCCGACGGCGATCGCATCCCGCTTCACCTGCACAAGCGCGGCCAGCTCATCCACGCGATCCACGGCACCATGAAAGTTGAGACTGCCGAGGCCGCTTGGATCGTGCCGCCGGCGCTGGCGCTCTGGATGCCACCCGCCTATCCGCACGGCATGGTCATGCGTGGCGAGCTGGCCATGCGCACGATCTACATCGATCCGCAGGCGTGCCGCGAATTGCCGCAAAACCCGCTTCTGGTCGAGATCGGCGGCCTGATGCGGGAACTGATCCTCGCCGCGCTTGAGGAGCCGCTCGATTATGATGAGTCCGGCCGCGGCGGCATGATCGCGAAACTGATCCTCGCCGAGCTTGCCCGCATGCAGGAACGGCAGATGCACGTGCCGATGCCCCGCGATCCACGGGCGACCCGCGTCGCACGCGCGCTGCTCGAACAGCCGGATGCGGACGGCGATCTCGACGCCTGGGCGGAGCGTGCCGGCGCCAGCCGCCGAACGCTGGCGCGGCTGTTTCGCGCCGAAACCGGCTTCAGCTTCAATGAGTGGCGGTCGCGCCTGCGCGCCATCGATGGGCTGGCGCGCCTGTCCGCGGGCGAACCGGTCGGCACGGTTGCGTCTGCGGTGGGCTATGCGAGTGCGAGCGCTTTCTCTGCCATGGTCCGGCGCAACTTCGGTGAAGCGCCACGGCGCATGATCCGCCGCCAACAGCGCAAGGCATTGCAACCTTAGATTGCCGCGCGTAGTATGCTATCGGGCTGTGGCTGCGTATCCTGCCGGTCCGCGTCGGTATCGGGTTTTCGTCTCCATGTTCAGCGTGCGTGGCGTGGTCGCGGGGCTTGCCGCCGCCGCGATGCTCGTAGTGTTGGGCAATGACGTCGCGCGGGCTGATAGCTTCGCGCGGGATGATGATACGTCTCTGTATTTCGCCGGAACGGATCTCTGGCGGCATGGCGGTTTCTCGTATGGCGGAATGCTGTGGGCGCCCGAGGGGCTCGACCGCGAGGGCTTCACCTTCAAGATGCTGATTGGCAGCGGCTCGTACCGATATCTGTCCGGAACGCTCGGCGACGCGCCGGTTACCGGCAGCCAGATCACCGGCTTTGCACTGATCGGCCGCCGGTTCGTGAGCGGCAAGACATTCGTGACCGTGCTCGGCGGCCTCGATGTGCAGTATCACACGACGTCGCCCTACGATCCCGGCAGTGATCTGAACGGGACGCATGCCGGGCTCCGCGGCGCGATCGAGTTCTGGCATGAGCCGGATGCAGCGACGATGATCGCGGGCGACGCCACCGTCTCCTCGATCGGGCCGAGCTACGCGGCCCGCGCGGCCTTCGGATGGCGCATTGCCGATGCTTTCTATCTCGGGCCCGAAATCGCCGGCTTCGCCAGCCGCGACACCTATCAGCAGCTCCGCGCCGGGATTCACATCACCGGACTGCGCTATTCCTGGATTGAATGGTCGGCGGCCGCCGGCTGGGCGATCGACTCCGACGACCGCGACGGATTTTACGGGCGGATCGGAATGCATGTGCGGCGGTGATCGTAAGAGCCTCAATCCAGCGTCCGCCGGAACCGCAGCACCGCGATCGTCATCGCGATCAGCATCAAAACGAACAGCGCGATCGCGTCGTAATGCAAATCGTCGAGCGTTGCGCCCTTCAGCATGATCGCACGTACGATCCGGATATAATGCGTGAGCGGCAGCGCCTCGCCGATCCATTGCGCCCAGAGCGGCATGCCGGCAAACGGGAACATGAATCCGGACAGAAGGATGTTCGGCAGGAAGAACATCATAGACATCTGCACAGCCTGCAGCTGGTTCTGCGCGACCGTCGAAAACGTGTAGCCGATCGACAGATTCGCCGCGATGAACAGCGTCGAGAGCCACGCCAGGAGATACAGACTGCCCAGGATTGGCACATGGAACAGCGTGACGCCGGTGCCGATGATCAACGCCGCCTGAATAAATCCAACGACGATATAAGGAATGATTTTCCCCAGCATGATTTCGAGCGGCGTGATCGGCATCGCCAGAAGCGCTTCCATCGTGCCGCGTTCGATCTCGCGCGTGACCGACAGCGCGGTGAAGATCAGCATGGTCATGGTGAGGATCGTGCCGACCAGACCCGGCACGATGTTGAGTGCCGTCTCGGCCGCCGGGTTGTAACGGGCATGGGTGCGGAATTCGAACAATGGCTGTCCGGCATCGGGGAGCCCGCGATCGTTCTGCAATGCTGTTCGTACCAATTGCCCAAGTGCACCGAGCGCAGAGCCCGACGCAACCGGATCGGTCGCGTCGGCTGCGACCAGCAACGAGGGCCGCTCGCCGCGCCGGATCGCACGCTCGAACCCGCGCGGAATTTCGACCCCGAACAACACCGTGCCGGACGCGATCAGCCGGTCGAATTCGGCCTCATCCTCGACCTGGTGCGTGACCTTGAAATAGCGGGTGTTCTGCAGCGCCTTCAGGACCGAACGGCCGAGATCGCTGTTCTCCTGCAACAGCACGGCGGTCGGCAGGTTGCGCGGTGTGGTGTTGATCGCATAGCCGAACAGGACGAGCTGCATCAACGGGATCATCACGATCATCGCAAACGATACACGGTCGCGGCGCAGCTGAATGAATTCCTTGATTAGCATCGCGCCGGTGCGGCGCCAGAACGCTGTCCACTGCGAAACATTGACGCTCGCCGGCGCACCTGCCGAAGTGCCCATGGGGGACTGCGCGGTCATTGGAAGTTGTCCCTGGCGCGGCTCATCAGATCGATGAACACGTCTTCGAGCGTCGGCTCGGACGCCTTCCAGGCAAGTCTCGACCGGTCGCGGTAAGGCCTGATCGCATCGTCCAGCGCAGCTTTATCCCGGCCGGAGACATGGAGGCTGTTACCGAACGGCGCGACCATGTCGATGCCGGACTTGCCCTGCAATTCATGCAGCAACCCGTTCATATCCGGGCCGCTCACATCGTAGGTTGTAAGCCCGGCCTGCCGGATGACCTCTTCTACCGTGCCATGGGTGAGCAGATCGCCATAGGCGATATATGCAATCTCGTGGCAGCGCTCAGCCTCATCCATGTAGTGGGTCGAAACCAGCACCGTGAGTCCTTCTGCCGCGAGCGCGTGAATCTCGTCCCAGAATTCGCGGCGCGCTTTAGGATCGACACCGGCGGTCGGCTCATCGAGCAAAAGAAGCTGCGGCGACGGCAAGGTGCAGGCGCCGAGTGCCAGCCGCTGCTTCCAACCGCCGGACAATTCGCCCGCAAGCTGCTCCTCGCGGCCTTTCAATCCGAGCCGCGCGATCATGTCCCGTGCTGCCTGCGCAGGGTCTTTCATGAGATGCAGCCGCGCAACGAATTCAAGATTCTCACGTACCGAAAGATCCTGATACAGACTGAAGCGCTGTGTCATGTAGCCGACCCGCAACTTGATCTGGTCGGCCTCGGTGCGGATGTCATAGCCAAGGCAGGTTCCATCGCCCTTGTCCGGCGTGAGCAGCCCGGTGAGCATCCGGATCGTGGTGGTCTTGCCTGACCCGTTCGGCCCGAGAAACCCGTAGATCGTGCCTTTTCTCACCTGCATCGACAGATCGCGCACCACCACGCGGCTGCCGAAGGATTTCGTCAGGCCATGCACGTCGATCGCAATCTTGGGATTTGCGGTCATGTGCTGCCGCCGTTATTTCGCCGACGCAGTTTTCGGCGTCACCGTGACATCGACCGGTTGTCCGACACGCAATGCGCCGGGATCGTTCGGCAGCGCCTCAACCAGATAGAGCAGCTTGTGACGTTCCTGCTGCGAATAGATGACGGGCGGCGTATACTCGGCATATTGCGAGATGAAGCTGATCTTGCCGCTCATGCCTGCCGGGCAGCCGTCGCAGGAAAAGACGATCGGATCGTCGATTGCGAGCCGTGCCAGCATTGGTTCGGGAACATAGAAGCGCACCTTTACATTGCCAGGCGGCAGGATCGAAACGATCGGACGGCTGGCAGGCACGGTTTCTCCGGCGCGGTAATAGACCTGCTGCACCAGCCCAGTGACCGGGCTCAATAGACGCCGCCGCGCAAGCCGGGTCTGGGCGGCGGCGAGCTTTGCCTGCGCCTCGCGATACAGAGCCTGTGCGACGTCGAAGTCCTTTTGCGTACCGGCCTTGCTTTGCAGCAATTGCTGGGCGCGATCATAAGCCTGCTTGGTATTGGCAAGCGTTGCCTCCGCGACGCCGAGATCGGCCTTTTGCAGGTCTTCGTCCAGAACGAACAGCAGCTGTCCCTTCTTTACCGCATCGCCCTGACGCACCAGCATCTGTTCGATACGCCCCTGCTCGTCGGGACTGACGAAGATGAAATCGCCCTCGATCCAGCCTTGCAGCACATTGTTGCTGCCGCTGCTGCAGGCAGAGACAAACAGGCACAACGCAAGCAGAACCGGTTTCAGCCGATCGCTTGCCGGCATCAAAGTCATGACGCGCTCCCGCGGTCCAAGAGAATATCGATATGAGCGTTCAGCATGGCGCGTGCATCGAGCGGCTGCAGGTGCGCGAACACGCTGTTCCAGACAACGGCCATGAGCAGTGGCGCTCCCAGCAGCTGCGGAAATTCGATCAGTGCTCTGTGGTGCAACTCACCGCGGTCGACCGCGCGCTGCAGAACCGCACGCAGGCCGGAAAAAACCTTGCTCAGCACTTCGCGATGATAGAATTCCGCGAGAGCCGGAAACCGCGTCCCCTCGGAAATGATCAGGCGAATGATATCCTTGCGCCTCGTACCGAGCACCTCCCGCACCATCAGGTCGACCAGCCCGCGGGCCAGCACCGGAAACGGTGTCTCGACATTCGCGAGGCTCTCCAGATGCCCGACCAGCGGCGAAAGCATGGACCGCGCCAGCTCCTGGAACAGCGTCTGCTTGTCGGCGAAGTACAGATAGATCGTCCCTTTCGCGACGCCGGCGCGTTTGGCGATATCGTCAAGCCGCGCGGCAGCGAAACCCTGCGACGAAAACTCCTCAAGTGCTGCTTCGAGAATCGCCTCGCGTCTGGCCGCACTGCGGATTTCGCGCGCGCCGCGTGGCGACGCAGTTGCGATCGAGCGCGACAGCGCAGCCCCACGCCTGATCCCGGCATCCGAGCGGCGCTTCGCGGTCCGGCCCGCTGAATTGACGGTCATGGACTATCCCGAAACTGACTGACTAGTCAGTCATAATTGGCCCAGAACAGCATTGCAAGCGGTCTGTGTGCACGAACCCGTGACGATCAAAAAATATGAGTTAAATCAGACCCTTGATGATTGCCTGCGCGATCCGATCCTTGCAAAGGCGGTTCAGCGCGGAGCCGCAGGCGCGCCCGTCGCCGGCAGGCGCGGACCTGCACGCCGGCCCTGTCTGCCGCACGCGGCTCCGGTTGCCGCGCATCGCATCAGATCGCATCAGCCGCGTTCGAGTTCGGCCTTCACCGCCGCGAGCGCATCCGGTGTATCAACGTCGGTGAGCACACCCGCCCCATTCGCCGGCACTTCGGCCACGGCTTCGCTGTATTTCGCGATGAGATGACGCGCGCCGACGTCGCCGGACAAGCTCATCAATTCGGGGAAGAAGCGCCGCGACCACAGCACCGGATTGCCGCGCTTGCCGTCGATCACAGGCACCGCAATCAGCGCGCCTTTCTCGGCGTCATAGGCCGCGATCAGGCGGTCGATCAGCGCCGCATCGACCTGCGGCATGTCGGCAAGCATGACCACGGCGCCGTCGATGTCCTCCGGCAGCGCCGCAAGACCCGTCCGCAGTGAGGTCGACAGACCCTCCGCAAAATCCGGATTATGGGCGAATTGCAGCGGCAGGTCGCGCAGAGCATCTGCGATGGTCTCGCTTTCGTGGCCGGTTACGACGACAACTGGCCGCGCCTGCGAGGCGAGCGCCGCCTCCGCCGCGATCCGCGCCAGCGGTTTGCCGGTCACTGTGGCGAGCAGCTTGTTCGGTCCGCCCATCCGGGTCGAGCGGCCGGCCGCGAGGATGACCGCGGCGAAGCGTCCGGTCGTGCGCGGCAGCGGCTCCTCGCGCGGCTGCGGCCGCGTCACGATTTCCATCAGCAGGCCGCCGACACCCATGCCAGTGATATCGGCGCGGGTGACCGGCAACCCGGCCAGGAGCCGCATCAGCACCCAGTCGAAGCCGTTCTCCTTGGGCGAGCGTGCGCAGCCCGGCGCGCCGAGCACCGGACGTCCATGCGTCTGCCCGATCAGCATCAGGTTGCCGGGATCGACCGGCATGCCGAAATGCTCGATGGTGCCGCCCACCGCCTCGATCGCGGACGGGATCACATCGCGACGGTCCGCAATCGCAGAGGCGCCGAAAATGATGACAAGCTCGGCGCCCTCATTCTCGACTTCGCGGATCGCCTTGGCGAGCGCCCTCTCGTCATGCGGCACGCGCCGCTCCGCCACAATGCGCGCACCGGCGGGCGCCAGGCGCTCCTCGGTGATCTTCAGCGTCTTGTCGACCACCTTCGGCGACAGCCCGGGCAGCATCGTTGAAACGACGCCAACCTTCCTGATCTTGTACGGCGCGACCCGCACCAGCGGCTTTGCCGCCTGCGCCGTTTTCATCGCGCGCATGAACACATCGCCGGACACCGCAAACGGAATGATCTTCACCGTTGCCAGCATCTCGCCTTCGACCACCGGCTTGTAGGCGGGGAGCGTGGCGATCGTCACCGCTTCGTCGATCCGGTTCATGGCATCGATCTGTTCGCGATCGACGACCAGGATGCCGGCCTTCTCAGCGAACAGATTGCAGCGTCCGGTAAAGGCCTTGTCGGTACGCACCCCCTCGCCAAGCGCCGCCCCGGCAATCGCCGCAGCGGCGTCGTCTTCCGAGACGTCCCCCGGGTCGAGACGTGCCACCACGATTTCGGCGATGCCTGCCGCTTTGGCCGCGGCAACATGCGATGGCTCGATGATCGTGCCCTTCTTGAGCACGAACGATCCTTCCCGGATGGTGTGGACCGCGGTGCCACCAAGCGCGTCTTCGGGTTTGACGGGGCCGAATTTCATGCCGCCTTCTCCGGCGATTGCCGAAGCCGCGCGGTGATCTCGGCCATGATCGAGACGGCAATTTCCGGCGGCGACACCGCGCCGATATCGAGCCCGATCGGCGCATGGATTCGTGCAATCTGATTGTCGGAAATGCCCTGCGCCTTCAGCCGCTCGATCCTCCGTCCATGGGTCTTCCGCGAGCCGAGCGCACCGATATAGAAGCATTCCTTCGACAAGGCATGCAGCAGCGCCGGATCGTCGATCTTCGGATCGTGGGTCAGCGCAACGAAGGCGGTGTACTTGTCGACGTTCAGCGCCGGCAACGCCTCGTCGGGCCATTGCGCGATCACCCGCACATCCGGAAAGCGCTCTTGCGTTGCGAATGCGGTGCGCGGATCGACGATGGTCACGTCATAGCCAAGGAGCTTTGCGATCGGCGCCAGCGCCTGGCTGATATGGACCGCGCCGGTGATGACAAGCTTCGCAGGCGGCACATAGACGGTGAGGAACACCTTGCCGACCGGAGTCTCTTCCATGCCGCTCTTGCCGCTGCGGATGTGCTTTTCGATGATCTCCTTCAGCGGATCGTTGGCGACATCGGCGCCTTTGACCAAACGCTGCTCGCCGCTTTGAACATCGGTCACGACCACCGCCGCGCGCCGGTTGGCACGTTCGATGTTGAGGGCGGAGAGGATACTTAGCTTCATATTCTTTCAACTGCGATCGCGTCCCGGGCGCAGCGCAGCACATAGTGATGCGCTGCAGAACCGGGACCTATTTTATGGGTCCCGGCTCTGCAATGCACCCATAGCGCGTTGAAGACGCGCGTAAACGCGCTTTTGCCGCGCTGCATTGCGTCCGGGACACGATACCCATGACTAATCCACCTTCTCCACATACACCCGGATGGTGCCGCCGCAGGACAGCCCGACCTTCCAGGCGGTCTCGTCGGCCACGCCGAATTCCAGCGTCTTCGGCTTGCCGCTGCCGATGACATCGAGCGCCTCGGTCACCACCGCGCCCTCGACACAGCCGCCCGACACCGAACCGAGGAAATTGCCTTCCTCGTCGATCACCAGATTGGAGCCGACCGGCCGCGGCGCCGAGCCCCAGGTTTCGACCACGGTCGCGAGCGCTACGCCCTTGCCGGCCTTGCGCCAGTCCTCGGCGGCTTTGAGAATGTCTTCGTCTGTTGCGAGTGATGCTTGGGTCATGTCTCACCTCCGGTAGGCGAGCGAATAGCGAAATAGTGAGTAGCGAATAGTAAGCCGAAATCACCGCACGGCATTCCTAACTATTCGCTATTCGCTACTCCCTATTCACTAGGCAACCTTGTTCAACCAATACTTCGCCTCGGCCTTGCCGTCGCCATCTGCCGACAGCGCCCGGCACAGATCCTTCATCGCATTGAGATTGTGAATCGGACGCAATTCGTCAACATGCGGCAGCATCGTCCTGATGCCGCTGGCCTTGGCCTCGAAGCCCTCAAACCTTAACAGGGGATTGAGCCAGATCAGCCGCCGGCACGAGCGGTGCAGCCGGTCCATCTCGAACCCGAGCTGGCCGCCGGGCTCGCGCTCAAGGCCATCGGTGATCAAGAGCACCACCGCGCCCTGCCCCAGCACGCGGCGGCTCCATTGCCGGTTGAACGTGGCGAGCGACGGCGCGATGCGCGTGCCGCCCGACCAGTCCAGCACGCCGCCGGAACAGGCGGCCAGCGCCTCGTCCGGATCCTTCTGCTTGAGAGCGCGGGTCACGTTGGTGAGCCGTGTGCCGAACAGGAAAGTCGAGACACGCTTTCGGTTGTCGGTCACCGCATGCAGGAAATGCAGGAACAGCCGGGTATACTGGCTCATCGAGCCGGAAATATCGAGCAGCGCCACGATCGGCGGCTGCCGCGTCTTCGGCCCGAGATATTTCAGGTCGATGACCGCCCCGCCCGCCTTCATGCTGGAGCGAAGCGTGCGGCGCAGATCGATCATGTGACCGTGACGCGATACCGTGAGACGGCGCGTCTTCACCTCGTCGAGCGGCAGCACGAGGTTCCTGATCGCCTGCTTGGCTTCGGCAATCTCTGCCGCCGACATCTGCGCGAAGTCCTTCTTCTCCAGCACCTCGCGGTCCGACACCGTCAGCCGCGCATCGAGTTCGACCTCCTTCTTCTTCTCCTCCTGAGGCTTCTGCTGACTCTTGAACATCGCGTCGAGCACCCGCTTGGTTGCCGGCGGCGGCGGCGCATTGTCCTTCTGCGGCACCACCTGCGGCAGCATCATCGCCATCAGCTGGTCGAAATAGGCGCGCTTGCGGAAGAAAATCCGGAACGCCTGGTCGAACAGGATGGTGTGCTCGTGCCGCTTCACGAACACCGCGTGCAGCGTCCAGTAGAAGTCTTCGCGGCTGGTGATGCCGGCAACCCGCAGCGCCTCGAGCGCATCCATCACTGAGCCGGGTCCGACTGGAATCCCTGCCATACGCAGGGCGCGCGCGAAATAGACGATGTTCTCCGCGAGCCGGCCTGGTGTCTCAGATCCTGGAGTGAGGTGAGCCATGCCTTCGTGCGGGCGTACCGCCCACTCCTACTCCGCCGCCTTCATCTGCGCGCGCACGTCGTCCAGCAATTCCTTCACCTTGGTGCCGTCGAGTCGCGCGATGTCGTCCTGATATTTGAGCAAGACACCCAGCGTGTCCGACACCGTGGACGGGTCGAGCGCCACCACATCGAGTTCGGACAGCGCGGTGGCAAAGTCCAGCGTCTCGGCAACGCCCGGCGCCTTGAACAGCTCCATCTTGCGCAGCCGCTGCACGAAATGAACGATCTCGGCCGACAGCTTCTCGGCGATGCCGGGCACCTTGGTGCGCACGATCGCAAGCTCGCGCTCGGCATCGGGATATCCGACCCAGTGATAGAGGCAGCGGCGCTTCAGTGCATCGTGGATTTCGCGGGTGCGGTTCGAGGTGATGATGACGATCGGCGGATGTTCTGCCTTCACTGTGCCGAGCTCGGGGATCGTCACCTGATAATCCGCCAGCACTTCGAGCAGGAACGCCTCAAAGGCTTCGTCGGTGCGGTCGAGTTCGTCGATCAGCAGCACCGGCGCGCCCGCGGTATCCGGTTCGAGCGCCTGCAGCAGCGGCCGCTTGATCAGGAAGCGTTCGGAGAACACATCGTGTTCCAGCCGCTCACGGTCCGTGTTGCCTTCGGCCTCGCCGAGCCGGATCGCGATCATCTGGGCGGCGTAATTCCATTCATAAACCGCAGCCGAAACGTCGAGCCCCTCGTAGCATTGCAACCGGATCAATTTGCGGCCGAGGGTTTCGGCCAGCACCTTGGCGATCTCGGTCTTGCCGACCCCGGCCTCACCTTCCAGAAACAGCGGCCGGCCCATTTTCAGCGCGAGAAAGAGCACGGTCGCGAGCGAACGGTCGCCGACATAATGCCCGGCAGCGAGCAGATCCAGTGTGTCGTCGATCGAAGACGGAACGGGACGCGGGGCGGTGTTGGTCAAGGGGCAACCTCGGAGCGGTGTCGTGCGCGGCTGAAACGCCGATATGCCAGCTTGCCCGGCACAGCGTCCAGCCTACATATAGGCCCGGTTCCCGGTCCGGTGAATGTCATAGCCAAGGATGCAGCCATGCCGCAGACGCCCTCGCAGCCGATCGATCCGGGCGTCCGGATCGGCCATGTGCATCTGAAGGTGGCCGATCTCGAGCGCGCCCTGCCCTTCTACCGCGATGTCCTGGGCTTCCAGGAAACCTACCGCCGCCCCGGCGCGGTGTTCATGTCGGCCGGCGGCTATCATCACCATATCGCGCTCAACACCTGGGAGAGCCGCGGCGGCGTCCCGCCCGCGCCCGGCACCACCGGCCTCTATCATATCGCGATCCTGTATCCGACGCGGCGGCTGCTTGCCGACGCGCTGCGGCGCGTGATCGATGCCGGCATCATGCTGGACGGCGCGAGCGATCACGGCGTGAGCGAGGCGCTCTATCTGCGCGATTTCGACGACAACGGCGTTGAGCTGTACTGGGACCGCCCGCGCGAAGAGTGGCCCAGAGACGAGCATGGCGGGATCAAGATGAAGACCGAGCCGCTGAATTTGCGCGACTTGCTGAGCGAACTGGAAAAAGAGGCGGCGTAGCGCAATCCGTCGGGGGTCACGCGGACCAACGCGACATTAGACCCCACCCGATTTCCTCAGCTTCGCTCAGTCAGTCGACCTCTCCCTTTCAGGAGGAAGTGAAGGACGGCGACTATTCCTCGTCCCCGCCCCGCTCGTTCGCAGCCGCGACCGCACGGCGCGCCATCACGCCGACGAGATGCGCGCGGTATTCCGCCGAGCCGTGGATGTCGGAATTCATGCCGTCCGGCGACAGCGTAATGCCTTCGAGCGACTTCGGCGCGAACCGCTTTTTCAGCGCCTCCTCGAATTGCGGGACACGGAACACGCCGTTCGAACCGGCGCCGGTCACCGCGACGCGGATTTCGGACGAGCGCTTCGACACGAACACGCCGACCAGGGCAAAGCCCGAGGCCGGATGCTTGAACTTCTGGTATGCGGCCTTCTTCACGATCGGGAACGTGATCTCGGTGATGATCTCGTCCGGCTCCAGCGCGGTCTCGAACATGCCCTTGAAGTAATCGTCGGCCGCGATCTTGCGCTTGTTGGTGACGATGGTTGCGCCGAGACCGAGCACCGCGGCGGGATAATCCGCATTCGGGTCGTTGTTGGCGACGGAGCCGCCGATGGTGCCGGCGCCGCGCACATGCGGATCGCCGATCGAGTCCGGCACGCTGGCGAGCGCGGGCATCACCTCCAGCAGCTCCTTCGAGTTCGCCACATCGCGATGCTTCGTCATCGCCTTGATGGTGACGGTGCGCGGCGTCACCTCGATGCCGGATAGCCCCTCAACCTTCGACAGATCGACCAGGATTTTCGGCGCGGCGAGCCGCTGCTTCATCACCGGGATCAGCGAATGGCCCCCGGCGAGCAGCTTCGCGTCCTCGTTGGCCAGAAGCGCCGCCGCCTGCTTAACCGTGGTCGGGCGCTCGAATTTGAATGCGTACATGGTCTGGTCCTTTCGAAATTATGCGGCGCGCGCGGGCGCGGATTGCTTCAGCGCACGCCAGACCGCGGCCGGCGTCGCCGGCATGTCGATCCGTTCGGTGCCGATGGCGTTGGTGATGGCGTTCATGACCGCGGCAGGCGCCGCGATCGCGCCCGCCTCGCCGCAACCCTTGATGCCGAGCGGGTTGGACGGGCATTCGGTCTTGGTCATGTCGACCTGGAAGGCCGGGAAATTCTCCGCGCGCGGCATGGCGTAATCCATGAACGAGCCGGACACGAGCTGGCCGTCCTTGTCGTAGACCGCGTGCTCGTAGAGCGCCTGACCGACGCCCTGGGCGATGCCGCCATGGACCTGGCCTTCCACGATCATCGGATTGATGACGGTGCCGAAATCGTCGACCGCAGTCCATTTGTCGATGGTCACCGCGCCGGTGTCCGGATCGACCTCGAGCTCGCAGATATGGCAGCCCGCCGGGAAGGTGAAATTGGTCGGGTCGTAGAACGCGCCTTCCTTCAGCCCCGGCTCGATCTCGCTGGTCGGGAATTTGTGCCCGACATAGGCCTGCAGCGCGAGTTCGCCAAAGCCGATCGACTTGTCGGTGCCGGCAACACTGAACTTGCCGTCCTTGAACTCGATGTCGCCTTCCGCGGCCTCAAGGAGATGCGCGGCGATTTTCTTGGCCTTGGCCTCGATCTTGTCGAGCGCCTTGGCAATCGCCGACATGCCGACCGCGCCGGAGCGCGAGCCGTAGGTGCCCATGCCGAACTGTACCTTGTCGGTATCGCCATGGACCACGGTGACGTTGTCGATCGGAATGCCGAGCCGGTCCGACACGAGCTGCGCAAACGTGGTCTCGTGCCCCTGCCCGTGCGCATGACAGCCGGTCAGGATTTCGACCGAGCCGGTCGGGTTCACGCGCACCTCGGCGGATTCCCACAGGCCCACACCCGCGCCGAGCGAGCCGACCACAGCAGAGGGCGCAACGCCGCAGGCTTCGATATAGGTCGAATAGCCGATGCCGCGCAGCTTGCCGCGCTTGGCGCTTTCGCGCTTGCGCTGCTTGAAGCCCTTGACGTCGTGGATCTCCATCGCCTTGGCGAGCGAGGCCTCGTAATCGCCCGCGTCATAGAGCGAGGCAACCACGGTCTGGTACGGGAAGCTGCGCACGAAATTCTTTTTGCGCAGGTCCGCCGGATCGACGCCAAGCTCGCGCGCCGACACTTCCATCAGGCGCTCGACCACATAGGTCGCCTCGGGGCGCCCGGCGCCGCGATAGGCATCGACCGGAACGGTATTGGTGTAGACCGAATCCACCTCGCAATAGATCGACGGGATGTCGTACTGGCCCGACAGCAGCGTCGCATAGAGATAGGTCGGCACCGCCGAGGAGAAGGTCGACATATAGGCGCCGAGATTGGCGATGGTCTTCACCCGCATGCCGACGATCTTGTTGTTTTCGTCGAAGCCGAGTTCGGCATGGGTGACGTGGTCGCGGCCATGGGCGTCGGTGACAAAGGCCTCGGAGCGGTCTGCGGTCCATTTCACCGGACGCGCCACCTTCTTCGAGGCCCACAGGCACACGACCTCTTCCGGATAGATGAAAATTTTCGAGCCAAAGCCGCCGCCGACATCGGGCGCGATCACCCGCAGCTTGTGCTCGGGCGCGACGCCGATGAAGGCCGATATCACGAGACGCGCCACATGCGGGTTCTGACTCGTGGTCCAGAGCGTGAAATTCTCCGAGCCGGGATCGTATTCGGCCAGCGCCGAGCGCGGCTCGAGTGCGTTCGGCACGAGGCGATTGTTGATGAAGTCGAGCTTTGTGATGTGCTTGGCCTTCTGCATCGCGGCCGCATTCGCGTCCGGATCGCCGATATGCCACTGGTAGATGGTGTTGTTCGGCGCGACCTCGTGAATCTGGGTGGCGCCTTTCGCCTGCGCCTGCGCCGGATCGATCACCGCGGGCAAGACCTCAAATTCGGTGACGACCTTTTCGGCGGCATCCTTCGCCTGCGCCAGCGTCTCCGCAATCACCACCGCATAGGCGTCGCCGACATGGTTCACCTTCCCCGCCGCGAGCGCTGGATGCGGCGCCATCTTCATCGGGGACCCATCCTTGGAGTTGACCATCCAGCCGCAGATTAGCGGACCGAGCTTGTCAGCAGCGAAATCTTCGCCGGTCCAGATCGCGATCACGCCCGGCATCTTCGATGCGGCCGATGTGTCGATCTTCTTCAGCCTCGCATGCGCGTGCGGCGAGCGGATGAAATAGGCGAAGCTCTGATCCGGCCTCGTGTGGTCGTCGGTATAGTGGCCGCGGCCGGTGATGAAACGGTGATCTTCCTTGCGGCGCACGGGAGCGCCAATTCCGGTGGCAGTCATGGCAGACTCCTTCCCGAATTGTCGGACAGATGGGATCCCTATTTCTTCATCGCTTTCGCTCCGGCGGCGATCGCCTTCACGATGTTATGGTAGCCGGTGCAGCGGCACAGATTGCCGTCGAGTTCGTGACGGATGGTCTTTTCGTCGAGATCGTGGCCCTTGCGATTGACCATGTCGATCGCGGCCATGATCATGCCGGGCGTGCAGAAGCCGCATTGCAGGCCATGATGTTCGCGGAACGCTTCCTGCATCGGATGCAGTTGCGATCCGTTGGCCACCCCTTCGATCGTCGTGATCTTGCAGCCGTCCACCTGCCAGGCGAAGGTCGTGCAGCTCTTGCGGGCGACCCCGTCGACATGGACGACACAGGCGCCGCATTGCGAGGTGTCGCAGCCGACATGGGTGCCGGTGAGCCGCAGATTCTCGCGCAAAAACTGAACCAGAAGTGTGCGCTCGTCGACATCGGCGCTGGTCTGCTTGCCATTCACGGTCATCGTGACGGATGCCATGAGGTCCTCCCTCGGCTTGAAATCGCAGTGTTTTTGGCACGAAACCGGCCGGCACGCTCCCTCCGGAGACGAAATCTCGCCGTTTTCCGCAGCTTTGAACCGGAACAAGTCTTAACAGGCCCCGGGCGGGGGTCAAGCGGCACCTTGGCCACCGAGTGATTTGAGCCGCGCCCGGCCGGCACCACACCGACTCGCACGGCACGGGCAATTGCCCAGCATGGGCCGCAATTTTTCCGCGAAACATCCGGCTTTGCATCGCGGCGCCCCTTCGCCGGTAACGGCGGATGGTACGGTACGTTAGGCGGCTGTTAGCCAAAGCGCGTTAGGTAAGTTTTGGGTTTATGGCTTTGCCTTAAACCGACCGTATTGCGTAACGAGTAAAGCGTACATGAGAGTCGTCCTCGCCCTCGCCGTGGCGTTGATCGCAACGCCTGCCGCGGCCCAGTCCCCGGTCAAGCCGACCGCACTCCTGTTCAATGGGCTCGCGCAATACCAGCCCGGCATCCTGACGCCACTCGCCCCGCTTGCGAACGATCTGCGCGCCCAGGGCTGGCGCGTCGTGATCGACACCCATCTCGGACTGTTCACGAAGAACGAGGAGCCGGTTCTGATCGTCGGACATTCAGCCGGCGGCGCGCGCGCCTACATGTTCGGCAAGAAGATGGTCGAGGAGGCGAAATTCCATCCCCTGATCATCACGCTGGATGCGGCGACGGTGTGGGGCGATGTCTATCGCTGCCCGGTCGAGAACTGCATCAACATCCACACGCTGACCTACCCGAAGATTCCGGGCTCCTACAATCTCAGCGCCAGCAAGATCACCGACTCCATCGTGACCCATGTCACAATTCCGCTGAACGGCGATATCCGCAAGGCGATCCTGCAGCAGGCGGCCGATCTGTTGCGCGGCGGCTCTAGTCTCACGACGCTGGTCTCCGCCTACAGCCCCGAGCCGCCGCGGGCCGGCCGCTCGCTCGCCGAAGTCTGGCGCCGCAATATCGGTCAGCCGCGCGAGACGAACTGACAGATCGCGTCCGCGTCACACCGAGCGCATCAGCCCGCCATCGACGCGGATATTCTGGCCGGTGATGTAGCCCGCCCCGTCCGACAAAAGGAACGCAACCGTCGCCGCAATCTCCTCCGACGTGCCGTAGCGGCCCATCGGCACGCTCTGCCGCCGCTCGTCGGTCGCCGGAAGAGAGTCGATCCAGCCGGGCAGCACGTTGTTCATCCGCACGTTGTCCGGCGCATAGGTATCGGCGAAGATCTTGGTGAACGCCGCAAGACCCGCGCGCGCCACCGCCGAGGTCGGAAACATCGCGCTCGGCTCGGACACCCAGGCCGTCGAGATATTGACGATCGCGCCACCCTTCTGCGCCACCATGATCGGGGTGACGAGGCGCGTCGGCCGGACTGCGTTCAGGAAATAGATGTCGAGTCCCGTGTGCCATTGCTCGTCGGTGATTTCGAGGATCGGCGCACGCGGCCCGTGGCCGGCGCTGTTGACCAGCGCATCGACGCGGCCCCATTTCGCCATTGTTGCATCGACCAGCCGCTTCAGGTCGTCGTTCGACTGGTTGGAGCCGGTGATGCCGATCCCGCCCAATTCCTTCGCCAGCGCCTCGCCCTTGCCGGACGACGACAGGATCGCGACCTTGTATCCGTCCTGTGCGAGCCAGCGCGCGGCCGCGGCCCCCATGCCGGAGCCGCCCGCCGTGACGATCGCAACCTTGCCGGCCATGTTCGCCTCCCTCAAATCGTGACAACCACGCTGCCGCGCTTGCGGCCGGTTTCGACCCGTGCATGCGCCTCGGCAATACGCGCGAACGGGAACACCTGGTCGATGACCGGCCGATAGTCGCCGGCCTCGGCCAGCGAACTGAGAAACGCCAGATGGTCGCGGCTTTCCCGGGCCGGCCCGGCGAACACGCGTTTGCCGTCGCGCTTTCGCCCGATCGCCGAGAGCATGTCTGGCAATCCCGCTGCGAGCAACAACAGGCGCCCCCCGGGATTCAGCAGGGCTTCGTGGCTGCCAAATGCCGCCTCGCCCACCGCATCGAAGATGACGTCATATGTTTGTCCGGCACGCCGGTAATCCTGCTGCGTGTAATCGATCGCACGATCCGCGCCGAGCGAATGGACCAGCTCGACATTGGCGGTGCTGCACACGCCGGTGATGCGCGCGCCGAAATTCTTCGCAAGCTGCACCGCGGCGGAGCCAAGCGCACCCGCGGCGCCGATCACCAGCAGATGTTCGCCGGCCTTCAGCTTCGCGCGGTCGCGCAGAAAGTCCAGTGCTGTGGCGCCGCCAAAGCAGAGCGCCGCCGCTTCCTCGAACGAAAGGCAATCGGGCTTGCGGACGATCCGGTCCGTCTCCCGCATCGTCCGGTACTCGGCGTGGCAGCCATTGGGAAATGATGGATATCCGATCACGGCCTCGCCCGGACGGAAGCCGGTCACATCCTTGCCGACCGCCTCGATCTCGCCGGCAAGCTCGCAGCCCAGAATCGGATTCCGCGGCCGCGCAAATCCGAACATCGCGCGCGTCATCAAGCCGAAGCCCCTGGGTACAGTCTGGCTGCGCACCCGCCAGTCGCCCGACGACACGGTGGTTGCACGAATCCGGATCAGCACCTCGCCGGGCTTTGGCTCGGGCCGCGCGACCTCTGCGATGCGAACGACGTTGGGTGCGCCATAAGCCCGGCAGACCGCCGCGCGCATGGTCGCCATACTCGGCGCTCCCGTGTGGAAATGGACTCAGCCCGCCTTCACCGCTTCGGCAAAGCGCGCGAAGAAATCGTCGGCCATTTTCTTTGCCGCGCCATTGATCAGGCGCTGGCCGAGCTGGGCGAGCTTGCCGCCGATCTGCGCCTCGACGTCGTATTTCAGCATCGTGCCGCCCTCATGGTCGGTAAGCTGGACGGTGGCGCCGCCCTTGGCAAAGCCGGCAATGCCTCCGTCACCCTGGCCGGAAATCTTGTAACCGTTCGGCGGATCGATATCGGTCAGCTGCACCTTGCCTTTGAACTTCGCCTTGACCGGGCCGATCTTGTTGACCGCGACCGCCTCGAACTCGTTCTCGCCGACGACATTGAGTTCCTCGCAACCCGGAATGCAGGCCTTCAGCACCTCGGGATCGTTGAGCTTTGCCCATACGACCTCCCGCTTTGCCTCAAGCGGAATTTCTCCGGTCATCGTCATCGCCATCGGCGGTCACTCCATTCGAGAAGCATGCAAATCAGGCTGCGGCCACGTAGTCGTCGACCGGACGCACGACCTGTCCATCGACAATCGGCAGGCAGTCCGGTGGAAAATCCTGGCGGATCCGCCCGCCAGCCTCGCCCACCTTATCAAGAAAGCGCGGCAGATGCGCCATCGCCCCGGTCGGAAGGTCGTGGATCACCATGAGCGTCCAGGGTTGCGCGCGGCAATGCGCCAGCGCGGTTTCGACCCAGCCGTCGGGATCGGCCCAGTCGCGCGGGATCGAATTCCACAGCACGCAGGTGTAGCCGCCGCGCTTCAGATAGTCGAGCACCGGACTGGACATCAGCCGGCGGTCGAGATTGCCGCCGCCGCCGAACGGACGGAAATACCGGTGCGGATGGATCAAGCCGGCCATGGCTTGTTGCGTGCGGCCGATCTCGCGCTCGGCCACGTCCGGCCCCTCGGCTTGCCCGAGCGGGACCGAATGCGTCCAGGAATGATTGCCGATCCAGTGGCCCTCGGCATGGGCACGTTCCGCGACCTTACGGTGTTCGGGTTGAACCAGCTTCTGCCCGATCACGAAAAACGTGGTCTTGATGTTCCGGCGCGACAATTCGTCAAGCACGGCGGGAGTCACGGACGGCTCGGGGCCGTTGTCGAACGAGAGGGTCAGGTCGAACATGGCGGCGGTATCGCCGATTTCGATGCGGCGAAGCAAGCCCGGCGTCCCTGCGGCGCGGTCCATGAACGGCTTGGCGGACCTGCGCTCTCCGCATAGTGTGCGGCCCCGACCAACAGGCGAACGTGATGTCGACTCCGCTCCTTCCCTCCACGCTGATGGGGCCGCTGTTTTCCAGCGCCGCCATGCGCGAAATCCTGTCCGACACGGCGCGGCTCAATCGCATGCTGCGGACCGAAGCGGCGCTCGCGGCGGCTGAAGCGTCCGTGGGCGTGATTCCAAAAGGCGCGGCCAAGCCGATCGCCGAGGCCTGCCACGCCAAATTCTACGATACCGGCGCACTGGGCCTTGCCGCGGTCGCCGCAGGCAATCTCGCGATCCCGCTGGTCAAGGCGCTGACCGCCGAGGTCGCAAAGAAGGATCCCGAGGCCTCGCGCTACGTGCATTGGGGCGCCACCAGCCAGGACATCATCGATACGGCGCTGGTGCTCGAACTGCGCGCGGTGATCGACGATCTCGTCACCGAGCTTGATCGTGCGATTCCGGCTTTCACCACGCTTGCAGAGAAGCATCGGCATACGCCGACCGTCGGCCGCACCTGGCTGCAGCAGGCGCTGCCGATGCCGTTCGGACTGAAAGTGGCCGGCTATGCAGCAGCGCTGACGCGCGCGCGGACACGGCTCAAGCGCGCCCGCAGCGAGGCACTGGTGCTGCAATTCGGCGGCGCGACCGGAACGCTTGCCGCCCTTGGCGACAAGGGGCTCGACGTTGCAATCGCTTTCGCGAAAGAGCTCGACCTGCCGCTGCCGGACGGGCCGTGGCACACGCATCGCGACCGCCTCGGCGAAGTGGCAAGCGCGCTCGCACTTCTGGCCGGCAGCTGCGGCAAGATCGCGCGCGATGTCGCGCTGCTGATGCAGACCGAGGTCGGAGAGGCCTTCGAGCCGGCAGGCGAAGGCCGCGGCGGATCGTCCACGATGCCGCACAAGCGCAATCCGGTGGCGGCCGCGGCGGGGCTTGCCTGCGCAACCATCGCGCCGCAGCTCTGCGCCACCATCCTCGCCGCGCAGGTCCAGGAGCATGAGCGCGCAGCCGGCGCCTGGGCTGCGGAATGGCCGGTCTTCCCCGCGCTCGCGCTCGTCACCTCCGGCGCGCTCGCCGCCGTGGTCGATATCGCCGAGGGCCTCGACGTCGATGTCGAGCGCATGCGCTCAAATCTCGACATTACCGGCGGGCAGATCATGGCCGAAGCGGTGGCGTTCCGGCTTGCGCAATCCATCGGCAAGGCGGACGCCCACAAGCTTGTGGAGGACGCGAGCAAGCGCGCCCATGCGGAGAAGACGTCTCTGAAGGACGCGCTCGCGGCCGATCCGAAGGTCACGGCGGTCGTGCCCGCAAACGAGCTGACCAAACTGTTCGACCCGATGAGCTACCAGGGCGTCGCGCAGCAATTCATCGACCGGCTGATCGCAACCGCGAAGGCGGCACGGTAAATGCGCGGCGGCCCGTCTCAGCTCCGTTCGCCCCGCGGAAGCGGCCATCCTGCGCCAAGGATTCCGGATTCCCGCACTCGCGGGAATGAGCGGAGTTTGTGGCGCGTCACTCATTAAGAAAACTGGAGGAAATTCCGAATGCCCACGATCACTGCGAACGGCTGTCCCATCGACGTTGAAGTATCGGGGCCGGACAACGCGCCGGTACTGATGCTGTCGTCGTCGCTCGGCACCACGAAACATATGTGGGACCCGCAGATGCCGGCCTTCACCAAGGACTACCGGGTCGTGCGCTATGACCGCCGCGGCCATGGCAAGTCCGGTGTGCCGAAAGGCCCCTACAACATGGAGATGCTGGCTCGCGATGCGCTTGCGATCATCGACGAACTCAAGCTCGACAAGGTGAACTGGCTCGGCCTGTCGATGGGCGGCATGGAAGGCATGTGGCTCGGCGCCAATGCCGGACATCGCTTCAACAAGCTGATCCTGTCCAACACATCGTCCTACTATGCCGATAAGACCATGTGGCACACGCGCATGGACGCGATCACCAAGGCCGGCTCGGTCGCGGCGATCGCCGACATGGTGATCAATGCGTGGCTGACCAAGGATTTCCAGACCGCGCATCCCGACGTGACAGCACGCATGAAGGAGATGATGATCGCCACCCCGGTTGAGGGCTATCTCGGCTGCGCCGCCGCGGTGCGCGACATGGATCACCGCGAGATTTTGAAGGACATCAAGGTGCCGACGCTGATCATCGCCGGCGCCAAAGACCCAGCCACCAATGTGGCGGCGGCCGAATTCATCCGAGACCGCATTCGCGGATCGAAGCTTGCCATCGTCGAGGCCGCGCATATCGCCAATGTCGAGGCACCGGACGTCTACACCAAAACCGTGCTCGACTTCCTCGGTTCGAAATAGAGCCAGCTGCCATGGACGAACAGGACCGTTACGACAAGGGCATGGCCCGCCGCCGCCAGGTGCTGGGCAATGCCTGGGTCGACAAGGCCAATGCCGGCAAGACTCCGTTCAATGCCGAATTCCAGGATTTCATCACCCGCTATGCCTGGGGCGAGATCTGGACGCGGCCGCATTACGACGAGCGCACCCGCCGCGTGCTGGTGATCGGCACCATGCTCGCGCTCGACAAATGGGCGGAGTTCCGCATGCATGTCCGCGCGGCCCTGGTCGAGGGCGGCTTCACGCCCGACGACATCAAGGAAATCATCATGCAGCAGGCGATCTATTGCGGGGTGCCGGCCGCCAACCACGCCTTCAAGGAAGCCGGCGAGATCATCGCGGAGCTCGGCAAACGCTGAAGGCGGCTCCGCGCCTCAGCGCAGCCGAAGCGTCAGCGGCGTGTCGAGCCGACGCAACGCTGGAACAGGCGCAACCGTCATGCCGCCCGCACAACGCAGCGCGTCCCAGCGCGTTGCAGGTGCGCCGCGAACCGCGGGAATGACGACCGTGCGGTCGGCGTGCTTTTTGCGCGCGCCGATCCGCGCCCAGAGCCGCTCCACGACACCGGGCCGGACGGTTTCGGCTTTGGCATCGGGAAGCCGCTCGATCATGGAGAGCGTTGCGGCGAGGCCGACCAGCCACAGCGGCAGGCGCTCCTGAACGAGGATCTCCGTCGCCCCCTTCAGGATTAACGGCGTCGCCGCAACCAGTGTCACGATCACGACCAGAATCAGGCCGGCATCGAGCAGGTCATGCGACACCGTCCCGCCGCGCAAGGCGCCGACGCGGCTCGCCAGATGCATCGCGAAGACAACGGAGATTGTGAGATAGAGTCCGGCCATGAAACCCGCGAGGCTGAAAAGTCCCTCGCCGGTGACGGCGAACGGCCGCCCCAGCCCATAGACAAGCCTGGCAAAGGCACCCTCATCCAGACCATAGACCGGCGAGGACATCACCCTGACCGCCTCGGCGCCGAACACCAGCGCGAAGTCGAGCGCGATGATCGCGATCAGTAATGGAATTGCCTTGGGAAGCCACCGCATCGTCGAACCTCTCCCGCCCGGCAACGTCCGGACGTGCCGTCTTTCATGCGGAGTCTGCGCGTTAAAGTTAGCGCTTCAATGCAAACCGTTTGTTTAGGTTAAGATGCGCCGATCGGATTACCGCAACTGCGCGGCGCGGAAATCCTGCGGGCTCATGCCCGTCTGCTTGCGGAAAAAGCGCGCGAAATGCGAGGGGTCGGCGAAGCCGAGGTCGAATGCAATTTCGTTGATCGGCCGGCCGGTGAAAACAAGCTCCCGCTTTGCCTCGGTCAGCACCCGCTGCCGGATCAGATGGCCCGCGGTCACACCCGCGGCGCGCTTGACGTGATCGTTAAGCCGGTCTGCCGTCATCGAGAGTGACGATGCGTAGAACCCGATCTGGCGTTCCTTCCGGAAGTTGTCCTCGACCAGCCGCTGCAGCGAATCGACGGTCGAATCCACCGGCGCCAGAGTCACCGAGCCCGAGCGGGCGCGGCTCGCCAACTGACGGCCGACCTCGATGGCGATCAGCGCAAGAAGGGCGCGCATGGCGAAGCGGTAGCCGTCGCGCGCCAGCAACATTTCCTGATTCAAGTCGTCGCATAACCGGACAAGTCGCGCCTCCCCCGCCGCATTCAGCGGCACGATCGGCTCCGCCGCGAGCGCCTTAAGCTTCGCGATGGCGTCGGCCGAACGCTGGCCCAGCATCGAGGCGACGTCCTCGCTGAAGCTCATCACGAAACCATCGGTTGCGTTGGCATGAAAGCGAAAGCCATGCGCAACGCCCGGCGCGACGATGATCGCGCAGGGCGCGGCAAACGGCTTGATCGAGGCCTCGAACCGCATCTCGCCGCCGCCGCGCTCCACGACCAAAATCTGAAACAGGTTGCGGTGACGGTGCGCGCGGATCAGCCAGTCGTGCAGGACCGATCGCGCGGCAATGGTCTCGACATGAATGAAATCGAACGCCTGATCGTCAGGCGGATCGCCGTAAAGATGGAACAGCGGAAGCGCGGCGCTCATGCCGCAAGGTTAGACTCATTCGATCGAGCGGGCCAAGCGTCTTGCGATCACAAGCAGACGGAAAGTCCCGCCATCCGGCGGGACCTCCCGTGCAACAGATGATGGTCTTCCGTGGCGCAGCGCGGATTTACCGGCTTTGCTGCTGGCCGGGTTTGTGCTGGCCGCCCTGCTGGCCGCCATGCTGACCACCCTGGCCCGGGTTCTGGGTCTGCTGGCCAGGCTTGTGCTGCCCGCCATGCTGCCCACCCTGATTCGGGTTGTTCTGCTGCTGCTGGCCCTGATTGCGTTCGTTGCTCATTTAAGCGGCTCCTGGTTGACCCCTGCCCTGACCACCCAACGCCGCCCCAGACGCCAGCGTTCCTGAGTTCCCGACACGAAGGTTTGAGCCCGGCACGCCCACAAAATATGCGGTTCCGCCACAATGCCATGGCAGCCGCGCCGGGTTATCCGTCCGACCACGCTCATCCCGGTTCACCGGGCTCATCGCGCGCCGTGCGCGCAGGTCGCGTTGCCGGGCAGCCGCCCCACTGCTAAGAAAATACATTAGTCATTCGGGTGCGGAATTTGCATCCGATCGGCGGGCCGGTGCGACACTCCGGGGGGAAGGGCGCGTCGAAATGGAAGTCTTCGTCCAGCAGCTCATCAACGGGATCACGCTCGGCTCGATCTACGGCCTGATCGCGATCGGTTACACGATGGTTTTCGGTATTATCGGCATGGTGAACTTCGCTCATGGCGATGTTTTCATGGTGTCGACCTTCGTCGCACTGATCACTGTCCTGGTGATGTCCACCGTGCTCGGCATTTCGTCGATCTTTCTCACGCTGCTGATCGTGCTGATCGTCGGCATGCTGATCACCTCGCTGCTCAGCTGGGCGATCGAGCGCGTGGCCTACCGCCCCTTGCGCGGATCGTTCCGTCTCGCGCCGCTGATTTCGGCAATCGGCATGTCGATCTTCCTGATGAATTTCGTGCAGGTGGCGCAGGGCCCGCGCAACAAGTCGATCCCACCGATGGTGACCGACGTGTTCGTGCTGATGGATCGCGGCAACTACACGGTCACCCTGTCCTACCGGCAATTGATCATCTGGGGCGTGACCGCGCTCCTGCTCGCTGCGTTCTGGTATCTCGTCGCCAAGACCCCGCTCGGCCGCGCCCAGCGCGCCACCGAGCAGGACCCGAAGATGGCGGCCCTGCTCGGCGTCAATGTCGATCGCACGATTTCGCTCACCTTTGTGATCGGCGCGGCGCTCGCCGCGGTCGCCGGCACCATGTACCTGATGTATTATGGCGTGGTGAGTTTCGCCGACGGCTTCGTGCCCGGCATCAAGGCGTTTACCGCCGCGGTCCTTGGCGGCATCGGCTCGCTGCCGGGTGCCGTGATCGGCGGCCTCCTGATCGGACTGATCGAAACCTTCTGGTCGGCCTATTTCTCGATCGACTACAAGGACGTCGCGGCCTTCTCCATCCTCGCCATCGTCTTGATCTTCCTGCCGCAAGGCCTGCTCGGCCGGCCCGAGGTCGAGAAGGTCTGATATGGCGGAACCTGCGCAAGCGCGCATCGACGTTCCGCGCGCGATCCGCGATGCGATCGTGGCCGGCCTGATCGCGTTCGGCATCCTGCTGCCGCTGATCGGGCTGCAGACCACCGTCAATATCCGCAACGAGCTCGTGCTCAATCCGCGGCCGGTCCTGCTCGCGGTGATGGTGGCGATTGTCGTTGCGATCAGCCTGATCCGGTCACTCGTGGTGGCGCCGCTAGCCGCCCGGCGCGCCGCGGCGCGTCCGTCCGGCCCGAGCCTGCGCTGGGCCGAGACGCGCGCCTCGATCGCGAAATTCGTCACACCCTTCGCGCTCGGCTTCGCCTTCCTGTTTCCGGTGATTGCAATCGCCCTCGGCGGATTGCAGGGCTCGGTGAAGTGGATCGACAATTTCGGCATCCAGATCATGATTTACATCATGCTGGGCTGGGGCCTGAACATCGTGGTCGGTCTCGCCGGGCTGCTCGATCTCGGCTATGTCGCGTTCTACGCGGTCGGCGCCTATTCCTACGCGCTGCTCGCCAAGACCTTCGGTTTCTCGTTCTGGGTGCTGCTGCCGCTGGCCGGCATTCTCGCGGCGTTCTGGGGTATCCTGCTCGGGTTTCCCGTATTGCGGCTGCGCGGCGACTATCTCGCGATCGTCACGCTCGCCTTCGGCGAGATCATCCGGCTGGTGCTGATCAACTGGGTGGACCTGACCGGCGGCTATGCCGGAATTTCCGGCATCCCGCGCCCGACCTTTTTCGGCATCCCGTTCAACGCCAGCGACGACGGTTTCGCCGCGGTATTCGGACTGGAATTCTCGCCGGTCTACCGCACCATCTTCCTCTATTACCTGATCCTGTGTCTTGCCCTGCTCACCGCATGGATGACGCTCCGTCTGCGCCGGCTGCCGATCGGCCGCGCCTGGGAAGCCTTGCGCGAGGACGAAATCGCCTGCCGTGCGCTGGGCATCGACACCACCAAGACCAAGCTGTCCGCCTTCGCCATCGGCGCGATGTTCGGCGGCTTTGCCGGATCGTTCTTCGCCGCACGTCAGGGCTTCATCTCGCCGGAAAGCTTCACCTTCATGGAATCGGCGATGATCGTCGCGATCGTCGTTCTGGGCGGCATGGGCTCGATGGGCGGCGTCGCCATCGCCGCCATCCTGATGATCGGCGGCACCGAATATCTGCGCGAGCTGGATTTCCTGAAAGCCATCTTCGGCAGCCAGTTCGACCCCACGCAATACCGCATGCTGCTGTTCGGCCTCGCCATGGTGCTGATCATGATCTGGAAGCCGCGCGGCCTCGTCTCGACCCGCGATCCGACGGCGTTCCTGCACGAGAAGAAGACCATCGCCGCAACCTTCGTGAAGGAAGGCCGCGGATGAGCGTTGCGCACGACGTTCTGCGCGTGGAGCATCTCACCATGCGCTTCGGTGGGCTGGTCGCGGTGCACGATCTGTCATTCGCGGCGCGTCATGGCGAGATCACCGCGCTGATCGGACCGAACGGCGCCGGCAAGACCACGGTCTTCAACTGCATCACCGGCTTCTACCAGCCGACCGAGGGCCGGATCGCCTTGCAGAGCGGCAATCCCGCAATCTGGAGCGAGCTCGACGCCCTGACCGCAAGCGCCTCGCAGAGCCGCAAGCAGGCGGACGGCGCCTTGTTTCTCCTGGAGCGGATGCCGGACCATGCGGTCGCCCGCGATGCGCGCGTCGCCCGCACCTTCCAGAATATCCGGCTGTTCCGCGGCATGACAGTGCTGGAAAATCTTCTGGTCGCGCAGCACACAACGCTGATGCATGCGTCCTTTTTTTCGATCTTCGGCATCCTCGGACTTGCGCCGTTCCGCCGCGCCGAGAAGGCCGCGATCGAGCGCGCGACGCAGTGGCTTGAGACCGTCAATCTAATCGATCGCGCCGACGATCCTGCGGGCGATCTGCCCTATGGCGATCAGCGCCGTCTCGAAATCGCGCGCGCCATGTGCTCCGATCCGGTCCTTCTGTGCCTCGACGAACCGGCGGCCGGACTGAACCCCCGCGAAAGCGCCGAATTGTCCGAATTGCTGATCTCGATCCGCGACCGCCACAAGACCTCGGTACTGCTGATCGAGCATGACATGTCGGTGGTGATGCAGATTTCCGATCACGTTGTCGTACTCGATTACGGAGAAAAGATTTCCGACGGCACCTGCGAGGAGGTCAAGAACGATCCGAACGTGATCGCGGCCTATCTCGGCGTCGAGCAGGAAGAGGTGGAAGCGGTCGCGACGGAGGTCGGGCTGTGAGTGCTGCCACCCCCACTTTTTTCCCGCTCGTCCCCGCGAAAGCGGGGACCCAGGGTCGCACACGCAGATCGTGCCGTTTCACTCTTCTGGATTCCCGCTTTCGCGGGAATGAACGGAGTGTGTGGTGACCGCTCCCTCGACCTCACACGCCCCCACGCCCCTGCTCGCGGTGCGCAACGTCACCACGAAGTACGGGAACATCGTCGCGCTGCGCGGCGTCAGCATCGATGTCTATCCGGGCGAGATCGTCACCCTGATCGGCGCCAACGGTGCCGGCAAGTCGACGCTGATGATGACGATTTTCGGTAATCCGCGCGCCGCCGAAGGCCAGATCCTGTTCGAGGGCCGCGACATCACCCATCTGCCGACGCATGAAATCGCCCGGCTCGACATCGCGCAATCGCCGGAGGGCCGGCGCATCTTCTCGCGCATGACGGTGATGGAGAATCTGCAGATGGGCGCCGCCGTGATCGGCAGCGCGCATTTCGAGGAAGACCTCGAACGCATCTTTGCGATGTTTCCGCGGATCAAGGAGCGCATCAACCAGCGCGGCGGCACGCTGTCGGGCGGCGAGCAGCAGATGCTGGCAATCGCACGCGCGCTGATGTCGCGTCCGCGGCTTCTGCTGCTCGACGAGCCGTCGCTCGGCCTGGCACCGCTGATCGTCAAGCAGATCTTTGACATCCTCGCCGACCTGAACGAGCGCACCGGCCTGACCGTCCTTCTGGTCGAGCAGAATGCGTTCCACGCGCTGCGGCTTGCCGACCGCGGCTACGTGATGGTCAACGGCGAAATCACCATGTCGGGCACCGGTCGCGAATTGCTGGAGAAGCCCGAAATCCGTGCCGCCTATCTCGAAGGCGGCCGGCGGGAGGCGGGATGATGCTCACCACCATCGGCCATCTGTTCTATGAGGAGGATTCGTTTTTCGTCTTCCTGCTGGTCACAATCATTCTGGGCGGCAGCGGCGCATTTCTCGCCGGCCGGGCGATCGCGCTGACCTGGCGTCCGGCCTGGCAGGTGGCGGCCTATATGCTGGTCCTCGGCGGCGCGGTGCGGTTTTTCCACATGGCCCTGTTCGAAGGCCATCTCTTGTCCCTGCATTACTACGTGGTGGATACCGCATTCTGTTTGCTGTTCGGCTTCTGGGGCTACCGCGCGACGAGGGCCGGCCAGATGGCCGAACAATATGGCTGGCTTTATTCCCGGACCGGAATGCTCAACTGGGCAAAAAAAAGGCCTGCGCCAAACGCCGCAGCCGCGAAATCCGGCTGACCTTTTCCGCGCTTTGTCGTTAAATCCGGCATGCGGCGGGGCCGGACTTGAAGACTCCGGCAGCGTTCGACCCGCCAAAGCTATCGCCTACTTTATCATCCAGGGGAGTTTCGAATGAAACGGATCACCGCGCTCGGCGCCGCTGTCGGCCTCGCTGTCGCGCTGTCGGGAACTGCGCATGCGCAGATCAAGTTCGGCGTCGCCGGTCCGCTGACCGGATCGAATGCCGCATTCGGCGCGCAGCTCAAGAATGGCTTCGAGCAGGCCGTCGCGGACATCAATGCCGCCGGCGGCATCCAGGGCCAAAAGATCGTCACCGCCGTCGGCGACGACGTCGGCGACCCGAAGCAGGGCGTGTCGATCGCCAACAAGTTCTCCGCCGAAGGCGTCAAGTTCGTGGTCGGCCACTTCAATTCCGGCGTGACCATGCCCTCCTCCGAGGTCTACCAGGAGAACGGCATCGTCTCGATCACACCCGCCTCCACCAATCCGCGCGTCACCGAACGCGGCATGTGGAACGTGTTCCGCACCTGCGGCCGCGACGATCAGCAGGGCGCGGTGGCGGCGGCCTATATCCTCAAGCACATGAAGGGCAAGAAGATTGCCGTCGTGCATGACAAGACCACCTACGGGCAAGGCCTCGCCGACGAGACCCGCAAGGCCATGAACAAGGGCGGCATCAAGGAGGTGCTCTACGAGGGCATCAATATCGGCGACAAGGACTTCTCGGCGCTGGTGTCGAAGATCAAGGCCTCGGGCGCCGATGTCGTCTACTGGGGCGGCCTGCATACCGAAGGCGGCCTTTTGGTCCGCCAGATGCGCGACCAGGGTGTGAAGGCCGTGCTGTTCGGCGCCGACGGCATCACCTCCGACGAGTTCGCCTCGATCGGCGGCCCGGGCGTCGAAGGCACGCTGATGACCTTCGCGCCGGACCCGCGCAAGCGCCCCGAGGCCAAGGCGGTGATCGAGAAATTCCGCGCCAAGAAGTTCGAGCCGGAAGCCTACACGCTCTATAGCTACGCTGCGGTCGAGGTCATCAAGCAGGCGGCCGATGCGGCCAAGTCGCTCGATCCGAAAAAGGTCGCGGCCCAGATCAAGTCGGGCCAGAAGTTCAAGACCGTGATCGGCGAACTGTCCTACGACAAGAAGGGTGACATCACCCGTCCGGACTACGTCGTCTATATCTGGAAGAAGGGCGCCGACGGCAAGATCACCTACGAGGAACTGCCCGCCAACATGCAGGGCTCGTAAGGCTCTCGCCCATTGAAGCCAGGGAAGCCCGCCGCACGGCGGGCTTTTCGTTTTGTCAGCCCGCGCAAATCGCTCTACACCCTCCCCCATGCCCGATTTCTCCCCGCAGCAGGACGCGGCACTGCGCGCCGTCTCCGACTGGCTGAAAGCCAGACCCGGTACCCGCGGCACCCCGCAGGTGTTCCGGCTGTTCGGCTATGCCGGCACCGGCAAGACCACACTGGCCCGCCATCTGGCCGAAAGCGTCGAGGGCAAGGTCGCCTATGCCGCCTTCACCGGAAAGGCCGCCCTCGTCATGCGCGCCAAGGGCTGCGCTGGCGCCTCCACCATCCACTCGCTGATCTACAAGACCCGCGAGAGCGGCGACGAAGTCCCGAGCTTCGAACTCTGGGACGAGGCGCCCGCCTCCAAGGCCAAGCTGATCGTGATCGACGAATGCTCGATGGTCGATGCCGAGCTCGGCCGCGATCTTCTCTCCTTCGGCATTCCGGTGCTGGTGCTGGGCGATCCGGCGCAATTGCCGCCGATTCAGGGCGCCGGCTTCTTCACCGAAGCCGAGCCGGATGCCATGCTGACCGAGGTTCACCGCCAGGCGCAGGACGATCCGATCGTCCGGCTCTCGATGCTCGCGCGCGAGGGGCTGCGGATCGAACCTGGCCGCTATGGCGACAGCGAGGTGGTGCTGCGCAGCGACTTCGATCCGGACCGCGTGATCGAGACCGACCAGATCCTGGTCGGCCGCAACACGACGCGGCGCGCCTATAACACCCGGCTGCGTGAGCGCCTCGGCCGCGAGGAAGGTCTGCCCGTCGCCGGCGACAAGCTCGTGTGCCTGCGCAACAACCGCAAAAAGGCGCTGTTCAATGGCGGTCTATGGACAGTGAAGGAACGCGCCGCGGGCAAATCCGGCAGCGTCATCACCATGCGCATCACGCCGGACGCCGATCTGTCAGGCTCGGCACTGGGCGTGAAGGGCGTCAAGGTCTCGGTGCGCCGCGAATGTTTCCTCGGCGGCATCGAGGATTTCGACTGGGCGCAGCGCAAGAAATACGACGAATTCGATTACGGCTATGTGCTCACCGTGCACAAGGCGCAAGGGTCGCAATGGGACGACGTGGTGCTATTCGATGAGAGCTTCGCCTTCCCCGACAGCCGTGCGCGCTGGCTCTATACCGGCATCACCCGCGCCGCGAAGAAGCTGACGGTCGTGGTGTCGTAGCGCCATGATGCCCGGCCCCGGGCCGGGCATCTGTGCACCGGCCTACTGCATGAACCAGCCGTGGCTGACCACCAGCGACTGGCCGGTCATCACATTGTTCTTGGCCGCAGCAAAGAACAGCACCGCGTCGGCGACGTCATCGGTGGTGGTGAACTCGCCGTCCACGGTCTCCTTCAGCATCACATTCTTGATCACCTGCTCTTCGGTGATCTTCAGCGCTGCGGCCTGTTCGGGGATCTGCTTCTCGACCAGCGGCGTGCGCACGAAGCCCGGACACACCACATTGGCCGTGACGTTGTATTCCGCACCCTCCTTCGCCAGCACCTTGGCAAGACCGATCAGGCCGTGCTTGGCGGTGACATACGGCGCCTTCAGCTTCGACGCCTCCTTGGAATGCACCGAGCCCATATAGATCACGCGGCCGTATTTCGCGGCATACATGTGCTTGAGGCAGGCCTTTGTGGTCAGGAACGCGCCGTCGAGATGGATCGCGAGCAGCTTCTTCCAGTCGGCATAGGGAAAATCCACAAACGGATGAACGATCTGAATTCCCGCATTGCTGACCAGAATGTCGATCTTGCCGAACTTGGCGATCGTGTCGGCGACGCCCTTCTCGACCTGCGCCTCGTCGGTCACGTTCATCGCAACCGCAAAGGCGTCGCCGTGCTTCGCCTTGATTTCGTTCGCGGTCGCCTGCGCCGCATCGAGATTGAGGTCGGCGATCACGGGAATGCCGCCTTCCGCCGCGAACCGCAGCGCGATTTCCTTGCCGATACCGCTCGCGGCACCGGTCACCATCGCCACCCTTTTGTCGAAACGAGCCATCGCAAATATCCTTTCGTCCTATTTCAGATAATCGAACACGACCTCACCGAGGCCGAGCGTCAGGTCGGCGATGTAATGCGTGCCGGACACCACCTCGTGCACCGGCAGCCGGTTCACATCGCACATCGCGTGATCGAACAATTGCAGCGCCGCAGGTCCGGTCCACGCGCCTTTCAGCGTCACGTCCTCCATGTAATAGCGGACCAGCTCGCAGATGCGCGGCGTGCAATCGACATGCGGGATGATCTTGACCATGAAAGCGGGCTTCGCCATGGCCTTTTTCATGGGCTCGAGCGGCAGCTCGCGATGCTTGTAGCCCATGGTGGCGGTGACGCAGAGCACCGAGCCGTAATGCAGCGTCCCGACCAGAGTCTCCTGCTCGTGCGAAATCTTCGGCGTCGCAAGCTTTTTCGGGAAGCCCCAGATCTCGCGGCCGCCGGCGATCGGCGAATTATCGTCGAGATACATCGCATGGACGTAGCCGCCCTCCTGCACCTCGCCGGACGGTGTCCTGAACCGGACCGGAATCACCTGCCCAGTCTCGGTGTAATCGCCGAAGCCGGTCGAATCCGGCATGCGGATGAATTCATAAGCAACGGTGTCGCCCACCACCTCCAGCGGCTCGGGAACCACCTCGCGCAATTTCTCAGGATCGGTCCGGTAAGTGATCACCACGAATTCGCGGTTGTAGAACTTGTAGGGCGGCTTCGGATAGGCCGGATCGTTCAGCGGCATCGCGAAGGCTTTCGCCCTGACGTCTGCAATCTTCATGGGACCGCTCGCTGCTCAATGGTTGGAGGAAAAGCCGAATTCAGATTTTGTCGAAGGTGGCGACGCCATCCTTCGATGACGGGCGCTGCAGGACCTCGGGACTGCTCAGGGTTCGCGCGGTGTCGTTATAGCCCGCGGCCCAGTGCTCCTCCATCATCCCGCGCGAGAACAGGAAATCCTTCGACGTGCCTTCGTAGTGTTTCGAGCGATAGATCAGATGCACGATGTTGTAGACCGTCTCATCAGCCTCGCTGCTCAGCAGCGCCAAGTCAGGATCGTTGTTCACGAGGTTCTGGTCGGGCACCATTTGCAGCAGGCGCACGGCGGCACGCCGCAGCCGCTGCATCTTCTTGAACTGGTCGGTATTGGCGCGCGTGCGGCTCGAATACCGGATCTCCTTCTGCCGGACATCGAGCCCGATGATGTCCTTCGGCAGATCTCCCGTCGCACTCCAGAGATCGACCTGGAATGCGAGCGTGTCCTTGCGCGGACGTGTCCCCAGCACCCATTCCAGTGGCGTGTTTGAAAGAAGCCCGCCGTCCCAGTAGTAATCGTCGCCGATCCTGGTCGCCGGAAATCCGGGCGGCAGCGACCCGCTCGCGATGATATGATCGGCGGTGATCGTTTCCTGGTCGGAATCGAAATAGCGCATGTTGCCGGAGCGCACATTGACGGCCCCGACGCACAACCGCATCTCCTTCGCGTTGATCCGGTCGAAGTCCACCAGCGAATGCAAGGTCTCGCGCAACGGACTGATATCGTAGAAGCTCTCGGTCTCGGGACGCCGGCCCGACCACAGGTAGAACGGCAGTGGCCGCGGACAGAAAAATCCCGGTGCGCCGCCGATCACATTGCCGAGGGCATAGGCGCGATTCACCGCCAGATGCATCATGTCACCGCCGGTTGCGGCGAAATCCCACAATGGCGTCGCCAGCGGCAGCGCGCATGGCGGCGGCTCGGTGATCGTCTCCCAGAAGCGCCGCAATGCCGCAACGCGCCGTTCCGGCGGATTTCCTGCAATCAGGGCGCAGTTGATGGCGCCGATCGAAATCCCGGCCACGCAATCGGGGTGCAGCCTGGCCTCGGCGAGCGCCTGATAAACCCCGGCCTGATAAGAGCCGAGCGCGCCGCCGCCCTGCAGCAGCAACGCAATCCGCTCGAATGGCGGGCGCTCCTTGACGGGCTCGATACGGGCTTCAGCCATGACCGCCTGCCGCACATCCGGCGTTGAGGACGGCTGCGGACCGGTACCGCACATCGCAACCGCGCCCCTATCATACCCGAAATGGGGACTGCAGCCGCATCTGCGCGGAGCCGGGCGTCTCGCCGATGCGCCGGACCTTAGAGGCCTGGGATCAACGATTGGTTTAAGCGTTGCCCGCGTTTCGTGACCGGACGATGTCAGCGTAAACGAAGCGATGCGGCATCGTGCGGTCCGTCAGGTTCTGCACGAAAATCGTGCAGATCAGCGCGCGTCGCTTTTGGCCTGCGCGACCGCCTGGGCCTTGCGCAGGCGGCCGCGCTCCATCAGGTTGATCAATTGCTGCCGCTTCTGGCTGACCATGTTGCGCATGCCGTGATGCGCCTTTCGGCTGTTGAAGGCGGCCGCTCCGCCGGCGTTCGCATTCGCCTGCTTCATTGCCAGCGCCCGCTGTGCGCTCGCGATCTGCTTGGCCGCCGCGCGCATGCGGCGGCGCTCGATCTCGCTGTTGAGACGGCGCACCGCCATCGCAAGGACCGCCGCTATATAGGCCGCAGCCCGGTCCGGTCCCACCGCGCGGCTCGTCGCAGCCGAGGATCCGGGCGTTCTGCGCGCAGCGCCGCTAGCCGATCCGTCCGAGCGCCGGGAACATTTCCAGCAGCCAGAAACTCATCGTGGTGATCGTTCCGGTGAGAAACATGATCCCCGTCAGCACCAGCAATCCGCCCATCGCCATTTCGACCTTCTGCATGTGTGCGCGGAACCGCGACAGGAACGCCGCGAATGGCTCGGCCGCGAAAGCCGCGAGCACGAACGGGATGCCGAGTCCGAGCGAATAGACCGCGAGCAGGCCGGCGCCTTTCGCCACCGTCGCCTCGGACGCCGCCACCGCAAGGATCGCCGCAAGGATCGGCCCGATACACGGGGTCCAGCCGAACGCGAAGGCGAGCCCCATCACATAGGCGCCCCACAGCCCGATCGGCTTTGCCATCCCGACTCGTTTCTCGCGCAGCAGAAAGCTGATCCGGGTGAGGCCCAGAAAGTGCAGTCCCATGATGATGATGGCGATGCCGGCGACAATTGCCAGCACATCGGAATAGGCCCGCAAAACGCTGCCGATCAGCGTGGCGCTGGCACCGAGCGCGATGAATACGGTCGAGAAGCCCGCGACGAACAACATCGCCGCGAACACGGTCTCCCGCCGCACCTGGGTTTCCGGCTCGCGGTCGGCAAAACGCTCCAGGGAGGTGCCGGCCAGGTAGACGAGATACGGCGGCACCAGCGGCAGCACGCAGGGGGAGAGAAAGCTGATAAGCCCCGCAATCAGGGCCGCGAAAATGGACACGTCCGGCATGGCGCTGTCATGCCCCGCGGCCCGCGGCGGTGCAAGCGCACCGGGCCCCGCTCGCCATGATGTGACCGGCGGCGATGGATTTTGCTATCTCTGGCTGTCGCCGGACTTGACCCGGCGAGCTATCCCTTTGGACCTGCGGGTGCCCCTTGGAGCCTGTTTTGCGCAATCTCATCACTGACGTCAGCGGCCTCAAAGTCGGTCATGCCGAGGACCGAAAGCTTGGCTCCGGCAGCACCGCGATCATGTTCGACGAACCCGCTGTCGCCGCCGTGGACCTGCGCGGCGGCGGGCCGGGCTCGCGCGAGACCGAACTTCTCGTCGCGCATTCGACCGTCGAACGCGTGGACGCCATCACACTGTCGGGCGGTTCCGCTTTCGGGCTCGACGCCGCCTCCGGCGTGCAGGGCTTCCTGCGCGAGCAAGGCCGCGGTTTTGCGATTGGCCCCGCACGGGTGCCGATCGTGCCGGGCGCCATCGTGTTCGACCTGCTCGCCGGCGGCAACAAGCAATGGGGCCGGTACTCGCCCTATCGCGAACTCGGCTATCAGGCCGCCGTTGCCGCATCGTCTGACTTCGCGCTCGGCAGTGCCGGCGGCGGCCTTGGCGCAACGACCGCCACCCTCAAAGGCGGCATCGGCTCTGCCTCTGCGAAAACGGCTGACGGCATCACGGTCGGCGCCATCGTCATCGTCAACGCCGTCGGCAATGTCACCATCGCCGATGGGCCGCATTTCTGGGCCGCGCCGTTTGAACAGAACGGAGAATTCGGCGGACACGGCTGGCCGCAGACCTTCGGACCGGACGCGCTCACAATCCGCACCAAGGGCGGACCAAGCGAGGCGACCACGATCGCGCTGGTTGCAACCGACGCGATTCTCACGAAGGCGCAATGCCATAGGCTCGCGGTGATGGCACAAACCGGCTACGCCCGCGCGATTTATCCGGTCCACACGCCGCTCGATGGCGACATCGTGTTTGCGGCGGCCACCGGCAAGAAGCCCCTGCCCGACCCGCTATTCGCGCTCACCTCGCTCGGTGCGCTGGCGGCCAATGTGCTGGCGCGCGCCATCGCCCGCGGCGTTTATGAGGCGACGGCACTGCCGTTCGCGGACGCCTTGCCGGCCTGGCGCGACAAGTTCGCGTAAGGCGCGCCGCAGGACTGGACCGGCCCGCAATCAGGAGGCGAAGCGCTCCGCGCTGTACGGCGCGGGATCGGTGAACGGCACTTCTCCTGTGATCATCTCGGCAAGGAGTCGTCCGCTCACCGGACCGAGCGTCAATCCCCAATGCGCGTGGCCGTAATCCAGCCACAGGCCCGGCTGCCCGGGCGCCGGTCCGATCACCGGCTTGGAATCCGGGAAGCACGGCCTCCGTCCCATCCAGGGTTCGGCTTCGATCGGTTTGCCGAGCGGGAACAGCGCCCGCGCCTTCGGCATCAGACGATCGAACTGCACGGGCGTGGGAGGCGCATCGCGCGAGGCGAATTCGGCACCAGTGGTGAGCCGCAGCCCCTGCTCCATCGGAACCACGGCATAGCCGACCTCGGCGTCGAGCACGGGACGGTTCAATCCCTTATTTCCGTCGGGCCGGAAATGACGGTGATAACCGCGCTTAACCTCGAGCGGCAGCCTGATGCCGAGAGGCTCCAGCACATCCGGGCCCCAGGGGCCGAGCGCGACAACGGCGACCGGCGCATCGACCGGCCCTTCGGACGTATCCACACGCCAGCGTCCATCCGATTTGTGCAGCGAGCGCGCGTCTCCGGTCAGTGGCACGCCGCCGAGCGACCGGAACAGCTCCGCATAGGCGCGTGTCACCGCGAGCGGATTGCTGACACTTGCAGCCTGCGGCCAGAAAACGCCGCGCTCGAATACGGGCGACAGCGCGGGCTCCAGCGCCATCGAACCGTTCACATCGAGCGGCTCGAACGTAATTCCAGCAGCCGCGATCGCGTCGAGATCGCGCCTGGCCTCATCGAAAGCGCTTTTGGTGCGATAGATTTTCAGCCAGCCATTGGTGCGCAGATAGCGCTCCGAATGCGACTCCCGCATCAGCGTCTGGTGCTCGCGGATCGAAGCGGCAAACAGCGGACGCATTTGCGCGGCGAATTCCAGCATCGCCTCGGCAGTGGAATGGCGCAGATAGGCGAACAGCCACGGCGCCAGCTTGGGCAGATAGGACAGATGGTAATTGGCTTCGGGGGCGAGCTTGAACGCGATCTTCAGAAGCGCTGTGGGCTTCAGCGGGAACGGATACGGAAAATAGGTATTGCCCTCGATGATCCCCGCATTGCCGTAAGAGGTCTCCTCACCCGGCCCCCGCCGGTCCACCAGTGCCACAGCCAATCCGCGTTTGGCGAGATGAACGGCAGCAGACACGCCGACCATGCCGGCGCCAAGAACGATTGCATCGGTACGGGCCATCACGTCCTCAAAGGATGCGGACCTTCCGCCCGCGATTCACTGGATGAATGGCACAGAAATATGGATTGCGCGACGGCGCTGCAGTATCACCCCTCATGCCCATTTTTGACGCAGCCCTTGCCGCGCTGGCATGGCTCGGCCGGCAAGGCACGCGCGCCCTGGCCCTGTCGGTTTTTGCCGGCATCTTTGTTCCGCCGCTCGCAGCGATCCTGAAGCATGTCTTTGTCGAGGCGCTGATGGTGCTGCTGACCCTCGCCTTTCTGAGGGTCGATCCGCGAAGCCTGCGCAACCAGTTCCGGCGTCCCTGGCTTGTGATCGCCGCAAGCCTGTGGACGCTCGTCGCCGTGCCGGCGCTGCTCTGCGGGGCTGCGATCGCGCTCGGGCTGCCGATCGCGTCCGAGGCCTTGTTCCTTGCGCTGGTCCTGCAGGCGGTGGCGCCGCCGATCATCGGCGGGCCCGCGCTGGCGGCGCTGATGGGTCTCGATGCGGCGCTGTCGCTGGCCACCTTGATCGTCGCGACCGCCTCGACACCGCTGACCGTACCTCTCCTCGCCGCCCTGTTCGCCGGCCCGGCCCTCGACATTTCGCCGTTCTGGCTCGGCGTGAAGCTGTTTGCGATGCTGGGCGGCACTGCCATCGCTGCCTATGCGATCCGGCGCGTCAAGGGGGCCGCCTGGGTGGCGAGCCAGAGCGGCCCGATCGACGGGCTTTCGGTGATCGCATTGTTCGTCTTCGCGATCGGGCTGATGGACGGGGTTGCCGGGCATATCATCGCGCAGCCGCTGCTGGTCGCAGGCCTGACGGCGTTCGTCTATCTGCTGGCGATCGTGCTGATTGTTGTGACGTGCCTGATTTTCCGCCGTGCCGGGCGGTCATCGGCGCTGGCGCTTGGCCTTGCGGTCGGCAGCCGCAATATGGGGCTGATGGTGGCCGCCGCCGGCGGTGCCATTCCGGAATTAACCTGGCTGTATTTCGCGGTCGCCCAGTTTCCGATCTACACGCTGCCGCATCTGCTGCGGCCACTTGTGCACCGGTGGGTCATGCGGGGCAGTTTGCCCGAGGGAGCCGCCGGTGTAAGACGGGGCGCCGCCGACCCATGACCGAGCCACGCATGCACCGCCCGCTCCTGATCGCGCCCTCCATTCTTGCCTCCGACTTCGCGAAGCTCGGCGAGGAAGTGCGCGCAGTCGACGCCGCGGGCGCCGACTGGATCCATCTCGACGTGATGGACGGGCATTTCGTACCCAACATCACTTTCGGCCCGGATGCGGTGAAGGCGATGCGGCCGTATTCGAGCAAGGTGTTCGACGTGCATTTGATGATCGCGCCGGTCGATCCGCATCTGGAGGCGTTCGCCAAGGCCGGCGCCGATATCATCACCGTCCATGTTGAAGCCGGCCCTCACCTGCACCGCTCGCTGCAGACCATCCGCGCGCTGGGCAAGAAGGCCGGTGTGACGATGAATCCCGGCACCCCGGAAAACACCATCGAGCATGTACTTGATCTGGTCGATCTCGTGCTGGTGATGTCGGTCAATCCCGGTTTCGGCGGGCAGGCCTTCATTCATTCGGCAGTCGAGAAGATCGCCCGCATCCGCGCGATGGCCGGCGACCGGCCGATCGACATCGAAGTCGATGGCGGCATCACGCCGGAGACGGCACCGCTCGTCACCGCGGCCGGCGCCAATGTGCTGGTGGCGGGCTCTGCCGTATTCAAAGGCGGCGCTTCTAGCTATCGCGGCAACATCGCGGCGATCCGCAACGCCGGCGCCCTGGCCCGCGGCGAAGCGGCGTGATCGCGCCGGCTCATGCGCTGACCCTGCTCGCCGGCAAGCTTCAGCCCGGCGAGCGCATTCTCTACGCGGTGCGGCCCGACATCTGGGTCACGCTTCGCAACAAGCTGTTCCTGTGGTGGATCGGCATCCCATGGTGCGCGGGAACGCTGAGCCTGTATTTTGCTGGCCGCGCCTCGGCCGCAATCGCGCTGCCGCTCGCAATGGTCGGCATCGCCATGGTGCTCGCACCGGTCATCATGGCGATCGATACGCAATATACGATCTACGCGATCACCGACCGGCGCGCGCTGATCGTTCATAACGGCGTTCGGCCCGATCTGCTGAGTTGTCCGTTCGATCGGATGGATGCCGTGCTGGAAATCATGGCGCCCGGCGGCAAGGGCGGGCATTTGTATTTCGCGTCGGGAATGCCCGCCAAACTCCGCGATGTCGATTATACGGGCAGGCTCGCCTTCCGCGACCTCGCCGATCCACAGGAGGCCGAACGACAACTCGAAGCGGCAAGAAAAGGTCATTCTCAGCCCGTATGATTCTGAGCTTTCCGAATCGAACACTCTCCGAGAATTCCGGACGTCCTGAATGAAGCAGATTGTACTGGTCGCGTGCCTCACCGCCTTATGCACAGGGGCGGCTGACGCCGCCGGCAAACGCGGCGAGGACAGGCTCGAAACGCTCGACCCGATGACCCGGCTGGAACAGATCTGCGCGATGGAGACGATGGCGCGCGTTCACAGGGACAAGAACCCGCATCGGCCCGATCGCGCGATCATCTATGCCCTGTCTGCACCGGTTCTGAATGGCGACACCGTGTCGGGCGATGGCGGCGCCTTCCGCAGCAAGGGCAAATGGTACCGCTATTCCTTCACTTGCAAGGCCACAGCCGACCACATGGCAGTATCCTCGTTCAGCTACAAGATCGGCGATCCGATCCCCGAGGATCAGTGGGAAACCTACGGCCTTTATTGACGCGCGGCGGCGCCGGGGAAAAGCGCCGGGATGGCTGCGGGCAGGGTTTGCCACGGCCCGGCCCTGTGTTACGCGACGGCTGACGCAAGCCTTAAGCTGCTGACATGAGCTGCCGATGATTCCCCGCTACAGCCGCCCGGAAATGGCCGCGATCTGGTCGCCGGAGCAGAAATTCCGCATCTGGTTCGAGATCGAATCGCATGCCGCCGATGCCATGGCAGAGCTCGGCCTGATCCCCAAGGAAGCCGCCAAAACCATTCGCGACAAGGGCGCAGCCGCGACCTTCGACGTGGCGCGGATCGATGCGATCGAGGCCGAGGTCAAGCACGACGTCATCGCCTTCCTGACCCATCTCGCCGAAATCGTCGGCCCCGAGGCGCGCTTCGTGCATCAGGGCATGACCTCGTCGGACGTGCTCGATACCTGCCTGTCGGTCCAGCTCGCACGCGCGACCGACATTCTGATTGCCGATATCGACAAGCTCCTCGCGGCGCTCAAACGGCGGGCGTTCGAACACAAGCTGACGCCCACCATCGGCCGCTCGCACGGCATTCATGCCGAACCGGTGACATTCGGATTGAAGCTCGCTCAGGCCTATGCCGAATTCGACCGCGCCAGGACACGGCTGATCGCAGCCCGCAAGGAGATCGCGACCTGTGCGATTTCGGGCGCGGTGGGCACCTTCGCTCAGATCGATCCGCGGGTGGAAGCGCATGTCGCCAAGGCCATGGGACTTACGCCTGAACCGATTTCGACCCAGGTGATCCCGCGCGACCGGCATGCGATGTATTTCGCAACACTGGGGGTGATTGCCTCGTCGATGGAGCGGCTGGCGATCGAGATCCGGCACCTGCAACGGACAGAGGTGCTGGAAGCCGAGGAATTCTTCTCGCAGGGCCAGAAGGGCTCGTCGGCGATGCCGCACAAGCGCAATCCGGTGCTGACCGAGAATATCACCGGCCTCGCCCGCATGGTCCGCGCCTATGCATTGCCGGCGATGGAAAACGTCGCGCTCTGGCACGAGCGTGATATTTCGCATTCCTCGGTCGAGCGCATGATCGGACCCGATGCCACGGTGACGCTCGATTTTGCGCTCAACCGCCTTGCCGGCGTGATCGACAAGCTGGTCGTGTATCCGGAGAACATGCAGAAAAATCTCGACCGGCTCGGCGGCCTTGTGCATTCGCAGCGCGTGCTGATTGCTCTGACCAACAAGGGCGTGTCGCGTGAGGACGCCTACCGGATCGTGCAGGACAACGCGATGAAGGTCTGGCGCGGCGAAGGGGACTTTCTGGCTTTCCTGAAGGCCGACCCGCGCGTCACCGCGAAGATGAGCGCCGCCGAGATCGAGGAGAATTTCGACCTCGGCTATCACTTTAAACACGTCGACACGATTTTCCGGCGCGTGTTCGGCGAGGCATGAGCATCACTCCCGCGCCGTCGGCTAGCGCGGATGCACATAGTCCCTGAAGTCGTCGAACGATTTCCATCCGGGCTCAACCGGGTCGCAGCCCGGCCTTGGGGTATAAACCGACGGCGCGGCCAGGGTCATCTCCGGGATATAGCGCGGGCAGTTCGGAAAGATCGCCCTCGCCTGTACGCGCACCATGAGTTGCGCCCCGATCGTCTTTGATAGCAGCGGATCGTCGCGGCTGACTATTGCCGTGCCATTGACGCGCAGACGCCTCGGCTTGCCGTGCAGCGCGATGAACAGAAGACCGACATTCGGATTGACCAGCGCGTTGCCGAGGCTCTTGAACATCCCGTTGCCGTCATAGTCCGGAAAGGCGAGCTCGGAGTCGCCTGTCACACGCACAAAGCCGGCCGGACCTCCCTTGAACGAGCAGTCGGGGCGGCCTTGCGCATCGGCCGTTGCGATAAAGAAGTAGACGACGCTCTCGATAAATGCCTTGTCGTCGGCAGTGAACGCCGTCCGTGTCAGCTTCTCTTCGAGACGGTCGGAGATCCGGCGAGAATCGAACTGGTCTTGCAGACGGCGGTTGCCGTCGTGATACATGATCGTGCCTGCCATGACGTCCTCCGCTTGAAGTCAGTCATTTTCCGCGTCCGAAATTGCAACGCCGAGATGAGCGTGCGATGCGCCCGCTCGCCTGGCAGGCTGCGCAGGCGCGGTCCGGCGGGCCGCCGCCCGCAATGGACGGATAAGTGGGGGCCGCCCGTCAAGACACGGCTTTGCGAGAATTCGGGCGACGTGCAAGAAGCACCGTGTCAGCAAGAACCAGGAATCTTCCAGGACATGCGCAAGCCCATCAAAATGCCCTCGCCCCGCCTGTCGATCCCGGCGGAGGACGACCTTTCGCCGAAGCAGCGTGAACTGCTCGCCGACATCCGCAAAACCCGCGGATCTGGCGCCCTGGGCGGTCCATTCGCGGTGTTTCTGCAAGCGCCCGAATATGGCGATCTCGCGCAGAAGCTCGGCGCCTTCTGCCGGTATCGCACCTCGGTACCGCCGCGTCTGTCCGAATTCACCATCCTCGTGCTCGCGCGCTTCTGGCGTTCGCAATACGAGTTCTGGGTGCACGCGCCGATCGCGCAAAAGGCCGGCGTCAAGCCCGCAACGATCGAAGCGTTGCGGACCGGCAGAACACCCCGGCTTGGCAAGGAAGAGCGTGCCATCTACGACTTCATCGCCGAACTGCACAAGACGAAGCGGGTCTCGGACAAGACCTATGCCCGCGTCCATGCCCTGTTCGGCGATGCCGGTATGGTCGAGTTCGTGGGCATCCTCGGCTATTACACGCTGGTCGCGATGACCCTGAATGTGTTTCGCGTGCCGCTGCCGGACGGTGAAACCTATCCGTTCGCGGAACCGGCACCTGCGGCACGGCGTTGAAATCGCTCCCGCGATCCGAAACCCTTCTTTCCGCCATGCGAAGAAGCCCGGATTGTGCTAGTTGCATCGCATCAAAGTCTCATCGGATTGCACGATGATGCCTGACCGCCTTTCACCCGCGACTGACGATCATCGCGTCGTCAGCCTGAGAACCAGGCGCCGATATCAGCCCGCCGGCAGCATTCAGGAACCTGCGGCCGCTCTCCACAGATACGAAAGAAGTCCGGAGCCCGACGATTTCGGTCACCGCATGACGGTGAATGCCGTGGCTTTTGTATTTGTCGTCGGGCTTGTCGTGGCCGGAGTCTGGCTCGCCGACACAATGGCGACAATGCGCAAAACGCAGGATTGCGTGCTGGCGGGCAAGCGCGGCTGCGCTCCGGTGGAGGCTCAGCGACCCGGCCGCTAGACTTATGCAAGGCTGTTGACGTGCGTAACCGTCAACAGGGCCGATCCCGAGCACCTGGCAGAACGCCGACGCAAACAAAAATTCCCGCCTCGGACGGCGAGCATTCCCTTGACAAAAGAACGTGGTACCCGCGGTTCAGAACCGCAGCGCGGGTTTCACGCCGGGCTCCGGAATGGCGGGCTTGCGCTTCGCACTCGCGTCGGACGTCGCTGGACGCGAAACAGCAGGGGCAGCCTCCGGCGCACGCTCGACCGAAGCCGAGACCGACGCGCTGGCGGCGGCATTGGTGCTTGCGGTCGTGGCCGGCGCAGAATTCGATGCCGGAGCGGCCGGAGCCGCATCGGCGGCAGGCTTCGAAGCGGGAGCCGCCGCTGGCGCTGCAGGAGCCGGCGCCGCTGCCGGTGCGGCAGCGCGGGGCCGCGGAGCCGGTGCGCCGTCGTCAGCCGTTTGCGGCACCCCGCGCGAACGGATGACCGACTGGATCCGCGCGAGCACAAGGGCATGCAATTTGGCGGATTTGTCGATATCGATATGACCGTAACCCTGCCCGCTCACGTCCACGTTGTTAAGCGTGCCGCGAAAGCCTGCGCCCCTGCGCATATAGGCATAATCACGCTGCGTCAGATTATAGACCTGGCTGACATTGGACGAGGCTGCGAACGAGCCCGTGCCGTCGAACGGAACAACCAGCGCAACCGGAACACCCTTCTTGCCGAGATATTCGGCCATGAACATCACAGCATCGGCACCCAGCGAATGCCCGACAAGCACGATCGGACCATGCTGCCGCGCTTTGTATTTCGCGGCAATGCCGTCGGCGAGGCTTTGCCACTCGGAATGGTTATGGACGCTCGCGCTGATGCCGCGCGCCTGAATCTTCGACGCCAGATCGTCCATCCCGAGCGAGAAAATGTTGAGCAAGCCACGCAGCAGGTAGACATGGCCGTTCGCCTGCGATGCCGGCGCCATGCGCTTCTGGGCCGGCCGTGCGGTGCGTTCGGTCGATGCGGTGGTCTGGGCCAGCGCGGGAGCTGCCTGCATCACGGCCAAAGTCAGAACCGGCAGCAGCAACCAGCTTCGTTTGATCGCGATCATCGACCCGATTCCCCGTGTCTTCCTACCGCCCGGGTGCCCGCCCCCCGGACTGCCCGCCAAGCACATCCGGTTTACAATGGCTCGCCGCCAAAACGCCACACGGCTCAAACCGATCTAATGTGAACATTAACGTGTGTTGCCGCCTTGCCACGGTCGATCTAGTAGACGCCGGGAATCAGCCTCGCGGTCCGCTTCATGTAGGCGCGATACTCCTCGCCAAAGCTATCGAGCATCATCTGCTCTTCCCGGCCGACCCTGAACAGGAACAGCGTCCCGAACCCGACCAGCCCGGCCGGTCCGGCGATCCAGTTTGGCAGCAGCAGCGCCTGAGCCAGAGCCCACATGAAGAACGCCGTGTACATGGGATGGCGGACATAGCGATAGAGGCCGTCCGTCACCAAGGCATGCTGTTCGCGCACCTCGAGCGAATCGGACCAGTTGCGCCCGAGTTCGCGGTGAACCCGGTAAAACAGCCACAGGGCCGCCAGGAAGATGGCCGCACCAAGCCACGCCAGCAGCGGCTGAAACGTATAGTCGGCAAAGCGCGGCCGCCCGGAGATCACATAGAAGAAGGGAATAATCCCCAAGCCGGTAAACGAGCAGGTCAGGAGGATTTTCTCCAGCGTGCTGCGCTGATCCAACCGGGTTTTGGTCTTCCACGACCGGCGCTGATGCGGCCAGCGGATGACGAACCAGGACACGGCACCGATCACGAGGATCGCCTTTGCGATGGCAGGCGTCATGTTGTCTTCTCCGCTGCAAATGGATCGATCAGGCTGCCGTCAGCGGCGAAGCGCGCAACGACTTTCTCCGGCTTCAACACGCGCGTTTCGAGGCGCAGCGGCCCGCAACAGATCATGTAATAGTCGTAAAAATACCGCTTCTCGTTGCCCATCACCAGCTGGCGATGCAGGCGGAAGAAGTTAGCCTTGAACCTGCGGTAGGTCGAAGCCTCCAGCATGTCGCGGATATGCACGCGCCGGATGAAGGGACGGCCGGTATCCGGCAGGTTCAGCACCTTGAGTGTGTCCACGTTGTAGAAGCTGATCGGGTCGGCCATGGTCTGGTAATCGATCCAGAAGACCGCCGGATGCGCCGATACCCGCGCCGTCGCCTCGCGCAACCATCCGCCTTTCGGATGAAAGGCGATCTTGAGCAGCGACGAGCCGGTCGACAGCAGCGAAAGCCGTTCGCCGTTCTTGCCGAAATCCGGGACCAGCTGCAGCGCCCGGTCCACCACCGCAACCTTGAGCGCACAGCCGAGGCTATGAGCGGCAAAGACCACCTCATCATGACCGCCACTGCGCAGGGTCTCTGCCAGTTCCTGCGCAAAGCCCTCAAGCCGCCGATCGAACCCCGCGCGCGAGCGATGGACGAGTTCGTGCCCGAAAATCCAGTCGTCCATCATGTAATCGAGCAGCAGGAAGCGACCGGGCCAAACCATCAAGAGTGCGAAAATCGCTATCGCAGCAAGCGGAACCGATAGCCACGGCAGCGGCACACCTAGCCCGGGCAGGAAAGAGGCCGCATAGACGGCGACCGCAACGAAACTCAGCAGCAGAAATACCGGATATGCGAAAAACAGACCGTAGCGCCAGTTCACCCTGAAATACCGGAACGCGGTACCGGTCAGAATGAAGTCACCGAAGGCCACCACCGCCCGCAGCAGCCGCTTCCAGGCCGGACGGTTGAAATCCTCGAGAACCACATCGTGCCACAACAGCGAGCGATACGCGGCCTCGGTGGTCCAGTTGGGCGCGCTCGCGACGATCCGCCACGTCCCGATCATGCGCTCCGGGGCCAATTCCAGCGGTCCGACCTCGGTTTTGACCGACCAGACCTGCGCGGACCGGCCAAGCTCGCGAATATAGCGCTCGCGCTGCCGTGCCGGGGGGATCGGCTCATAGCCCCCGAGAAAGAAAATACAGCGCTTTTTGACAAGGGGGTCGCTCATCGTCCACCGAGGCCGGGTTCGGGGGTGGTGGTTAGGGAATTGCCTCCCTCTGCACAAGGGAGAAACCGGCCGCCCCCGCCGTTGAACTTGCCGCCCGGCTTCGCTATAGGGCTTCGAAACCCCGAAAGCGGCAGACTTTAGCCGTCCCTCCACTGGGCGTCCGCCGCCTGCCCGTGATCCTGAGAGCACCGATGTCCACCACTTTTGACAAAGTCGCCGATATCATTGCCGAGACCTGCGATATTCCCCGCGACAAGATCACGCCGGACAGCCACGCGATCGACGATCTGAAGATCGACAGCCTGGATTTCCTGGATATCGCCTTCGCGATCGATAAGGCGTTCGGGATCAAGCTGCCGCTGGAACAATGGACCCAGCAGATCAACGACGGTCAGGCGACCACCGAACAGTATTTCGTGTTGAAAAATCTCTGCGCGCGCATCGACGAACTGATCGCGGCCAAGAGCGCTGCCTGAGCCGGGTCCGGATGTCGTTGCCGGGTCGTTCCCTGAAGCCGGTCCTAGCGCGGGCGAGCGCCCATGCGGCTTGAATATTTCCAGATGCTCGACCGCTTCGTCGAGGTGAAGGCCGATGAGCGCTGGATCCGGACGGAGAGCAAGGTGCCGATGGAAAGTCCCGTCTTCGAGGGGCATTTCCCGGGCTACCCGCTGATGCCCGGCGTGCTGCTGATCGAGAATATGGCGCAAACCTGTGGATGGCTGGTGAGCGCGATCACGGGTTTCACCGGCCTGCCGGTTCTCGCCGGCGTCAAGGAAGCCAAGGTGCGGGGCGCCGTATTTCCCGGGATGGAGATTTCGACCGAAGGCAAGATCGTCCATGACGGGTCGGGTTTTGCGATCGCCGACGGCAAGATCACGTCGGGCGATACCGCCATCGCCGATGCGCGCCTGACCTACCGGCTGATCCCCTATCCAAGCCCCGAATTCCAGAACACCATGGTGACTTGGGCCAAGCAGCTCGACTTCCCGCTGGAGAAGTTCCGCAAGACCGGCGATCAGGGCTAAGGTGAAGTCGTGAGCGACCGTCAGGACGTCTGGATCACCGGGACCGGCCTCGTCTCCGCGCTGGGCGAGGGCCTCGATCAGCATTGGGACAAGCTGATGGCCGGCGGGCAGCCGCCATACGATGACAAGACGTTTGCGCCCTACATCACCTTCCCCATCCAGCCGATCAATTTCGATACGCAGATCCCGAAAAAGGGCGACCAGCGTCAGATGGAAGCCTGGCAGCGCATCGGCGTCTACGCCGCGGGCCTGGCGCTGACCGACGCCGGCATCGCCAAAAATGCCGAGATTCTCGACAAGACCGACATGATCGTCGCCGCTGGCGGCGGCGAGCGCGATATTGCGGTCGATACCGCGATCCTGACCGACGTGCGGAACGTCGAGAATCGAGACGCTTTCGTCAATGAACGGCTGATGAGCGACCTGCGCCCCACCCTGTTCCTGGCGCAACTTCCGAACCTCCTCGCCGGCAATATATCGCTTGTCCATGGCGTGGTCGGCTCCTCTCGGACCTTCATGGGCGAGGAAGCCTCAGGCGCCGACGCGCTGCGCGTCGCGCATGCGCGCATCGCCGCCGGGCAGAGCGACATCACGCTGGTCGGCGGCGCCTATAACGGCACCCGCTGGGACCTGGTGCTGCTCTTCAGCCTCGGCACGCCGCTGCTGGAGGCGCCGTTCCGCCCGGTTTGGGACCGCGGTCCGAAAGGTGCGCTGGCACTGGCAGCAATGGGGGCGTTTGTCGTCTTGGAGAGCCGCGCCCATGCGGAGAAACGCGGCGCCAGGCCCGTCGCCCGGCTGACGAGCGTCCAGTCCAATCGCAATCCGCGTCAGCCTGGGGATACCACTGCAACCTTGCTCGATGAGTGGAAGACAATCGAGCCTCTGGTCGACCGGAACGGCGCCGTTGTGATTTCGGGTGCGTCCGGCGCCGAGCCCGCCACCGCGGAAGAACGCCGCGCGCTCGATCAAGTCGGCCTCCCGGTCCGCGCCACCACCACATATATTGGCAATGGAATGGAAGCGCAGTTTCTCGCCAATATCGCCATTGGCTGTCAGGCGGTGCGAAAAGGAACACTGTTCCCGGGGTCTGGTACGGGCGATACCGGCGAGGCGCCGGCATCCGGCATCCGCCAGGCGGTCGTGACCAATGTCGGGCACTGGCGGGGGGAAGGTTTGGCGCTGATCGAGCGCATCGATTAGAGCGCGATCGCGTTCCGAGGCTCGTCCCGTGTGGACCGAGCGTTGCACGGACCGGCTTCCCGCTTACGCGGGAAGCGGCGGAGAGGCTCCAGGAGGGATGCATGGCAAAGCAAGGTTTGCGCGACAAGAAGGGGCGCCCTGTCGTCGTCATCACCGGCATGGGCATCGTCTCCCCGCTCGGATCTGGCAAGGAGGACAACTGGAAGCGGCTGACCGCAGGTGAGTCCGGTATCCGCTCGATCACGCGCTTTCCGACAGAAGGCTTGCGCACCACCATCTCCGGCGCAGTCGATCACGTCTACGAAGAGGGTATGGTTTCGTCCGAGCTGTCTGAAAAGCTCGCGCGGCTTGCCGGCAACGAGGCGATCGAGCAATCCGGCATCACCAAGGGCGATTTTCCCGGTCCCTTCTTTCTCGCTTTCCCGCCGATCGAAATCGAATGGCCGCAACGCTATGCGCTGGCAAATGCATCAGGCGCCAATGAGAAGATCGAGTATGCCGACCTCGTGCGCGTGGCGACGAAACCCGAATTCCGGCCCTTCTACGAGGAATCGAAATACGGCGTCGTGCCGGAACGCCTTGCCGAGCATTTCGGCACCAAAGGCTCGCCGATCTCTCTGACAACGGCCTGCGCATCGGGAGCGACTGCAATCCAGCTCGGCGTCGAGGCGATCCAGCGCGGCGAGTGCGATGCGGCGCTCGCGATCGGCGCGGACGGCTCGATCACGGCGGAATCGGTCGTGCGGTTTTCGCTCCTGTCTGCGCTCTCCACCAACAATGCGTCGCCGTCCGCAGCCTCACGCCCATTCTCGAAGAACCGCGACGGCTTTGTCCTCGCCGAAGGCGCCGGCGCTGTGGTGCTGGAAAGCTACGATCATGCGGTCGCGCGCGGCGCCAAGATCCTCGCCGTGGTCGAGGGTTGCGGCGAGAAAGCCGACAACTTCCACCGCACCCGCTCGAGCCCGGATGGCAAGCCGGTGATCTCCTGCATGCGCAATGCGCTGGCCGATGCCGGCGTCACTCCCGCCGATGTCGACTATATCAACGCGCACGGCACCTCGACGCCGGAAAATGACAAGATGGAATATCTCGGCGTCTCGACCGTGTTCGGCGAGCGCCTGAAGGACATTCCGATCTCCTCCAACAAGTCGATGATCGGTCACACTCTGACCGCGGCCGGTGCAATCGAGGCGGTGGTGTCGGCGCTGACCATCATTAACCAGCGGATTCCGCCGACGATCAATTATCAGGTGCCCGATCCTGCGATCCCGCTCGACGTGGTGCCGAATGTCGCGCGCGACGCCAGGGTGCGCCGCGTGATCTCCAATTCGTTCGGCTTCGGCGGGCAGAATACCTGCCTCGTGATCACCGGAGAGCCGGGCTGATATTGGCTGTCGCGATCTTCAATCCACCTCATCCTGAAGAGCCCGCGTAGCGGGCGTCTCGACGGATGAGTGGCCTTTCTCCGTCTATAATCAGCATAGGGTTGACGCCCCCCGCGCGCGGGCGATAGGCAAAGCGTTGACCTCCCCTCAATCCTTGGAGACCAGCGCCGATGCGTGCGCTCGCCCTGATCGCTGACCGCAAGCTCGACCTTGTCGATCTGCCTGCCCCACCCCCACCGGGTCCGGGCGAGGTGCAGATCCGCGTCAAGGCGGTCGGCCTCAACCACCTCGACCTGTGGGGCTATCGCGGCATGGCCTTCGCCAAGCGCTCTTTCCCGGTGGTGGTCGGCGTCGAGGCCGCCGGTGAAGTGGTATCGACCGGGGACGGCGTAACCAAGTTCAAGGCCGGCGATCCGGTGGTGATGTACGGCGCGCTGACCTGCGGCACCTGCAAGGCCTGCCGCGAGGGCCGCGATAATCTCTGCGAGAATGTCGGCGGCGTGATGGGCTTCCATGTCGACGGCTTCGCGCGGGAATTGCTCAACATGCCGGAACGTCTCGTCATCCCGGTGCCCAACGGCGTGTCGATGCGCGATGCCGCCTGCGCACCGGTCGCGTTCTCGACGGTGCAGCACATGCTGTTCGACAATGCCAAGCTGCAGCCGGGCGAAACCGTCCTCGTGCATGCTGCCGGGTCCGGCATCGGTTCGACCGCGATCCTGATGGCGAAGGCGATCGGCTGCACCGTGATCACCACGGCCGGCGACGACGCCAAGCTCGAAAAGGCCAAGGCGCTCGGTGCCGATCACGTCATCAACTATCGCAAGGACCGGTTCGAGACCATCACGCGCAAGCTCACCAACAAGAAGGGCGTGGACGTGGTGTTCGAGCATGTCGGCGGTGAAGGATTCAACGGCTCGCTGCTGGTGCTCAAACGCGGCGGACGCCTCGTCACCTGTGGCTCGACCGCAGGCCCGACCGTGCAGATGAATTTGATGCAGCTGTTCCAGCAGCAATACAAGATTTTCGGCTCGTTCGGTGCGACCATGATGAACATCCGCGAAAGTCTCGACAAGATGGCCGGCGGCATGCATCCGGTCATCGACATGGAAGTGCCGCTGGAACAGTTCGAGAAGGGGCTCGAACGTCTCGAGACCCGGCAGGTGTTCGGCAAGGTGATCGTCACGCTGTGATGAGTGGCGCAGCCTCCGGCCGGTCAAGATAATGCGGATCCGCATTCCAAACGCACTGCGCGATGCCATCGTCGGCAATGCCGCGGTCGGTCTGATTAAGGTGGTGCGCTGGACCGACCCGCATCGTATGTCGGACTTCGCGGCAAAAGTGATGCGCAAAGTCGGGCCGATGCTGCGCGAGCACAGGATCGGCCGCGCCAACCTGAAGATGGCCTTCCCGGAAAAGTCCGACGCCGAGATCGAGGAGATCCTGCTCGGGGTCTGGGACAATCTCGGACGCCTCGGTATCGAGTTTGCGCATCTCGACCGCATCTGGGACCACGACCCCGACAATCGCGGCGCGAGCCATATCGATTTCGATCCGGCCTCTGAGGAGCGCTTCATTCAGCTTCGGGACGATGGCAAGCCGGCGCTGGTCTTTGCCGCCCATCTCGCCAACTGGGAGATGCCCGCCCTGCCCGGCCCGGCCCATAACTTGCCGAGTGCTGCGGTCTATCGCGCACCGAATATCGGCAAGGTCGCCGACATGGTGATGGCGACGCGCGGCGTGAATATGGGCCGGCTGATCAAGACCGGAATGGACGGCGCTCTCAAGGCCGGCGAAGCCCTGCGGGAGGGTCTGCATGTCGGCATGCTGGTCGATCAGTATTACGTACGCGGCGTGCCGGTGACGTTTTTCGGCCGTGAGACCAACGCCAATCCACTGATCGCGCGGCTTGCGCGGCAGGTGGAATGCCCGATCCATGGCGTGCGCGTGGTGCGCAAGCCGAACCACCGGTTCTTTATTGAACTGACGCCCGAAGTGACGCCGGCGCGCGACGCCGAGGGCAGGATCGACGTTCAAGGCACGATGCAAAAGATCACGACCATCGTCGAAGGCTGGATCCGGGAACACCCCGAGCAATGGCTCTGGCTGCATCGCCGGTGGCGGTGATCGCGCTTTTTTCACGCGCCCCCGGAAGCAAAACCGGCCTGCAGTCTTGCTGACTGCAGCTTACTTCCCCGTCTTCACCTTGGTCCAGAGCCGGTTGATGACGCGCTGCGTTTTGGCGTCGCGTGCGGTGACGACGTAGAGCCGCTTCATGGTCTCGTCGTCCGGATAGACCGTCTTGTCGTTCAGAATCGAGGGGTCGACGAGTTTCTGGCTTGCCAGATTGCCGTTCGGATAGGCGACCAGATTGGTGTTTTTTGCCGCCACTTCAGGACGCAGCATGTAATTGATGAATTCATGCGCTTCCTCGACATTGCGCGCATCCTTGGGGATCGCGAAATTGTCGAAGAACATCTGCGCACCGGTTTTCGGTATTGCATAGCCGACTTCGACATCGCCCTTCGCTTCGGCGGCGCGCTTTTGCGCCTGCTTGATGTCGCCGGACCAGCCGACGACGAGACAGATTTCGCCGCTGGCAAGCGCGGTCAGATATTCCGACGAGTGAAACTTGCGCACCGACGGCCGCACCGACGCGATCAGTGTCGCAGCTTTCTCGAGGTCGGCCTGATCGGTCGAATTCGGGTTTAGCCCGAGATAATGCAGGGCCGCCGGCATGATGTCGTCGGCGGAATCCAGCATCATCACACCGCAATCCTTGAACTTTGCGAGGTTCTCCGGCTTGAACACGATGTCCCAGGAGTCCGGCACCGCACCGCCCAGGATCTCCTTCGCCTTCTTCACATTGTAGCCGATACCGGTCGTGCCCCACATGTAGTTCACAGCATGTGCGTTACCGGGATCGTAAGTCGCAAGGCGTTCCGTGATCTGCGGCCAGGCATGGGTCAGGTTTGGTAGCTTGCTCTTATCGAGCTTCTGGAACAGCCCCGCCTTGATCTGCCGCTCGAGGAAATACGCCGTTGGCACCACGACATCATAGCCGGACTTGCCAGCGAGCAGCTTTGCTTCGAGCGTATCGTTCGAATCGAAGGTATCGTAGCGCAGCTTGATCCCGGTCTCTTTCGTGAAGTCCTGCAGCACCTGCGGATCGATATAATCAGACCAATTGTAGACGTTGAGCACCCGCGGTTTTTGAGCCGCACCCGGGCCCGCCTGCAGCACCGCAACGAAAATGCCAAGCGCCGTGACGGCGCGAAACTTCCGCGACACGATCATGAACCCTATCCGGTTTTGGTCGGCAGTCCGGCCTCTTTCCAGGCAATAATGCCGCCTGCAAGGTGAGAATCATGCGGAAGGCCCGCTTCTTGCGCAGCAAGTGAGGCCGTCACCGACCGGCGCCCAGATCGGCAGGCAAATACGACCTGCTTGAAGCCGGGATCGGGGAGTTGCGAGACATCGAAGGTCGACAGTGGCACCACCACGGCATCCGGATAGGCTTCCGCGGCGACCTCGTTCGGCTCGCGCACATCGACCAAGAGGATGCGCCCTTCGGCAATCCCGCGCGCAACCTCCTGCGGCGTCAGATCGCGCACTACCGGCTGTTTGCGGGTGAACCAGCCCATCGCCTACTCCTGTTTGACGGCAGAGAGGAACCATCGTCCTGCCCTGCCGTCAACTGTCGAAAAGCCGGATCTCAGACGGTCACCTGGGTGCCGACTTCGACCACACGGCCGGTCGGGATCTGGAAATAGTCCGTCGCGTCGCTCGCGCTTCTGGCCAGCCCGATAAACAATCGGTCCTGCCAGCGCGGCAGCTTGGAATTGGCGGCCGGCCGCAATGTCCTGCGCGACAGGAAGAACGACGTCGACATGATGTCGAAGGTCCAGCCGAGTTTGCGCGCGATGGCAAGCGCCTTGGGTACATTGGGCCGCTCCATGAAACCGAAGCGCAGGATCACCCGCCGGAAGCTCTCGCCGAGCGGCTCGATCTTGACCCGCTCGCTTTCGTCCACGCGGGGCGTCCCGGCATACTCGACCGTGAGAATGACGTTCTGCTCATGCAGCGCCTTGTAGTGCTTCAGGCTGTGCATGAGCGCGGTCGGGGCGCTGTCCGGATCGCCGGTCAGGAACACCGCAGTGCCCGGAACCCGAACCGGAGGCTTGCGCTCCAGCATCGAGACCAGATCGCGGAGCGGCATTTCGAGCTTGCGAGTCTTACGGAACAATTCGCGGCTGCCAGTCCGCCACGTATACATGACCAGCATCAGCACTGCGCCGAGCGCGAGCGGCATCCAGCCGCCCTCCACGATCTTGAGCAGGTTGCCAGAGAGGAAAACCAGATCGATCAGGAGAAACGGGGCAATGATCGCGATCGCTGCGGCCAGACCCCACTTCCATACCTTCCAGACCACCACGAACGCCATGAGGGCGGTCACGACCATCGTGCCGGTGACGGCGATGCCATATGCCGAGGCGAGCGCGCTCGACGAACGGAAGAACAGCACCAGCACCAGCACGCCGATCAGCAGCAGCATATTGACCCGCGGCATGTAGATTTGCCCGAACTGGGATTCCGACGTGTGACGGATTTCGAGCCGCGGCAGCAAGCCGAGCTGGATCGCCTGGCTGGTGATCGAATAGGCACCGGTGATCACCGCCTGGCTCGCGATCACGGTCGCCGCAGTCGCAAGTCCGACCATCGGCAGAATGGCCCACTCGGGGTAAAGCAGGAAGAACGGGTTCTCGATTGCTTTGGGATTGGTGAGAAACAGCGCACCCTGCCCGAGATAATTGATCGTCAGCGCCGGCAGCGCCACCGTCAGCCACGCCGCGCGGATAGGCTTTTTTCCGAAATGCCCGAGGTCGGCATATAGCGCTTCGGCTCCGGTCACGACCAGAAACACGGCGCCAAGGGTGAGAAGCCCGATCATGCCATGGCTCGCGACAAATCTCGCTCCATATACGGGATTGAATGCGTGCAAGACCGATGGATTGTCCCCGATATGATAAAGACCGGCCGCCGCAAGCGCTATGAACCACACCAGCGTGATTGGTCCGAAGAAGCGCGCGACGCTTGCCGTACCGTGCGACTGCACCGCGAAAAGCACGAACAAGATGATCACGGCAAGCGGGACAACATAAGGGTCGAAGGCGGGCGTGATGACTTTCAGTCCTTCGACGGCGGACAAAACCGACAGCGCAGGTGTGATCAGTGCATCGCCATAAAACAGGGCAGCGCTGACAATGCCAAGCAAGATGATGGCTCCGCCCGCGTGCGGGATAGCGCGATGCGCGAGTGCCATCAAAGCCAGCGTGCCGCCCTCACCTTTGTTATCGGCCCGGAGCAGAATGATCACGTACTTGACGGTGACGACGAGCAGCAGCGCCCAAATGATCAGCGACAGAATACCAAGCACCGCCTCTTGTGTAGCGGAATGGCCGTGTCCGGCTGCGGCGATGACGGATTCGCGAAATGCATAAAGCGGGCTCGTACCGATATCGCCATAAACCACGCCGATACTGCCGAGCATGAGCGCGAAAAATCCTGCACGCGGCTGGTTAGCCGAGTGCAGATTGCCGCCGGACTTGCCGACGGCGACTGATGAAACCATGACTGTACAGAGAGGGTAATCGGCTGACAGTGCCGCTTTGAGCGGGCGGCGTCAGGCGGCTTGTTTGGTTGCTCGTTTTTCGGTTCGCTTGTCCTCCTTTTGCGGTTGCGGTTTGGGCAGTCCTTCGACG
>JBMOOQ010000002.1:0-20614 GCA_049324435.1 Pseudomonadota bacterium
ACGCGCGTCTAAAGCCAAAAGCGCGTTCACGCGCGTCTTAAACACTGCGAACGGTGCGCCGCAGAATCGGGACCCATTCACATGAGGCAATGGGTCCCGGTTCTGCGGCGCGGCATGCATGCCGCACCGCGCCAAGCACGCGTGAGCTGGACGCGAGCGCGCTTTGTGGATGCAAGTGTGGAGAATGCGCGAACCTTAATCGAGCAGCGTCACGCTGTCAAGGACTATTTTCATAACGATTGAGTTCCCGGAACCCCGCCGCAGCGCCCCATGCCGGGCCGGACAGGCCTTTGCAAGCGCCGTCACCTAACGCATTCCGGTCCGGCGTGCTTTAGGTTGATGCGCGAGCGATACCTCGCGAGTTTTGTCCGCACGCGGAGCCCCGATGTCGAAACCGGCCATCTTCACCATTTCCGCTACATGGGATGACGAGGCTTCGGTCTGGAGCGGGCATTGCGACGACATGCCCGCCGCGGCCGACGCACCGACACTCGACGGGGTACTGGCGAAAATCTCCGCGATGGCGCTCGACCTGCTGCCCGACAATCATCCCGGCGCCGATCCGGCGTCTCTGTTCCTCCAGATCACAGCGCTGCGCGAAGCCGAACCGGCCACGGCTTGACGGCGTGAGCAACAACGCGATCAGCGGCGCTGTATCGATCACCATCAGCGCCGCTCGTGACCAGCAGGCTGGCCTGCGGGTGCATCGAGCATGTCGCAATAGCCAAGAATGTCCTCATCGCTGCGGGCGTCGATCTCAGGATAAAGGCTACCGCGTTCGCCGATCTCCCGCACGGCCCGAAGAAAAGCTTCGCGGTCTGGCCTTTGCGGACGCCTGCGCTCCCGCTCGACTTCCTTGCGAAGCGCTTCGGTCACGACTTCGGTTAGGCCCTTCTTGCGCCGCCGCGCCAGTTCGCGGGCCAGGCGCTCGGTCTCTGCGTTTTTGATGATGAGGACCATCGGGGACGCACCCTGTTACGGCTTGTTCTTTATCAAAAACTCGACGTCTCGGTCAGGCCACACCGGAATACAGTCAAGCTGATCCAAAATATGCAGCAAACGCCGCTGTCGCGATCATCTCAAAAAACTGCGAATACGCCGCGCCAGCTGATTGCTAGCACGAAGCTCGCTGACCTCTATTCAAGCGAGCAACTCTTCACCTTCACAAAATATGGGATTTGCACATGCAGCTCGATCTACTCGGACGCGCAACGGAGACTAGGTGGCTCGACAGTGAGACCATTCCACCCTACCGCCCAAATCTCGACGATGCCCGCGCCCGACTGAACCGAATCCTTGCCGAGGCGCGAGCGGCTGAAACGCTGCCGTGGGACGCAGATAGGACGTTGGTGTACCGAACAATCTTCCCGCACATGACCCGTTGGCTGCCCGAAGAGGAAGGCGCTCAGCTGCGCTTCGCCTTCGAGCAGGAAATGAACCGGCTGAAAGCCGCCTAACGCGGCTCCGGGCCTCAGGGCTTCCGCTTTACCTTCACCGGTTTCATCCCTGCCGCCGCCGCTCGCCCCGCCCCTTTCGGCACCCGGCCCGGCCAGCTGACGATCCAGTTTTCCAGTTCCTCGTCCGGCACCTGGCTTTCGCAGGCGCCGACCCGGCCGCGCACCGAAATGCCGGCGATATGCACCGTCTCCGGGTCGCCGGACACGAGCGGGTGCCACCAATAGAGGTCCTTGCCCTTGGCGAGCAGATCGTAGGCGCAGGTCGGCGGCAGCCAGTCGAGGGTCCGGACCTCCGCGGGAGTGAGTCCGACGCAATCCGGCACCTTTTTCAGCCGGTTGCGGTAATCCTTGCAGCGGCAGGTGTCGTGGTCGAGCAGCTTGCAGGCGACATCGGTGAAGAAGATTTTCTCTGTGCCCTCCTCCTCAAGCTTGTTGAGGCAGCAGCGGCCGCAGCCGTCGCACAGGCTTTCCCATTCCCGGGCGGTCATCTCCTCCAGGGTCTTGCGCTTCCAGAATGGGGTGTCGTCGGTCATGGGGGCCGGCGCCGGCCGCTGCGGCGCGGATCCGGCGAACGCCGCCGGCCGGACGGGCTGTTTTCGGGTCGATTTCAGGGTCACAGATGAATCCTGCCGGCCATTTGGGGCCCATCACATCAATGTCAGGCCGGTCACGCTTCGCCGGACCGGAGGGTCTGGTATAGAGCCGCTCCATAATGGCGAGCTTGTCGAATCGGCATGCGGGCGCATCTTACCGTTATCCGCAATTTCGACACGCTGTGTGGTTCTGGTGGCATGGAACGGCGGGATCGGATCGGCTAGAGATGTGGCGATTTGCGGACATCTCCCCAGAACCGCCAGCGCCCTGGACGCGATAGCCTTTGTATCGATGACCATGGCACAAAGACCCTTGATGGCTCCGAGACCCTTGATGGCTCAGAGACCCCAGGCACAAGGACGCCCGCGTGGCTGAGCGAAAGACAATAAGCTTCGGCGAGCGCCTGCGGCGGTTTTTCCTCGATCTCGACGCCCGGATCGATTCCGGCCTGTTCAATGCCGGCCGCTGGTCGCGCGAGCTCTACGAGCGTTTCGTCACGTTCATGGACCGGTTCCATGTCGCCGGCTGGAAGCGCTGGGTCCTGGTCGAACCGGCCTCGGAGGCGGCCACACTCGGCACCGGGGGCCTGGTGCTGGCGCTCGCGCTGGCGCTGCCGGCCTTCTACGAGACCAGCGACGAGGACTGGCTGAAGAAGAGCGAACTTGCGGTGCAGTTTCTCGACCGCTACGGCAACGAGGTCGGCGCGCGCGGGATCAAGCATAACGACTCGATCCCGATCGAAGAGTTTCCGGATCACCTGATCAAGGCGACGCTCGCCACCGAGGACCGGCGCTTCTACGAGCATTTCGGCATCGATATTCCGGGCACATTCCGCGCGCTTCTCACCAATGCGCGGGCCGGCGGCGTGGTGCAGGGCGGCTCCTCCATCACCCAGCAGCTGGCGAAGAACCTTTTCCTAAGTAATGAGCGCACCATTGAACGCAAGGTCAAGGAAGCCTTCCTGGCGATCTGGCTCGAGACCCGGCTGACCAAGAACCAGATCCTGAAGCTCTATCTCGATCGCGCCTATCTCGGCGGCGGCGCGTTCGGCGTCGATGCGGCGGCTCAATATTATTTCAACAAGTCGGCACGCGATGTGACCCTGGCGGAAGCGGCGATGATGGCGGGCTTGTTCAAAGCGCCGACCCGCTATGCGCCTCACATCAACCTGCCGGCCGCCCGTGCCCGCGCCAACACCGTACTCGACAACCTGATCGAGGCCGGGATGATGACCGAGGGGCAGGTGTTCGGAGCGCGCCGCAATCCGGCCGTGGCCGTTGATCGCCGCGACGAGCGTCAGCCCAACTATTATCTCGACTACGCATTCGACGAGATGAAAAAGCTCGTCGACAAACTGCCGAAGTCCGTGCAGGAGCGCGTCTTCATCGTTCGAACCGGGCTCGATGTAAACTTGCAGCGGCAGGCCGAGCAGGCGATCGAAGAAGTCCTCCGCGACTATGGCAGGCAATATGGCGCACGCCAGGCGGCCACCGCGGTGTTCGAGAATGACGGGACGCTGCGCGCACTGGTCGGCGGCCGCGATTATGCCGAAAGCCAGTTCAACCGCGCGACCGACGCGCTGCGGCAGCCGGGCTCGTCCTTCAAACCGTATGTGTATGCTGCCGCCTTCATGCACGGCCTGAAGCCGACGACGGTGGTCCCCGACGCGCCAATCTGTATCGGCAACTGGTGTCCGCACAATTACTCCGGCGGCTATTCAGGGTCACAGACACTGACGATGGCGCTGGTTCGCTCGATCAACACCATTCCGGTGCGCCTCTCGATCATGGTCGGAAACGGCAATCCCCGCGCCGGCCGCAACAAAATCGTCGCGCTTGCCAAGAGCATGGGTCTACGCACGCCATTGACCGACACGCCGTCGCTGCCGATCGGCGCTGGCGAAGTCACCGTGTTCGATCACGCGGCCGCTTTCGCGACCTTTCCGAACGGCGGCATGGCCGTCACTCCCCATGCCATTCTCGAAGTGCGCTCCGCGACCGGTGAGCTGATCTGGCGTTTCGACCGCGACGGCCCCAAGCCTCGCCGTGTGATGCCTGCGCAAGTCGCGGCCGATATCAACATGATCCTCAATCAGGCGGTCGAAGCAGGAACCGGGCGGCGCGCCATCCTTGAGGGGGTCAAAGCCGCAGGCAAGACCGGCACAACCAACGCCTACCGTGATGCCTGGTTTGCTGGTTATACCGGCAACATGGTCGCGGCCGTGTGGTTCGGCAATGATGACTACGCGCCGACCAACCGGATGACGGGCGGCTCGCTGCCGGCGATGACCTGGCAGAAAATCATGGCTTATGCGCATCAGGGAATCGAGCTGAAGCCAATGCCGGGTGTGGTGCCATTTCCCAATTCGACTGGCCCGGCCATTGCGGCGCGGCCGGGGGACGAGATTCCGCGCCCAACCCTTTTGACCAAGAAGGGCGTCGACATCCTGGTTCGAATCGAACGCGCGCTGGAGGATGCGAGCCAAGCCCTTGGCGGTCCCTCCGGTACAGGCCGTACCGTGGAAGCGACGCCGTCAGCCTTGCCTGGCCGCAGCGAGGGCGTGATCGCGGCTACCGAAGGTCGCGGCCGCGCCGTACGCGGGAATTGACAAGCCGGCGGACGATTTCTATCGCTCAACCTTTGCTCCTTCTTGTCGGGATATTCCGTGCGATTGCTCATCGGATTGCTGCTGGCATTCGCGGTCGCTGCATCCGTCGGCTTGGGTTCGACGCTTTATGCATTGCATGAGGGCACACCGTTTGGATCTTTCACTGTGGGTCCGTGGACGGCATGGCCGCGCTCCGGCACGGCTGACATTGACCCATACGCGCGCGCGATGGTCGCTCGCAGCGGCGAATTGCCGATGGGCGCTGGCGACGGAATTGCCTTTATCGCCACCAAGGATGACGACGGAATTGCGCTCGACGGCCGCTGCGATGTTGTGGTGTCAGGTATCACCCCACAGGCGCGATACTGGACGCTGACCCTCTATGACCCCGAGGGTCGTCTCGTCGGAAATGCTCTGAAACGCCACGGCTTCACGAGTCAGGAGGTTATTCGCAAGTCCGACGGAGCGATCGAGATTTCCGTCGCACCACGCGCCCGCGCCGGCAACTGGCTGCCGACCGGCGGGGTCGAACGCTACATGCTCGTCATGCGATTCTACGATTCACCGATCGGGGTGGCATCACGCACTGGACGCGAAACTCCGATGCCGTCCGTGAAGATTCGCTCATGTTCATGAGACTGCCATCATGACACGCTGGCTGCTGTGGCTCGCAAGCGGACTTCTGCTCGGCGGAATCGTACACTTCGTGACCATCCTCGTTCTGCCGAGCACTGCCACACAGAACGCTTACGCCCGGATTTCTGCGATATCGCCCGTCAACAGCGTTGTTGCGCTGCCTGAACCGACTGCAGAAAAATCAATTCTCCCGTTCATGGACCCCGCATTTGCCTCTGCAGTCTGCCGCTATGACTTGACCGAGGCGCCGCTCAAACTGATTACGCCGGTCAGTCCTGCCTATACGTCGGTGACATTCTACACCAATAAGGACGTTGCGTTTTACGCGATCAACGATCGCGCCGCCGGACGGCGTACGATTGAACTCGATTTGATGACGGCATCGCAGAAGGCGGAACTCCCCGATGACGAGGAGATCGCGGCAGCCGACCGGCTAATCGTGGAATCACCAAGCCGGACTGGCCTGATCGTCATTCGCGCATTCGCACCCGAGCCAGGCATGATGCCCGCTGCGGTGGCTGCATTATCCGGTGCGCGGTGCCAGCCTCAACCGATGTGACGCCTTGCGCTATTTCGAGACTATCGGGCGGCTCGCCTTCTGGATCCACGGCGCTGTCGATCCACGAGGCACAAGAGCCGCCGCCTCGATATTCGCCCGCATCAGGTTGAGTTGCCGCTCGACTTCCGCAGCCTGCGGGGACGGAGCGACGATCACAAGCTTCTCGAGCGCAAAATTGTAGGCGTAGGTTCGTTCCATCAGCGACTGATGCACCCAGCGCGCAATCAGAGAATTTTCCGCTATTCGTGCAACTGCGTTTCCATGTTCGCGCGGGTTCAGATTGGTGACATAGCGAAGACTCTGTTCCCGCCGCTCATCCATATCGGAGACCACCCGCGCCACTCTGGCAAACGGGCCAATGCGGACGTTGTCATTGCGAATGTCCTGCAGGAGCCTCGCATAATAGGTTTCGGTCGAGCGGGACGCGTCTGCGAACATGGCGGCAGCATATGCGGTCTGGTCATAGTACCACCAGCTGTCGAGGAACATGCCCGAAAGACCATATTCGTTGAGCACGCTGTACCAGCGTTGACGCTCATATGGCGGCTCTATCAAAGGATAGGCCAAATCGCGCAGCATCCGCTCTTCGTCCGTCAGCGGAAATGCCGACTGCGCCTCGCCGTAGCGCTGAGTCACTGCGGGACCCATCCAGCGATGGATATCGTCTGCGCGCAGCGAGGGCCGCACGCGGCCAAGATCGGTGTTAAGACACCCGATAAACGGCAGACAAAGAATGATGCGGGTCCTGCGGAGCTTCACGACCGCGACGCCCGTTTGCGGCGTCTGGCGCCCGTTGTACGCCCGCCCGTGGTTTGATTCACCGGGCTGTTCTCATGACGGTCGATCCGGATGACCGGAAGGATTACGACTTCGCAACGCCCATCCGCGGCGGCGCCGGTGACCGGCCCGCGGTACGCCGTACGATCTTTCGGAAAATCGATCACAACGCCCATTGCCTCGTCCCACCCCTGCCCGGCGGCGAAGCGCCGGCCTCCCGGCGATTTAGAGGCGGTCATGGTTAACGGTCTGCTAACAAAGCCTCGGTTATAGGTCGGGCACGTCTCAGTTCGGGTGGCATAACGTGCAACGTCTGACTCTCAATAATCTCGACGGCATGACCGGTCTCGCAGGACTGGCGGATCGCACAGGTGTTGATATCAAACCGACCCTGCTCCGAGTCCTGACCGACCTCTATATCCAAAAGGCATCGCATACGCCGCACGAAGATCAGCACTTTACCGAGTTGGCGCTCCGGCTGATCGATTCGGTGGACGAAGCGACCCGCGCCGCGGTAGCTGCGCGCCTGACAAAATATCCCGGAACGCCCAGGCCTGTTATAGACCGGTTGATGCAGCTCGGACCGCGCACGGCCGATCCGAGTCAACAAGGCAGCATCGAGTTGTTCGCTGAAGCAGCGCCCGCGAACGATATTGAGCTCTTCGAGCCGGTCACGCCGAGGGTAACGCAACCGGTACGTCCGCATCACAATCCGTCTGCCGCCGCACCGGCAGCGCCCTTGACAGTCGACTATGTCTCTCAGCGCGAAACGTTCTTTACCGCTCCCAGAGACGAGCGAAAACTCATCCTGATGAATCTGGAACACGTCGCCGATCAGAATGTGGCTCTCGCTCAGGAAACCAATATCATACGCTATCTTGAGCAAGCGGCTCTCGCCGGGCGCGCACAGGAATTCACGACGCTTCTCCAACAGGGCCTTGGATTGTCACGAATCACAGCACGCCGGGTCGTAACCGATCGCGGCGGCGAGCCATTCGTTGTCTGTGCCAAGGCGCTTGCAATGCCGACTGACGTGTTCCAGCGAATTCTGATGTCGCTCAACCCGGTCATCGGCCAATCGGTCGAAATGGTTTTCGAACTGTCCGATCTCTTCCTGACGCTGCCGCTGTCGTCAGCGCTGCATCTCGTTGCGATCTGGCGTGCCGCCGATCGGATCGAGGCGAAAAGCCCGGCCCATCGCCGGGCGCACTGGGACGATGACATCCCTGCCCGCCGCCCCGCAGTGGCGGAACCTTTCCGGACCGAGCAGCCTGCTCCGCTCGCTTTGCAGAGGCGCGAGGGATCGCGGCGCTAAGGCTCGCGGACAATCTGGTCGAGGAAATTCCGGCCTTGCCGATCCTCGACTTCGACGACCCAGAGATCCGGATCGAAATCAATCTGGCGCGAGATGTATTTTTCGACATCGTCGTTTGGCCGCGGCTGGGCGCGCAGACAAGCGATGAAGACTCGGTCTGCCGGGTTCGTTTCGTCGAGCGCGCTCTGCGGCGCGGGACCATACAGATCTGCAGTCCCATCCAACCGGTCGACTTTCACGAAGATCGCGCCGGCGTCCTCGGCGCCGCGACGGCGTACGACCGCATAGGCCCCTTCGATCATACAGCGACGGATGTAGGCCGATACCCAGATCGCCGATTTCAAGCGCATAGGATAAGCTCGCCGATTCCAGCGGCGGGCACATATGCGCCGCGGACCTCACTGAGCTAGTCGAGCTCGCGGCCCGTGACAATTGCCAATTCGCGCATCAGCCGCGGTGAAATCTGACCCGTTATTGGCATTTTGCGCGCCCGCTCGAAGTTTTCGATCGCCGCCTTGGTCTCGGGACCGAAGGTGCCATTCGGCCTGAACTGACCATAGCCAAAGTCAGTGAGCGCCCTCTGTACCGCGAAGATGCGCTTGGAGGACGGCGCAATCAGCTCGGCAATCGGATCAGAGGCAATTTGCGGCACTGAGGCCGCGCGCTGTTGTCCGGACTTGGCCGGCGATCTCATCACGGCGCGAAGAAAAACCTCGTTCGGTTCGGCTCCCGGGCGTAAGCCCGAGGCTTGCTCGAAATCACGCATGGCGGCGTTGGTCTTCGGTCCAAAGACCCCGTCCGCCGCGCCATCGTAGAAGCCGCGGCGCGCAAGTTCACGCTGGATATCGGCGATCACCTCGTTGCGAGGCCGTTGCGCCAGCGGCGCCTCAGGCTTTGCGACTTCCGGCCTCAGGGTGTCGGTCTTGGAGGGGTCAACCTTGGGCAGTTCTGCTTTGGTAAGTTCGGCTTCGAGACTACGACCTTTTTGAGGTCCCATCTGAGGCGCAGGTCCGGTAATTTCCTGTCCGACCACACGAATGGATTTCGGCGCGGGACCCGGTGACGGTACCGGTTTGGTGGCGAACATCGGCGCGGGATGCGGCCCCGGCTGCAGGAATGCAGCATTGACGACAACGGCTGTCAGCGCGGCGGCCGCAACGGCCGCCGCAACTGCATCCTTGCGCCAGCCCTGGCCAGCGGGTTGCAGATCGTTCAGCGACTGAGCCGCGCTTTTTCCTTTTGAGCCCTTACGCACTGTCATGCACTCTTGCGCACTTCGATATCGCCTTGCCTGCGCGGCACTTCGAGAGGCGCCAATGCAGCGCCTTTTTTCCGATTCGCAACTTTCGCCTCGCAATCCAGCGGCAAACGAACCGATATCACCGTTCCCTTTCCGAGCTCGCTGTGAACCTGCATATCGCCCCCGTGCAGCGAAACGAGACCCTTTACGATCGACAGCCCAAGACCAGTTCCGTCATGTCGGCGGTCGTAGGTGGATCGCGCCTGAAAGAACGGATTTCCGATTCGTGGCAGATCGGCGGCACTGATGCCGACGCCGTTGTCCTCCACGGCGACGACCAGGCGGTCGCCGTCGCGCCGCGATGCGATGACGATATGCCCTCCCCGATTGGTGAACTTGATCGCATTGGACAAAAGGTTGAGCATAATCTGCTTGAACGCGCGCTTGTCGGCGACGATTTCCGGAACGTCTTCCGCATTGCGCATGACAAGATCAAGGCCGGATTCGCGCGCACGCAACGCAAGGATGTCGCAACAATTGCTGATCACCTTGAGGGGCGCGAACGGCTCCGGAGAAATCTCGAAGTCGCCGGTTTCCATTTTGGACATGTCGAGGATGCCATTGACCACGGCAAGCAAATGAGTTCCGGAATCGTTGATGAGCCGCGCATATTCGCGCCGCTTTGCAGCATCAAGGCGCATCTGGTCTTCGTTCACGAGCATCTCTGAGAAGCCGATGATCGCGTTGAGCGGCGTACGCAGTTCATGACTCATCGTCGCCAGGAAACGCGTCTTCGCCAGGTCGGCACATTTCGATTCCGCGCGCTCATCGTCGAGCGCCAGTTCCTGCGCCTTGCGATCGGAAATATCGCGGATCACCGCAACGACTTCGCCGCCGGCAGCGCCGGTCTGCGCCAGCGGGCGGCAACGCATCTCGACCCACACGAATTCGACGCCGGACTCGCCGCCGTCCCGCGTGCGTTTCACCCGGAACTCGACCGACTGCTGTTCGCCCTGCGCAGCATCCGCCAGTGCCGAAAGATAGGCAGGACGGTCGGCGACATGGACTCGGTCAAACAATCCGTGACCCTTGAGTGTCTCGACCCGCTCGCCGAACAGGGTCTGAGCTGCCGGCGATACGAACAATACGGTGCCGTTGCGGCCGTGCCGGGTAATGACGTCGGTCATATTGAACGCGAGCAGCCGATAACGATCCTCTTCGGCGCCAAGGAGCGCGAAGCTTTTGCGGGTAAGCGCTTCGGTGCCGAGAGCCAGACCGGTTGCATAGAGCGCCGCAGAGATGATGCCGAGCGCCGCCAGCCCGGTGTCGCCGGTCAGCGGCGACGGCGGCGTCATTCCCAATTGCTGCATTGCCAGCAATATGCCCGCCGCACCGATTGCGAATGCAGATGACACAGCAACGACCCTGCGTGAAGCCGAGAGCGCCGCCTCCAGCGGCACCACTACAAGCCATACGGCCGCAAAGGACGAGAGGCCGCCGGTCGCGCAGGCGACAACAAAGACAAGGCCCGTCAACGAGAGCGACGAAAGGATGTGGGCTATCTCGTAGCGGCCGGTCTGCGTCAGGTAGTAGGCGGCCACGATCGGAGCGACACACCAGGCAAAGATCGCGATCTCGATGGCGCTCGGAGTCCCGCGGATCGCGAGGTAGACGGGAAAAGCGGCGATGATGATCAGCGACCCGAGCAGACGCGGCGCGATGAAGGCGCGATGCCGCGTCGCCGTCAGCGGATCCTGCCGGGCCGACGGATGGACCAGGCTGTCAATATAGTCGTGGATCGGCTGAACGAAACTCAAGATACCCTCTGCGCCAGCCATTACGCGCCGACGCACTCCCCATTTGCCGGGATCGTGTCAGACGCCGCTTAAGCGAACGCTAAGGGAACGGACTTTGGCCGCGGCACGTATGTCACTGGCCGCACAAATTAGTCATGATGCGGCCGATCGTCGCCACATGGTGAACTTTCGGTTTCCGGCGGGGAGCTGGGGGAACTGCAAGATCCGGTCAAATGCCCGGGCCAGCGTAGAAACTATGGTCGTCCGGACGACGATAATAAAAGATTTAATCAAATTCGACGCGTATTCTCGTCGAATAAAGCCCAAAAGCCCAACCGGCCCTTCAATTGCTCCTGCTAAACCTCCTTCCAAGCGGCCAGCCGAGCCGCGGGGAGCGTATGGGCCATGTTCTTTCTGTTGCGGGTTGCCTTCTGGCTCAGCATCGTGCTCGTGCTCTTGCCGAGCGGCGACTACCAGCCGAAGAGCCAGAATCGGATCGGCGCCGCCGACGCGGTCAATGCCGCGACTGCGGCAGTGTCCGACTTAGGCGGCTTCTGCAGCCGCCAACCGGACGCCTGCGAAGTTGGCGGGCAGGCAATAGCCGCATTCGGCCAGCGCGCACAGGCAGGCGCACGCTATCTGTTCGATATTCTCCACGACCGCCTGGTCCCCGGCACGACCGGCTCGATTGGCGCCAACGGCGCATCGGCCTCGCAGCACACGCTGAAGCCGTCCGACCTCGAGCCCGAATGGCGCGCGCCGCTGCCACCGCGGGACCCTCGGCGTCCGGCCTGACGCGTCCAGCGCTTTCCTCATTGTCCGCGGCTGCCTATATCTGCCAACAAAGCACTGGGCACGCGCGGATGACCATCGACGAAATCATCGACAATTTCGAACTGCTCGACGACTGGGACGACCGTTACCGTTATATCATCGAGCTCGGCCGCGCGCTTCCCGAGCTGCCTGAGGATGCGCACACCGAAGCCAACAAGGTGCGGGGCTGCGCGAGCCAGGTCTGGCTGACGACAGATGTCCGGCCAAACGGCGCGGACGGCCCGATTCTCGATTTTCACGGCGACAGCGACGCCCACATTGTGCGCGGACTGATTGCAATCCTGTTCGCGCTCTACTCCGGCAAGCCGGCTCAGACCATCATTGCGACCGATGCCGACTCCGTATTCGAGAAGCTCGGTCTGCGCGAGCATCTCACGCCACAACGGTCGAACGGCTTCCGTGCCATGGTCGATCGCATCAAATCGGACGCGCGCGCCGCGCTCTCCGGCTAATGATCGGGCGGGATCGGATCAGCCCTAACGTCGGCCGACCAGGATCGCATCGTCGCTCTCGACTGGCCGCGAGCCTCGACGCCAAAGCCATAGTGACGCGCGAGCCGCTCCAAGGCGAGCTGTAGCACGACCTTGGCCGAACGCGCCGGCCATTGCCGCTCGCGTTCGACGTCGTCAAGCTTCTTGAGAAAGCAGCAAACGTCGATCAAGAGCCCGGAAAATTCAGGACCGGCCGCTTCGAGCGCATGCCGCAGCCGCTGCCGTGCCGCAATCACGCGATCGGACAAATGTCCCGAGCTCCGATCGCGATGACGTCCCGCGACGGCCGCTTGCCAGTTCGACGTGGTGCGCGGCATCATCTGCGCAACCGTGAAGTCGATCCGCAGCCGTTCGCCCGCCTGCAACTGATGCGCCTCGATCAACCGGCGCCCATCGGCTCCCTTGCGGCGCGCCAGCCAGACCAACGGACTTTCCGATTCGTCGAACTTCGCTCCGGGTCCGATTTCGGGTCCCGCAATGTCTGTGAGCGACAGATGCTGCGCGCGATGGTCGCCGATCGATGGCTCGATCCCGGCTTTTGGCTGCGGGCGCCCGATGCGAGCCGGCTTCATCGCCTGCTCCCCAGTTCCAGGTCCGCATACAATACAAAGGCTTCCATTGCATCGAGCAATGTATCGAACTGGACATCGTCCCGGAGATCCTCAACCAGTCGGCACGCATGCGCGGCAGTCGTCCGATCGCGGGCGAACAAAAGCCCGGCTTGTGCCAGCGTCATGCCGAGTGTGACGCGAGCCAGGTACATCCCGGTTTGCCGTGCGAACGCGACATTGCTCCGTCCCCGCGTCGCCGCGCACAAATCATCCGCGCCAATCTCAAACGTCTCCTCGATGGCTTGGAAAAGCCGATTCTCCGGTATCGTCCGCGTACGGCGCTGGCTGCGGCAGCGCGGCCCGGTCCGGTCGCGCGATCCTCGTCTGCATTCAACGGGAATTTGGTCCATCGGACACCTCTGTAGGACTTAATACCTACAGATTGCAACAGACCAGCGGCGAAGGGGATAACTTTTTTGCGGTCAGGACAACCTCGGCGATGCCGGGCTGGCGCCGAAACCTCAGCCGCTCTTTTCGAGGTGATTGCGCAGTTCCTCGATAGACCCAAACCGAACCACACCCTGGGCCAGTTCGGCCTCGATCGAGCCGTCGGTGTAAAGCGTGTAGGCCATGCCATCCACGACACCGGACTTGAGAACCGTGGCCGCCTCCGATCGTCCTGCCGCTTGCGGTTCGGCCGGCGGCTCGATTGCAGGTTCGCGACGGGCGGACGGAGGTGGCACTTCCGGCGCGGGGGAGCGGCGGGTCTCCAGCGGCTTGGCAGCCGGACGATCGACTGCAGGCCGCGGAGGCCGCCAGCCTCCGCGAGCCGGCGGCGTTGGAGCCGGTGCAGCCATCTCTTCGGCACTGGGAATTGGCGAGCGCGGCGGCGTACGCACCGGTTCCGCAAATTCGGACGGCAACTCGAACTCGTCGGCCTGCATGCGCGGCTGCGCGCGCGGGGCAGGTGGCGGCGCGACCGCGGGCGCCACAGGTGTTGCGGCTGCGGCGGGCGCGGAGGCGGCAACCATCGGCCGCGACGACAGCAGGTCTGCGATCCGCGACAACTGGCTGACGGCGCGGCTTATTGCGAATGTCACCAGCCCGCCCGCGGCAACGATCGTACCAGCGAGGATCAAGGTGTTGCCTAGACTGAACTCATTGATTGGTATGCCGAAACCAATCAGGATCGCCCCCAGCGCAATCGCCAGGATGCCGACCACCATCAAGACAAAAGACATTCCGCAATCCTCGAGCCCCGCCGCAATTCTAAATGAATTGTGACGGCCTTCCTAGTGACAGGCAAGCGGCCGCCGGCCGGTGACCTTTAATCCGGGCAGGCCGCCTTGCGCGCTGCCCTACTCCAACCACATGAAACGTCAAAGGAAAAGCTTCGTTCCAGGCGCTCTGATACGATTTGCGGACAGGTTTTCGACCTGCAATATTGCTTCCTTATTGCACAGGGCCTAACTCAATGCCGGACCGGCCTCCTGACGGCCGGCAGGACGCCTTTAACGTCACCCGAAACGTGAGCAAGCTCCATGTCATTTTCACTGCCCGATCTGCCCTACTCGTACGACGCCCTCGCCCCATACATGTCGCGCGAGACGCTCGAATATCACCACGACAAGCATCATCTGGCTTATGTGAATAACGGCAACAACCTGCTCAAGGGCACTGAGTGGGAAGGCAAGTCTCTGGAAGAGATTGTCAAAGGCTCCTTCGGCAAGAATCCCGGCCTCTTCAACAATGCCGGCCAGCACTATAACCACATCCATTTCTGGAAATGGATGAAGCCCGGCGGCGGCGGCGACAAGATCCCTGGTGTGCTTGAGAAGAAGATTGTCGCCGACCTCGGTTCGGTCGCCAAATTCAAGGAAGACTTCATCCAGGCCGGCGTAACCCAATTCGGTTCGGGCTGGAACTGGCTGGCCGTAAAGGACGGCAAGCTGGTGATCACCAAGACTCCCAACGGTGAAAACCCGCTGGTGCATGGCGGCACGCCGATCCTTGGCTGCGATGTGTGGGAACATTCCTATTATATCGACTACCGCAATCGCCGTCCGGACTACCTCAAAGCTTTCGTCGACCACCTGGTGAACTGGGACTACGTCGCCGAACTCTACGAGAAGGCTGCCAAGTAGGCACGCCTTCGCCCGCTGACTTTGCTGGACCCTCAACAATATCGGATGCGGCCGCCCGACCCGGCGGCCGCATTGCTGTACGGTCCACCTTTCGACGCGATCCGTGTGGCTCTTGCACGCGATCCGGTCGCAAGCACCTGCGATGCCGCCACATGGCTGTTGCTATCGGCGCTTGCCGTCATTGCCTATGCCACATTCACTGATTACGGCCTGGGCTGGGACGATTACACCCATTCGCAATACGGCCAGCTCCTGCTGGACTATTACGCGTCCTGGTTTGCCGACCGGCGCGCTCTGTCCTTCGTCAACCTGTACATGTATGGCGGCGGCTTCGACATGCTCGCCGCCCTCGTTGCAAAGGTTCTGCCATTCGATCTCTTTGAAACACGGCGTCTGGTCGGCGCGGCCGTCGGCATTTTCGGCATGGCGATCGCGTGGCGGCTCGCCAGACGCCTCGGCGGACCCGTCGCCGGTTTCGTTGCAACAGCTCTGCTCGCAACCACACCGATGTTTTACGGCCATATGTTCATCAACGCGAAGGACGCGCCTTTCGCTGTGGCGATGACGTTACTGCTGTTCGGACTGGTTCGCGCGCTTGAGGATTATCCGCGGCCTCACGTCTCGACGATTTTGCTCTTTGGTCTTGGACTCGGATTGACTCTGGGAACCCGGATCATGGGCGGCATGACCGCGCTCTACATGATCCTGCCGCTTGCAGTCGTCGTCGGACACGATGTCCGCACCCTGGGCTGGCCGCACGCCGCACGAACGTTCAGCAGCTTCATCCTGTGGCTCGTTCCCGGCCTCATTCTCGCTTATGCGGTGATGGCAATCGTGTGGCCATGGTCGGTGGTCGAGCCGCTCAACCCGATCCGCGCCGTCGAATACTTCTCACACTTCTTCGAAAAGCCCTGGAAAGAAATGTTCGACGGCCGGCCAATCGCCGTGCCGGACATGCCGCGCAGCTATCTGCCGACCTATCTTGGCATGAAGCTGCCTGAAATCCTGTTGCTGCTCGGCAGCGCCGGGATGCTCGGCACACTGGCGGCGCAATTCAGGAAAGGCATGCCCGCGACCCGGCGTGCATCGCTTCTCCTGGTCGCGATGGCGGTTCTTGTTCCGATTGCCATCACGATTGCGACAAGGCCCGCGATGTATAATGGCATTCGGCATTTCATTTTCATCTTGCCGCCGCTTTGCGTGCTCGGCGGACTGGCGGCAGCTGCCTCGCTTCAATGGCTCGCGAACCGGTCGCGCCTTGCGGCAGCGGCCGGTGGCGTGGCGATCGTGACCGGGCTCGCTTTTCCCGCGTATCACATGGTCACTTTGCACCCGTATCAATACACGCATTTCAATACGATCAGCGGCGGCATCCGCACCGCTGACAAGAGCTATATGCTCGATTACTGGGGCCTGTCTTTCAAGGAAGCCGCTGACGAATTGCTCAGCATTCTGGACGAGCAAGGCTCCCAGACTCCCGAAGGCCGCCGGTGGGTGATTGCGGTGTGCGGGCCGCATCCGCCGGCCGAGGTCGAACTCGGTCAGGACTTCCTGACGACCTGGAACACCAAAGGCGCCGACTTCGCCCTGATGCTGGGCGAGTTCTACTGCGCCGAATTGAAGGCACCCGAACTCGTCCGTATCGAACGCGAGGGCGTCGTATTTGCACGGGTTTACGATCTGCGAGGACGCAATATTCCGGACCTGTTCACGCTTCCACCCGTGCAGTGAGGCGACCATGCCGGCCCGTGCCTTTGTATTCGACGCATATGGAACATTGTTCGATGTTCACGCCGCAATCGCACGCCATCGCAGCGCGTGCGGCCCGGACGCGGACCGTGTCTCCGATCTGTGGCGGGCGAAGCAACTCGAATACACTTGGACGCTGACGCTCGCCGGCCGCTACGAGGATTTCTGGACGCTGACGCAGCGCGCGCTCGACTATGCGATGGCGCGTTATCCGTCGGTGCCCAAGGAGCTGAAAACCGATCTGCTCGACGCCTATTTTACGCTCGACGCCTTCCCCGACGCAGCGCCGTGCCTCGCGGCGTTGCGCCAACGGGGGCAATGTACCGCGATCCTGTCGAACGGATCGCCGCAAATGCTGGACGCCGCGGTCGATGGTGCCGGTCTGCGGACGCTGCTCGAGGCGGTCTATTCGGTGGACCCGCTGCGCCTCTACAAGCCAAGGCGCGAGGTGTATGCGATGGCCGCCGAAGGACTATCGGCCGCTCCGGAGGACATCGTGTTTGTGTCGTCGAACCGCTGGGACGTTATGGGTGCAGCCGCATTCGGGTTCAAAACAGTGCGGGTGAACCGCGGCAACCTGCCGGACGAATATCCGGGTACCGTTCCCGGGGAAGTCGTGACCGGCCTCGCAGCACTGCGCAGTGCCTGACGGATTATTCCGCAGCCTGCGGCATCGACTCAAGGAACGCTTCGGTGGCGCGGATCTGGTGCGATTTCCAGCAGTGCGGACACCAGACCGACAGTTTCATGTTCTTCATGTCGAGCAGGGTCGCGGTATCGGTCTCGATACTGGTCGTGACGACACGCCCGCTCTTTGGACATTTGTATTTAAGCATACGGACGCAACCTCCACCCACAAATCGAGCTTACGCTGCGTCCGGACGTGATGCTGGGCCGGTGGTAGATATCCACCGCTTATCCACAATTTCTTCACGGTTCCGTCACGATCTCGTCGCAACGCAAAAGCCCCAGGAGATCTCCCGGGCTTTGCAGCAACGCCTGAGTCTCTATTTCAGATAAAGCGGCACTGGCGCATGCCTGCCCGGTCGTACCAGCATTCCTGATGGCGGGCGGGCTTGAGCCAGGTGGGGAGCGGCGGGCCGCCGACGGCGACGCCGACAATGGTTCCGACGACGGCACCGGCCGGACCGCCGACCACCGCGCCGACACCGGCACCGATCGCAGCGCCGGTCACCACACCACGCCCCTCGAACTGGGCGCTCGCAGAATTCGAGGTCGAAGCGAGCGCCAGCGCCACGGCGCCGGCCATCATGATGCTCCGCATCGCAATCTCCATCGCGCGGGACAATCCGTGCTGGAGCAGCACTACACTTCGTTAACGTTAAGATTCCGTCACCGCTCCCTCGCCTTACGCGGCGCGGCGGCGCGATCCGACGCTTAGCAGCACCACCGGGATGGCGGCGAGCGAACACAGCGCGGTGCCAACAATCACAATCGCCGGCGCGCCCACGTCCATCATGTAGCCGAACACTGGCGGCGCGATGACACCGCCGATATTGAAGCCGGTGGTGACGAAACCGAACACCCGCCCGAACGCGCCGGGCGGCGTCACCGAGCGCACGATCATGTCGCGCGAGGGCTGGATCACGCCGTTGAAGAAGCCCGACACCGCCATCAGGCCGACCAGCAACGCCGCGTTGAGATCGATGAAGGCGATCGGGATCAGCGCGACGCCGCTCGCCGCCATGCCGATCAGCGCCACCATATCGTGCCGGTCGGTGCGCGAGGCGAGCCATCCGCCGACCAGCACCGCGAAGGCGCTGAACATCAGATAGACCGTGATCGCTGAGGTCGCGAGCGACAGCGAGGTGCCCCACAGCGCCTGCAGCGCGACGATGCCGTAATTCTGCGTGCCGACCGACACCGAAGCGATCAGCATGAAGAACACCAGATTGAGTACCACCGGCCAGGTCGCGAGCACGCGCCAGTCACCGGCCGAAGGTGCCGATGCATCCGCCGCCTTGGCGCGCGCGGCTTCGCGGCCGGCAAGCGGCTCGCCGAACATCATAAGCGCGGCCGCAACAACCAGGCCCAGCAGCGCCGCCGCGACGAACGCGACGCGCCAGCCATAGGCGCTCGCGAGGATGACCAAAACCGCCGGCGTGATCGCGGTGCCGATAAAGCCCGCGAAGATATGGATCGAGAAGGCCTGGCCGACGCGGCCGGGCGAGACCCGGTTCGACAACAGCGCGTAGTCGGCGGGATGATAGACGGTGTTGGCAAGCCCGAGAAACGCAAACGCAAGACCCAGCATCACGAATACGGGCGCAGCGGCCGCAGCCGCGAGCGAGGCCGCGCCGAGCAGCAACCCGCCGACCAGCACGGTGCGCGCCGAGGTGCGGTCGACCAGAAAGCCCGCGGGGGTCTGCAACAGCGCCGAGATGATGTTGAAGGCCGCGAGCACGAAGCCGAGCTCGGTATAGCTTACGCCGAATTCCGCGCGCACGAAGGGAAACACCGGCGGCAGCGCGAGGATGTAGATATGGCTGACGAAATGCGCCGCACCGACAAGGCCGATCACCCGAAAATCGGACGAACGCGGCGCGCTGGCGTCGAGGGTGGTCGGCGTCATTTTAAAGTTCCCGGCTGGCAGAGTGGGCATAGCATGAAGCGTTCGGCCGGGGCATGCGCTCTCCGAAGGTGACGGGGTGGTTCCATGCATGCGCCTTCGCACATGCGTCATTGTCCGCGCGGCGCAAACGCGCCCGACGGCATTGAAGAGAGGGGGGACGACGCATCGGGAGGCGCGGTCAGTCCGAATGTGCCACGCCGCTCTCACGGCATGGCCCGCCTCTCGGCGCGTCGCTGGCGGCGTTCTCATTCCGGTACCGGGCCGCGCTTTGCCTCCATGCACCTGAAACTGCACATGGCGTCAGCCAGCTCCTGGCAGGGGTCCGTAGTGACCCCGGGCGGAGCCCCGGCACCGCCCGAGTGCGTGGCTTGCGAACCACGCCCGCAGGCGCCGCACCCTGCCCCACTCCGTGAACGCCTCGCGAAGCGCCCCCTCATGGACAGGATGTTAGGACTATAGTCATACATCGGCCATTCGTCAAGTGGCGCTGTTTCGTTGACATTTGTGTGTACAATAGGCCAAACTCAACGCATGCTTCCGCAGGTCGTCGGCTTCGACTGGGATCGAGGCAACACGGAGAAGTGCCGAAGCCACGGAGTAACGGTCGGCGACATCGAGGCTTTGTTCGGACGGCCAATTTCCGTCTTTCCTGCACCCGGCCGATCGTTCTCGGAAGAACGCTACAAGGCGATCGGCACCAACGCAGATGGACGATACATCTTTCTCGTCTTTACGTTGAGAAAACGTGCCGGCGAAGTTTTGATCAGGCCGATCAGCGCCCGCTTCATGCACGCAAAGGAGATCAGGCACTATGAAGAAGAAACTGCCAAAGCTCAGAAGCGATAAGGAAGCCGAGAACTTTGTCGCTACGGCGGACCTGACGGCATTCGATTTGTCCGGCTTTAAGCCTGTACAGTTCGAATTCGCGCCGAAGGCCGCGCGCATCAACATGCGCCTGTCAGACGATCTTCTGAAGGCGATCAAGATCAAGGCGGCCAAGCAGGGCGTGCCCTATCAGCGCTTCATTCGCCAAGCGCTTGAGAAGGCGGTCGCGTCGAAAAAGGCGTCGTAGGGCCCCTCACCCGGCCTCGCTTCGCTCAAGCTTCGGCGGCCCCCCTCTCCCGCAGGCCGGAGAGGGAAACTAGAGCGGTTCATGTTTTAACGGAAGCATATCCGGCATTGGCGAAGTAGTTGCCGCACTCGCTGGGTTCGATGGTGCCGACGAGGGCTCCGATCTGTCGCCACGTGTCCTCGACCGTGCGCCTCTGGG
>JBMOOQ010000003.1:0-107192 GCA_049324435.1 Pseudomonadota bacterium
CCACTTGCGCCTCGGTCAGCACCAGGCCTTCCTGGGCGCTCTTGGCTTCCAGCGCCTTCAGCCTCTTGTTCATCGTCTCGAGATCGTGGCGCAGCCACACGCAGCGCACCCCCGCCGGCGACACCGTAAGCCCGCGCTTGCGCAACTCGTTGGCGACGCGGACCTGGCCGAAGGCTGGCTGCTCGACGGCAAGCGCGACGATGGCATCCTCGATCTCGGCCGGCACCCGGTTTTTCAGCACTGGCTTCTTGCGGCTGATTTCCTGCAGCGCCAGCTCGCCGCCCTGGTCGTAGAGTTCCTTGAAGCGGTAGAAGCTGTCCCGGCTATAGCCCATCATCTTGCAGGCCTGGCTGACATTGCCGAACTGCTTGGCAAGCTCCAACAGGCCAACCTTGGCGCGGATGATCTTCTGTTCGGTCGTCATGATGTCCTCCATCGCCGAGGCGGGGCGCTTCGCCACCCCGACCGCTCCGCGCCCGCCTCGGCTTGCGATTCGCCGTGGGGAAACAGGACACCATCTGTCAGATTAAGTTTTAGCTAATGCACAAAAATTCCTTCTCGATAGCCATGTGATGATTCGCTCCTTTCCATCATCATGGCCTCCCGCACAAAATTTCCGACAGTCCCTTGCGCCATGACCGCATCGAAGCGCCATGGTTTCTCGAAGGACCGATCGACGGCGACAGTTTTCAGCTCTACGTGGAGAAGGTCCTTCTTCCCACGCTTCGCCCCGGCGATATCGTGGTCATGGACAAAGCCGTGCGTCAGCTCAACCGCTCGGCGGGAGCCAAGCTATTCTTACTGCCTAGTCTAAATACTCCCCCGACTTGAACCCCATCGAACAGGTCTTCGCCAAGCTCAAGCACTTCCTGCGCAAAGCGGCCGCGCGAACGGTCGAAGCCGTTTGCCTCGCCATCGGCGACCTTCTCCAAGCCTTCACGCCCAGTGAGTGCGCCAACTACTTCACAAACTCAGGATATGGACGAACCTAAAATCATCATGCTCTAGCCTCCGACAACACGCTCCTACCGAGTTGGCCGAGCCAATCGCCTGACCGTCGGCGCTGATCTGGCCGCACCCGATCTTCCCCTAACGAGACAGGGCTTTGCCGACCGGCTCGGCTCAGAAGTCACGATCCGGGCTGGTGGCGCTCCTCGGCTTCGGTTGGCGGGACGTGGGCTCCGTAAGCCGCCGATTTTTGATCAAGTCCACCCATTCCAGCGGCCTACCCGCCCGGGTTGAACTGATTTCCGAGGACTTGACTGTCCGCCCGAAACGAGCGTCGATGCATCGAATTTGGAGGTATCTTAATAGGGGATGGGATGAGTACTGGTAGAGTTGCGTTTTCGAAGGCGCTGTACCTGCGGGTCCGGGAACGGCTTGCCGAGGAGTACCCGGAGCTCGACGAAGAGACCCTTGCGGACACCATCGAGGGGCTCACCGACCTGAATGAAGTGCTTGCTGCGGTCATCCGCGCTGCCTTGGGCGACGAGGCCCTCGCCGAGGGTTTGCGAGGCCGTATCGGGGAAATGCAGGGCCGGCTTGGGCGCTTGGAGGGTCGGGCAGCGCGCCTACGGCAAATTGTTCGCGAGGTCATGACGGAAACCGACCTCAAGAAGATCACTGCCCCAGATTTTACGGTTTCGTTGCGCCCCGGATTCCCTACCCTGGTGGTGAGCGACGAGGCAGCCATTCCAAAACATTATTGGGTGGCTCGCGAGCCCCGCCTCGACCGCCAAGGCCTGCATGCGGAGCTTAAGCGAGGTTCGGTAATTCCGGGCGCAAATCTCAGCAATCCAGAACCAGTGTTGAGCGTGAGGGTAAAGTAATGAGTTTCTCCGACACCCAGATCCGCAAGCTGCAACGCGACGTGCGGCCTTGCGACGTCCGCACCCGTGAGGTGCACGGTAGGGAATTATCCTACATCGAGGGCTGGCATGCCATCGCCGAGGCCAACCGGATTTTCGGGTTCGATGGCTGGAGCCGCGAGACCGTGGAATATCGTTGCTTGGTCTCGCGGGAGAAAAACGGAATTTTTCAGGCGCTTTATGTCGCCAAAATCCGCATCACCGTTCGAACCGAGACTGCCAATATCGTTCGAGAGGGATTTGGCACTGGCGAGGCGCAGGCGGCGACCGCAGGCGAAGCGCACGACAAGGCGATCAAGACTGCGGAGACCGATGCGACCAAACGAGCCTTTGCGACCTTCGGCAAACCTTTTGGGCTGTCGCTGTATCTTGGGAGCCGTAAACGCACTGAGCCAAAACCCGATATCCAGCGGAGTCGCACGCTGCAGCGATTGTCGGCCAATGGACGCTACTACCCCGTCCCCCGTCCGCGGCAATCTTTGCTCGATGCCGATACACCGACGGTTCAGCGCAACGGACCGAAGTCGCCTAGTGCAGAAACCGCGCCCCCTTGCAACGACCAGGATCGACCTCATCGAGGCGAACAGACCGCCTCTTCATCGGTAAAGCTAGCCGACGTAACACTGCCACCAGGCGATCCGGCCACCACGCCTGATTTCACCGACCCACCACACGGTATCGCGGTGAAAACCTCTCCGGATTTGGTAGATACCGGCGCGGTTGATGCTTTGTTGCTGATTGATCGGCCAAGGCGGCGGCGCAATCCGGAGCATCTGAAATACGTTTCGAGCCAACCATGCTTAATCTGTAGCCGCACGCCGTCGGATGCGCATCACCTGAAATTCGCTCAACCCAAAGCCCTATCGAAGAAAGTCAGCGACGAGTTCACTGTACCGCTCTGCCGTATCCATCATCGCCAGCTCCACCACGCCGGCAATGAGGTGAACTGGTGGATGGATATGGAGGTTGATCCGTTGCCGATCGCTCAGGATCTTTGGAGCGAGTCGCAGGCAAGAGCCGCCGAGGCAGATGACAAGTGAGTCTCAGCTTGCGGCCAACCGACGCAATGCTGCTCTTAGTACCGGACCACGCACCGCAACTGGAAAAAACCGATCCCGTCGCAATTCACTTAAGCACGGCCTTACGGCACGATCGGTCGTGGAATTCACCGAGTCCGACGTCGAATTTAAGGCCTTCTGTTCCCGAGTGGCCGCCGCTTATGATCCGCGCTCCGCGCTCGACCAAGAGCTGATTTTTCGCCTTGCGGGGCTGCTCTGGAGGCTGCGGCGAGCCTCCGCCATAGAAACAGGTCTTCTGTCGATCCAGGCCAATCTGCAATGGGATGCGTGCCGAGAACAGTCTGCGCATGAGCATCGCCTCGACGATTCCGATCCCGTCCACATAGCGAGGGCCTTTCTACGGTCGTCGAACTTCAACGGAGACGCCCTTGACCGACTGAACCGCTACGAAGTCTCGCTCTGGCGGCAGACCGCGCAGATCCTGTTTTTGCTCGACGGAATTGTCAAGCCGCGTAAGGCACGGCGTTAAATTGGCTTCGTTTCGCAACGGGAGGCTGAGGTCCTCGCCATTGCCGAATTGCCTTCCTCTCGCCTGGAGAATCCCTCTCGCCTTCAGGATTTTCCGGGGCACGTGCGATTCCCCGCTGCTAGCGCGGCGTCGGGTGGGAGCTCCACAATTCTCCGGGCCGGCAGGACAACACACAGGTTCGGCAACCTTGCAGCTACTGCCTATTGCGAAACGAAGCCAATGTCCCGACACTGTCCGACGGCCCTGAGGCTGGCTAATGTTTTTGGGTTCGTTTCGCAGTGTCCACAGATTAGTCAACCTTAAATTCGGCATACACACCGTGCTTGGGCCGCCGCAGACCCATCATGCGCAGCGCGGATCGCAATGTCTCGATGCTGATCGGAGGCTCGTACAGACCCTTGGGTTGATTGTCTCGAATATATCCGATAATCGCCTTTAGTGGTCCTGGTGAAAAACCGCGAAGACGGGCCGCAAGCTCCGGATAGAACGCGATCGGCTCCGCCTTGCCTATCTTGCCTTCATGCATGGCAACGCAATATTCCAGCGCGCGCCATTCGGCCGGACGTAGTTCGCCACGCAGGGGCCGCTCCGCTTCCAGGCGCACGTCATAGAAATGCATGCCATTGGCACAAGTGACGTTGGCAAACCCGTCGACATTTGCATCTTCCAGCATCTCGATCGGATAGCGCCGTCGCTCTCCGTCGATCGCCTGACGCGCGGTGAAGAAGTCCGCGGATGCCAGGCCTACGGCAAGTCCATTGTCATCGCCGTCGAGACCGCTCCACAGATAAACCAAGGTACGTATGCTGAACTCTGGAAACCCCATTCGCGTCAGCTTGATTGTCGCCGGACCGTATTGTTCGAATGACGGCATCTTGCTGGCTAGGTACTCGACGGCATCGACTATGGTCGTACGAGACAGATCTGGATGAGCGGTGTGCGGCATCGAATGTCCCTTTCTCTGACGCATAACTGAGAGGGAAACGCATCGACCTACGACTTACGCATATGGATAAAGTGACGCTGCCGGTCAACCGAAAAACTGCTACCTCGGCTGTTCTATCATTGACCAGGCGCCCGTCACAGTATCGCCACAGTCTCGTTTGTATCGGCCTTGAAGACAGTTTCGCGAGAATGATGAATATGACGGCTCCCTTCGTTCTGAATGGAGCAGATAATGGCCAAAAGGATCAGACTAAATCAGAGTTCTCTGCGGGCGCGTTTGGATGCACCGCTCTCCGAACCAACTGAACGTGAAACCGCATCCAGCGCCGTGGAAGAAATCTCGCTCGTCCAAGAGATCGAGCACGTCGCGACCAAAAAGCTGAAAGTTCCATCCACAGCTCTGCGAAGCTGTTCGAAATCTCAAGTCGATGAATTGGCAGCGATCATCCGGCCGATCGGCTTTGTGGTCCCCGTGGTCGTCGATGAAGACAACCGCGTGTGGGCCGGAATCGTCCGCCTTAAGGCAGCAGAAAAGCTCGGGATGTCGAAAGTCCCAGTTGTTCGCCTGAAAGATCTGACCGAGGCGCAAAAGCGCGCGTTCCGACTTGCCGACAACAAGCTGCAGGAAAAAGGAAAGTGGGACCGCAAGCAATTGGCAATTGAACTTCCGGACCTCGCGCCGCTGCTGGTCGCTGAAAGTCTGGATATCTCGATTACTGGCTTCTCCGCCGCCGAAATCGACCAAATCACTTTTGACTTCGAGCCGAATACGACGGAGCCGCGCGACGATTTCGATGCCGATCTCCTGCGCCAAACGCCGGTTTCCCAAGCGGGGGATGTGTACCGCCTGGGCGATCATGTTCTTGGCTGCGCCGACGCCAAAGACCTAGACTTCATTCGCCGGCTTGTAGGCAACCGGCTAGCCTCAATGGCCTTTTTGGATCCACCTTACAATGTCCGCGTCCGCGATGTGGTGGGGCGCGGAAAGGCCAAGCACGCCGAATTCGCTATGGCCAGCGGCGAAATGAACAGCCAGGAATATAAGGAGTTCCTGGAGACGACGCTCTCGGTAGCAGCGGCAGTCTCCCTCGATTCGGCGGTCCACTATGTCTGCACCGACTGGCGCCATGTCGATGTGGTCATGAGGGTTGGACGGAAGGTCTATGCGACCCAGCTCAATCTCGCTGCCTGGGTCAAGTCAAATGCCGGCCAGGGCTCTTTCTACCGGAGCCAACACGAGCTGATCGCAATCTTCCGGGTCGGCAACGAACCGCACCTCAACAACATCGAGCTGGGCCGGCATGGACGAACGCGGAGTAACGTCTGGCGCTACAACGGGATGAGCGGATTTCGGGCCGGCCGGATGGCCGAGCTACAATTGCATCCAACGATTAAGCCGGTTGCGATGATCTGCGATGCGATCCGGGATTGCACCCAGCGCGACGACACCGTGCTCGACACTTTTTGCGGCAGCGGCACGACACTTCTCGCAGCCGAGCGCGTCGGACGGCGGGCGGTATGCGTCGAAATCGAGCCCCGGTTTGTTGATGTCGCGATCCGCCGCTGGCAGGACCTCACGGGGAAAGACGCCGTACACGTCGACCTGGGCTGCACTTTCCTTGAACTGAAGTCGCGGCGAGGGGTGTCATGAGCAAACGGCGACCTCCGGGCGACAGCACTGTCTCAGATTACGAGGTGGGGTACAAGCGCCCACCGGCTGAGACGCAATTCAAGCCGGGCGTGTCAGGCAACCCGTCGGGCAAAGCCAAGAAGCTGAAGCCACGCAGTATCAAGCGCGATGTTCAGGACGTATTCACTCGCCGCATCGGCGTTCGGGAAGGCAAACGGACACGTGAGGTTCCGGTCATTGTCGCACTGATTCAGAAGGCAGTCATCGATGCCATGAACGGTGACAAGCGCGCGACCCAGTTTTGCTACCGCGTAGCGGAAGCATTCGGCGTCTTCCAACTCAAGGACGATCTCCAGATCGACCTCGAAAAGCTTACTCCGGAAGAGCGGGAGATCTGCATGAAAGGTGCTCAGATCTTGAACAAAGCTGGAATGCTGTTTCGATACGATCGTTGAATCATGCTCGGCCGATTCAGCCAGCCAGGCCTGACTCCGTCTGGAATTGAGTCCTTCAGCAACCACCGAAGCTAAGAGATTAGGAAATCACTTCGCCGTGAGGTTTGCGAGGGTGACGTTGTTGAGGGTGAGGACGTTGCCGCTGCCGAAGTCGATGACGGTGTTGGCGCCGCTCTGGGTGGCGAGGTTCTGCAGGGTGGCAAAGTCGGTGACGGTTGTGACCCCGGTGAGGTCGATCTTGTCGGCCTGAGCCTGGTTGAAGTCGGTGATGGTGTCGAAGCCGAAGCCGTCGGCGAACACGAAGGTGTCGGTGCCGCCGCCGCCGGTCAGGGTGTCGGTGCCGGCCGCGCCGTCGATGATATCGTTGCCGCCCTGGCCGTTCAGGACGTTGTTGAACTCATTGCCGATCAGGGTGTCGTTGAAGTCCGAGCCAAGCACCCGCGATACCCCGCCCAGGATAGTGTCGGTGCCGACCGAGGCGTTGCCGACAGCGGTGCCGGCCGCAAGATTGACCGTCACGCCGGCGGTTGCACTGCCGTAGACAATCTGGGTATTGCCGTTGCCGGTGATGATGTCGTTGCCGCCCTGGCCATCGAACTCGTTGAAATTGCCGAGGCTGCCGGCATTGGCGCTGGCTCCGCTAAAGCCGGTCGCCACAGGGACGCGCGCGCGAACGGCCTCAATCCTTTAGCTGCCCATTCGGCCAATGAAGATTTCACCGCCCTAGCTTGACCGAGACTAACGGGTGGAATTGGGCGGACAATCGGGTGTGACCTTGCTATTTGGGTGAATTTAGGTGTACATTTGGATGTGAACATCCGCACCGACACCATCCGGATCACCCCCGAGATCCTGGCATTGGTTGCCGAAATCGATGAGTTCAAGGGCGCCTGGCGGGCGCTCGGAACCATAGCTCCTGAACGGCTGTCGGCGCTGCGGCGTGTCGCCACCATCGAAAGCATCGGCTCCTCCACGCGTATTGAGGGCAGCAAGCTCACAGATCGGGAGGTCGAGCGGCTGCTGTCCAACCTCGACATCAAGTCCTTCGCGTCCCGCGACGAGCAGGAGGTCGCCGGCTATGCCGAAGCGATGGATCTCGTGTTCCGATCGTGGGACGAGATCACCATTACCGAAAACCACATCAAGCAATTGCACCGCGATTTGCTCGTCCATAGCGAGAAGGACGAGCGGCACCGTGGCGCCTACAAGACCGGCCCTAACAATGTCATGGCCTTCGACGTGGACGGCAGGCAGATCGCCGTCGTGTTCGAAACCGCGACGCCGTTCGACACGCCGCGGCTCATGACCGAACTCGTCACCTGGTTTGGCGAGACAACGGAGAAGCGGCGTTTCCACCCCTTGCTCGTCATCGCGGTCTTCACGGTCGTGTTCCTCGCCATCCATCCGTTCCAGGACGGCAATGGCCGGCTCAGCCGCATTCTGACCACGCTGATGCTGCTACGCGCAGGCTACGCCTACGTGCCCTACAGCTCGCTTGAAAGCGTCGTAGAGCAGAGCAAGGAGGGCTACTATCTGGCGCTGCGGCAGACGCAGGGGACGATCCGTACAGACAGTCCTAACTGGGACCCGTGGCTTCTGTTCTTCCTGCGCGCACTGCGCCAGCAGAAGGAGCGGCTGGCGAAAAAGATCGAGCGCGAGAAGTTCGTGGTCTCAAGCCTGCCGGAACACTCAGTGCACATCCTCGACCATGCCCGCGAACACGGCCGCGTCAGCATCGGCGAGATCACCAAATTGACCGGCGTCAGCCGCAACACACTCAAGGAGCACTTCCGTCGACTGGTCGAGAGAGGCTACCTTCTGAAGCAAGGCGGAGGGCGATCGACCTGGTACGTCCTGAAGTGAAACCGACAGCGATTCATCTAGACTATCGAATAACAGGTGGGTCTCGAACCGAGCCAAGGTGTTCGCCAAGCACTTGAAGGTTTGACCGCGAAGCAGCCCGGATCTCTATGCCCAGCAGCCGTCGCCAAGAACTCTCTGACGCTTTCACGAAGCAATGGCAGCGTGTCCGTGGCTGGCTAATCCCGCTAATGAACAGTGGGCAGGGTCGGGTCCCCGGTAGTGGTGTAGCTCGGTGGAGCAAGCTGGGAGCGAGCGCGCCCTCCATAGCGCGGTAGCGAGCGAGCGGCTTGCGGTGGTCATCGCGAATCACCGGTAGGGTTTGGTCACCCACGACCTGCAACCCAACCGAGGACTCAGCGATGACCGACGAGATGATGACGCTTCGCACGCTTCTGGAAAAGAGCGCCGACGCCGATCTGTTACGCGAGATGATCGGATTTACCGCCCAGCGTCTGATGGAGCTGGAGGTGGAAGGCAAGACCGGCGCCGGCTACGGCGAGAAGAGCGCCGATCGGCTTGCCCAGCGCAACGGCTACCGCGACCGGCTGTGGGAGACGCGCGCCGGGACGGTGGAGCTGCGCATCCCGAAGCTGCGCAAAGGCAGCTACTTCCCGGCCTTCCTGGAGCCGCGGCGGCTGGCCGAGAAGGCGCTCACCGCAGTTGTGCAGGAGGCCTATGTGCACGGCGTCTCCACCCGCTCGGTCGATGACCTGGTCAAGGCCATGGGCATGACCGGCATCTCCAAGAGCCAGGTCAGCCGGCTGTGCGCGGAGATCGACGAGAAGGTGAAGGCGTTCCTGAACCGTCCGCTGGAAGGCGACTGGCCGTATCTGTGGATCGACGCAACCTACCTGAAGGTGCGCCAGAGCGGGCGCATCGTGTCGGTCGCGGTGATCGTCGCGGTCGGCGTCAACTCAGACGGCCGCCGCGAGGTCCTTGGCATGGATATTGGCCCCCCCGAGGCCGAGCCCTGCTGGACCGAGTTCCTGCGCAAGCTCGCCCGCCGGGGCCTGCGCGGGGTCAAGCTGGTCATCTCGGATGCCCATGAGGGCATCAAGGCCGCGGTCGCCAAGGTGTTCAATGCTTCGTGGCAACGCTGCTGCGTGCACTTCATGCGCAACGTCCTGGCGCATGCCGGCCGCCAGGGAAGGCGCGTCGTTGCAGCCTTCATCGGCACCGCCTTCGTGCAGGACGACGCCGAGGCCGCGAGCAAGCAATGGCGGGCAGTCGCCGATCGGTTGCGTCCCAAGGTGCCCAAGCTTGCCGCACTGATGGACGAGGCCGAGGCGGATGTGCTCGCCTTCATGAGCTTCCCCAAGGACCATCGGGCGAAAATCCATTCGATCAATCCGCTCGAACGGCTCAATGGCGAGATCAAGCGGCGGACCGACGTCGTCGGCATCTTCCCCAATGAGGACGCGATCATGCGACTCGTCGGCGCCCTGTTGCTCGAACAGAATGACGAATGGGCAGTTCAGCGGGGACGCTACATGAGTCTGGAAACCATCGCCCCGTTGAGCGATGATCCGATCGTCAAGCTGCCCGCCGTGGCAGCCGGATAAATTGGCCAGCCCTGCCGGGCATCACGATGGCGCCGCCGCTGTTACACCACGCCCTGGGACACGATCTCATCGCTTGAACCAGGGCCGGGCGCCGCTCAGCCCAAAATCAAAAGCGCGAAAGATTCTGAACACTTCCTCCTGCTCACCGCGCATCGTTTCCCTGCTCGAGTGGAAACAATTCCCTGCGGCAGCACGCGATTTCCCTGCTACAGACCCGATCAACTCCCTGGTCGCCGCGCCTTCAAATTCGTTTCGGCCTTATGTTTTGGGCCCTTTTGCGAGAGCAAGCTAAACCTGTACAAGATTCCCTGCAAAACCACTTCGTAATCAACGGCAGACAGCCTCGTGCTGGCTAATCCGCCGGCAAACCTCGATCATCGTTTGGAAACTGAAAACGGTGCAGCCTACTGCCGCTGGGCCTCGGCCGTGAGGCCACGTTCCGACTCGAATGCCGTGAACGGGTTGAGCCCATGCTGCTGGCATTGCGCAAGCACACTACCGACATCGATGCGGTCTCGGGAAATCTCGATCAACCGGGCCTGACGGACCTGACCGTCGCGGGTTTCGATCGACGCGATGAACGGGCGGAAGCCGACCCAGGCGCCGGACTGCGTCTGCGCATTCAGTTGGCCGCAATAATATTCGATTTCGGCCGGCGACTTCGGAAATTTCGCCCACCGGAACTCGGCGAAGGCCGGATTTGGCAGTGTCGCCGCGACGCCTTGCCGGACAATCGCCTTCTCGGACTCCGTCAAAGACCGCGTTTCCACATCCGCGTAGCGTGCGGGAATTGCCGCTGCCGGAACCAGCGGGTTTTCGCGCAAGCACCCGGTGCAGCTGACGGCGACGATTGAAAGGGCGATCAATTTCTTCATCAAAGCAACGCGCGAAGGAGCGGCAGGACAAATCTTCGACTCTGTTAATTCTGAACGCAGGTTAACGCCGTCGAGACGGCTTTTCGATGTCGTTTAAGGCATGGGAACCAGAAAGACGTCACCGTGGCAAACGCGCAACGCAAAGCACAACTATCTGGAAAATATAAACATTTTCAGATAGCCGTCAAAAACGGAGGGTTCTTAAACGAGCATGGCGTAGTTCTCCCCCCGGGACCGGAAATAGCATTGTATCCTTGGGATGCTGTCAGTTAATGGAAGGGTGCCCCGGGGCGGTAATCGCTGCGCAAGGGCCTGTGGCGCTCTGGAAAGTCTCACATCATGGCGGAAGCGAAGGTACAGGCGACATCGGGCGCGAGCGATCGCGAGGCCAGCATCATTCGTTCGGCGCTGCACACCCTCGATGCGGCGCGCGGCGGTATTGTCGCACTGTCGGCTGCGCTAAAGGACGGGCTCGGCCAGTCTCTGATTGCGGCGGTCGAACTCATACGCGGGTCCCAAGGACGCCTGATTGTCACCGGCATGGGCAAATCCGGCCATGTCGCGCGCAAGCTCGCCGCGACCTTTGCATCTACCGGCACACCGGCCTTCTTTGTCCATCCGAGCGAAGCCAGCCATGGCGATCTCGGAATGATCCAGGACGAAGATGCGGTTCTCGCTCTGTCCTGGTCAGGCGAGACCGCCGAATTGAAGAACATTATCGACTACGCCAAGCGCCGCAACATTGCGCTGATCGGCATGACCTCGGATGCCAGTTCGACGCTTGGCCGCGCCGCCGATATCGTCCTTGCGCTTCCGCAGGCGCGCGAAGCCTGTCCGCACAATCTCGCCCCCACCACGTCGTCGCTGATGCAGCTCGCCATCGGCGACGCGCTCGCCGTCGCGCTTCTGGAGAGCCGTGGTTTCTCCGCCCAGCAATTTCATGTGCTGCATCCAGGCGGCAAGTTGGGCGCTCTCCTGAAATTCGCCCGCGACGTTATGCGCACCGGCGACGCGCTGCCGATCGCGCGCACCGGATCTCATATGGCGGAAGCCGTGGTCGAAATGTCCGCCAAGGGTGTCGGCTGTATCGGGATTGTGGATACGCGCGGTCAATTGTGCGGCATCATCACCGACGGCGATCTGCGCCGGCACATGCGTCCCGGACTGACCGAAGCCACGGTCGACGAAGTCATGACCAAAAATCCGAAATCCTGCCGCCCAGACCAACTGGTCAGCGAAATTATCGAGACGCTGAACTCGGCAAAAATCACCGCGATGTTTGTCGTCGAAGGCAATCGTCCGGTCGGCGTGGTGCATTTGCACGATCTTCTCCGCATCGGCGTTGCCTGACTTACAGAAATGACTGCCCTGCTTGAGCCATTCCGGCACTGGACGATGGCCGGAGTGGCAATTGTTGCCGCCGCAGCCGCCTTGACGGCTTTCCTCATTGTGCTGCTTCGGCCTTGGCTGGTCAGATACGCGATGGCCCGGCCGAATGCGCGCTCATCGCATACGACTCCGACACCGCAGGGCGGCGGAATCGCAGTCATCGCCGCTTTCATCGTGGTTTCGACCGCCGGGCTGCTCGCGACCGGGACGGCTCCGGCAGAGATGGTACCGGCACTCGGAACGGTTTTCGTCGCAACCGCCCTGATCGCTGCGTTGGGCGGCCTGGATGACGTGCGGCCGGTTGCCGTTATACCTCGGTTGGTCTTGCAGATCCTTGTGGTGGGCCTGGTGATCGCCTCCCTCCCTCCCGGATTCCAGATGACGCCGTTCCTGCCGTGGTGGATCGAGCGCGCCCTGCTGGTTCTGGGCGGCGTCTGGTTCGTGAATCTGACCAACTTCATGGACGGACTTGACTGGATGACCGTCGCCGAATTCGTGCCTTTAACGGCGGGGCTGATTCTGCTCGGCGCTTATGGCGCACTTCCGCACTATGCTGTCGTTTGTGCGCTGGCCTTGCTTGGCGCCCTGATCGGATTTGCGCCCTTCAATCGCCCGGTAGCGCGATTGTTTCTCGGCGATGTCGGCAGCCTGCCGCTTGGCCTCCTCGGCGGCTGGCTGCTGGCACTGCTCGCCGACAAGGGCCACCTCGCGGCGGCGCTCTTGCTCCCTCTTTACTACCTCATGGACGCGACGGTCACGCTGGTCCGGCGGCTCGCACGCGGCGAGCAAGTCTGGCAGGCGCACCGCACGCATTTTTACCAGCGCGCAACTGACAACGGTTTCTCCGTCCGGCAAATCGTTGCCCGCGTTTTCTGCGTCAACATCGTCTTGGTTGGTCTTGCCGTGCTGTGCGTGCGGATCAATACTCCGGCGGTCGAGATTGCGGCGCTGATCGTCGGCGCTGTGATTGTAAGCTGGTTGTTGATGCGGTTTTCACGAAAGCAGGCGTGATGCGGGTGCTGGTCACCGGCGCGAGCGGATTCGTCGGACGCGCTTTGACTCAAAGCCTGTCGCGAGCCGGGTACCATGTGCGCGCAGCCGCGCGCGACCGGTCGAAAATCCCGGCGGCGGAGTTCGTGGAGGCGGTCCAGATGCCCGACCTCTCACGGCCGGTCAATTGGCGCCCTTTGCTCACGGACGTGGACGCCGTGGTGCATCTGGCCGGCGTTGCGCATGTTTCCAAGACAATTCCCGTTGCAACATACGACCGCATCAACCGCCTTGCGACCAAGGAACTCGCGCTTCAGGCATCGCTGATGTCAAACGTCAGGCGACTGGTTTTTGTATCCTCGATCCGGGCACAGACCGGACCATCTGCGGATCACGTCCTGACCGAAGACGATCCGCCGCAACCGACCGACGCCTATGGCCGCTCGAAGCTCGCGGCCGAAGCCTTCGTGCGTGGCTATGGGGTGCCCTATACGATCCTGAGACCGGTCGTCATTTACGGCAAAGGCGTGCGAGCCAACATCGCGCAGCTGACACGGCTTGCTGCCATGCCTGTACCGCTTCCGTTTGGCGCCTTCAGAAAGAGGCGTTCGCTGCTGGCCTTGGAAAACATGCTGTCGGCCGTCCAATTCGTGCTGGAGCATCCCGCCACTGCGGGAGAGACCTATCTCGTCGCCGATCCTGTCCCAATGTCGCTCGCCGAGATGATTACCACGTTGCGCGAGGCGCGAGGCCGTTCGCCCAAACTCGTATCAATTCCGGAAAAATGGATTGGCGCATCGCTCCGCATCATAGGGAAATCCAGCGCATGGGAGCGCATTGGAAACTCGCTCGTGGCCGACATATCCAAATTGCGGGAAGCCGGATGGCGGCCCCCGACCGACACCCGTCACGCGCTGGCGCGGATGGCCAGGAAATAGCGATCAAGCGGTTCGTGTGGGGTCTGCGTTGTTCAGCGAGGTTACGCCGCTTCGCCCTTGAAGTCAGGCACCGCATCACGCAGCACCCGGTAGATCGTTGAACGGTCTTCGCGCACCAGCGCATGCTCCAACGTGGCAAGCCACGCGCGCATGGTGTCGAGCGAAGGCGAAAGCGGACGTGCCGCGACCACGCCGGGGATGCCGATCTCCACCGTCGGCTCCTCGCGCGCGAACAGGATCTCGTGCAACCGTTCGCCCGGTCGAATGCCGGTGAAAGTGATGTCGATATCGCGCCCCGGTTCGAGGCCCGACAGGCGAATGATCCGCTCCGCAAGCTCCACGATCTTCACGGGCTGGCCCATATTCAGCACATAGACCGCGACATCGGACCGTTCGGGGCCGAGTGCATGGGTGGATGCCGTGACCACAAGGTCGCAGGCCTCACGGATGGTCATGAAATAACGCACCATATCGGGATGCGTAACGGTGACCGGTCCACCCGCCTCGATTTGCGCCTTGAATTTCGGTACGACCGAACCGTTCGAGGCGAGCACATTGCCAAAGCGAACTGCGATCAACCGCATGGGCGTCGTTGTGCCATTGGACTTGCGGGCAAATTGCTGGTCCAGCGCCTGGCAGTACATTTCCGCAAAGCGCTTGGTGGCGCCCAGCACCGAAACCGGCTCGATGGCCTTGTCGGTGGAGATCATCACCATGGCGCGTGCGCCGGCGGCGGCGGCGGCGTCGGCGACATTGACCGAACCAAAGACGTTGGTCTTCACGCCCTCGCCCCAGTCCTGTTCAAGAAGCGGCACATGCTTCAGAGCTGCAGAATGGAACACAATCTCCGGCTTGAAGTCTGCCATCAGGCGCATGATGCGGTCGCGGTCCCGGATGTCCGCAAGACGGCCAATGATCTCGGCATCGGCATTCTTGCCGCCGAGCGTCTCCAGCACCTGGTGCAGCGCCGGCTCGGAATTCTCGATCACAAGAAGGCGCGCCGCACCGAACGTCACGACCCGGTCGCAGATTTCTGAACCGATCGAGCCGCCGCCTCCAGTCACTACGATCGAACGGCCTTTGACGAAATTCTCCAGCCGCCGGTAGTCGATCTTCACGCTGGGACGCAGCAGCAGGTCTTCGACATTAACCGGCGCAAGCCGCAGAGCCTCAACACTGTCATCGAGCGACGGCAACCGGCTGGTTGTCAGACCCAGCCGGCGCGCCCGCATCAAAATGGTGTCCGTCGCGATATCGGGCTCGAACGCAGAGGGTGTCAGCACGACGCGTCGCACGTTCCTGCCGCGTTCGGAAAGTTGAGCTACCGCGCGTTCCAGATCGTCGAAGTCACCGACCACGGGAATTCCACGGATCGACTGCCCCTGATCTGCCGGCGACGGCGACAACACACCGACCGGCCAGGTCTTCTTGACCGCTCCGCTTTCGATCGCACGCAACAGCACTTCGGCATCTGCTGCACGGCCAAGGATCAGTGTCGGCGCTGAATCGTTGCGGATCGCCTTGCTGCGCGACCGAGAGTAACGGAAATAGCGATAGGCGACCCTGGGACCGCCCAGGAAGAACATCTGCAGCACCCAGTAGATCAGGATCGTGGTTTTGCCGAAGAAGAATGTCCCGTAGACATTGGGCGCGATCAGGATGTAGTCCAGCACTAGCAACGTGATCGCGATAACAGTTGCCGAACGGAAAATATTGAAAAGATCCGGCAGCGAGGCAAAGCGCCACTTCGCGCCATCGAGATGAAACAACGAGTAAACGATGCCGGCATAAACCGTCACACCGGGCACGATGAACCATAGCCAGTCGGCTCGCTCGGCGAGGCCGGCATCCTGGAAGCGGATGTAGAAGGCAGCCAGCAACGCCGCCGCAGTCATCAGGAGATCGTGCGCAACGACCAGCGCCTTGCGGACCGTCATGGTGCGGAAATTGAACATTGCGGAACCGGTCTTCACTCACTGAATAGCGGCGTTTTCATCCCGGCGCCACCGGTAGATCCGGCAGAAAGCGCCTCCGAGGCCGCCGCCAGCACCGGTTCCAGCGGCATATAGTCGAGACACAAACTGTGGCTTGTAACCGTCCGCAGGCAGCCCTCGAGTCGGCACGGCATGCAGGGCAGCGGATCCTGGATCAGCCAGACATTACCGCGACGCTGGACCGAGCCGCGTGAGTCCCACGGCCTTGCAAGTCCGGCCGCGGGCCAGGGCCCCCAGCGCCGCGGATCGGTCGGACCGTACATTGCGACCGTCGGACATCCGGTTGCCGCCGCCAGATGCGTCATCGACGTGTCCGGGCCCGCAAACAGCCGTGCGCCCCGGATCAATGCGGTCAGCTCGCTCCAGCTGACGCGGCCGTCGAGCCGCAATATATCGAGGCCGTCCCAAACCCGGTCGAGATAAGCCCGTTCTACGGATGACGGTCCGCCGGTCGCAACCAGTTGCAGGCCCTTGCCCGTCAGCAAGCCGGCAAGCGCACGCCAGCCATCCTCACGGAATTGCTTGTACCGGAAGAACGGGACCGCATGCAGCACCGCATAAGGTGCATCGGGCTGCAGGCTCGGCGGCGAACCGGCCGGAAGGACGATTTCCGGAACGCTCTCGATGCCGATGGCTTGCGCCAGCAGCAAAGTCTCCTCGACCCGGTGTACATCGGGCCGTGACTCAACCGCATGGCCGAGCAGAGCCGCCTTGACGCGCCCGTTGACATTGGGATCGATCATACCGGCCGTGCGGCGGCCGGCAGCCAATGCGAAGAATGTCGGCCGGTCGCCGGGTTGCGTGCTGATGGCAAGATCGTAGCCGCGCCACAATTGACCCGCGAACGCGAGCGTCTGCCTGGCGGTGGAACGCGCGGGCACTGCAATCGTCGCGTCGATGTCGGGATTGCCGGCAAGGATTGCCGCCGTATCGGCATAGATCAGGGCCTCGATCCGTGCCTGCGGCCAAGCGCGCTTGAGGCTGCGGATCAGCGGCGTCGTCAGCAAAACGTCGCCCAACCGCCGCAACGCAACCACGAGAATGCGCGGCGCCTCCGGAAGATCGATCCGCTGGCTCACGACGGTGCCTTCGTCCCCGGCGATTGCGCCAGCACGACCCCGCCGGCGGTACCGACGCCGAAGAGATAGACCCACCCCTGCACGAAATCGAACAGATGGTTATTAAACAAACAGCCGATGAAGTTTTGCGCAACGATCGCAAGCCCGACCCAGGCGACCAGGCTGGATCCGCGCAGAAACAGCGCGCCATGCGCCGCCCACATGGCAACGAGCAGCAATATGCCCACAACACCAAGCTGAATTCCGACGGTGAATGACTGATTATGCGGATTTACGGTCGGCCTCTTGCCTTCCGCAACCGCCGCACGCGACAGCATCTCGCGCAGCGAACCGGTGCCGTGTCCGATGACGGGGGCCGATTCCATGACTGCCAGCGACTGGCGCCAATAATCGACGCGCTGTCCCGCAGACGTTTCCGCGCGATTGGGCTGATGGGTCTCAACCTCGACAATAATCCCGATCAGCCGCTGCTGCACACGCACCGACGAGACCCAGATAATCGCACTCAATACTGCGATCGCCGCAAGAAAAGCGAACATCGTCCTCAATCGGCATTGCGTGACGGCGAACAGAATAAGCAGAATCGGAACCGTCACCAGTGCGGTGCGGCTTGGCGCAACGAATGTCACATTGATGATGAAGAGAGCTGCGAGCGAAATCGCGCCAAGAAGGACCAGCGTCCGGCGCTCGGCCCATGCAGCGAGTGCAACATAGACCAGTCCGGCAGCGCAAAGGATGAACTCGCCGCTCTGCGAAATGTAGTCGCGCACCGGGACGCCGTAGCTTTTGAAGCGCCAGGGGAATTTTTCGCCGATTGCAATGCCGGCAAACGACACTACCATCAGCAACGCACAGGACGCCAGAAAGGCACCGAATGCCCAGCGCCATCGCTCGGAGTTGCGATACTGCACAAAAAGCAGCGGCAGAAGGAGAAAACGCGCAAAGGGCTCGAACGCGTCCAGCCGTTGCCTCCACGGCACCTCCGCCCAGAGCATCCCGATGGCCGCGAAAACCACCAGTGCGGCCGGAATAAACGCCGCGGGACGACGCATCACCTCGCGCAATTCCTCCGGCCGGCTGGTCGGCAACAGCGCGATCAACCACACCACAATCGCGATAGTCGAGATCGAGGTCGACCACGGGATCGTGGCCGCAACCACCGCCGCAAGGACATCGGCCGCGTTACGCCATTGCACACGGTCGAAGCGGCCCATGCCTCGTTCGACGGTAACCGTCATGCCGGAACTCGCTGAATTAAACCGGGTTGCTCCTTAGACATGGCCGACAGACCGCGCACTGCGGTGATCCGTCCTCCGGAGCGAACCTCGTCAAGCTTTCTGTCGTTGTCGGGAAGCCACGAGCGGTCGGCAGCCGGATGCCATAGATGCAAAACGCCCGTCGCAAAGAAGCCATCCTTGCGCCGAACGCCTGCATGCAGAAGGCGTATCAGGAGGTCGGAGTCTTCCCGCCCCCATCCCTCATAAGCGCAGTCAAAGCCATCCACCCGGTCAAGATCGTGTCTCCAGATGCCGAGATTGCAGGATCGAGCCCCGCGCCAGGCCCGAAAGCGCAACTTGCGCAACGGACCAAGCGGCAGACGCATCAACGGGACGGTGCGATTGATGCCGCCGCGGCCACGCTCTCGCGCCCAATCGCGATAGCGCCAATGCTCCGGATCGAGCTTGTCGCGCAGCACGGTCTGCGTTAGCGCCTCGGACATTAGAATCCGGTTGCCGGTTACGAACCAGCCCCGCTGTGCAAGTCTGCGATGTGTCGCGACAAAATTTGGCCTCGCGATACAGTCGCCATCCAGAAAAATGCAGTAGGTGCCGGAACTCGCAAGGATCGCCCGGTTTCGGATTTCGGCGGCACGAAACCCGCGATGTTCCTGCCACACGTGTTTCAGCGGGCGACCGAATTTCGGAGTCCAGTCCGCGATCAGATTTGCCGTGGCCGGCCCCGATCCGTCATCCGCCACAATCACTTCGAAGTCGCGATCAGTCTGATCCGCAAGAGATCGCAACACTGCGTCGAGCGCATCCTCGCGATTCCATGTCGTGACGATAATCGAGATCAGGTCAGCCATGGCCCCGCCCCTTCAGCCATGCCTTCATGTAGCGGTAATAGGTCCCTTCGGCATTCGCCACCGCAAGCAGGAAGCCCTCCCGGCCATCGAGAAATCCAAGGCGAATAAAATAGGTTTGGATGAACGTCCACCAGCCGCGCGCGATCCCGGTGAAGAACGAGACCGGGCGCCCGGACTTCACGATCATTTCGGCGCGTGCTGTCGAATAGCGATCCATGCGCGACAGCGAATCCTCGAGCCGCAATACAGGGTGATGCGTAAGAGGTTCCTTGAGTCTCCCAATCTGGCCTTCACAAATCACACGCTCATGAACAAGGTCGTCGGAGAATCGCGCGCGTCCACGCTTGAACAATCGCAGCACATAATCCGGATACCAGCCGGAGTGCCGCATTGGCCGGCCGCAGAAGGTGGAGAGCCGCGGCATCTCGTAGGCGTCGGCCAGACCTTCGGTGACCGCACGCCGGATTTCGGCGGCGAGTTCAGGGCTCACGCGCTCGTCGGCGTCAACCGACAACACCCAGTCGCCGCCTGCAAGAGAAAGCGCAAAGTTTTTCTGGGGTCCAAAGCCACGCCAGTCTTCCGCAACGGCGACGGTTGCACCCTTCGCCTGCGCGAGGCTCACTGTATCGTCCTCGCTGCCGCCATCGACCACGATGCGCTGATCGCAGAACGCCAGACTGTCGAGACACGCCTCGATATTGCGCGCCTCGTTCTTGGCGATCACAATGGCGGACAGCCGCAAAGTCATCGCGAGACATCCCGATGCCTGAATCGAATGCGGTCTCGCAACCGCCGCCGTGCATCCCGAAACATCCGAAACGGCAGCGCGAGATAATATTTGCGCAAAATCTGCCAGCGCCCAAGCAGATCCATCGGTGGCGCCTCATCGCGCGGCACATACCATCCGTTGAGCCCGGTCCGCCGCATCAACGCATAGCCCGCCCGGACCATGAAGTTGTGCTTGTCGAGATTGCTGACATGGTCCTCCAGCAGCACCAGCCGCGGCTTCCAACGCGCGAAGTCGAAGCCGCTCAGCACTTCGAGTTCATGGCCTTCGACATCGACCGACATCAGATCGATCGGCACTTGTGCCTTGCCTTCACTCAGAACGTCGTCAAGCGTGCGAACCGTCACATCGATCACGCGGTCGGCACGCATGCCAGTGACCGCGAGATTGGGGTCAAACGATGAAAACGGTCCGGCAACATGGAGTCGCATCATCTGACCGGCCCGGTCTGGCGATGAGCACGCAACCTCGAAAACCTGCGCGGTGCGCTGACGCCGAAGCTCCGCTGCAAGATCGGGCAGAGGCTCAACCAGAATTCCGGTCCAGCCGGCCTGTTCTAGATGCCAGGATTGCGAATCCTTTTGCGGATCGTTGGCGCCGACTTCGACAAAAAAGCCGCGAGGACGGTCGCGAAAGAATTCGCGCACGAGTGACGCTTCAACTTCAGGCTTGAATACGGCGGGCACGGCGCGCTCCATCCGGCGGCGTCAGCTTTTCGCCGTCGAGCGGGAGCGCCGGACGATGTCCGTCGTCGAATGGCCCGGCAGCAGTCCGACCAGCACGACCTCCCCGCCATAGGACTCGACGATGTCGTGCCCGACGACCTGCTCGCGCGTATAGTCGGCGCCCTTGATCAGCACACTCGGACGCACACGCTCGATCAGACTGCGCGGCGTGTCTTCCTCGAACACAACGACCAGATCGACTGCTTCCAATGCAGCCAGGACCTCCGCGCGTGCCTGTACCGTCTGCACCGGACGCTCCGGCCCTTTGAGCCGTGACACCGATGCATCGCTGTTGAGACCGAGTACCAGGCGATCGCAAGCGGCGCGCGCCTGCGCCAACAGCTTCACGTGTCCGGGATGCAGAATGTCGAAACATCCGTTCGTAAAGCCGATCCGAAGCCCCTGCTTGCGCCACACATCCAGCCGCGGATCGAGGTCCTGCCAGTCGTAGAGAATCTTGTCTTCGGCCGCGAGAGTCGCCGACGGCAGAATCCGGTGGCGCAGTTCGCCGATCGATACCGTCGCGGTACCGCGCTTGCCGACGACCACCGCCGCTGCAGCATTGGCCGCGCGCATCGCCGACTCGTAGTCCGCTTTCAGGCCGAGCATCGCCGCGATTACTGCAACCACCGTGTCACCGGCGCCCGACACATCGCTGATCTTGACGGCATAGGCCGGGACATGAACGGGCGCCGCACCGCGCGCAACCAGCGTCATGCCGTCATCGCTGCGCGTCACCAGTACCGCCTCGCAACCGAGAGCATCCCGCAATTCACCAGCTGCGGCGGCCACCTCCGCATCGCTTTTCGCGTCGCGCCGCACCGCTTCCGACAATTCCTTGCGGTTGGGGGTCAACATCGTGGCGCCGCGATAAATATTGTAGTCGTTGCCTTTCGGATCGACGATGACCGGCTTTCCCGCCGCGGCAGCACTGTCGATCAACCGGCGGATCAATCCCTGTGTTAGCACCCCCTTGGCATAATCCGACAGCACGACGACGTCGGCCTTCGGCAAGGCGGCGAGCGCGGCGTCAAGCAGGGCCCTTTCAGTCTTGGCGTCCGCAGGGCGCGCCTGCTCCCAGTCGGCCCGCAACATATGCGTTGCGTAATGTTCCGATACGAAACGCACCTTGCGGGTCGTCGGACGGGAGCCATCGACGACCAGCGACGCGGTGATGTGCGGCTCGGCAGCCAGCGCCGCCTTCAGCGTGCGGCCGGCATCGTCCTCACCGACAAGACCTACAAAGATGCAATGTGCGCCGAGGCTCGCAATATTGCGTGCAACGTTGCCCGCGCCGCCGATGACCATCTCGCTGCGCTTGACCGCAATGACCGGCGCAGGCGCTTCCGGCGAGATCCGCGCGACCTCGCCGTAAACGAAATCGTCCAGCATCAGATCGCCAACGCACAGCACCGTGACGCCGGATAGCCGCGGCAGGTTCTGGTCGAAATCGAACATCAGCGATAACGATCCTCGCGGTCGAGATACTGCGTGACGTAACGGGCGACCGCCTCTTCCAGAGGTGTGAAGCCGGCATTATAGCCCGCCGCGCGAAGCCGTCCGACCTCGCTTTGCGTGAAATACTGATATTGCCCCCGAATGGATTCGGGCATGTCGATATACTCGATCTTTGGCGGGCGCTTCAGAGCAGCGAACATCGCCTCGATCATCTCGCGGAAACTCCGGGCCTGTCCGGTCCCGACATTGAAGAGCCCTGACACCCGCGGCGTGTCGAGCAGCCAGCGTACCACCGCGACCACATCGTCGACGTAGATGAAGTCGCGCCGCTGATCGCCGTCGGCGATCCCTTCCTTGTGCGACTTGAACAATTTCACGGTCTGCCCGGCCTTGGCCTCGTCGAAGATGCGCGCCAGCACGCTCGCCATCTTGCCCTTGTGATACTCGTTGGGCCCGAACACATTGAAGAATTTCAGGCCTGCCCATTGCGGCGGCAGCGTCTCGCCACGCAATTTCCGCGCGACCAGCGCCTGATCGAAAAGGTGTTTGCTCCAGCCATAGAGGTTCATCGGCCGCAATGATTGCAGATGTTCTGGCCGATCATCGTCGGAAAAGCCGTGCTCGCCGTTGCCGTAGGTGGCCGCCGACGAGGCGTAAATGAATGGAGTGCGCGTTCTGGTGCACCAGTCGAGCAGCGTCAGCGACAGCCGGAAGTTCGCATTCATGATCTGATCGCCGTCGGTGGCCGTGGTGTCTGAGATCGCGCCCATATGGATCACGGCGTCGAGCTTGCGGCCGTCCAGCCAGGCCGTGAGCTCGTGCGGCTGGACGAAATCCGCGATCTGGCGCTTGGCAAGGTTGCGCCAACGGCCGTCGGTGCCCAGCGTGTCGTTGACCACGACATCGGCGCGGCCCGCCTCGTTCAGGCTCGCAACGATATTCGATCCGATAAATCCGGCCCCGCCGGTCACCAAAAGCATCGCTGAATGCGCTCCGCCGTCCCGGCCCAACGGCGTTCCTTTGCCTCACAAGGCGCAAGCGTGCAACTTGGGTTAAGAATTTCGGTGAATGCGGCCGGGATTCGACACCAACGCGGAAATTGCGGTAGTTGCAGAGCTGTTCACAAACTATGAATCTAAATTCAGTTCCAAGAAATGAACTCAAATTCGCTCTATAAGGACGAGAGCGGCCCGGCGGACCGGCCGGACAACGCGATTTTGATCGTGCCGTATATGTGGATCGGCGATTTCGTCCGCGTCCATTCGGCCGTACAGTTGCTGAAATTGCGGTGGCCGAACCGGCCGATCGACCTTTTAACCAGTACACTCTGCGCGCCCATCCTCGACTACCTGCCCGGCGTGCGCAAAGGCATCGTAGCCGACCTGCCGCGCCGGAAATTGCCCTTCACTCAATATGCAGCCCTTGCAAAGCGGCTCGCGCAGGAACGCTACAGCACGGCGCTGATCATGCCCCGGACCTGGAAAGCGGCACTCGCACCGTTCCTCGCGGGAATCCCAGAACGCACTGGATTTACAGGAGAATTTCGATTCGGCCTGATCAATGACAGGCGCACCGGCGAGCGCGGACTGGAACGCATGATCGACTGCTTCGTCGCCCTTGCCTCGCCGAAAAACGCTGCATTTCCAGAGCCTTATCCCCTGCCCCGGATCGAAGTGCCGGCTGCTGAGATCGAAAGCTGGTTGTCCCGCAATGGCTTACGCACGTCCGGCCGGCCGGTCGTCGCCATGGCGCCGGGCGCAGTCGGACCGGGCAAGGCTTGGCCGCCGCAGAATTACGCCGAATTGGCCCGGCAACTCACCGAGCAAGGGGCGGATGTCTGGGTGCTCGGCGGCCCGGCGGAGACAGCCATCGCCGCCCGGATCGTCCGGGCCGCCGGCCCAAGTGCCTACGATCTCACGGGAAATGACCTCCGCAACGCCATCGTCGCGCTGGCCGCGGCGGACCTTGCCGTGACCAACGATTCCGGACTGATGCATATTTCCGCAGCCATCGGCACCCCGACCGTTGCGATCTTCGGGCCGACATCTCCGCGTTTGTGGGCCCCGCTCAACCCTTTGTCGGCGATCGTCGAGCCGCCCGGATCGTTCGCCAACATTAAGGACCGCAGCACCGCGGGCGTCACGGTCGACCAGGTGCTGGCCGCCGTCCGCAAGACCTTGCCCCATCCCTGTACCGGCGCGGCACCGCGTTCATGCTCATAGACGTGCCGTTCCTCTGGCATCGAGCAGCTGCGAGCATAGGATACAGCGTCGTGAGCCCCATTCCTCGGCGGACCGATCAATGACAGGCCTAAAACCGGCCGCCTTCCTCGACCGCGACGGCGTGATCAACCGCGACGACGGCTATATCGGCACGATCGATCGCTTCCATTTCATCGACGGCGCAGCCGAGGCGATCCGCCGTCTGAACGAAGCGGGCTACCTCGTCTTCGTCATCTCGAACCAGTCGGGAGTGGCGCGCGGCCTTTTCACCGAGGACGATGTCGCACGGCTGCACGATCACATGCGCGGCGAGCTTGGGAAGCACGGCGCGCGCATCGACGACATCCGCGTCTGTCCGTTTCATCCCGATGCGCCGCTTGCCGCCTACCGGATCGATTCCGACTGGCGCAAGCCGAAGCCCGGCATGCTGCTCGACCTGATGGAGAAATGGCCGGTGGAGAAGAGCCGCAGCTTCCTGATCGGCGACAAGGAGAGCGATCTGCGCGCGGCGCAAGCGGTCGGTATTGCAGGGCATCTGTTTACGGGCGGCAATCTCGCGGACTTCGTGGCAATCCTGCTGAAAAGATCCCAAGACTGACATGGAGCGTCCATCGTGCGCATTCTCATCATGGGGTCGGGCGGTGTCGGCGGTGTATTCGGCGCACGGCTCGCCAAGGGCGGCGCCGATGTCACCTTTGTTGCGCGCGGCGCGCATCTCGCCGCGATGCGGAAGAACGGCCTGCGCATCGAGGGCGCCGCCCCTGTTGCGCTCCCGAACGTCAATGTGACGGACGATCCCGCCAGCATCGGTCCGGTCGACATCATCCTGTTTGCGGTCAAGCTCGGCGATACCGAAAGCGCGGCGCGCGCGCTCGTACCCTGTATCGGACCGGACACTGGCGTGATCTCGTTCCAGAACGGCGTCCAGAAGGACGACATGCTGCGGCCGATCGTCGGAGACAAGGCGCTGCTCGGCGGCGTGAGCTATGTCTCGGCCGCGATCAAGGAGCCTGGCGTGATCGCGCAAACCGGCGCGATGCAGGGACTTGTATTCGGCGAGTTCGACGGCCGGCCCAGCAAGCGCGCCGAGGATTTCCTCGCCGCCTGTCTCGCGGGGGGAATTGATGCAAAGATCAGCCCGGACATCGTTCGGGTGATCTGGGAGAAATTCGTATTCCTCGCGGCGGTTGCCGGCACCACCACGTCAATGCGCGCGCCGATCGGCGCGATCCGCGAGCATCCGCTGACGCGGCAATTCCTTCACGACCTGATGCAGGAGATCGTCGCTGTCGGCCGGGCGCGCGGCGTGACATTCGCACCGGACTTCGTCGAAAAGCGCATGGCGTTCGCCGACACACTGCCCTCCGGCATGATCGCGTCGATGTATCACGATCTGCAGAGCGGCAAGCCGCTGGAGCTGCCGTGGCTGAACGGAAGCGTTGTCGATCTCGGCGCAGCGTCAGGCGTGCCGACGCCGCTCAACCGCGCGGTACGCGATATTCTGATTCTGCATGCGCAGGGACAGAAAGCGACGTGAGCGAGCGGCGTCCCCGCATAACGCTTCCTGACGGGCGCTGGGTCTGGAAGACGCTTGCCGCGGGGCTATGCGGGATGATCGCTCATTGGCTTCTGATGGTATTCAAGGCCCAGTCGGGATTGCTGCCAACTTTCAATCCTTACGCCTTGCTTCAGGCGATGCTGGCCCGGATGACGGGCGAAGATATCAACCCCGGGGTCCTCTGGCTGCTCTCGTTCTTCAACGGCTTCGTCGTTATCAGCTTCGTGTTCAGGCTCGTTTACCGTTTGCTCCCCAGCAGCAACGGCGCGATCAAGGGCTTTGTCTATGGCTTTCTCGGATGGGCAATGATGGGGCTGATCTTCTTCCCCATGCTCGGCCTCGGCCTATTCGCGCTCGATGCCGGACTTGGCACCGCCCCTGCGTTGTTCTCATTTGCAATGGTCCAGACCTACAGCGTGGTCATGGGAATGGTTTATAGCGCGCTGGACGCACGGTTCCGCTAAGCAGGCGGCCAGACCGCAAGGCCTGTTCAGTAAGCTCTACCGAAAGCGAGATCCGGTCCGGCAATCGACAACGATCCTGCGAATGCCCCTCGGACAATACTTAGCCAATCTGGAAAGTTTTTTCTTGACCGGCGCCGAAGGTTCCGGCAATACTTTCCAAAATGGCTAAGTATTCAGTCAATCTCGATCTGGCCTTTGCGGCGCTCTCTGACCCGACCCGGCGGGCGATCGTCAGCCGCCTGTGCGAGGGACCGAAAACCATCAGCGAATTGTCCGAGCCATTCGAACTGGCGCTGCCATCGCTGCTCAAACATGTGCAGGTGCTGGAACAGAGCGGCCTCGTCAGCTCCGAGAAAAGCGGACGAGTACGAACCTGCAAGATCGAACCGGGCGCCCTTCATGCGGCCGAAGCCTGGATCCACCGGCACATTGCTGCGTGGGAGCAGCGGCTCGACCGCATGGAAGCCCATATCGCGCGCATGAAAAGGAAGAAGTAAACGATGAGTCCCCCTATCGAGAACTCCGGTTCACCCTGGCGAGACTGGCCGCTCGATCGCGAGATCGTACTGGCACGCGTCATCGACGCCCCACGGAGCCTTGTGTACGCTGCCTGGACCGACCCCGGCCAGATCCAGGAATGGTTCGGCCCGGAAGGCTGGACAATCGAATCGAGGGAAATCGATCTGCGCCCGGGCGGGATGTGGCGCTTCGACATGGTCGCGCCTGACGGCACCCGCTACGGCAACCGGATGGTGTTTCTTCGCATGGAGGCACCGGCGCTGATCGAAGTCGAGCACGGTTCGGATCGGGACAACGATCCCGGCCGGTTCAGGATGCTTGTCACCTTCGACGAACAGAGCAACGGCAAGACCGTCCTCACGCTGCGGCAGATGCATCCGTCAAAGGAACAGCGGAGTTCGACCATCGGCTTCGGCGCGGTCGAATATGGCGGGCAAACGCTGGACAAGCTGGCGCGCCATGTCGCGAAGCTCGGGTAGCCGCCCCAGCCAGGCGCCGCAAAAAAGAAAAGCCGAACCGCCCTCGGCTGCAAGGACGGTTCGGCCAGCGGTTGGGAAATCGGCGCGCCTCAGCCTTCCGCCTTCTTGCGCCAGCCGCCGGGCGCATAGGCCTTGCGCACCGTCTCCACATAGGGCGAGGGGCTTACCACCGCACGCATGGTGGTCTGCATATGCTTCTCGACCGTCGGCTTGCGCGAGCCGCCGTCCGGCTCGCCCCACAGGAAGATCACCTCGGTGCCGGGCTCGGCGTATTGCTCGTCGATCACTGCAAGTGTCAGCATCTTGCCTTCGTTGGACGAGTATCCGATCCAGGTCGACAGGCCGACAGTCTTGCCGTCGACCATCACGCGGTCGAACGGATGCATGCAATAGACCGCCGACGGCCAGTCCATGAACTTGGCGCGGTTGTGCTTCTGGAACTGGGAGCCGAGCACGCGGGTCACGTCCTCGTTCTCAAGCGCGAGCGTGACCTTCTTGCGGTGCGGCCCCTTTGCCTTCTTCTCCAGCGCCTCGCGGCCGATAAAGTCGTGGTCGAACTTCATAAAGCCGCCATAGGCCATATCCCAAGGCGTGAAGTAATAGTCTTCGATGTTGTCGGAATCGAAACTGCCGCCGATCGAGCACGTCGCTTCGTAGCCATTGGCCGGCAACCACTGGCGATAGGCCCTGGTGCCCTCCCCGGTATAGATCGCAGGCAGCGGCGACGGAATCCAGCCGGACTCCAGCGCATTCGACGAATAGGCGCGGCCGCCGACCAGCCGCATCCCGTAATCTTCGCCGGCCTTGATCAGCGCCTGACGGACTTCTTCGCCCTCCTCCCACGGACCGAACAATTCCCAGCCGGGCTGTCCGGCCATGCCGTGACGCAATGCGCGGACCTTCCTTCCGCCGATGGTCAGCTCGGTCATGTTGAAGAATTTCAGTTCTTCCGGCTTCTTGCCGATCGCCTTTTCGATCACCTTCATGGCGTTCGGGCCCTGAACCTGGAAGCGGTAGGACTTGCGCTTGCCGTCGGTGCGCAGCGCCGAACGCTGATCGAGTTCGACCTTCACGTCGTATTTGCCGGTCGCGGCGTGGAACATCACCCAGTTTAGCGCCGGCGCACGGCCGACGAGGTTGAATTTGTTTTCCGCAAGATAAAACAAGATGACGTCGCCGATGACGTAACCCTCAGGCGTCACCGGAACGAATTGCTTGGCCTTGTTCGGCTCGAATCCCTTGTAACTGTTCATCGACAGATACGAGAGCAGCTTCAGCGCATCCGGCCCTTCGACCGCAAGATCCGCCATGTGATAGGACTGATTGAACAGCACGCAGGTGTTCTGCCAAGCCTGCTGCTCGTCACGCCAGTTGGTGTATTCGGCCGGCACCCCCGGATAAACGTTCGGTCCGGTCTGCTGATTGCGCAGCAACTCGACCGGATTCTTCACGCTGTTGAGCACGTCTTCCAGAGTCTTGGCAGCCATCGAAACAATCTCCCAGAACGCGGCTTCGCGCCGCTTCAATTTTCCGGGCCTTCCATGGTCCAAGTCGAAAGCGATTGCAACTTTGGGCTTTTGCCCACTCGCAGCGTCGCGCACACGATCGTCGCTCAATCGCTGGGACGCGCGCGTGGGCGCTTCGTCTCTTGCGACAATTTCAGTGCTGGAATCAATCAGGCTGCGAGCGGCGGCTCAGTTTCGGCCGAAACATGCGGACGGGCTTCTGCATCGGTACAGAAGAACACCATCGTCTCGAACACATAACCGCAATCCCGGCAATTCCAGAGATGGCGGACCTGACTTTCGGTTACCGGCTCCGACCAGGCCGGGCGCTTCAACTGTGTTCCGCATTGTGCGCAGGGCAAAGCACCGAACGTGGAAAGCTGCGTGGCAATACGCGCCGACATGGCCTCCTCCTCATGTTCTTTTTGCTTGAATGAATTTCACTGCTAGCGGCAGCCGTTGTCAATTTTGTGAAAGTGCGCGCAGCGGCGGTTGTCTCACGCAAACGTGGTTGGCGCAGCGCACAAACAAGCGCGCAGCAGATTTCCCTCAAATTTTCTGGTTCGAATCCCGACGAGGCGGGCGCCCGTGCTATTGACGCTCGTCATGCGGCGCCGATGGCGGCGCAATATCGCGGCCGAGCACGCGCGCGTAAACGTTTGCAATCTTTGCCGCCTCCGCTTCGACGCTGAAATGCGATGCGACATAATCGCGCGCGCGACGCCCCATTGCTGCAGCGCGCTCGGGATCGCGCATCAGCGTTTCCAGCGCGGTGGCGAGCGCGCTTGCATCGCCCGGCGGAACCAGGAGCGCAATCTGCCCGCCGGTCACCACCGCCTCCGCCGCACCGGCACGCGCCGCGACGAGCGCGTTGCCCGACGCCATGGCTTCCAGCAGCGTCAGGCCGAACCCTTCATTGCGCGAGGTGAAGGCGTAAATGAGAATGCGCCGGAACCAGAGCGGGACTTCCTCGATCGGCCGCTCGCCCAGGAATCGCACCCGCTCGGCAAGGCCCGCTTCCGCCACCCGCTGCTTCAGGCTCGCTTCGAACGCGGCATCGTCCACCGCGCCGACCACTACGGCGCTGAAATCCGGATAGCGCGGCAGCACGCGGCATATCGCATCGATGAAGACATCGGTGCCCTTCTGATGCCGGACCCGGCCGAAACAGCCGATGGCATATTTGCCCGGCAGGCCGCTGATCTGGAATTCGGCGTCGCGGTTGGAAGGCGGATGATAGCGCGCGGTGTCCACGCCATGCAGGATCACCTCGCAGGGGACTTTCAGATAGGAGGCCGAGGCGTCGCTGGTGGCGATGACCGCATCCATGCGGGCCAGCAGCCAGCGCGTGATCCAGGTGTGGTGGCGCTGCGCGGCCGAGGTGAAGACCAGGCGGAACGGCCAGCCGAGCCATTTCAGGAGCAGGCCCAGCATCATTTCGTTGTTGCGGCGCGCGTGCCAGACAACCCGGCGCCGCCCCTTGAACGGCAGCGCGAGGACTTCGGAGAGCGTCATGATCCCGATGCCCTCCGGCGCATCCGGTCCGAACCAGCGCGCATGCGCAAGCCGCGCGATCCGTGGCGCGATCATGCGATTGGTGGCGGTGACACCGGTATAATTCCAGTGCAGGTTCGGGATGATGACGTCGAGGTCGGTCAAGGCGGCGCCCGATTGCGGACAAGTGGCGCTCCTTATTACTCATTTTTCATGGCCGTCGACTATGGTGGCGCCAATCTTTTGCGGAGACCCCGGTCCATGACCGTCCTCGTCACCGGCGGCGCCGGCTATATCGGCAGCCACATGGTTTACGAATTGCTCGATGCCGGCGAGGACGTGGTTGTGCTCGACAACCTGTCCACCGGCTTTCGCTGGGCGATTCCGGATCGCGTGCCGCTGTACGAGGGCGATACCGGCGACGAGGCGCTGGCGCGGCAGATCATCGCGCGGCACGGGGTGGAGGCGATCATCCATTTCGCGGCGTCGATCGTGGTGCCGGATTCGATTGCGGACCCGCTAGGCTATTACAAGAACAACACCGCCAATTCCCGCACGCTGATCGAAGCTGCCGTAAAGGGCAGCGTGAAGCATTTCATCTTCTCGTCCACCGCCGCGGTCTACGGCAATCCGAAATCGGTGCCGGTGGCGGAAGACGCCGCGCCCGATCCGATGTCGCCCTATGGCTCCTCGAAGCTGATGACCGAGATCATCCTGCGCGATACCGGCTTCGCGCATCCGCTGAGGCATGTGATCCTGCGCTATTTCAATGTCGCGGGCGCGGACCCGCAAATGCGCACCGGGCAATCGACGCCGGCCGCGACCCACCTGATCAAGGTCGCGGTGCAGACCGCGCTCGGCATGCGCAAGAAGATGGATGTGTTCGGGACCGATTACCCGACCCCCGACGGCACCTGCATCCGCGATTATATCCACGTCACCGATCTCGTCCGCGCCCATTCCGACGCACTGCGCTATCTGCGCGCCGGCGGGGAGAGCGCGACCTTCAATTGCGGCTATGGGCACGGCTATTCGGTGCTGGAGGTGATCGAGACGGTGAAGCGCGTCTCCGGCGTCGATTTCCGGGTCGATCTCGCGGCGAGGCGGCCGGGCGATCCGGCGCAGATCGTGGCGGCCTCGGACCGGGCCCGCGGCATCCTGCGCTGGGCGCCCCGGTACGACGATCTGCCGGCGATCGTGTCAAATGCCCTGGAATGGGAACAGAAACTGCGGGCCCGAAACGGCTAGAGTCCTAAATTGGAGCCCGCCGTCGCGCGGGAGAAGGATCGCGGCCGGCACCGCAAGACTTGAAATCCCGGTCCCGAGCGGGCAGGTAGCCCGCGGGCCGGCGCCATGTCCGGCCACCCAAATGTGGACCTCGATGGCGCCCAACATCCTGAAAGATAACGAAAGCTCCTACAGGCTGATCCGCCGGCTGGTGACCGAGTATGGCACCAAGCACTGGAAGTCCTATGCCACAGCCTTCGTCCTGATGGCGATCTCGGCGCTGGGGACGGCGCTCATCGCCTATCTGATGGGGACGATCGTCAACAAGGCCTATGTCGATCGCAGCTTCAACGCGATCGTGGCGATCGGCCTGATTACCATCGTGATCTTCTGCACCCGCGGCGCTGCCACCTATTTCCAGGCCGTGATCATGTCGCGAATCGGCAACGCGATCATCGCCGAGAACCAGCGCAAGCTGTTCGACCGGCTGATGGGGCAGAATCTCGGATTCTTCGCCCAGCGCCATTCATCGGAATTCCTCCACCGGCTCGCGACCGCCTCCAACTCCGCAACGCAGGTCATGAACCTGCTGGTCACCTCGGTCGGCCGCGATCTGCTGTCGCTGATCGGTCTTGCCACGGTGATGGTGATCCAGGACCCGGTGATGTCGCTGTCGGCCGCGATCATCGCACCGCCCGCGCTCTGGATGATCCGCAAGCTGGTGCGGCGCGTGAAAGCCGTGGCCCGCGCACAATTCACCGGCGGCACCAGACTGTTCGAGACTCTGCAGGAAACCATCGCGGGCATCCGCATCGTCAAGGCCTTCACCCTCGAAGACCGGATGCGCAAGCGCTACTACGACGATGTCGCGGCGGTCGAACACGAAGCCAACAAGATGGCACGCGTGTCGAACCGTTCGAGCCCGATGATGGAGGCGCTCGCAGGCGTCGCCATCGCCATGGGCGTGATCTATGGCGGCTATCGCACCATCGAGATGAACGCCACGCCGGGCGAGTTCTTTTCCTTCATCACAGCATTTCTGCTCGCCTACGAGCCGGCCAAACGGCTGGCGCGGCTCAATCTCGAACTGAATGCCGGCCTGATCGGCGTGCGGCAGCTGTTTGAGATCATCGACGCCCCCTCCACCGAAGGCGCCGACGACGACAAACCGCGGCTCGTCATGGATAAAGGACGGGTCGAATTCAAGGACGTCTGGTTCGCCTATCGCGAGAACGAACCGGTGCTGCGCGGCCTTTCGCTCACCGCCGAAGCCGGACAGATGAGCGCGCTGGTCGGACCCTCCGGCGGCGGCAAGTCGACCATCCTCAACACCATCCTGCGCCTTTACGAACCGCAATCGGGCACCGTCGAGATCGACGGCCAGCCCATTGCTGCTGTGTCGCGGCGCTCGCTGCGACAGCAGATCGCCTATGTCGGCCAGGACGTGTTCCTGTTCCACGGCACGATCCGCGACAACATCGCCTTCGGCAAGGACGGCGCGACCGAGAACGAAATCATCGCAGCGGCCAAGGCCGCGAATGCGCATGACTTTATCATGTCGTTCCCGCACGGTTACGACACCCATACCGGCGAACAGGGCCTGCAACTGTCCGGCGGCCAGCGCCAGCGCATCGCGGTGGCACGCGCGCTGATCCGCGACGCCAGGCTGATCCTGCTCGACGAAGCGACCGCGGCGCTGGATTCGGAATCGGAGCGGCTGGTGCAGGACGCAATCACGCATCTGACACAGGGCCGCACCACCATCGTGATCGCGCACCGCCTGCACACGGTCGCTCATGCCGATCGCATTTTCGTCATCGAGGACGGCGTCGTCGCCGAATCCGGTCAGCACGACGACCTGCTGCGCAAGGGCGGCCGCTATGCGTCGTTCTACCGGCTGCAGTTGCAGGCGCAGGAATTTCCGGCCGACGTTGCGGCGGCGGAATAGACGCTTCCGGTCCCAGGATCGCAGCCACCGGCCTGGACGCCTTGTCACCGCTACGGACCGCTGCCCGGCGGCAGCCAAGCCGCTGAAGCCCGCACAAAAAAGTGGACGCCGGGATCCCCCAATCCCGGCGTCCGCCACCCCCGCTAAAAGTCAGGCCCCCCAGCTGCGCCAGCATGCCTTTCGGCCGCGCGCGCTTTGACGCCAACGGGCGGCATGCTATGCCGTGACCCCGCCGGCGGCTATCGCAAATGCGACCTTGTGCCGCCTTTCCCGCCGATCTCCGGCTCAATGTGACAAAAAAGCATCAACGGCAATGAGCGACCGTTACGTCATACCACCGCCCCCGCAGGCCGCCCTCGCGGTCAAGGGCTCGTCCGAAAAATTTCCGGTCCGCCGCATCTGGTGCGTCGGCCGCAACTACATCGAGCACATTCGCGAGATGGGCCAGGACGAGCGGGCACCCCCGTTCTTCTTTGCCAAGCCGGCTGACGCGATTGTACCGGACGGCAGCGTGGTGCCCTACCCGCCGCTGACCAAGGACATGCATCACGAAGTCGAACTGGTGGTGGCGCTGAAGTCCGGCGGGCTGAATATCAAGCCGGACAAGGCCAATGACTGCATCTGGGGCTATGGTGTGGGTATCGACCTCACCCGCCGCGACCTGCAGATCGCCTCGCGCGAGGTGAAGCGGCCGTGGGAAATCGGCAAGGCCTTCGATGCCTCCGCTCCATGCGGACCGCTGGTGCCGGCATCCGAGATCGGCCATCCGACCAAGGGGCGCATCACCCTGAAGGTCAATGGCGAGCTCAGGCAGGACGGCGATCTCAACCAGATGATCTGGAACGTCCCCGAGACGATCTGGAAGCTCTCGGAGATGGTCGAACTCGCAGCGGGCGACATCATTATGACCGGCACGCCGGCCGGCGTCGGCCAGGTCAATGTGGGCGACAAGATCGAGTGCGAGGTTGAGGGCGTTGGTTCGCTGACGGTGACGATCGGCAAGCCGAAGGCCTGACCGCCTATCAGAATGAAGAGCCCTCGCGACAAGCGTCGCGAGGGCTCTTTTTTATGGATGCAGAATGCTCGTTTTCACGTAACGCGCAGTCCGAGATGATCGACCATGGGTTCGAAATCACGGTCAGCGTGAAGCAGAACGTGGCCGTGCATGATGCAGAAAGTGCCGATGATCAGGTCGATCGTCTTTCGTATGGTTACACCGCGCTCACGGATCAAACGAAAATTGCGTGCGGCTTGAACGACCAGCTCCGTACCGAACATTGACTCGATACGAAACTGACGCAGGTTCTGCTCGATGATGGCGGCATGGTGTTCGTTGCGCGCACCCTGCAACACTTCCAGAAGGATCAGATCGCCAACGATAATATCCTGCGGCTCATCGATAGTGCGCAGCGTACGCACTGCCGTATTGTCGACGTCACGGAGATGATCGATCCAGACCGAGCTGTCGACAACGATCGTTCGGCACGCTGATCCGCTCGCCCCTCACGCATGGCGGAAAGATCGCCATCCCAGCCGAGGCCGGCGAGATTGCCGATTGCCGCCTTCTGGCGATGCCGTCGCACAAGGGCGCGCAATGCCTCCTCAACGGTCGCCCTCTTGGTGGGAAGACCGGTCGCCGCCATTGCTTCTTCGAGAAGCTTTTCGTCCAGTTCGATGTTCGTGCGCATGCCGGCACCGTCTGGATAAGCGCAGGCGTTGCCCGCAATGTGTATAATTATGAAAATTATACACATCTCGGCCTTCTGGAAAGGCCTGTCCCTGTCTTGTTCAGGACCAGGCGCACACGCAGCGCCCGGGACCTCACGCCGCCTGCGGCTTGATCAGGCCTTCCGCCTTCATGGCTTCGATGACCTGCGGCCGTGCACGAATGCGGGTGCGCAAATCATTGACGTTCGCCCATTGCGCGATGTCGATATCCTGGAAGCGCGCCCAGTTCGACACCGTGAACAGATAGATGTCGGCGACCGAATAGCTGCCGCCCGCGAGCCATTGCTTGCCGGCGAGATGCGCGTCGATATGCTGGAACGCCTTCAGCACATTCTCCTTGGCGATGACCCGGTAATCGCCTGGGGTGCCATCCTTGAACAATGGCGTGAACTGCTTGTGCAGCTCTGTGGCGATGAAGCTCAGCCATTCGAGGACCCGATAATAATCCATCGTGCCGGCCTTCGGCATCAGCCCGGCGCCCGGCTTCAGATCCACGACATACTGGAGCAGTGCCGTCACTTCGGTCAGCGTCTCGCCATTGTTGAGCTTCAGCACCGGTACGACGCCCTTGGGATTCACCTCCCAAAAGTTTTCACCGCTCTTCGTCACCTTGGCCTTGTTGTCGACGCGCTCGAGTTCGAACGGGATACCGGCCTCGCGCAATGCAATATTGACCGCGAGCGAACACGCACCGGGCGAAAAATAGAGCTTCATGCATTTCCTCCGTATAGCCTGTGGCACGCGGATTTGCCGAGCGCGGCGCGCTTAGTCAAATGCCGGTTGCGGGAACGCGCAGCGACTCGGCAAAATTGCTGCAAATCGTTGAATCCAAAGACGAAAAATCCGAGTCCGGGGCTTCCCAGACCGGAACCAAATCAGATATGGCGGCGTTAGGCAGCCGGGCCGGAAATCAGGAACTACGTGTGAGGACGTTGATGACCACGCTCGCCAGCCGCAAGACCGTTCGCATCAGTGAGCCGGAGGCATTCGGCGATGTGACCCTCGCCCCGGCCCAGATGACCGGACAGAGCGAAACCCAGCTGGCGCGTGCAATGGCGCACGCGCTCGTCGAAAAGCAGCCCTCGACCGCCGCACAGGCGCTTGGCTATCTGCGCAACCTGTTCCCGGAATCTCCGCTGACGGTCCGTGTCGCGGCACTCAACACCCTGATGCGGCGGTAGACGCCTACATCCCGAGATAGGCCTGGCGCACGCGATCATCGGCGAGCAATTCGTCGCCTGTCCCGGTTAGGGTGATACGCCCATTCTCCAGCACATAGGCGCGGCTCGCAAGCTTCAGCGAGACAGCGACATTCTGCTCGACCAGCACGCAGGTGAGCCCTTCGCGGTTGAGGTCGCGGATCGTTGCCAGCACATCCTGCACGAGCGCGGGCGCAAGGCCGAGCGACGGCTCGTCAAACATCACCAGTTCAGGCTCGCTCATCAGACAGCGTCCGATCGCCAGCATCTGCTGCTCACCGCCGGACAGCGTTCCGGCTGCCTGCGCCAGCCGCTCATGCAGGCGGGGAAACATCGCAAGCACGCGGTCTCGGTTTTTGGCCCGCGTCGCGCGCGCCCGCGGCAGCATCGCGCCCATGTCGAGATTATCGGAAACTGAAAGGTTTGGGAAAATCTGGCGTCCTTCCGCCACCTGACCGATGCCGAGGTTGCAGACCTTGTAGCTCGGCAGGCCGGCGATCTCGTGGCCGCGGAAGCGGATCGTACCGCGCGCCGGGCGGACCATGCCGCCGATGGTGCGGATCAGCGAAGTCTTGCCGGCGCCGTTGGCGCCGACGATCGCGACGATGGCGCCCTCCGGCACCTCGACCGAGACGCCATCGAGCGCCTGCGCATCGCCATAGAATACATCGAGTGCTTCGACCGTCAGCATCAGTGGACGGCCTCCGCGCCGAGATAGCAGGCCAGCACATCGGGATCGCGCGTCACGACTTCCGGCGTCCCTTCCGCGATCACCTTGCCGTAATTCACCACGACGATGTGACGCGACAGCGCCATGACCGCGCGCATCACATGCTCGATCAAAAGAATGGTGACGCCGGTCTCATCGTTGAGCTTGCGGAACACGCCGACCATGCGGTCGGTCTCGGTCGGACGCAGCCCCGCCATCACCTCGTCGAGCAGGAGAATCTTCGGCTTGGTCGCAAGCGCGCGCGCCACTTCCAGGCACTTCCGGTCGGGCAAGGTGATGCCTGTCGGGCGGGCGTGGCGCTTGTCGTCGAGGCCGAGCAGCCTGAGCACGCTGTTGGCGTAATCGCGCGCTTCCTTGACATCGTCGGTCCAGGCCAGAGCGCCGATCGTGACGTTTTCCTGCACGGTGAGGTCATTGAAGGGCCGCACAATCTGGAACGTGCGGCCAACCCCTGCATGGCAGATCTGATCCGGGCGTTTGCCGACCAGCGATTTGCCATCGAGCAGGACGTCGCCGGTATCGGGCGGGAACACGCCCGCGATCATGTTGAAGATGGTGGTCTTGCCGGCGCCGTTCGGGCCGATCAGGGCCTGGATCGAACCGGCCGCCACGTCGAACGACACGTTCTCGACGGCGCGCAGGCCGCTGAAGCTTTTCGAAATGCCCCTGACCGAGAGCGACGCAGCCGTCATGCGCGGTCTCCATCGTTGTTGCGGTCGAGACGCAGCACACTCGCGATCCAGGGCCAGACGCCGGTCGGGCGGAACAGCACGATCACGGCAACGCACAGGCCCCAGAAAAACTGCTTGATACCGTCGATGCGCATGCCTTCGGTGAGGCCGGTCAGCATTTCGCCGAGCGGCGTGAGCAGGAACGCGCCGATGATCGGACCGAACAGCGTGCCGACGCCGCCGACGATCGTGCCGAGGATCAGCTCGATGGAGCGGTTGGTGCCGAAGGTCGATTCAGCAAACAGGTTGTTGTAGTAGAACGCGTACCAGACGCCGGCGACACCGGTCATGCCGGACGAAATCGCAACCGCGATCATCTTGTATTTGAACAGATGGATGCCGCTGGCCTCTGCTGCCGGCTGATCCTCGCGGATCGCCTGCCAGTAATAGCCGAGCTTGGAATTCAGCAGCAGACGGCAGAGGACGAGCGCGCATCCGGTCAGTGTCAGGATGATGTAATAGAACATCACCGGCGACCCGCGCAGATTGATCAGATCGACGCTGTCGCGGTTCGACACCGGCAGGAACAGGCCTTCGGTGCCGCCGAGCCAGCGGGTGTGATCGACCATGATGCCGGTGAATTCGGCAAAGGCGATGGTCAGCAGCGCGAAATACACCCCGTGGATCGAGAAGCGGAAACCGAGATAGCCGATGAAGCAGCCCATCAGCATCGAAAGCGCGATCGAGACGAACACGCCGATCAGCGGTGGAATGCCGAACTTGATGAAGAGTGCGGCGCTCGCATAGGCGCCGATACCGACGAACAGCGCGTGGCCGAGCGAGAGCGCACCGGCAAAGCCGATCATCAGATTCCAGGCCTGGCCGACATAGGCGAAATACAATACGATGATCAGGACGCTCAGCACGTAATTGCTGACGAGATAGGGGGCTGCAACCAGCGCCGCCGAGAACAGCGCCAGCAGAACGAGGCCGTGCGCGGGCACACCTTCGAACAGGCGGCTCATCGCTGCACCTTGCCGAGAAGGCCCTGCGGCCGGAACAGCAGGACAAGGATCAGGAGTCCGAAGCTGAACGCAGTCTTGAGCGAGGGCTGCAGAATGATGCCCGCGAGCGCCTCCGACACACCGATCAGGATGCCGCCCAGCAACGCCCCCGGCAGGCTGCCCATCCCGCCAACGATCACGATGATGAAGGCGAGCAGCGTATAGGGCGGCCCAAGATAGGGATGCACGTCGACGATCATGATCAGGATCGCGCCGGCAGCACCCAGGCAGGCGCAGCCGATGGCGAAGGTCAGCGCAAACAGGTGCCGGACATTGAGCCCGACCACCAGCGCGCCGGTGTAATTGTCGCCGCAGGCGCGGATTGCCTTGCCGGTGTCAGTGTATCTGAAGAATGCGAACATCGCAGCCGAACCGATCAGCGCCGCAATGCCGGCATAGAGGCGGACCTTGTCGATGATCAGCGGCCCGATCTGGAAGGAAACGAGCGCATAGGACACCTGCACCCCCTGCGCATCAGGCCCGAAAATCATCAGCGGCAACGCGATCAGCATCACCGCAATGGCCGCCATCAGCAGGAACTGGAAATGATCGGCGACATGCGCCACGCGCCGGATCACCCAGTCCTGCAACAGATAACCGAAGCAGAACAGCGTGACGGCAACGAACGGCAGCGCCACCAAGGGGTCGATCCCGAGCTTGCGGAAAATCACCAGCGTCATGAACATGCCGATCACCATGATTTCGCCGTGCGCGAAATTCACGATGCGGATGACGCCGAAAATCACCGAGAGCCCGAGCGCGCTCAGCCCGTAGATCAGCCCGGTCAGCAGACCGCTGATCGCGACATTGAAATAGATTTCGGTTGGCAAGTGCCCGATCCCGTGCCCGATCCCGCGAGGCAAAAGGCTCCGGCCGGTTCACGGCCGGAGCTGTTCGTGTGGTGGTGAGACCTCAACTGCGCTTGGTGTAGGGCGTTGCCGGCCACTCAACCTTGGCGTCGGTCGCGCCCTTCGGCGCCACGGTGACGAGCTTGCCGCCGCGATTCTGAATCGCGGAGTTGCGCAGCTTGTCGTTCTGGCCCTTGGCGTCGAACTGGATGCCCGGTCCGGGCGAGACGTTGTCTGTGATGTTGGTGGTGCGGATCGCGTCGGCGAGCGCCTTCGGATCGGCCGAGCCCGCCCGCTTGTAGGCATCGGCAGCCACCAGCAAGGCCTCGAAGGTGTAGACCTGGTTGGTGTTCAGATTCACACCCGGATGCGCCTTGGCGAGCGCCGCAATCAGCGCCTTGGTCATCTTCTTGTTCGGGTCGTACCAGGGAACGAAGCTGATCGGACCGTCGGCGAGCTTGCCAAGCGTCTTGAGATACTGATCCTCGTACCAGCCCGGGCCCATGCTGAGAACGCCCATGCCCTCCCAGCGCTGCTTGATCAATTCGCGCGTGAGCAGGATGGCGTCGTTCAGACGGCTGACCACCAGCAAGGCATCGGACTTGGTACCCTTGGCCTTGGCGACTTCGACCGACAGATCGCGCGCCTTCGGATCGTAGGCGATAGTCTCGACAACCTTATAGGGCATCGGGACCTTTTCGAGGACGCCGGCCATTCCTTTCTGCATCGCGGTGCCGAAGGTGTCGTTGACATGCAGAAGCGTCACTGTCTTTGGAGTCTTTCCGGTCTGTTCGAAAATCTCTTTCTGGTTCTCGAACGCGTCCATCAGGATGCGGCCGGCAACCGGGAAATTGCGGAACACGAACTTGTAGCCCTGCTCGGTGATCGGCGGGGCTGCGGCGATGTTGATCACGAACGGAATGCCGCGCTGCTCGGCGACCTGTGCAATCGCGGTCGACTGGCCGGAATCGAAGGCCCCGACGAGAAGCTGCGCACCTTCGTTAATGAGCTTTTCCGCCTGGGCGCGGGCGATCTGAACGTCGGATTCAGTATCCCCGTTCATGATCTGCAGCGCCGGCAATCCGGCATCCTTCAGCAGACCGGCCGCGACATCGACACCGCGCTGGCAATCCTGGCCGATACCGGCCTGGAAGCCCGAGCGCGGCAGCAAAACGCCGACCTTCAGCGGCGCACCCTGGGCGCGCCCGATAGTGAATGGCGCGGTGCCCGCAACGATGCCCGCGGCTCCGAGGCCGGCGGCGAAGGTGCGGCGCGAGACGCGCGGCAGACGGGATTTGATGGACATTTTGTAACTCCTCCCTGACTGGTCCCCGACCTTAGGGACCCTGGTTGGTCCCTTTTTCTTATTGTTGCGTCCGACTTGCAATGGCCCAGGCGTGCGGCATCCGCCCACGCACAACCGCCATTTCCGGTTACACTGGATTGTTGTATAGCACAATCAGTGTTGAGAACAACAATTCTGCCAGGACCCCTTAACGCGCGTCCTGAAACGAAGGTTTGGGAGGATCTATGGCTGACGGCCCTGCCGCGGTCGCGCTGCGCCGGGACCGCAAGAACCGGCGCGATATCGACCTCGACATCCTGACTTCGCATCTCGGCTATTCATTGCGCCGCGCCCAGGTCTGGGTGTTCCAGGACTTCATCCGCACCCTCGCCGTGATCGACATCCGGCCGGCGCAATATTCGGTGCTGGTGGTGATCGGCGCCAATCCCGGACTGTCGCAGGCGGAACTCGCCGACCGGCTTGGAATCGAACGCGCCCGTCTTGTTCATATGCTCGACCATTTGCAGAAGCGCGGGTTGACCGAACGCCTTCCCTCCCCGACCGACCGGCGTACGCACGCCCTGCAATTGACCAAGGACGGGCACAAGCTGCTGAAGCGTGCGAAGGCACTCGCGGCACGTCACGAAGCACGGCTAACCGAAAAGCTCGGGGCTGAGGTCCGTGAACAGGTGCTCGATTTGCTCAAAGTATTTGTGACGAAATAGCCCCATATTTCACTCATTCCCGCCCAAGCGGAAACTTAGAACTCTTGCGTTTGGATCCCCGCTTTCGCGGTGACGAACGGAGAAAGTCATCGGACGGCAATGTTTAGACTAAGCCGCGTCCGCCTTCAGCACACCGCGCCTTATCTGATCCTCCTCGATCGATTCGAACAGCGCGCGGAAATTGCCCTCGCCGAATCCGTCATCACCCTTGCGCTGGATGAATTCGAAGAAAATCGGACCCAATACGGTGCCGGAGAAAATCTGCAGCAGCACCTTGGTCATGCCGCCATCGACGACGCCTTCACCGTCGATGAGCACTCCGCTCGCCTTCAGCTTATCCAGCGGCTCGCCATGTCCGGGCACCCGCGCATCGACCTTTTCGTAATATGTTGCAGGCGGCGACGGCATGAAGGGCAGCCCGTTGGCGCCAAGTTTCGCGACGCTTTCGTAGATGTCGCGGCATCCCATCGCGACATGCTGGATGCCTTCGCCCTTGTACTCGCGCAGGTATTCCTCAATCTGCGACTTGTCGTCGAGCGACTCGTTGATCGGGATGCGGATCTTGCCGCAGGGGCTGGTCATCGCCCGCGAGACGAGACCGGTCAGCTTGCCCTCGATATTGAAGAAGCGGATGTCGCGGAAATTGAACAGCTTCTGGTACCATCCGGCCCAGTAATCCATCCGGCCGCGATGCACATTGTGGGTCAGGTGGTCGAGATAATAGAGACCGGCCTTTTCCGGCTTCGGATCGCGCTCGCCAGTCCAGACGAAATCGACGTCCCAGATCGAGCCCTTCTCGCCATAGCGATCGACGAAATAGAGAAGTGAGCCGCCGATGCCCTTGATCGCGGGAATGTTGAGCTCCATCGGGCCGACACGGGTTTCACCGGGCTCCGCGCCGAGCGACAGCGCACGCTCATAAGCCTTCTTTGCATCGACAACGCGAAACGCCATTGCGCAGGCGCAGGGCCCATGCTCCGCAGCGAAGCGTTGCGCGAACGAATCCGGCTCGGCATTCACCACGAAATTCACATCGCCCTGGCGCCAGAGCTGCACATTCTTGGAGCGATGCTTCGCGACCAGGGTGAAGCCCATGGTCTCGAACAGCTTGCCGAGCTTCTCGGGTTCGGGATGGGCGTATTCGACGAACTCGATGCCGTCGGTGCCCATCGGGTTTACGTCGGAAATCGTGGCGGCCGGCGCGTCGTGCGGGAACGGACCCATGGCGGTCTCCTGTGCGGAAGCGTGGTGTTTTTCTGTGCGACAGGATGGCTCAAAAGCGTCGCAAATTGCGTGCAAATTGCTTGATATGACGTGATATTACGCACATTCTGTGCACTGGATAGGACTATGTCGCACAATTCAATCATGATAGACGACGCCGACCTGAAGCTCCTGTCGGCGCTCCAGGACAACGGCACGCTGACCAATCAGGAACTGGCCGAGGCGGTCCGGCTCTCACCGTCACAATGCTCGCGGCGCCGCCAGCGGCTCGAACAGGCCGGCGTGATCCGTCGCTACCGGGCCGACCTCGACCCGGCCCTGCTCGGCTTCGGCATCACGGTTTTCATCTTCGTCGCGCTCGCCACCCACTCGCGCAACAACGCACGCCGTTTCCGCGATCTGGTCGCGACGCTTGCCATGGTGCAGGAGACCCACGCGCTGACCGGGGATTCCGACTATCTGCTCAAGGTCATCGTGCCCGACCTGCGGGCGCTGTCAGCTCTGGTCAATGATGTGCTGCTGCCGCACGAGGCCGTGGAGCGGGTGAAGTCGAGCATCGTTCTTGAGACGCTGAAGGACGATGCACGGCTGCCGATCGGGTAGCTCTTTCTTTTCCTGCTCCGTACGCGGGGGAGGGATGGAGTTCGCGGTGATGTTAGCGCAATCATACTCCCAGATACGCTTCGCGCACCCGCGGGTCGTTCAACAATTCCCGCCCCGTGCCGGTGTGGGAGATGCGGCCGGTTTCGAGCACGTAACCGCGGTCGGCAATGGCCAATGCGGCATAGGCATTCTGCTCCACCAGCAAAACGGTGATGCCCTGACGCTTCAAGCCGGCCACAATCGAGAAAATCTGTTCCACCAGAATAGGCGCGAGACCCATCGAGGGTTCGTCGAGCAGCAGCATTTTCGGCCGCGCCATCAATGCGCGGCCCATGGCCAGCATCTGCTGCTGGCCGCCGGATAGAGAGCCCGCAGCGATCGCCCGCTTTTCCGCCAGCACAGGGAACGTGGCGTAGACGCCCTGAATGTCGGTTGCGATTTCGGAGTCCTTGCGCGTCCATGAGCCCAGCCGGAGATTATCCTCGACCGAAAGCGGCGCGAACACCTGACGGCCTTCCGGTACCTGGGCGATGCCGCGCACGACGCGAAGATGCGGGGCGACTCGATCGATCGGCTCGTTGAGGAATCGGATCGATCCGCCGGAAATCGGCTGCACACCCGAAATCGCGCGCAGCAGCGTGGTCTTGCCCGCACCGTTGCTGCCGACCAGAGTGACGATCTCCCCTTGCTTCACTTCAAGCGAGAGCCCGTGCAGCACCTCAATGCGGCCGTAACGGCTCGACAGATTGTCAATGTGGAGCATGCGTTCCCTCCCCGCCCGCATGCGCACCGAGATAGGCAGCGATGACCGCCGGATTGCTGCGCACCTCAGCCGCCGTTCCTTCGGCGAGCGTGCGGCCCTGATCGAGCACATGGATGCGGCTCGAGATTTTCATGACGAGCTTCATGTCGTGCTCGACCAGCACCACCGTGATACCTTGAGCCGCGATCTTCTGAATGACCGCGTCGACCTCAGCGGTCTCGACCGCATTGCAGCCGGCGGCGGGTTCATCGAGCAGCAGCACCTTCGGTTCGGCTGCGAGCGCGCGCGCGATCTCCAGCCGCTTCAGCGCGCCATAAGGCAATTCTCCGGCAGGCCGGTTGCCGATCTCGCTGAGCCCGACCAGCGCTAACAGTTCTTCGGCTCGCTTTCGCGACGCGCGATTTTGCGCCACAACGCTCGGCAGCCGGAACAAATGCGCCAGCACGTTGCGGTTTTCGTGCAGGTGACGTCCGACCATCACGTTTTCCAGCGCGGTCATCCGGAAGAAGATCTGCAGGTTCTGGAAGGTGCGCGACAGTCCGCGCTGTGCCAGAACATGCGCCGGCAGATTGGTGACGTCCTGGCCCTCCAGCATGACCTTGCCGCGCGGTGCCTGATAAAGCCCCGAGATCATGTTGAACAGCGTGGTCTTTCCGGCACCGTTCGGGCCGATGATTGCGAAGATTTCGCCCTGATTGACGGAGAGGGAAACATTGTCCACGGCGCGCACACCGCCGAAATCGATGCCGATGCCATCGGTTGCGAGCACGCTCATGACGGACTCCGCCGGAACAGGCTGGCGAGGCTCGGTACGATGCCCGCGCGCAGGAAGATCATGAACACGATCATGATCGCACCGAGCGCGATATGCTCGTAGTCGTGGAACACGGTCAGCATTTGCGGCAGGATCGTCAGCAGCGCCGCACCGACAATGCTGCCGAGAATGGAGCCGAGGCCGCCGAGCACCGCCATGGTGACGAACTCGATCGAGCGCAGGAACCCCGCGGTCGCCGGCGTGACAAGGCCATCGAACAGCGCGAGATAGGCGCCGGCAATCGCCGCGTAGATCGCGGACAGTACGAATGCAATCAGCTTGTAGCGCGCGACATCGATGCCGAGCACGCGCGAGGCGACTTCGCTGTCATGAATCGCCCGCAGCGCGCGGCCGGTGGGGGAATCGATCAGGTTCACTGCAAGGAGCGCTGCCAGAACCAGCGTCACGCCCGAAATCCAGTACCACGCCTCCGAACCGCGGGCCCGCCAGCCGAACAGCTCCAGCCGCGGCACCGGCATGCCGTCCGGACCGCCGGTGAAGCGCGCCTCGTTGGTGAACACCATTGCGATCAGGATGCCCATGCCGAGGGTGGCGACCGCGAGATAATGTCCCTTCAGCTTGAGAATCGGGCGCCCGATGAGGAATGCGAGCACGCCCGCAACCACGACGCCGGCTATCAACGCGATCCATGACGGCACGGCAAAATGGGTCGGCAGCACCGCAACGGCATAGGCGCCGATTCCGAAAAAGCCGGCATGGCCCAGGCTGACCTGCCCGGCAAATCCCATCAGCAGATTGATGCCGAGCACGGCAAGGCTGAAGATGAAAACGAGCGCGCCGATCCGCAGATAGAAGGTCGACGTCACCGCAAACGGCAGTGCGGCCACGATCGCAGCCACGATCAGCACAACGCCATAGGTGCGCCAGAAGCCCTGCATATCACACGCGCTCGATGCTGGCTTTGCCGAACAGGCCCTGCGGCATCACGAACAAGACGCCGAGAATGACCAGAAAGGCGACCGCGTCCTTGTAGGCCGACGAGATGTAGCCGGCACCGTAGGTCTCAAGCAGACCGACGATCAGACCGCCGACCACGGCGCCGAGCGGATTGCCCATGCCGCCAAGCATCGCTGCGGCGAAACCCTTGAGCGCGAGCAGCGTGCCGACTTCATAATTCGTCAGGGTGATCGGCGTCACCAGAATGCCGCCGATGGCGCCGATCGCGGCCGAGATCGCAAAGGACACGCCGACAATTGCCGCGGTGTTGATCCCGACGAGCCGCGCGGCAAGGCGATTGGCGGCCGTTGCGGTCATCGCCTTGCCAATCATGGTTTTGGTCGAGAGCGCCCAGAGCCCGATCACAATCGCAAGCGTGCCGGAGAGTACGATCAGGCTTTGCGGCAGAAGCGTCGCACCGCCGATCCGGATCGGCTCGGAGCCGAGAAACGCGGGATAGGAGTGGTAGTTCTTGTCGAAAAGAACCGCAGCGACCCCGCGCAAAAAGATTGAGGCGCCGATGGTGATGATGATCAGCGTAACGGGGGATGCGCCTTTGGCGGGCTCGATGGCGAGTTGATGCAGCAGCACGCCGACGATGACAGCGGTCACGAGCGCGATCAATGCCGCAACCGGAAGCGGGATCCCGGCAGCAACCGCAAAGAACGTCACCATGCCGCCGATCATCACGAATTCGCCCTGGGCGAAATTAATGACATCGGAGGCGTTGTAGATCAGCGTGAAGCCGAGCGCGACCAGCGCATAAATCGCGCCGACCGTCAGGCCGGAAAAGGTGAACTGGAGAAATTCGGGCATAACTTATTCCCCAAGCGCAAGCGACTCTCCCCTCCCCGCCGCTCGCTTCGCTCGCGTGGGGAGGGAAGAAGAGGCGCCTTGCCTCGGTCGAGAGCTTACGAGTCAGTTCACCAGCGTCCAGTCGCCGTTCCTGATCTCCAGCATCCGGAACGCCGACAGATCGAGACCCATGTGATCGGTCGGCGACATGTTGACCACACCGCCGGTACCGACAAAGCCCTTGGTCTTCTCGATCTCATCGCGAACCTTGGCCTTGTCGGTCGTGCCGGCCCGCTTGATCGCCTCGACCAGAATCATCAGGCCATCATACATGTGGCCACCGAAGGTCGAGACCGGCTGGCCGGTCTTGCTTTCGTAGGTCTTCTTGTAATCCATCACGACCTTCTTCTGCGGATCGTTGTCTGGCAGCTTGTCCGCAACCAGCAGTGCCGCAGCGGGCAGCCGCACACCCTCGGCCGCAGCCGGGGTGGCAAGCTCGATGAACTGCTTCGTGCCCACACCATGGCTTTGATAGAGCGGGAACGGAATCCCGAGCTGCTTGTAGTTGCGGGTCACGATAGCCGGACCCTGCCCGAAGCCAGGATTGACCACGGCCTGCACGCCGGCCTTGTTCTTGATGTTGGTGAGCTGCGCGGTCATGTCGTTGTCCGCGGGCTGATAGGTTTCCTCGTGCAGGATCTCGATCCCGTATTTCTTGTTCACGGTCAGGCACTGGTCCCGCATCGATTTGCCGAACGCGTCGGCACCGGAAATCATGGCGATTTTCGTGAGATTACGCTTCTTCATGTCCTCGAAGATTTTCTCGCAGGCCATGAGATCGGTATGCGGCGTCTTGAAGTTCCACTTCTTGACGGGATGAACCGCCTGCACCGCGCCGGCAAAATTGATCAGCGGGATTTGCGCTTCCTCGGCAAGCGGTATGATTGCCATGGTGCTGGCGGTCGTCGATCCCGCGAGCAGCGCGTCGACCTTGTCCTGCTCGATCAGGCGGGTGGCGAAGGTGCGCGCATTGTTCGGATTCGAGGCATCGTCATAGATGATGGCCTCGACCTTGCGGCCGTTGATTCCGCCCTTGGCATTGATGTCGGCGACGTAGATTTCGAGGGTCTTCTTCTCGGGATCGCCGAGGAACGATGCACCGCCGGTTGCGGACAGCACCGCACCGATCTTGATCGGGGCCTGCTGCGCCTGCGCGAATGTGACAGACAGCGCCATGGCCGCCGCACTCGCGAGCAATTTCGTTGGAAGCTTCATGCTTATCCTCCCTTGTACGTTCTCTTTGAGATTTTTTGTCCTCAAGCTGCTTTTTGGCGCCGCATCGGAGCGACGCGAAAACGATTGGCCACGAAGGCCGAGTCGGTCAGGCAGGCATTGCCGGCCGGGTTGGCGCCCGACACGTGATAGTCGGAGAACGCCGCCGATTGATTGACATAAATGCCGCCGGTCAGGTTCACCGACAATGCGACACCTGCGCGCGCGAAGGCGTCGGCGGCCGTGTCGATCACCTTGTCGCGCGTAGAATAAAGCGACGCCGTGATCGCGCCCTTTCGCCGCGCCGATTGCGAGGCGAGCGCGATCGATTCCTCGGTCGATCCGGTGCGGATTACAAACGCGATCGGCCCGAACCGCTCCTCGCCCCAGGCGCGGTCATCTTTCGCTTCCACGGCCAGGAGCAGCGGCGATGCCGTCCGTGCATTGTCGAATCCCGCGACCGGAACCGGCTTTGAGTCGCGCACGATGTGGCCGAGCTTGCGCGCGTCGGCGACGCGTTTCGTGGTCGCTTCGTTCTGCACCGTGCCGAGAATGCCGGCCGCGCGGTCCGGATCGCCGAGCAGCTTGTCGATGGCCGCCGCGATGCCGGACGCAACCTCGTCGTAGCTCTTGTGTCCGTCATTGGTCTCGATCCCACCGGCCGGCACGAAGATGTTCTGCGGCGCGGTACACATCTGCCCCGAATAAAGCGATAGCGAGAACGCGATGTTGGAACACATGCCGCGGAAATCATCCGTCGAATCGATGACGATGGAATTGATCCCCGCCTCCTCGGTGAATACCAGATCGGTTGCAGCATTCTCGCGCACCCACTGTCCGAAGGCCGGCGAGCCGGTGAAATCGACGATTGCCACGCCCGGATGCGCCGCGAGGTCCTGCGTGATGGGCGTGTCGGATTCGTCGGGCGCCAGCATCAGCACATCCGGATCGAAGCCTGCCTGCTTCAGCACGTCGCGGCCGGTCTTTACGGTGATCGCGAGCGGCAGGATCGCGCCCGGATGCGGCTTGACGATCACGCTGTTTCCGGTGGCAAGGCTTGCGAAGATCGCAGGGTAGCCGTTCCAGGTTGGGAAGGTCGCACAGCCAATGACGAGCGAGACGCCGCGCGGCACGATGCGGAATACTTTGTCGAGCACAATCGGTTCGCCCTTGCCCTGCGGCTTGGTCCAGCTCACTTCGCGCGGGACACGGGTCATTTCGTCATAAGCGTAGGCGATGGCTTCCAGCGCGCGGTCCTGCGCGTGCGGACCCGCCGCCTGAAACGCCATCATGAAAGCCTGGCCGGTCGTATGCATCGCCGCATTGGCGATGAGGAAGCTCTGCTTGTTCAGGCGATCGACGATCTCAAGACAGACGCCGGTGCGGTCCTCGATCGAGGCACGCCCCCAGGTCTCGCCCGCCTTCATCGATGTTTCGACCAGCGAGTCCGGATCAGCGGCCGGATAAGTGATGCCGAGCGCGATGCCATAAGGCGAAACCTCGCGGCCGACCTGCTTCGAGCCGCTCTGCCCAAGGTCGAACGGCTTGTTGAGGAGGGCCTTGAACGCGGCTTCGCCGTCCGCCTTCGCGGTCTCGCCGTAGATTTTGCCGCTGGCAGTCTCGGGAAACGCGCTCCAGTAAACGCGGGTGCGGCAGGCGTTGACTGCCTGCTCGAGCCGCGCCCGATGCGCCTCGAAGAAATTCATGCCGTCCTCCCGCGGATGTGCCGGCCGTTATCGTCGTCGGCCGCGTTGACACCCGAATAGCCCCCATATTAATTATCCGACCGGACGGTCAGTCAAGTCTCTTTCGCTAGATGGCGTGGCCGTCGCGGTGTACGAGAGCCAGAGCGCAACAATGCGCCGGGAATCGGGAGGAGATGCGATGGACGAGAGTTCCATTCTCGTCGATGTGCGTGAAGGCTATCGCGTCATCACGCTGAACCGGCCGCAGCGGCTGAATTCGTTCACAGAAGACATGCATGTCGCGCTGAAAAAAGCGCTCGACGATGCGGAAAACGATCCAGCCTGCCGCGCGCTGATGATTACCGGTGCTGGCCGTGGCTTCTGCGCCGGACAAGACCTGAATGACCGGCTCGCCAAGCCCGGCGAAAAGATCGTACTCGGGGTCACGCTTGAGCAATATTACAATCCGCTGATCCGTAGACTGCGCGCGCTGCCCTTCCCCATTGTCGCCGCCGTCAACGGCGTCGCGGCCGGTGCCGGCGCCAATATCGCGCTCGCCTGCGACATCGTGCTGGCAGCCAAATCTGCGACCTTCCTGCAGGCTTTTTCAAAAATCGGCCTCGTGCCCGATTCGGGCGGGACGTGGTTCCTGCCTCGGCTGGTCGGTCCCGCGCGCGCGCGCGGGCTTGCGCTGCTTGCCGATCCACTGCCTGCAGAGACAGCCGAGAACTGGGGCCTGATCTGGAAATGCGTTCCCGATGACGAACTGATCGGCGCTGCGAACGAATTGTGCCAACGTTTCGCGGTCGGGCCGACCTATGGGTTGTCGCTGATCAAGCGTGCGCTCGACGCCGCCGAGACCAACGATCTCTCGACGCAGCTCGACCTCGAGCGCGATTTGCAGCGCAGCGCCGGCACCAGCCCGGACTACGCCGAAGGCGTGAGAGCCTTCATGGAGAAGCGCAGTCCCAAATTCACTGGCGAAAAAGGGTCTTGATCATGGATGCCGGTGAAATCGCACGCGCCTGTGCCGAGGCGATGTGGGCTGAGGATTCCGCGAGCAAGGGCCTCGGGATGCAACTGATCTCGGTCGAGCCCGGCCGCGCCGTGCTCGCCATGACCATCACCGAGGCGATGGTGAACGGCCACAATATCGCGCATGGCGGCTTCATTTTCACGCTGGCCGATTCAACCTTCGCCTTCGCCTGCAACACCTACAACCAGCGCACCGTCGCTCAGCAATGCGCAATCACCTTCCTCGCGCCAGGGAAACTTGGCGACCGCCTGATCGCGAAAGGCGTCGAACGCAACCGGTCGGGCCGGTCCGGCATCTACGACATCACAGTCACGCGCGAGGACGGCACGGTCATCGCCGAATTCCGCGGTCATTCGCGCACCATCGAAGGCACATTGCTGCCTGCCGAAAAGGCATAGAGCCATGGTCGATGCATCCTACAAGCCCTACGGACTTGAGCCGATCGAAACCGCTTCGCGTGACGAAATCACCGCGTTGCAGACCGAGCGTCTCGCCTGGTCGCTGAAGCACGCCTACGATAATGTCGAGGCATACCGGAAAAAGTTCGACGCCGCCGGCGTGAGCCCGTCAGACTTCAAACGGCTCGAAGACCTGGCCAAATTTCCGTTCACCACCAAGGCGGACCTGCGAGAGAATTACCCGTTCGGTATGTTCGCTGTACCGCAGGACAAGATCGTCCGCATCCACGCGTCATCCGGTACTACCGGCAAGCCGACTGTGGTTGGCTACACACAGCGTGATATCGACAACTGGGCCAACCTGATGGCGCGCTCGATCCGGGCTTCGGGCGGACGGCCGGGCATGAAGGTGCACGTCGCCTATGGCTACGGCCTGTTCACCGGCGGGCTCGGCGCGCATTACGGCGCAGAGCGGCTGGGCTGCGCCGTAATCCCGGTCTCCGGCGGCATGACCGAGCGCCAGGTGCAACTGATCTGCGATTTCAGGCCGGACATCATTATGGTCACGCCGAGCTACATGCTCGCGATCCTCGACGAATTCCGCGCCAAGGGTATCGACCCGCGCGAAAGCTCGCTCTCGATCGGTATTTTCGGCGCCGAGCCCTGGACCAACCAGATGCGCGCCGAGATCGAAGAAGCGTTTGCCATGGACGCGGTCGACATCTTCGGCCTGTCCGAGGTGATGGGACCAGGCGTCGCCAACGAATGCGTTGAGACCAAAGACGGTCTGCATATCTGGGAAGACCACTTCTACCCGGAGGTCATCGACCCGGAGAGCGGCAAGCCGTTGCCGGACGGCGAGAAGGGCGAGCTGGTCTTCACCACGCTGACCAAGGAAGGCCTGCCGGTGATCCGCTATCGCACCCGCGATCTGACGCGGCTGCTCCCCGGCACCGCACGAACGCACCGGCGCATGGAGAAGGTCACCGGCCGGTCCGACGACATGATGATCATCCGCGGCGTCAACGTATTCCCCACCCAGATCGAGGAGTTGCTCCTGCGCTGCCAGGGGCTGTCGCCGCATTACCTGATCGAACTGACACGCGAGGACCGGCTCGACGTGGCAACACTGTTCGTCGAGGCACGGCCGGAGCTGCATGGCGAGGCCGATCGCGCGGCGGAAGCGGCTGCGCTCTCCGCGCATATCCGCAATAATATCGGTATCGGCATCAAGGTCGTGGTTGGCGATCCCGGTTCGGTGGAACGCTCCGCCGGCAAGGCGCGCCGCGTAATCGACAAGCGGCCGAAAAGCTGATGGCCCGCCCCCGCTCAGCCGATCACGACATCAAGCGCCGCGCGATCCTCGACCGATCCGCAGCCCTGTTTGCGCAGAATGGCTACGATCGCACGTCAATGGCTGAGGTTGCGGCAGCCTGCGGTGTCTCGAAGGCCCTGCTCTATCATTATTATGCCAGCAAGGAGACGCTGCTGTTCGATATCCTGAGCGCTCATTTGCAGGAATTGCTGGACGCGACGATTGCGGTCGACACGTCATTGCATCCGCGCGAGCGCTTGCGGGCGCTGGTCGGCGCGCTGCTCGACGCCTATCGCGACGCCGATCAAAAGCACAAGATCCAGATCAACGAAATGTCGAAGCTCCCGCCGGAGCGGCTAAAAGTGCTGATTGGCATGGAGCGAGACCTTGTCGCGATCTTCGCCGACGCCATCGCACAGGTTTTGCCTGCGATCGGCCGCAGCAAGACGCTGCTGAAGCCCGTGACGATGTCGCTGTTCGGCATGCTGAACTGGCATTACATGTGGTTTCGCGAAGGCGGCACCATGAGCCGCGAGGACTATGCCGATCTTGCGACCACGCTGCTGATCGAAGGCGCGCAGGCGCTTTCAGTGCCGGCGCAATCCAAGATCAGGCGTCGCGCCTAGACCTCGTCGTAATCGACAACGATCTCCTTCGTCAGCGGCCGTGCCTGGCAGGTGAGCACATAGCCGGCCTCTTTCTCCCAAGGCTCCAGCGAATAATTCACCGCCATCTCGGCCTCGCCGGACACGAGCTTGGCCCGGCAGGTGCAGCACATGCCGCCCCGGCAGGAATACGGCAGCTCGATCCCCGCGCGCTCGCCGGCATCGATGATGGTTTCACCGTCCAGCATCGGAATTTCGTAAACCGAACCGTGCAACGTGACATGCGCATGCGCGACCGGCGCTTCTCCCGCCGCTTTTGCTGCCGTCCGGCGGGGCGTGACTGGAACTCCGTCGGTCGAGAAATACTCGATGTGGACATTGCCGGGCGGCGTGCCGAGGCGGATCAGCGTCGCCTTGGCGTCCTCGATCATGGCACCGGGCCCGCACAGGAAAGCGTGATCGATCCGGTTCGCCGACGCGAAGGATTTCAGCAGCGCCTCGATTTTGCCTGCGTCGATACGCCCGTTGAACAGCTCGATCTCCTGCTGCTCGCGTGACAGCACGTGATGCACCACAAGGCGCCCTATGAAGCGATCCTTCAGGTCTTCCAGCGCCTCCTTGAAGATGATGTCCTTTGCGGTGCGGTTGCCGTAGATCAGCATGAAGCGGCTGTTCGGCTCACGCGAGAGCACGCTGCGCAAAAGCGACAGAATCGGCGTGATGCCCGATCCGGCGGCGATCGCGAGATAGTTCCGCGCTGTGGCCGGATCCGGCATGACACCGAACCGGCCCTGCGGCGTCATGACGTCAATCGTGTCTCCCGGCCGGAGAACCTCGTTGCATAGCGTCGAGAACACGCCGCCTTCGACCTTCTTCACCGCAACGCGCAATTCGCGATCGTCGAGGCCGGTGCAGATCGAATAGGACCGCCGGACGTCCTGACCGTCGCATTCGCGGCGCAGCGTCAGGTGCTGGCCTGGGTGGAAGCGATATTCGTCGGCGAGCTCAGGCGGCACGGCAAAGGCAATCGACACCGCGTCGGGCGTCTCTCGCCGGACATCCGCGACTTTCAACTTGTGGAATGCGACGGCCATGGCAGCCTCATATGCACTTGAAGTAGTCGAATGGTTCGGCGCAGGCCTTGCAACGCCACAGCGCCTTGCATGCGGTGGAGCCGAATTCGGAGATGCGTTCGGTGCTCGACGAGCCGCAATGCGGGCAAACGACTTCCTCCTCGCCAAACAGCGCGCGGCGCGACGCCTTGCCGGCCGGCGGCGCGATCCCGTATTCGCGAAGCTTGTTCTTGCCGGCTTCGGTCATCCAGTCCGTGGTCCAGGCCGGCGACAGCACGGTCTTGATCCGCGGCATATGAAAGCCGGCTTCTTCGAGTGCAAGTTCGAGGTTCAGTGCGATCAGGTTCATCGCCGGGCAGCCGGAATAGGTTGGCGTGATCGTCGCCTCGATGAATCCGTCCACGATCTGGATATCGCGCAGCACGCCGAGATCGGCGATCGACAGCACCGGGATTTCCGGATCGGCTACGGTTTCCGCTGCCTTCCAGGCGCGTGCAATCTGCTCGCGGGCGTCAATCGTGGTAACCGCCGCCGTCACCACTTCGCTCCGGGATAGGTGCGCTGCAGGAATTGCAGCTCGGCCAGGATATAGCCCAGATGCTCGGAGTGCCGGCCGCTGCGGCCGCCGCTCTGCATATAGCCGTCGCGCGGGCGGGTGAGCGTCGCCTCGTCAAGGACATGGTCGAGCGTCCTGGACCAGCGCGCCTTGATGCTTGCCGGGTCCACGGCAATGCCGGCCTCGATCAGTGCGCGCTCGATCTGATCGACCTCGAACAATTCGCCGGTGAACGGCCACAACTCGTCGAGTGCGTTCTGCGCTCGGCGATGGCTCTCTTCGGTGCCGTCGCCAAGACGGATCGTCCATTCGCCGGCATGGCGGACGTGATAGGCCATTTCCTTCACAGCTTTGGCCGCGATGGCCGCAAGCGTTTCGTCCTTCGAACGCGACAATTCCTCGAAATAGGGATGGGCGTAGGCGGAATAGAGCAGATGCCGCACGATGGTCTGCGCGAAATCGCCGTTTGGTTGCTCCACAAGCAGCACATTGCGCCATGCCGGCGCATCGCGCAGATAGGCAAGCGCGTCCTCATCGCGGCCCTTGCCTTCGACCTCGCCCGCATAAGTGTAGAACGAACGCGCCTGCCCGATCAGATCGAGCGCGAGATTGCCGAGCGCAAGATCTTCTTCCAGTACCGGCGCATGGCCGACCCATTCAGACACCCGGTGGCCCAAGATCAGCGCGTTGTCGGCAAGCCGCAACGTGTAGGCAAAAAGCGGAGTTTCGGTCATCGACGCCTCGGCCCTTCATCCTTAAAGGCGCCGGACTCGCCCGGCTCCTTTGGATGAGCAACTGAAATTTTGCTCTCATGGTGAAGAGCGATGCGAAGCATCGCGTCTCGAACCATGAGGCCCGGATCACATATGCCCGACTTCCTCCGGCACCTCGTAGAAGGTCGGATGCCGGTAGATTTTCGATGCGGTCGGCTCGAACAGCGTATCCTTGTCGGCCGGATCGCTGGCGGTGATTGCGGAGGACGGCACCACCCAGATCGACAGCCCCTCGCCGCGCCGCGTATAAACATCGCGCGCATTCTGCAGCGCCATCTCGGCATCGACCGCATGCACCGATCCGACGTGGCGATGTGCAAGCCCAGTGCGGCTGCGGATGAAGACTTCCCAGAGCGGAATGTTCGGTTCGGTCATGGCCCTTACTCCGCTGCTTCACGCATGGCCGCGTCACGCCGCGCCTTGCGCTTCTGCGCATAGGCAAGCGCCGCCTCACGGACCCAGGCGCCATTGTTGGTGGCATCCTGACGCTGCTTCATGCGCTGACGATTGCAGGGCCCGTCGCCCGCAATCACGCGCTTGAACTCCGACCAATCCGGCTCGCCAAAGTCCCAGTGGCCGGTCTTTTCGTTGAATTTCAGGTCCTTGTCCGGGAATGTCAGCCCGAGATAATGGCCCTGCGGCACAGTGGCATCGACGAATTTCTGGCGCAGTTCGTCGTTGGTGAAGCGCTTGATCTTCCAGCGCATCGACTTGTCGGTGTGCTGGCTGTCCTTGTCGGACGGACCGAACATCATCAGCACCGGCCACCACCAGCGGTTCAGCGCGTCCTGCGCCATCGCCTTCTGTTCGGGCGTACCGTCGCGGCAGAGCGCGACCATGATCTCGTAGCCCTGACGCTGATGGAAGCTTTCTTCCTTGCAGATGCGGATCATCGCACGCGCATACGGGCCGTAGCTGCAGCGGCAGAGCGGGATCTGGTTCATGATCGCGGCACCATCGACCAGCCAGCCGATGATGCCGATGTCCGCCCAGGTCAGCGTCGGATAATTGAAGATCGAGGAATATTTCTGTTTGCCCGCGAGCAGTTGGGCGACCAGTTCTTCGCGCGACACGCCGAGAGTCTCTGCCGCGGCGTAGAGGTAGGCGCCGTGCCCGCCCTCGTCCTGTACCTTCGCAAGAAGTGCGGCCTTGCGTTTGAGCGAGGGCGCGCGGGTGATCCAGTTGCCTTCGGGGTGCATACCGACAATCTCGGAATGCGCGTGCTGCGCAATCTGCCGCACCAGCGTCTTGCGATAGCCCTCCGGCATCCAGTCGTTCGGCTCGATCTTTTCTTCGGCATCGATCCGCGCCTGGAAGCGCGCCTCGCGGACCGGATCCTCGACCGCATGCGCTTCGCGCGTATTGAGCGATTGCGTGTACATCGTGCGTTTCCTCGAAGGACGTAATTCGCCGTGTCCGCCTGAGCCGGGTTACGCCCGATCTTCGGTCTTGATAAGACTTATAATATTACAAAATATTCTAACGTCAACATTTTCCGTAATATTTACCGGCGCATTCCCCATCATCTTGATTCATATGGCAAATCGCTTGTGGAAAGAGGTTGTTGGCGGCGGCAAATGACCGTTCTCATTCTGCGCAGCGCGATCGAGAAACCTCTCCGACGGACCCGCCACCAGGGCGTAAATCCGGGCCGCGAGCGCGCGAGCCGCCTCCCCCTGCCAGTCTGACGGCAGAAGCTCCGCCGGCAGCCCCGGATCGCGCAATACCACACGCCGGAAAGCATGGATCAGGAGTGTCCGGGCAACCAGTGCGTCCTCCTCGCCCGGCGCCCTGCTCTCGGCAGCGGCCGCCAGCGGCGCAAATTGAGCAATAAAATCGCGATAGCCCTGCGAGACGTCGTCAGTCCGGAACGCAGCCGCCGCAAGCGCACGGCGGTCCTCGGGCCGCGGCGTCATCACGAACAGACCCTCCCCGGCGCCAAGATCGGCGGGCACCGTCCCGAAGCCGACATGAATGACCGGCGACACTGCCGCATAGCCGGCGGCCTGCAGAGCGGCGCGCAAACCTGCGGGATCATGTGCGGCAGGTCCAATGACCGCCACCTGCATGCCGCCCTGCACGACCGGGATGCCGGAATAGATGCGCTGCGTTGCCTGCAGAAACTCCGCCTCGCCGCTCTTGGTCAGCCGGTAATAGCTCGCGCGGCCCCGCTTGGTGCTGGCGAGCCAGCCATCCGACGACAGCCGCGACACCGCGGTCCGCACATGACCCGGATCGATTCCGAACAGCGCCATGATTTCGATCAGCGAGCCGATCCAGATCGATCCGCCGCGCGGCACGATCGCGTCACCGTAGAGCGTGACGATCAGCGACCAGATGCGCACGGGCTTGCGCGCATGGAATTGCCTGAGGAGAGACGCGATGGGTGGAGAAAGTGCCATCAGGCGGCGTCATTGCCGGGTTCGGCCCGCAATCCATCGATTGATTCGACTGCATTCTTACGCCGAAGATGGATACCCGGGTCAATAGGCGTCCCTTGACGCCGTCTTCGACGGCCATGTCCACGCATGGCGGGCATATCCGGCATATGGTGTGTCTAATGCCCCAGCCCGCCTTTCTCCTCAATGAAGCGGGCGATTTCGTCCACGCCCTTGCCTTCGCGCATATTGGCGAACACAAACGGCCGCTGCCCCCGCATCCTCTTCGCATCGCGCTCCATCACTTCGAGCGAAGCACCGACATAGGGCGCAAGATCGATCTTGTTGATGACGAGAAGGTCGGAGCGCGTGATGCCGGGGCCACCCTTCGACGGGATTTTCTCGCCCGCGGCCACGTCGATCACATAGATCGTGAGATCGGCCAGTTCCGGCGAGAAGGTCGCGGCGAGGTTGTCGCCACCCGACTCGATCAGCACAAGATCGAGATCGGGGAAACGCTTGCGCATGTCGGCCACAGCCGCCAGATTGATCGACGCATCCTCGCGGATTGCGGTATGCGGGCAGCCGCCGGTCTCGACGCCCGCGATCCGTTCCGGCGCAAGCGCTCCTGAGCGCACCAGATATTCGGCATCCCACTTGGTGTAGATGTCGTTCGTAATCGCGGCGATGTCGTAGCGGTCGCGCAAGCGCTTGCACAGCAGGTCCATCAGCGCGGTCTTGCCGGAACCGACCGGGCCGCCGACACCGACCCGCAGGGGACCATTGGGATTTTTCATCGCTATCTTCTCCGTCGTCATTCTCCGGCGCGCCCCGAACCCGCTGAATAACCAGCTAGCTCCTGAACAGCCTCGTATATTGCGTCTCATGCCGCATCGAGGCGAGATCGGCACGCAACGCCGCGCCACCGATATCGTCGAGCGATGCACCGAGCGCTCGCGTTACCGTGGCGGTAATGACAGGCTCCATCGCTGCGAGCACCCGCTGCCCGTCGGTCTGGCCGAGCGGAATCAGCCGCACGCCTGCGGAAATCCAGTTGGCGGCAATCGCATGCAGGAATGCGGGCAACGCAATATCCAGGGCAATTTCGTGTCCTGCGCAGGTGGCGCCGACCGCGACCGGATAAGCGAGCGCTCCGTCCCAGGCTGCATCCAGCATGTCGATCGCCTGGCATGGCCAGGCGCCGCGAATGGCCTCGCGGAAGGCCCGGCCTTGCGCCGTGGTTTCCAGATGCCGCTCCTTGGATGGGGAAAATGCGGCGGCGAGTTCGGCTGCGGCGCGAAGAGCGTTCATGTCGTTGGCGCTGACGGCGCGGTGGGTCTGCGCAAACAGAACGGCATCACAATATCCTGCGCCATCGCTCATCATCAGCGACAGCCAATCGGTCAGCGTCGTGGCGTCGCGGATGTCAGCCGTCTCCACCGCCCATTCGATGCCGCTGGAATAGGAAAAAGCGCCGACCGGAAAGGACGGCGAGAGCCACGCCATGAGCCGGTACAAGGCGGCGGGAGATGGGTCGGCGGGAACAGCCGGAGCGGACCGCTTGTGTTCATCACGGCCCTTCACCAGGGGCACAGTCCTGCGCTTACCGCTCATGGTCGTGGCCGTGGCGGTGATGACCGTGCCCGTGATGGCTATGACCGCGGCCATGGGCATGACCGTGATGATGGTGCTCATGGCCATGCGGATGATCGTGACTGTGCGGTACGGTCGCTTGCGGGTCGAAAGGCGCTTCGACGGACGTGACCGTGGCGCCGAGCCCGCGCAGCATCTCCTCCAGCACGTGATCGCGCCGGATGCGAATGCGTTGCCCTGCGATCTGCACATCGGTATGGCGATTGCCGAGATGCCAGGCGATGCGCACGAAATCGCGGGGCGACGGTGCAACGATCTCAGCCAGTGGCTCGGGCATGCCGCAAACCAGCACGACCGAGCCATCCTCCAGCACAAGCCCGTCGCCGTCATGCAGCGTCACCGGCCTGTCGAAATCGAGCAGCACGCGGGTGCCTTTCTCGCCGGTCAAAACGATGCGGCGGCGCTGCCGATCGTCGGCATCGAGCGTGACGCGATCGATAGCGGTCGCACCATCGAAGGTGCCGGCGGGGGCGATGGTGGAAACGCGGCGCATAATTCGAGCCTATCAGAATGTCATGCCCCGCGCAGGCGGGGCATCCTGTACGCGCTGCCGTTTATGGATTGCCCGCTCTCGCGGGCAAGGACAGGACTCTCTCAAAACAAAAAGTACCTTTGCGCCATCGGTACCACGTCGGCCGGCTCGCAGGTCAGAAGCTCACCGTCTGCCCGCACCTCATAAGTCTCAGCATCGATCTCGAGCTTCGGCGTCGCGCCGTTATGGATCATGCTCTTTTTTGAGATGCCGCCGCGGGTATTTTTCACGGCGACGAGCTCCTTCTGAATCCCGAGCTTGCGCCCCAACCCGGCCCGCACGGCAGCCTTCGACGTGAACACGACCGACGACGCCGTCAGCGCACGCCCGAACGCGCCGAACATCGGCCGGTAATGCACCGGCTGCGGTGTCGGGATCGACGCATTCGGATCGCCCATCAGCGCGGCTACGATGGTGCCGCCCTTGATGATGATGTCCGGCTTCACGCCGAAGAAAGCCGGCGACCACAGCACGAGGTCGGCCATCTTGCCCTTCTCGATCGAGCCGATGATATGCGACACGCCATGCGCGATCGCAGGATTGATGGTGTATTTGGCGATATAGCGCTTGGCGCGTACGTTATCGTTATCGCCCTTCTCCTCCTTCAGCCGGCCGCGCTGCCGCTTCATCTTGTCGGCGGTCTGCCAGGTGCGGATGATCACTTCGCCGATCCGGCCCATGGCCTGACTGTCCGATGACATCATCGACAGCGCACCGATGTCGTGCAGAATGTCTTCCGCGGCAATCGTCTCCTTACGGATCCGGCTTTCGGCAAAGGCGAGGTCCTCCGCGATCGACGGATCGAGATGGTGGCACACCATCAGCATGTCGAGATGCTCGTCGATGGTGTTCTTCGTGAAAGGCCGCGTCGGGTTGGTCGAGGACGGCAAAACGTTCTTAAGCCCGGCCACCTTCATGATGTCCGGCGCATGGCCGCCTCCGGCACCTTCGGTATGGAAGGCGTGAATGGTGCGGCCCTTGAAGGCCTTGATGGTATCTTCGACGAATCCGCTTTCATTTAGCGTGTCCGAATGGATCATCACCTGGACGTCGTGATCGTCCGCGACGCTCAGGCAATTGTCGATCGCGGCCGGTGTGGTGCCCCAGTCCTCGTGCAGCTTGAGCGCGCAGGCACCACCCTTGACCATCTCCTCGAGCGCGGCCGGCTTTGACGCATTGCCTTTCCCGGTGAATCCGAGATTGATCGGAAACGCATCCGCAGCCTGAATCATACGCGCAATATGCCACGGTCCCGGAGTACAGGTGGTCGCAAGCGTGCCATGCGCCGGACCGGTGCCGCCCCCGAGCAGCGAGGTCACGCCGGACATCAGCGCGTCGTCCACCTGCTGCGGGCAGATGAAGTGAATATGCGTGTCGAATCCGCCGGCGGTGAGGATCTTGCCCTCGCCCGCGATCACTTCGGTGCCGGGGCCGATGACGATGGTCACGCCCGGCTGCACATCGGGATTGCCCGCCTTGCCGATCGCATGAATCTTTCCATCCTTAAGGGCGACGTCGGCTTTCACGATTCCCCAGTGATCCAGGATCAGCGCATTTGTGATCACGGTGTCGACCGCACCCTGCCGGTTCGTCACCTGAGACTGGCCCATGCCATCTCGGATGACCTTACCGCCGCCGAATTTCACCTCCTCGCCATAAATCGTGAAGTCCTTCTCGATCTCGATGATGATGTCGGTGTCGGCGAGGCGTACCCGGTCGCCGGTCGTCGGACCGAACATACCGGCGTAAACCGAGCGGGAAATTTTGGCGGGCATGGCGGCTCCAGGCGGCCTTAATGGGCCATGTGAGGTTGCTGCTGAGATGCTAGTCTGAAACTTGCGAAAATTGGAGACAAGCAGGTGCGCGCGATCCGGTAGCCCTCTTCGCGGCGGCGGCGGACCGTGTCACGGGAGAAATCGCGCAAGCCGAACTGGCCGTCGGTGGAGTGCTGTCCGGCAGGCACTCCGCCGACGTCCTGAGCGCCCTGCACATCGATATCGACGATGCGGATCGACTTGCAGCGCCGTGCACGGTCGATCCGCAATCGCAGATCCGGGCCGATCGCTTCCGGTGGCACCCGTTCGGCCAATTGTTCGATCGTCTCGATCAGATCGTTGATGCGCTCGGCAGCCCTGCGGTCCTGACGCAGGTGATTGCCGAAGCTCAGCTCGTGCATGCGATCTTCGACATCGGCCAGCGTCTGCGGCTTGCGCGCCTTCAGCGGATAGAGATTGAGAACAACCAGTAGACGCTGGATACCGTCATCGCTCGAAAATGCGTCGATCGCGTCACCAAGCGGTGCATTGTCGACAAGACCGCCATCCCAGTAAAAGGCATTATCGATTTCGGTCCACGGAAATTGCGGCGGCAGGCTGCCGCTCGCGAGAATATGCTTTGGCGTGATGTGGCAGGGATCGTCGCTGCCGAGCCTGCGATTGCAGAAACGCCTGAGCTCGCCGCTCTCGACATTGACCGCGGTGATCACAAACGTGGTCTCGCTGCGATTGATTGCCCCGAAATCAACATGGCGCTTCAGCGTGCGCAGCAATGGACGCGTATTGTAATAGGCAGTCCATGTGCCGAACCCGACCAGATCGAAGCGCGGCAGATAGAACCCGGGAAGACCGAACAGCGACAGATCGCGTTGCGCTTGCTTGGGCCAAAAGTCCGGCGCCTGCAATGTAAGATCATCCCACAGACTGTCGAGCCGGCGTCGCGCATCCTCGCGATCATGCGCGCCAACGACACAGGCCGCATTGATTGCGCCGATCGACACGCCGCTGACGACCTTCAGTGTCGGACAGCAACCGGCGGCTTCCGCCTCATTCATCAATTCGAGTAACGCGCCAATGCCGCCGCATTCATAGGCGCCGAGCGCGCCGCCGCCCTGCAGCACGATTCCGATCTCGACCCGCTTTGCGGTCTCACCGCGCATGCCATCAACCTGTTCTGCCGGCATGCAATTCTCCGGCACGTCTGTCGTCTCGTCCCCGGTCTTATCCCCAGGGGCTGTGTGCATCGTCGTTTTCGTTGCCTTCGATCATCGACGCATTACCCTGATGTCAGATGGTCATGACGGCTTCGGCTGGACGCGGGCATCGACGGGACCGGATGGTGTGGGGGCGAAGGCTGCTACGAGCATCGCTTTCGTGAGCCTGACGATCTCGGGTCCGTGCCGCGGTAGCGGCGGCAGGGAACGTGACGGGCGGGCGCAGGCTCGCCCGTTATGTTTTTGCGAAGACCGGTCCGTATGCAGACCGCGCTGCGTCACAACTTCCCCATCACGTCGCCGCGGAAACCGTAAACCACGCGCTTGCCGCCGAAAGGTACAAGCTGCACCTCGCGCGTCTGCCCTGGCTCAAATCGCACCGCGGTGCCGGCAGCAATATCGAGCCGCATGCCACGGGCCTTCTTGCGATCGAATTTCAGCGCGGGATTGGTTTCGAAGAAATGGTAGTGCGACCCGACCTGGATCGGCCGGTCTCCGGTATTCGAGACGGAGAGCGTGACGGTCTTGCGGCCGGCATTCAGCTCGATATCGCCATCCTTGACGAGAATTTGACCGGGGCTCCATTCGGTCATTGCGCTATTCCTTCCTCAGCCGGCGGAACGCGACGACACCTGCGCCGATCAGGACTGCCGCCATGACCAGGACAAGGGCATCAGGCAGCAGGCTGGTGCCATGCGGATGCTGGTGCGGCACAAGCGAGGAATGCGCAAAGGCAGTGCCTGTGCTCAACGCGGCCCATACAGCGAAAGCCAATATCTTCATGATGCGTCCTTCAGCGAATGGGCTCGTGCACGGTGACGAGCTTGGTACCGTCGGGAAACGTGGCCTCGACCTGTATATCGTGAATCATATCGGCAATGCCGTCCATGACCTGATCGCGTCTGAGAACATGACCGCCGTCGCGCATCAATTCTGCGACGCTCTTGCCGTCGCGCGCGCCCTCCACGATGAAGTCGGTGATTAGCGCGACGGCTTCCGGATGATTGAGCTTTACGCCGCGTTCAAGCCTGCGGCGCGCCACCATCGCCGCCATCGCGATCAGCAGCTTGTCCTTTTCGCGCGGCGTCAGCAGCATGGCACAGTCCTTGAAACAGCCTCGATAGTCATCACCTGAAAGCCCCTGACCGGCACGAACACTGCCATCATATCGAAGGTGCACGACCCGACAAGGCCCCGCGCCATTTTCGATGCCCGCAGAGCGGCGGATCGATAGGGCAGCAAAAGCGAAAAGCTGAGGCGGCCTTGCATCCGAGGCGGCGATACGCGCAAATATCACGAAAGATTTAGCCGCCTGGTTGTTTCGAAGTAGAATGCAAACTGGTGCGCCTCGGCCGCCTTAAGCCGGCGCCTTGGACCTTTTCATTGCGGCGACCGGCACCAAGGAGCTTTCGATGATCTGGTGGCAAGATCGGTGCAAGTCGTCCACGCCGCTGTGGTTCGCCGATATCTGCCTGCGTGGCATCGCGCAGGTTATGCTTCAGAACAATCCGCTGACCGGTGTGCTGTTTCTTGCGGCAATCGTGTGGGCCTCCTTCGTGGCAGACGCCTACAGGCTGGCGATTGCCGCGGTCGTGGCCGTCATCGTCGCCACCCTGACCGCGCTATGGCTACGCGTCGATACGGAAGAGCTGGAAACCGGCCTGCACGGCTACAACGCGACCCTCGTCGGACTGGCGCTTGCGACCTTTCTTGCACCCGGCGCGTTACTCTGGGTTTATGTTGTATTCGGCGCGGTGATATCCGTCATCGCCACACTTGCGTCATTCAAGGCTCTCAAGCCCGTTGAGCTGCCGGCTTTGACCGCTCCCTTTGTCCTCGTGACATGGCTGATGCTGCTGGCGAGTTACGGATTTGCCGGACTGAGCGGCACCGCGCTTCCATCCGGCGCTGTGGTTGGCGCCTATCAGGCCTACCAGACCGCTCCGCTCGATATCCTCGGTTTCGTTCAGGGCGTTTTCAAAAGCGTCTCGCAAGTCTTTCTGAAGGCCGATGGCATCGCCGCGCTGCTCCTGATCGCCGGATTGTTCGTCAGTTCGCCCGCTGGTGCAGCCTTTGCGGTCGGGGGAGCTGTCATCGCGGTGGCGACTGCGCATCTTTTTGGTGCCGAGAGCGATCTGATCACGGGCGGCCTTCTGGGCTTCAGCCCGGTCCTGACCGCGATCACACTGGGCACAGTATTCTACCGGCCGAGCCCGCGGGCCGCGGTCTATGCGGCACTGGGCGCGGCATTCACCGCTGTGACCCAGGCGGCGATGAACGTGGCGTTTATGCCGCTCGCCATTCCGGCGCTGACCGCACCATTCGTTCTCGTCTCCTGGATATTCCTGCTGCCTCGTCTACGGCTTGAGACATCGGGATCGGCCGAGGGTGATAACAAATAGACGGAGCATGTCGCGGTGGCCGATCATGCATCGTCCTTGTCGGACGTCTTTTCCTGCCCGTTTTGCCTTGCCTGAACGCTGATAATCACAGCGGCCAGAACAGCAGCCACAATGCCGGCGGCGAAGCCGTTATTGTACAGGTTCAGCCCGCCGTGCACGACGCCAACGCTCCGCGCGGCGGATGAGTGCAGAAAGCCGGCGACTATCCCCCAATGCCATCCGAAGCGGCCCGCGATCGGCGCCAGCGTGGTGCCGAACAAAGCAGCAAGTAAGCCCGACGGATCCGCTGGCCCCCACGGCTTGGCGATCGAGCCCAGAAACACCCCGGCCATGACCGGCACGATGTTACGGGGATGCTTGCCGTATGCGGCAAAGCCGACGATGGTGAAGATCGCACCGATGACCGGCCCGTTGAGGTCGCCGCCGACCAGAAGCACATAGCAAAGACCGATCAGGCCCGTCAGACTCATATTGACCAGAACCGGCCCGAATCCGGCCAGCGTGACAAAATCCGACGGCGCCTGACCCGAGCTGCGCATGATCTGCATCATGCGCGGGACCATGTTGCGGTCGAGGAGATATCCGGTCATCGCCATCGACAGGAACAGCGCAACCAGAAATCCGCCGAACAGCCCGTTGTTGCCCGATGTCCATATCATCACCGGGTCGGGAACGAACCCATAAGACTTGTAGAGTGCGACGACCAGCACGCCGATGATGCCGGCGGTGAAGCCCATGTTGTACAGACTGAAGCCCATATGGGCGTTGAAAAGCTGGGCCGCGGCAGGAGCGAGAACGAACCCGATGACGGTCGCGGTTGCAGCACCCAGCGGAAGGCCTACGCCGAACGGAAGAGCGGTGCTGAAAGCGATCTCCGAGAAGATCGGGGCCAGCGCTGTCCCGAAAAATGCTGTGTTGATATGCGTGGCGAACGCTTCGCCCTTGAACCGGCAATAGAGAAAGACCCCGACGACAATGAACCATATGTTGAACAGGTTTTTGCCGAACAGACCGAAGCCCAGCACCAGAAACAGGCATGCGACAGCAGCGCCGGAAATTTTCGCCGCACACCTGTAATAGACGACGCATGCGGCCAGCGTGAGAAGCCCGGCATTGACGCAGGCAGCTCCCCTGCCCCCGGCACCGAAGTAATCCGTCAGCAGTGCATCGCGCGTGGTGACGATTTCGATCAGACCGTAAAGGACAGCGCCCGGACCGTCGATCAGCAATCCGAACGCCACGAATGCCCCTGCGTAAGCCGCAATGACTCCCAGAATGAAGCGGTCGCCCAGCTGGGCGGGCTCGGACAAGGCGCTGGATTTGTCGCTCACCATCGGTTCAATTCGTCCAGAGACGCGGCAGCGCGCCGCAGAGCCGATTGAGCACCGAAACGAGGTCGCGACGCAACTGTGCGGCATCCTTTCCGCACTTCCGGATCACGGCGATCCCATTCCAGGCCGAGACGCCGGCTTCGCTGGAGCAATTCGCAAGGCAATCCCGCGCCCTTTCGGCCAGCCCCTCATCTGCGGGTGCGATCACAATGGTCGCGAAAGCCGTGGCACCGCCGCCCGCGGCCGGGCGCGCCAGCAATTCGGAAATGTCGCCGCCAAGGCGCAGCGTGTCCACGAAGACCAGCGTCCCATTGCGGCGGATGCGCCAGCGGTCGACGAATTCTCCCTGACGCACGGTCTCATCCATTGCGGAGCGGCCGAACACCGTCGACTCGGCCATTACCAGCGAGCCGCCGTCCGCAACCTCCACCTCGATCGAACGAACGAGCTTCGCGCCATCGAAAAGGATGGTCTCCTGCGGCAGCCAGCGCAGGGCAGCGCCCGCCCCGACGGTGAGCCGCACATCAATGCGCGAAGCCGCGTCGATAGCCCGATAGACTTTCTCTGCGGCAGCACTGATGACAGCAAGGTGAGCCCCCTGCGTCGCCTCAATCGCGATCGAGAAGCTATCTCCACCCGCAATCCCGCCGGCGGTATTGAGGATCACCGCCTCGCTTTCCGGACCGCTCACGTCGGGGAACCGCACCCGCAGCGAGCCCTGTTCCAGGACGCGCTGGCGCCGGGTGCGCCCATCGGCCGCCGTCACCGAAAGGTCGATGCGTCCATGCGCACGATTGCGGGCGAAGACCGCTGCTGCCTTGGCGTTCGTGATCGTCGTGGCACTCATGCCACGTGTCTAGCATGTTCGTGCGAAACGCAGAACTATAGTGCCAGGGCACGCCGCAAGGCGGGTTCGTCAAGATCGTCCTTGCCGGACGAATAGACCACCGAGCCACGATCCATTGCTACGAACCGGTCGCCGAGTTCGCGCGCGAAGTCGTAATATTGCTCGACCAGCACGATCGCCATGTTGCCGAGCCCGCGCAGGTAGGAAATGGCACGGCCGATATCCTTGATGATCGAAGGCTGGATGCCCTCGGTCGGCTCGTCAAGCAGCAGAAGCCGCGGCTGCATGACCAGCGCGCGCCCGATCGCGAGCTGCTGCTGCTGACCGCCCGACAGGTCGCCACCGCGCCGGCGCAGCATGTTACCGAGCACCGGGAACAGCGAGAATACGTCGTCCGGGATGACGCGCTCGTCGCGCTTCAGCGGCGCAAAGCCGGTCTTCAGATTTTCCTCGACCGTCAGCAACGGAAAGATCTCCCGGCCCTGCGGGACGATCGCAATGCCGGAGCGAGCGCGCTGATAAGGCTTGAGCGCATTGATAGCGTGGCCGTCCCACTCGATGGTCCCTTTGCTGACAGCCTGCTGGCCAACGATCGCGCGCAACAGGCTGGTCTTGCCGACGCCGTTGCGGCCGAGCACGCAGGTCACTTCACCAACCTTGGCGACAAGGGACACCCCGCGCAAGGCCTGCGCCGCGCCGTAATGCAGATCGATGGATTTCACATCGAGCATGTTGTCAGGCTCCAGCCTCGTGTCCCGGACGCGGTGCAGCATGAAGCGAAGCGGAATGGTGCACCGATGAGCCGGGACCCATTCCAAGAAAACGCTCGATGGGTCCCGGTTCTGCAGCGCACCGTTTCACGCTGCGCTGCGCCCGGGACACGAGCTCCTCCCAGCTTCTCATCTCATCACCGTCCCAGATAAACTTCGACCACCCGCTCGTTGGTCGAAACATCGTCGATCGAGCCCTCTGCCAGCACCGACCCTTCATGCAGGCACGTGACCTTGACGCCGAGTTCGCGCACGAAATGCATGTCGTGCTCGACCACGATCACGCTCTTTTCCCGATTGATTTCACGAAGCAACGCCGCGGTCTGCATGGTCTCCGCGTCGGTCATGCCGGCGACCGGCTCGTCGACCAGCAACAGCTTCGGCTCCTGGGCAAGCAGCATGCCGATTTCCAGCCATTGCTTCTGTCCGTGTGATAGCGAGCCCGCCTGCCGCCACCGCGCAGGCTTCAGCCGGATGATGTCTAGGATTTTCTCGATGCGGTTCGTGTCGTCGGCATTGGCGCGCCAGCGGAGGCTCGCGCGCGCGCTCTTGTCCATGCTCAGGGCGAGCAGAATGTTGTCCTCGACCGTATGCATCTCGAACACAGTTGGCTTCTGGAACTTGCGGCCGATACCGCGCCGCGCAATCTCGGTCTCGTCAAGCGCGGTCAGGTCGGCCTCGCCCTCGAACACCGCCGTGCCTTCGTCGGGCCGGGTCTTGCCGGTGATGACGTCCATCATTGTGGTCTTGCCAGCACCGTTCGGTCCGATGATCGCCCGCATCTCGCCGGGATCGATGGTCAGAGACAGATTATTCAGCGCCTTGAAGCCGTCGAACGATACCGAAATGGCATCGAGATATAGCAACGCCGACGTCGTCCGGGTATCCATGAGCGCTACTCCGCGGGCTTCGCTGCGGCATCAGCGACGGGCTCGCCGCCCCTCGCAGCGGCCCGTCGCTCCTGCCACTCGCCCCACCAGTGGGAGATGGTGCCCACGATGCCCCGCGGCAGAAACAGTGTAACGACCACGAACAAACCGCCGAGGAGGAACAGCCAGTATGGCGCAAGGAATCCGGTCGTGAAGGTGGTCTTGGCGTAATTCACGAGCAGCGCGCCGAGCACGGCACCGGTCAGCGTGCCGCGGCCACCGACCGCAACCCACAGCACCGCCTCGATCGAGTTGGCTGGCGCAAATTCGCTCGGATTGATGATGCCGACCTGCGGCACATAAAGCGCGCCCGCGAGCCCCGCCATGCAGGCCGACACCGTCCAGACGAAAAGCTTGTAGTTCTCGACCCGGTACCCGAGAAAGCGCGTGCGCGATTCCGCGTCGCGGATCGCCACCAGCACCTTGCCGAGCTTCGAGGTCACGATCTTGCGGCAGATGATGAAGCAAATGCCGAGTGCCGCGCAGGAGATCGCGAACAACGCCGCGCGCGTTGCTTGCGTCTGAACATTAAAGCCGAGGATATCCTTGAAATCGGTCAGACCGTTATTGCCGCCGAAGCCGAAATTGTTGCGGAAGAAGGCAAGCATCAGCGCGAAGGTCAGCGCCTGCGTGATGATGGACAGATAGACGCCGGTCACGCGCGAGCGGAACGCAAACCATCCGAACAGGAAGGCCAGCGCGCCGGGCGCGAGGAACACCATCAGCATCGCGTAGGGGAAGGACTGGAAACCGTACCAGAAGAGCGGCAATTCCTTCCAGTTCAAGAATACCATGAAATCCGGCAGGATCGGATTGGCATAGACACCACGCGGGCCGATCTGCCGCATCAGGTACATCCCCATCGCGTAGCCGCCGAGCGCGAAGAAGGCACCGTGTCCAAGCGAGAGAATGCCGCAATAGCCCCAGATCAGGTCGATCGAGAGCGCCAGCAGCGCATAGCAGATGTATTTCCCGAACAGCGCAACCGCATAGGTCGGCACATGCAGGGGATGCGACGGCGGCAGCAACAGGTTGGACAGCGGCACGAGGATCGCGACCGCGGACAGGATCGTGAGAAACACGACCGACTGCTTGTCCAGCGTGCGGATGATGGGCCCGCCATTCATGCGCGACTCTCGGCGTTTCGACGATCGATCATCATGCTTCCACCGCCCGGCCCTTGAGCGCGAACAGGCCGCGCGGGCGCTTCTGGATAAAGAGGATGATGAGGACGAGGATCGCGATCTTTGCGACTACCGCGCCGGCATAGGGCTCGAGGAACTTGTTGGCGATGCCGAGCGAGAAGGCGCCGACCAGGGTGCCCCACAGGTTGCCGACGCCGCCAAACACCACGACCATGAAGGAATCGATGATGTAACCCTGTCCGAGATTGGGCGACACATTGTCGATCTGGGAGAGCGCGACTCCGGCCAGACCGGCAATGCCGGACCCAAGCCCGAATGTCAGCATGTCCACATTCGCCGTCTTGATCCCCATCGACGCTGCCATGCGGCGGTTCTGCGTCACCGCCCGCATCTCCAGCCCGATACGGGTGAAGCGCAGGATGCCCAGGAGCCCGAAGAACACCGCGAGTGTGAATACGATGATCCACAGCCGATTATAGGTAATCGTAAGATGCCCGAGTTCGAAGGCTCCGCTCATCCATGATGGATTGCCGACCTCGCGATTGGTCGGACCAAAAATCGTGCGGGTCGCCTGCTGCAAAATCAGCGAGATGCCCCATGTTGCCAGCAGCGTGTCGAGCGCGCGGCCATAGAGCCACTGAATGACAGTGCGCTCGATCAGAATGCCGATCGCAGCGGACAGCATAAACGCAACCGGAATGGCGATCACGAGCGAGTAATCGAACAAGGCCGGGTTATAGATACGGATCAACTCCTGCACCACAAAGGTGACATAGGCGCCGATCATCACCATCTCACCGTGGGCCATATTGATGACGCCCATCACGCCGAAGGTGATGGCCAGGCCGATGGCCGCCAGCAAAAGCACTGAGCCGAGCGAGAGACCGTACCAGGCATTTTGCAGAACCTCCCAGAACGCAAGGCGGTTCTGGATAGACTTGATGGCGTCCTGCGCGAGACGCTTCACCTCTGCCGAAGAATTCGCGGGCAGACCCGACAACAGCGCGAGTGCATCCTGATAGCCACGTTCTCGGATCACGCCGACGGCGGCGACTTTGTCAGCTTCCGACGCATCGTCCTTGTAGAGAACGATGGCAGCCCGCGCTTCCGTCATGACGCGCTTAACGCTCCCACTGGTTTCCTTCGCAATCGCCACGTCGAGCGCCGGCAACGCATTGGCGTCGCGCGATTTGAATACCGCCTGCGCAGAAGCCATCCGCTGACGCGGATCAGTCGCCATCAGCGTGAGACTGCCAAGCGCGGCATCGATAGCACGGCGCAAGCGGTTGTTAAGGCGAACCGTCGAAAGGCTGGAAGGCGGGGACACGGCGGCCTCGCCGGTCGCGGCGTCTAAGACGCGGTCGCCGCGCCGTATGAAAATCCTTTTGCTCGCAGGATCGAAAGCGAGCTCGCCGGCCTGCAACGCTTCGATGATCGCAATCGCACGCGGCGAGCCGGACGCAGTGATCGCGGTGATCCCGTCCTCCGTATCGCGGAACGAATCCGCGGAGAATTTCGTCAGCGCCTCATCGAGTGTCTGGCTGAACGCGGGCGGCGCTGCGACGAGAATGGCAACCGCAAGCATGCACGCGACCAGCCGGCCGCAGAATAATGTCATCGTTCACGTTGCCCCGGCATTCCGTTCGAAAGGTGGAGGCGGCGGCTTGCGCCGCCTCCGGTGTCAGCAGAAATCGCAGATCAGGCGCTTACGACCCCTGACCTCCGCACTTCTTGGTAACCTTGTTGTAGTTGCCGCACTTGAGATTGACCCAGTCAGCAATCAGGTCCTTGGAACCTTCCAGATGCGGCGACCAGGCTTCGCCGGGGATCAGGCCGTCTGTCTTCCAGACGACATCGAACTGACCGTCACCGCGCACTTCGCCGATGAAGACCGGCTTGGTGATGTGATGGTTCGGCAGCATTTCCGAGACGCCGCCGGTCAGGTTCGGCACCTTGATGCCGGGCAGTGCGTCGATCACCTTGTCCGGATTGGTGGTGCCCGCCTTCTTGACCGCCTCGACCCACATATTGAACCCGATCACGTGGGCTTCCATCGGATCGTTGGTCACGCGCTTCGGATTCTTCGTGAAGGCCTTCCACTTCGCGATGAATTCCTTGTTGGCGGGCGTGTCGATCGACTGGAAGTAATTCCACGCAGCGAGGTGGCCTTCCAGCGGCTTGGTATCGATACCGGCGAGTTCTTCCTCGCCGACCGAGAAGGCCACGACCGGGATGTCCTTTGCCTTCACCCCACGATTGCCAAGCTCCTTGTAGAACGGAACGTTGGCGTCGCCATTGATGGTGGAAACGACCGCAGTCTTCTTTCCGGCGGAGCCGAATTTCACGATGTCGGCAACGCGGGTCTGCCAGTCAGAGTGGCCGAACGGCGTGTAGTTGATCGAGATATCTTCGTCCTTGACGCCCTTGGACTTCAGATAAGCTTCCAGAATTTTGTTGGTGGTGCGCGGATAGACGTAGTCGGTGCCTTCCAGCACCCAGCGCTGCACCTTCTCTTCCTTCATCAGATAGTCGACGGCGGGGATCGCCTGCTGGTTGGGCGCGGCACCGGTGTAGAATACGTTGCGTTCGCTTTCCTCGCCCTCGTACTGCACCGGATAGAACAGGATCGAGTTGAGTTCCTTGAAGACCGGCAGCACGGACTTGCGCGACACCGAGGTCCAGCAGCCGAATACGGCCGCGACTTTTTCCTTGGTGATCAGTTCGCGTGCCTTTTCGGCGAACAGAGGCCAGTTCGAAGCCGGGTCGACCACGACCGCTTCGAGCTTCTTGCCGAGCAAGCCGCCCTTCTTGTTCTGCTCCTCGATCAGCATGAGCATCACGTCCTTCAGCGTGGTCTCGCTGATGGCCATGGTGCCCGAGAGCGAATGGAGAATGCCGACCTTGATGGTTTCCTGAGCCTTGGCGGGCAATGCGGCTGCCAGTGACAGCGCCAGGCCCGCGGCCGAAGCCAAAAGCCAGCGGCGGGCAATCGATCGCGGAGCGACCGCACGTTTGGAGTAAATCATGTTGTTTCCTCTGCTTCACGCGCACGCCAGGGACCCCGGCATCCCGCGCCGCAGCAGAGTTCGCAAAGGCCGTGCCAATTTCCGAAACTGGTCCAAGGTGTTGAGTCAGCACCGGAAACCCAATGCGCCCGTCGCCTTCAAAATAAGCAAACGCACCTGGGCGCTCACGGATTAAACCAATTGCCTATTTTTTGTTCAATTATGGGAAGCAATTCTGCCATCGCGTCCCGGATCGCCTCGATCATAGCGTCGGGACGGTCGCGGCACGCGCAAAACCGTGTCAGGAAGAAGCCGGATGAAAGACTCTCTCTCATGACCGCGCGACCGCTCTCCTGTCTCGCTGGCGCAGCGTTCCTCCTTGTTGCCGCTGCGGCTCAAGCCCAATCACCAGGCGATCCGGTCGCACTGCTCAACCGGGCCGCTGAACTGTCCCAGGCCGGTAACGCGGCCGACGCGCTGCCGCTCGCGCAACAGGCGCTGACCGCCCTCGAGAAGCAGCACGGACCGAACCATCCCGATGTCGGATCGGCCGCCGCCTATCTCGCGATCCTCAATCAGCGGCTTGGACGTCCAACAGACGCCGAACCGCTCTACCTGCGCGCGCTCTCGATCCGGCAGAAGGCGCTCGGCGCCGAACATCCGGATGTTGCGGTCATCACCGAAAATCTTGCCCTGCTCTACCGTGCGAGCGGCCGGCACGACGAAGCAGAATTGCTGTTCAAGCGCGCGCTCGCGATCAACGAAAAAGCGCACGGCCCGGACCACCCTTCGGTAGCGGCAAGCGCCGGCGGCCTTGCGGCCATCTATCAGGATGCCGGGCGTCAACGCGACGCCGAGCCGCTCTACCTCCGCGCGCTTGCGATCCGCGAAAAGGCCTTTGGACCCGGGCATCCCCAGGTCGCAGCATCTCTGGTGACCCTTGGAGAAATGTACCGGACGTCTGGCCGACTCTCCGAAGCCGAGCCGCTGTTCAAGCGCGCGCTCAAGATCACCGAGGCCTCGTTCGGTCCCGAACATCCCGACGTTGCGACCACCCTCCAGGAACTGGCGATGACCTATTGGGTGCAGAACCGGATCGATGAGGTCGAGCCGCTGTTCAAGCGAACGCTCGCGATCCGCGAGAAAGCCTATGGACAGCATCACCCGGCTGTCGCGCAGACCTTGAATACCATGGCGGGCTTCTATCGCGATCAGGGCCGCCACAGCGATGCCGAACCCTATTTCAAGCGCGTTGTCGCAATGTACGAAAAGGCGCTCGGTCCGGACCATCCCGGTGTCGCGACCTCGCTCAACAATCTGGCCGTGCTCTATCAGGAAATGGGCCGGCCGGCCGATGCCGAGCCGCTCGCCAGACGCGCGCTGACGATCCGCGAAAAGACTTACGGCTCAAATAGCCCGCTATTGTTGAACACCATTCACAACCTCGCAGAGCTGTACCGCACGCTCGGGCGCAATGCCGACGCTGACGCCCTGAACAGGCGCGCGGAGACAATCAAGCAGAAATCGAAGTGAAGTCTTAATCCGGCTCAATTCGTGGCATCCGGCACCGGGCCATCATTCGCCCTGCGCTATGCTCTTGTGCTGGGCTTGGGGATGTTGCAAATCCCCGCGCAAACGATTGCTGGAGAGAGACGTCATGGCCCAGAAGACCGGACTCGTTGTGACTGCCCACCCGGGCGATTTCGTATGGCGGGCGGGCGGCGCGATCGCGCATCACGCCAAACTCGGTTACCGCATGAAGATCGTCTGCATGAGCTTCGGCGAGCGCGGCGAGAGCCAGTTCGCCTGGAAGGAAGCCGGCGCGACGCTGGAAAGCGTCAAGGCGGGCCGCAAGGATGAGGCAGAGCGTGCCGCGGCGTTGCTCGGCGCGGAGATCGAATTTTTCGATGCCGGCGACTATCCGCTCAAGCTGACAGACGCGCATTTCGACCGCATGGTCGACATCTATCGCGAAACCAATCCGGCATTCGTTCTCACCCACGCGCTGAAGGACCCCTACAATTTCGACCATCCCAACGCCGCCCATTTCGCACAGGAAACGCGTGTGGTTGCGCAGGCGATGGGCCACAAGCCGGGTGCGAAATACCAGTATTCCGCGCCGCCGGTTTACCTGTTCGAGCCGCACCAGCCAGAGCAATGCGACTTCAAGCCGGACCTCATTCTCAAGATCGATGATGTCTGGGAGACCAAATACAAGGCGTTCCAGATTTTGGCGGCGCAAAAGCACCTCTGGCACTATTACGAGCGCGTGGCGCTGAACCGCGGCATTCAGGGTTCGCGCAACACCGGCATCCCGATGACCTATGGTGAGGCCTACCAGACGCTGTTCCCGCGCGTCGTCACGGACACGCTGGGCTGAGCGGGGGAGGCATCGCGATGAAGACCGTCGTCGTCCGCAATATCGAACGCGCCGATCCTGCGGCCTGCAAAATTCTGGCAGGGCTTGGCGTCTCGACCTCGCACGAGGCGCTTGGCCGCTCCGGCCTGATGAAGCCCTATATGCGTCCGATCTGGCCGGGCGCCGCCATCTGCGGTCCTGCCGTGACCATCACGGCGCAGCCGGGCGACAACTGGATGATCCATGTCGCAATCGAGCAATGCAAACCCGGCGACGTGCTGGTGGTCGGCGTCACCGCCGACAATACCGACGGCATGTTTGGCGACCTGCTCGCGACCTCGGCCAAAGCCCGCGGTGTGCAGGGGCTCATCATCGATGCCGGCTGCCGCGACGTCGCGACACTGAAGGAGATGGGCTTCCCGGTCTGGTCGAAGGCGATCTCGGCCAAGGGAACGGTGAAGGCGACGCTCGGCGCGGTCAACATTCCGGTGGTCTGCGCCGGCGTGAATGTGGTCCCGGGCGATGCGATCGTGGCCGACGACGACGGGGTGGTGGTGATCCCGCGCAAGCTCGCGGCCGAGGTCGCCGCCAAGGGCCAGAAGCGCGAAGCCGACGAGACCGCCAAGCGTGAGAAGCTCGCCTCAGGGGTGCTCGGTCTCGACATGTATAACATGCGCGAGCCGCTCGCGAAGGCGGGCCTCGTCTATGTCGACAATCCGGAGGACGTCTGAAGCTCACAAATTCCAAAGGCGGCCGGTCGATCCCACCAGCACGGTGACGACCCCGAGCGCCAGATTGATCGCGACCAGCTTGCGGATCATGGCGAGCTGCTTGCCGGCATTCGGCCAGTCAACGGCCTCAACGTATGTCTGCAGCCGCCGCCATGGGGCGAAATTGAGATGCAGGTAGATCAGCATCATCAGGATGCCTGTCCCCTGCATGATGTGGATGAAGAGCGGCGCGCGAAAACCGCCGTAAGTCATGAACATCATCGCGTAGCCGCTGACGAGCAGCGCCACGATCGAAACGCCGACCCAGGGCAGGAAACGCGCGAACACATCACGCCACAGCGTGAGCCGTACAGGAGCGTCCAGCGCGCCGGCTGCCGGCCGCAACACCATATAGGCGAAGGCCATACCGCCCACCCAGAACAGCGCCGCCAGGATATGAGCAGCGAGAAGCGCGACCTGCATCGCGTGACCTCCATTGCAATCTGATGGGAGGCACTAGGTGAAGAAGCCTGGAATGTCTACAATGAGCAGATGAGCGGCAAGCGTCCTTCACAGAATCCGATCGACCCGATTGCCGAAGGCGATCTGCGCCTGGACGCGCCGTCCTTCCATCGCAACTGTGCGCCGATCTGGGCGGAACTGTCGGGCTATCTGAAGGACAGACAAGGCAACGTGCTGGAGGTCGGAAGCGGGTCTGGCCAGCATGTGATCGAATTCGCCAAGGCCTCTCCTCACCTGTTGTGGTGGCCGACCGATTACGACGAGCGCAATCTGAAAAGCATCGACGCCTGGCGCCGCCATTCGCAGGTGCAAAATGTGGAGGAAGCGCGAAAGCTCGATCTCTGCGCGCTGGAATGGGGCCTGAACGAAGCCGATTCCGCAACGCTTAGCGACCTCACAGCGATCTTCTGCGCCAATGTGCTGCATATCTCGCCGTGGCGCACCACGCGCGGATTGATGTGGGGCGCCTCACAACGCCTGCATCCGGGTGGGCTGCTGTTTATCTACGGCCCGTTCAAGCAGGACGGCCAGCATACCGCACCCAGCAACGAAGCCTTCGACGCTTCGCTGCGCGCCCGCAACCCGGAATGGGGCGTGCGCGACATCGCCGACATTCAGGCAGTCGCGCACGAACATGGCCTGCTGCTCGCGGAAATTGAGCCGATGCCGGCAAACAACATGCTGCTGATATTTGAACGGCGCGGACAACAAGGCCGCGACTAGACGGCGATCACGCCATCGCGGTTCACAAAGATCCGGCTCTCGTCGATGGCATTTGGAAGCATGGCTGCGACATGTTTTCGCAGCGTGCCATCGGGCTGATCGTCGGCCGACCAAACAGTGACATAGACGTCGTTATCCCAGACCGAGACGTCGAAATCCGCAATCATGCCGGACGCCGTCATGATCGCAAGCGCGCCCGCCGCTGCCTTGAGATAATCCATCGCCGCACCCTCCTCAGACGATATTCGTGCAAAACAAGAACGGCCGCCGCGCCATTCTGAATGCCGATCGTCTACCGGCCGCACGCGTCGTCACAATGTCGAGACGGTGTCAGAAGCACGACTGAAGTCACGCATGCGTGAGTCGCGCCGGACTTCATCGTGCATTGTCAGCAAAATGTCATCCAACCTTCACCGCGACGACAAGCGAAGGACCAATTTACGGCAGCGCAATAGGGAGAACATTCCATGCGCGCAGCAAGTCTCACTATCATTCTAACATCCGCGCTTGCCGGCACGGCATTCGCGCAATCGTATCCGGCAACGCTTGCGGGCCACGTCGTCTTCCCCGCCGCGACCTTTATTCCGGCTCCGGCCGACGCACCGGACGATCTCAAGATTTCCGGCAAATTCACAACGGGGAAACGCGTTGAGTCAGTCGGCACGATCGAAGGCCGTTCACGCGGCCGCCCGACCGGCGTGAAGCTGCCGTTCAACGGCCAGCCTGTTCAGGGCAGCTCCGGCATCAAGCGCATGCCCGATGGCACGTTTTGGGTCCTCACCGACAACGGCTTCGGCAACAAGGCGAATTCGCCCGACGCCATGCTCATGCTCAACCAGTATCGTCTGAACTGGGATAAGGGCACCGCCGACCGGCTGGCGACCGTGTTCCTGCACGACCCGGACAAGAAAGTCCCATTCCGGATTGTTCACGAGGGAACGGCTAAACGCTATCTCACAGGCTCCGACTTCGACCTCGAGAGCATTCAGCCGATCGGCGACAAGTTCTGGATCGGCGAAGAATTCGGTCCCTACCTGATTCGCGCCGACAAGAACGGCAAGGTCGAGGCCGTGTTCGAAACCATGATCGACGGCAAGGTGGCGCGTTCTCCGGACCATTCAGCCGTAGTGTCGCCGGCCGTCCCGGGTGGCACCGCCAATTTCAACATCCGTCGCACGAAGGGCTTTGAGGGAATGGCGGCCTCCCCAGACGGCCGCTTCCTCTATGCGCTGCTTGAAGGCCCGGTTTGGGACGCGGAGAAGAAGGACTGGGAAAAAACGGCTGACGGCAAGGAATATCTGCGTATTCTCGAATTCGACGTCGCGAACGAGAAGTGGACCGGCCGGCACTGGAAATATGTGCTCGAAGAGAACGGGCTTGCAATCGGTGACTTCAACATGATCAGCCCGACACAAGGCCTGATCATTGAGCGCGACGACCATGAAGGCACAGCGGACAAGGCCTGCCCGGCCGGCCAGAAAAGCGAAAACTGCTTCGATCAGATCGCCAAGTTCAAGCGCATCTACAAGATCGAGATCAACGATGCCAATGCCAACGGTCCAGTCCGCAAGATCGGCTATATCGACCTGATGAAGATCGCGGATCCAGACAAGAAGGCCCGCAAGCCGCTCAATGACGGTGTGCTGGCGCTCCCATTCTTCACCATCGAGAATGTCGATATCGTCGATGGCGATCACATCGTGGTGGGCAACGACAACAACCTGCCATTCTCGTCGAGCCGCGATCCCAACAAAGCCGACGACAACGAGTTCGTGCTGCTCAAAGTCACGGACTTCCTGAAGGCGAAGTAATCCTCGCCGCAACCGCGTGCGATCCCTCTCCCCGCTTCAGCGGGGAGAGGGCCGGGATAAAGGTCGTCCTAAGCCGGGTCCGCAAGACCATCGACGCGCGGCGCTGCGCGTGATAGGTCGCTGCCGTTATCTCAACGCAGGCGACCCGACGGCCCATGATCAAAGAGCCCATCCTCGACATTGCCCACCTTGCCCACCTCGAATTGCTCACGCCAAAATTCGAAGAGAGCCGCGACTTCTTCGTCAACGTCATGGGCATGACGCAGAGCGCGGAAAAAGGCGACAGCGTCTACCTTCGCGCGTGGGACGATTACGAGCTCTACTCGCTGAAGCTGACGGCCTCGAAGACCTCGGGGCTGAAGCACGTCGCCTATCGCTGCCGCTCACCGCAGGCGCTGGAGCGGCGTGCCGCCGCGCTGAAGGGCTCGGGATTCGACATCGGCTGGACCGACGGCGACGTCGGCCACGGTAAGACCTTCGTCTGCAAGGACCCCGACGACCACGTCGTCGAGCTCTATTACGAGACCGAATGGTACCAGGCGCCGCCGGACAAGAAGCCCGCACTGAAAAATCAGGCGCAGCGTTTTCCGGCACGCGGCTGCAATGTGCGCAGGCTCGATCACTGGAATGGTCTTGCAGTCGACATCAAGGCGAACCGCGAATTCTACGAGAACTATCTCGGCTTCCGGCTCACCGAGACCATCATCCTGGACGACGGCAGCGAGGCCGCGATCTGGATGACCGCGACCAACAAGACCTACGACTTTGCGTTCACGCGCGATCATACCGGCACCAAGGGTCGTTTTCACCACATCACCTACGCGCTCGATCAGCGCGAGGAAATTCTGCGCGCCGCCGACATCTTCCTCGAAAACGGCGTGCATATCGAAACCGGTCCTCACAAGCACGCGATCCAGCAGACCTTCTTCCTTTATGTCTACGAGCCGGGTGGCAACCGCGTTGAGGTGGCGAACGCCGGCGCGCGGCTGATTCTCGCACCGGACTGGAAGCCAATCGTGTGGACCGAGGCCGAACGCAAGAAGGGGCAAGCCTGGGGGCTTAAGACCATCGAATCCTTTCACACCCACGGAACGCCGCCGGTGGAAACGAAGGGGCACTAGGCTCCGCGCGCTCGGTTGTGGATCGGTCCGGAGAGATCCACGCCACAGGGGCGTCGTGTGTTGCACGGCTGTAATATGTGACGGCTACCGGATCGGGTTGTCTTCCATCGAGGACAACCAACCTCATCCGATCCGGAGCCTTCCATGCTTCCACGCCTTGCACAAATCGTCGCACACGTCATCGCTGTCAAACCATCATCAACGCTCGGAGCCGTCGCGCTCACGCTGATGTCGGCTTTCGTTACGCCCTCAGCATCTGCAACCGGCGCGAAAGACACGGTCACGATCTACGTCCTTCGCCACGGTGAGACCGACTGGAACCAGCAGGGCCGGATTCAGGGCAGCACTGACAATCCGCTGAACGCGAAAGGTCTCGAACAGGCCGCCGCCGTCGCATCGCAACTCGCCAACGTTTCGGTGGATCACATCTATTCGAGCGGCCTTACCCGCGCGATCCAGACCGCCGAAGCGTTCAAGGGCAAGGCGCCGATCACGCCGCAGCCGGCGCTCAACGAGCGATCCTTCGGCATTTTCGAAGGCAAGATCGAGAAGGATGTGGCGAAAGACTGGGCACCGCGTCTAGCAAACCTGAATGACGACATGGAGGGCGGTGAAAGCCTGGCGTCGATCGCAAAGCGCGTGGGACAGACCACACGCGACATCGTCAAGCGCCATCCGGGCGGCACGATCATGATTGTGGCGCATGGCGGCGTTAATCCGCTCGTCATTGGGGAGCTTATCGGACTTGCTCCCGAGAAGGCGATCAAGGAGATTCGCCAGAGCAACGATGAGGTCTACAAGCTCGAAATTTCGGGCAAGGGCGCCGTCAATATCTGGAAACTGATTCCCGCGTCCAGGCTCGACCAGCTCTAAAGGCCGCGACAGCGGTTTGCAGTCTGCGGCCTCGGTCGCCACCGAAGCCGCAGACTTTCTGCCCGAGACCGGCTAAGGCTTGCTGTCATGATGAGACAGGACAGCCGCCCAATTCCCACGACTTCCCTCCCCTCCGGCGAATCCATCCCGGTCTTCGGGCTGGGAACCTGGATGATGGGCGAGAGCGACAAAAAGCGCGGCGACGAGGTCTCTGCGCTGAAACTCGGGCTCGATTTGGGCTCCACATTAATCGATACCGCCGAGATGTATGGCGATGGCGAGGCTGAGGAAATCGTCGGCGACGCGATTGCCGGCCGCCGCGACGGCCTCTTCCTGGTCAGCAAGGTGCTGCCGGAACACGCATCGCGCAAGGACACGATAGCGGCCTGCGAGCGCAGCCTGAAACGGCTGCGCACCGACCGGATCGATCTTTATCTGCTGCACTGGCGCGGCTCGACGCCGCTGCAACACACGCTTGAGGCCTTCATCCAGCTTCAGCGCGAGGGCAAGATCCGGTACTGGGGCGTCAGCAATTTCGACACCGACGACATGGAGGAATTGCTGGCTCTGCCGGGCGGAGCGGCCTGTGCCACGAACCAGGTGCTCTACAATCTCAAGCGGCGCCGTATCGAATACGACCTCGTGCCGTTCTGCCGCGCGCGCGGCATCCCAATCATGGCCTATTCCCCGATCGAACAGGGCCGGCTTCTTGGCGCCGCCGCTCTGAAAGACGTCGCGCAGCGCCATGGCGCAACGCCGGCGCAGATTGCGCTCGCCTGGCTGCTGGGCCAGCCGGCAACAATAGTGATTCCAAAGGCGACGAATCCGGACCATGTCCGGGAGAATTTTGCGGCACTCGGTCTGAAACTCACGGATGATGATATTGCGGTTCTAGACCGGGCCTTTCCGCCACCGCAGAAAAAATACCCGTTGGAGATGCTGTGACCCCAAGCGGTTAGACGAGAGCCGCAAATTGCGTATAACGAATGCACCGCAGCGGGCCGTGCAATGACGAATGTAGCAAGAACCGACCTATCGAAACTTTCTATCGGGCTAAAAGGCCTCGCCAGCATTGTCGTCGGCGAGGAACAGACCGCACCACGCGTCGGGTCCGGCCGGGTGCGGGTGCTGGCGACGCCGGTGATGATCAACATGATGGAGGCCGCGGCGCTCGATGCGATCGAAAACCTGCTGCCGGCCGGCCACCAGAGCCTCGGCACCCATCTGGATGTCGGGCATTACGCCGCGACGCCGGTCGGCATGACGCTGCGCGCCACTGCAGAAGTGACAAAGATCGACGGCCGCAACGTCACGTTCCGGGTCGAAGCCTTCGACGACAAGGAGCGGATCGGCGATGGCACGCATACCCGCGTCGTGGTCAATGTCGATCGCTTCGACGCTCGCATCCAGAAAAAACTCAAAGGTGAAGCATGAGTCCGCGGATTGCCTTCCTCGGCTTCGGTGAGGCCGGCCAGGCGATGGCGGCTGGACTGCGGGAGGACGGTGTGGCCGACATTGCCGTCTGGGACATTCTCTTTCCCGAACCTGCCGGCGCGAGTTTGATCGAGGCGGCGAACAGGACCGGCGTGCGCGTGGCGGCCTCCGCGGCCGACGCCGTGCGTGACGCGGCAATCGTGATTGCGGCTGTGACCGCTGCATCGAGCTTTGATGCAGCGCAATCCGTCCTCGGGCAACTGCAAGGCCACCCGTTCTATCTTGATGTCAACTCGGTCTCGCCCGGCCGCAAGCAGGCCACTGCACAGCTTCTTGGCGGCGAAGCCCGCTATGTCGATGTCGCAATCGTCTCGGCGATCTATCCGGCGCGCCACAAGTCGCCGATGATGCTCGCGGGGCCGCACGCTGATGCGGCAGCCCCTTTGCTCGCTGCGCTCGGGATGAAGACGCAGATCGTGGGCGACGAGATAGGCGCGGCGGCCGCGATCAAGATGATACGAAGCGTGATGATCAAGGGAATCGAGGCGCTGACGCTGGAATGCTTCCTGGCCGCTGAACGCGCGGGCGTGGTCGATCAGGTCGCGGCATCGCTGCGCAACAATTATCCCGGCGTCGATTGGCATGCGATGGCGGAATACAACATCGAGCGCATGGCCAGTCACGGCATTCGCCGTGCTGCCGAAATGCGTGAGGTCGCAGCGACGTTGCGCGAATTTGGGGTGAAGCCCCTGATGACCGCCGGCACCATCGAACGTCAGCAGCAGCTCGGCGAGATTGGACGGCAGCCTCAGATCAAAGACGCGGTCGCGCAAGGGCGGGCAGCAATGCTAGCGGCGATCGACGGTGCCTCACCGGAAAGGCGATAGCACCGTCGATATTTGCGGCCGTCAGCGCGGCGGAATCTGCAGAAGTTCTGCCAGCTGTTCCTTGGTCATCGGCTTGTCGAGGAATTTCAGCTTGACCGCATCGGCCACGGCGCCGTCGAGATCGGCCATCCGGTCTGATTGCAACGTTTCCTTGGGATGGAACTGTGCGATCGATTCCTTCAACAGCGCCGGATCCGATTTGATCTTCACGGCATACATCTCAATGGCTTTCGGATCGGAATACATCCAGTCCACGCTCTCGCGATAGGCCTTCACGAAACGCATGATGGCGTCTTTCTTGTTCTTCAGCGCGTCAGCGTTGACGATGATCGTGCGCACCGTCTGCCCCTTGAGCGAAGGCACGTCGCTGCCGCGGATCAGCATGCGAATCTTGCCTTCCTTCAATTCTTTCACACCGAAAGGCGGCGCCGCCCAGCCGATATCGACCTGTCCGGTCATGACCGCAGTCAACGTGCCGGGCTGGCCTCCGGTTGCCGTCGGCTTTGCCTTCACGCCCAACTCCTGAGCAAAGGCGAGCACCAGATTATTGGTGGACGATCCCGAGGTCGAATAAGCAATGGTGTGCTTTTCGGTAATGTCCTTGACCGATTTCAGGGGCGAGTCAGCCTTGACATACCAATAGAGGCCGCCGGTACCGGTGAAAGCCGGCAGGAGAATCCGCACCGGCGCGCCTTTCGAAAAGGCGCGCATCACACCGGCGACGCCAACGCCCGCGCCGAGATCAGCGCTGCCTGAAATAACCGCCTGGATGGTCTCACCCGCACCTTGCGTGCCAACCGCTTCCAGCTTGAGGTTGTGTTTGGCGAAGATGCCAGCATCCTGCCCAAGTGTCGGCGGCTGGTTCTCCCAATTGTTGATCTGGCCGATGGCGATCTTCAACTGGTCCTGCGCCAATGCCGGCCCCGCGGCCAATGACAGAACCGCCACGCCGATCGCGGCTACAACGCGCTTCATCGTTTTCTCCCCTTTGCCTTGGTTTTTTTCGATGGCGTACGGATGACGCTAGCACGCTTGGCGCGCGTGCCAACGGACTTTTTGCCACTGTGCGACAGCCCGCCGCCGGATTTTTCCAGCCGCACCGTCCAGTATTCCCATGTCCTGAAAGTTGCGGTGGGCATGGCATTAATCTGTGAAGATTTCTCGACCTCGCCAGGGCGTAGCGGCGATACGTTGCCCAGCATCTTGGCCATATACTGATACTCGGCGTTTCGACAGGAATAGATCGCGCGAAAAACCAATTCCTGGATCGAAGAGCCGACCACCGTTGCCCCATGGCCTTTCATCAGGACAAGCGGGGCGGACCCGAGCGCACGCGCGAGCGATGCACCTTCCTCCGGCTTCACGAGCAGCAGGTTTGTATCGCCGAATTCGTCATATTGGTCCCACATCGGCACCTTGTGCCCGATCACGGCCCCCAGATGCATGACCGGTCTGAGTTCCTCTCCCGAAATACAGAACGGCATCACGGCCGGCGCGTGATGATGCACCACTGCCATGACGTCCGGACGCGCCTTGTAGATTTCTCCATGGATGACCCGTTCGGCGTATAGCCGCTGATCGGTCTTCTTCACCGGATTGGAATCGAGGTCGTATTCGAGGATATCGCCAGGTTCGACCAGTTCGGGCGCGCGCGACCGCGACAGGAAATAGCGGTTCGGATCGGTCGGATGGCGCATGCTGACATGGCCGAAGGCATCCAGTACGCCCTCATGGGCAAGAATGCGGTTGCCAAGTGCAGTATCGGTCTTGGTCTGGTCGATGCTTGAACTCACGGCGGCGTTTCCCTGTTTTGCGAGGACCGGGACCATGCACTCCGGCGCCGCAAACGGCAATTGCCCGAAACGAAAAGCTGGGATGAATCCGGCGTTTGACACCCCGCCAACCCCTTCCTAAACATGCCGCCAAGCTCGCCTGATCGCTATGGGTCAGGCCGTCTTTGCTAAGGAATATGCTGTGCCGGACGTCGTCGAGTTTCGCCGCGATGGTGCGATCGCGATCATTACGGTCAATCATCCGCCGGTCAACGCGCTCAATAACGCCATGCGCAAGGGTCTGGTCGAGGCACTGGCGCGCGCACGAGACGACAAAGAGATCAAGGGCGTTGTGATTGCCGCGGCCGGCCGTACATTCATTGCCGGCGCCGACATCACCGAATTCAACCTGCCGCCGGTCAGCCCCACGACGATTGACGTCATCGAAACGATCGACGCCATGCCGAAGCCGGTTGTCGCCGCGCTGCACGGCACCGCGCTCGGCGGCGGCCTTGAGATTGCGCTCGGCTGCCATTTCCGCGTTGCTCTGGCCGGAACAAGGCTTGGTCTGCCGGAAATCAAACTCGGCCTGATGCCGGGCGCTGGCGGCACCCAGCGGCTGCCGCGCCTGATCGGTATGGACAAGGCGATGGCGATGATCCTGTCCGGCGACCCGATCGGCGCCGACGACGCCAAGTCCTATGGTCTGATCGACGAGATCGTCTCCGGTGATCTGGTTTCTTCTGCGGTGTCGTTCGCCAATCGCGTGATCGCCGAGCAGCGCCCCCTCTCCCGCGCGCGCGACCGCGACGACAAGCTCGCCGAGCTTCGCGCCAATCCTGCCAAATTCGACGAGCTCGCCGCGCCCTATGCCAAGCGGTCGCGTGGCCTGCACGCGCCGGCCAAGGCGCTGGACGCGTTGCGCTGGACCCTCGACGTGCCGGTGGCCGAAGCGCTGATCCGCGAGCGCGATGCCTTCATCGAATTGAAGAACGGCGCGCAATCGAAAGCGCAGCGCCACATCTTCTTCGCCGAACGCGAGGCGGCGAAGGTGTCCGACCTGCCGAAGGACGTGAAGCCGATCGACGTGAAGCGGGCCGCCGTCATCGGTGCCGGCACCATGGGCGGCGGCATCGCGATGTGCTTCGCCAATGCCGGGATCCCTGTCACCATCGTCGAGACCGGCGAGGATGCGCTAAAGCGCGGCCTCGATCTGGTCACGAAGAACTATCAGGCCTCGGCCAAGCGCGGCGGCATGAGTGCGGAGGATGTCGAAACCCGGATCGGCCTGATGCACGGCACGACCGATATCGGCGAACTTGCCGATGCCGACATGATCATTGAGGCGGTGTTCGAGGACATCGGCGTCAAGCGCGAGGTGTTCGGCAAGCTCGATGCCGTCGCCAAGCCCGGGGCGGTTCTCGCCACCAACACCTCCTATCTCGATGTCAACGAGATTGCGCAGTTTACCAAGCGCCCGCAATCGGTCGTCGGCATGCATTTTTTCAGCCCGGCTAACGTGATGCGCCTTCTGGAGATCGTGCGCGGCGCCGATACCCATGCGCAGACGCTGGCGACCGCCATCGGCATCGCGCGCAAGATCGGCAAGGTGCCCGTCGTGGTCGGTGTCTGCCACGGATTCGTCGGCAACCGTATCCTCCGGGTGCGCTCCACCGAGGCCGAGCGGCTACTCCTCGAAGGCGCTCTGCCGCAGGATGTGGACGGTGCGCTCACCGCGTTCGGCTTCCCGCTCGGCCCGTTCGGCGTGAGCGATCTTGCCGGGCTCGACATTTCCTGGCGCATGCGCAAGGCTCAAGGCGCGCGCGCCGAGATCGCCGACCAGCTCTGCGAGATGGGCCGCTTCGGCCAGAAGACTGGCAAGGGCTTTTATCTCTACGAGGCTGGCTCGCGCACGCCAAAGCCCGATCCCGAGGTCGAGGCGCTGATCGTTGCCACCTCGCAGCGGCTCGGCATCGCACGCAAGCAGATGAGCCGCGATGACATCACCGAGCGGCTGCTGTTCCCGATGATCAATGAGGGCGCGCGGATTCTTGAAGAAGGCATCGCGCAGCGTCCGGGCGATATCGACGTGATCTGGGTCTATGGCTATGGCTTCCCGGCCTGGCGCGGCGGACTGATGTATTACGCCGATCAGGTCGGGCTGCCCTATATCCGCGACCGCCTGACGGAATTCGCCAATCGGGCCGGCGATCCCAAACACGAACCGGCGGCGCTCCTGAGGCGGCTGGCGGACGAGGGACGCGGCTTCGGATCGCTCGCCAAGGATAGCTGACATGATCCCGCCGCTCTCACCGCATGCGCAGGATATCGCAAAGCGGCTGACGGCGTTCATGGAAGAACATGTCTATCCGGCGGAAGCCGTATTCGAGCGCCAGCTCGCCGAAGCCAAGGACCGCTGGAGCGAATTGCCGGTCATGGCCGAACTGAAGGCCAAGGCAAAAGCAGCGGGGCTGTGGAACCTCTGGCTGCCCAAAAAGCATTACCCCGAGGGACTGACCAATCGCGACTATGCCCCGCTCTGCGAAATCATGGGGCGCTCGCCGATCGGGCCGGAGAGCTTCAACTGCTCCGCGCCCGACACCGGTAACATGGAGACGCTGATCCTCTACGGCAATGAGGAGCAGAAGAAGCAATGGCTGCCGCCGTTGATGGCAGGCGACATCCGCTCCTGTTTCGCGATGACCGAACCGGACGTCGCCTCGTCCGATGCCACCAATATCCGCACCGAAATTCGCCGCGACGGCGATACCTACGTCATCAATGGCCGGAAATGGTGGACCACCGGTGCACCCGACGCCCGCGCGAAAATTCTGATCGTCATGGGGCGGACCGATCCGGACGCCCCGGCGCACAGGCAGCAATCGATGGTGCTGGTTCCGATGGACACCCCGGGCGTCAAAGTGATCCGGCCGCTCTCGGTCTTCGGCTATGACGATGCCCCGCACGGCCATGCCGAAGTGCTGTTCGAGAACGTTCGTGTGCCGGTCGCCAATATCCTGCTCGGCGAAGGCCGCGGTTTCGAGATCGCACAGGGCCGGCTTGGGCCGGGGCGCATCCATCACTGTATGCGCACCATCGGACTCGCAGAGCGCGCGCTCGAAACGCTTTGCCAGCGCGCATTGACCCGCACTGCCTTTGGCAAGCCGCTCGCGGACCAGGGCGTCACCCGGCACTGGATTGCGGAATCGCGCATGGAGATCGATCAGGCGCGGCTCCTCACCCTGCACGCAGCGCAAATGATCGACGAGGTCGGCACCAAGGCGGCGCGCGCGGCGATTGCCATGATCAAGGTGGTCGCGCCCAATATGGCGCAGAAAGTCGTGGACCGGGCCATCCAGGTCTGCGGCGCTGGCGGCCTATCGCAGGATTTCCACCTCGCCTATGCCTATGCACGGGCCCGCTCGATCCGCATTCTCGACGGGCCGGACGAGGTGCATCGCGAGACCATCGCCAAGATGGAATTGCGCAAGCATGCCGCGGGCGGCGGCAATGCAGGATAGCTTTCGCCTCAACTCTCTCCGTTCATTCCCGCGAAAGCGGGAATTCAGTATTGAATGGAGCAGCGTTTGCCGCCCTGGGTCCCCGCTTTCGCGGGGACGAACGGAGTTTGTGATTGCGGCCCCGATCCGTCTATCCTGTGTCTCGTGATGGACGCGCCCGCTCCCGCAAAGCCCAAGGTTCCGCGCCGCCCCTCCGGCGAGCGCGATCCCGAGCGCACGCGCGCGGCGATCCTTGCGGCGGCCACCGAGGAATTCACCGCGCACGGGCTCAACGGAGCCCGCGTCGACGAGATCGCCAAGCGGTCCGGCGTCAACAAGCGGATGATCTATTACTATTTCGGCGACAAGAATGGCCTCTATCTGGCCGTCCTCGAAGAGATTTACGCCGATATCCGCAATGCCGAGATCAGGCTGCATCTCGCCGACCGCGATCCGGTCGATGCGATGCGCGAACTGGTCGCCTTCACCTGGAACTACTTTATCGATCACCCGGAATTCCTCAGCCTGCTCAGCACGGAGAATTTGCACCGCGCCGAGCATCTGAAAAAATCGCGAAAAATCCGGGAGTTGCACTCACCGCTGGTCGGACTCATCACCACAGTGCTGTCGCGCGGTGTGAAAGCAGGGGTGTTTCGCGAGGGCGTCGATCCGATCCAGCTCTACATTACGATCGCGTCGCTCGGATTTTTCTACATGTCGAACCGCTTTACGCTGTCGACGATCTTCGGCCGCGACCTCGGCTCCGGTCAGGCGCTCGCGGAACGCGGCAGCCATATCGAGGACGTGATTTTGGGATATTTGCGGCCATAAGCGCCACCGCGTGCGCCCGTTGCCGGGCAACGGAGTTACCTTCAACCAATAGAGTGAGAAAGCGTCGCTCCTCACCCGGCCCGTGACGCTCCCTATCCTCTTCCCGTTGGGGAGAGTTGAAAGAAGACCGCTTTCCCTCTTGACGCTCCATACCCTGCCGTGGTGCATTTGTAACCAGATAGTTACTTAGCGGACAGCCGAAATCGAGCGACATTGCCGTCGCCAATGGCGGGCCGCTAGCATCGACAACAACCGGCAAAACTGCCGAACCGACATTGCGTTCATGGGAGGAACGACAGATGCTGCGAACAACGACCGTTCTTGCGTCCGCGATTCTGGCACTGACCGGCACCGCGTCGGCGCAGAATTATCCATGGAAGCCGGAACGTCCGATCACGATCATCGTGCCATGGGCCGCCGGCGGTTCGACCGATCAGGTGACGCGGGTCGCCGCGGTCGAAATCGAAAAGGCGCTCGGCCAGAAAGTCGTGATCGTCAATCAGCCGGGCGCATCCGGCTCGATTGGAACCAGATCCGCGCTAGAAGCGGCGAAGGACGGCTATACTTGGACCGCGGGCGCCGCAAAGGATATTGGCACTTACGCGGTGAGCGGCCTGCTCGACACCAAATTCACCGACTGGCGGCCCTATCTGAGCGTGGTCAATGTATCGGTGCTCGGCGTCAACCCGGGAACGCCCTACAAGGACGCAAAAGACCTCGTCAACGCAATGAAGGCCAAGCCCAATGGCGTATCGGTTGCGACCGCAGGCATCAATTCGTCGGGTCATGCCGCGATCGAGGCTTTCACCCGCGCACTCGGGCTCACCTACAAGCACGTCAGCTATGACGGCGGTAACCCGGCGGTAAACGCTACGGTCGCCGGAGAAACGGAAGTCACCACCCAGCTTGCGGTGGAACAGGCCGCGATGATCCGCGCCAAGCGGCTGCGTCCGCTGGCGGTTCTCTCCGACAAGCCGCTGGAACTCGAAGGCTATGGCACAATTCCGCCGGTGACGGCATCGGTCCAGGGTTTCAAGCCGGACGCGAATTACTTCGGAATCTTCATCCACAAGGACGTGCCGGCCAATGTGCGCGAGACCATGGACATGGTCTGGAAGAACGTCATCGCAAAGTCCGACGCGCTGAAGAAATACGCCGCATCGAACGGCGCGCAATTCGCACCGGTCTATGGCGACGACGCCGTAAAGGCCGCGATGCCCGCAATCCAGTCGACCGCATGGCAATTGCACGCCGCCGGCAAGTCGAAGGTGTCGCCGGATACGGTTGGCATCGCAAAGCCATAGAACGTGCCGATCGGCCCGCTCATCGCCGCGGAAACGGGATCCCGGAACCAACACTGGATGCCTTCACGGACCTGAGCGGGCTTCGGATCGGACGGACGAGCGATCGAAAATGGAAGACAGGAAGCCATCGCCCTTTGCCGATCTGATTTCCGGTGGCGTCTGGCTCGCGCTCGCGATCGCCATCGTGGCCGGAAGCTGGACGATGGATCGCCTCGCGCATCTGCAGGCGACCGTCTATACCGTGCCGGGGCTTGTGCCGGGGCTGCTCGGGCTTGCGCTTGCAATCATGGGGCTGCTGCTGATCCTGCGCTCGATCCGGGCAGGCGCACTTGCCGAGGCTCATCTCCCGCATTTCAGGTTTCGTGAGCACTGGCGCATCCTGACAGCTCTGGCGCTCTGTCTGCTGTTTGCGCTCGGATTGCTCGGCAGCGGGCTGCCTTTCTGGCTTGCCGCGGCGATCTTCATTGCGGCCTTTGTGTTCGTGTTCCAATTCGAAGACCGCAAGGCTGCAGGCACGCTCGCACGCGGTGCTGTCTTCGCCGCGATGTTCGGACTGATCTGCGGCGTGGCCATCCATTACGTATTCCAGGATCTGTTCCTGGTACGCCTGCCCTGAGTCAGCGATGTTCGACGGCGTCTTGCTTTTTGGACAGTCGATCGCGAATTTCGCGAGCCCGACGACCATCCTTTACGCACTGGGCTCCTGCCTGGTCGGACTGATCATCGGCGCCTTGCCGGGACTCACCGCGACCATGGGCGTCGCGCTGATGACCACGCTCACGATTACCCTTCCGTCGAACGTGGCCCTGCTGGTGCTGATTTGCACTTATGTCGGCGCGATCTATGGCGGCAGCCGCAGCGCCATCCTGCTCAATATTCCCGGGACCCCCGCCTCCGCCGCGTCGTGCCTGGACGGTTACGCGCTGGCGCGGCAAGGCCTCGCCGGACGGGCGATGGGGATTGCGACGACAGGATCGGTGCTTGGCACATGGATCGGCATGGTGGCGCTGGCATTGTTCACGCCGATCCTTGGTGAGGCTGCACTGAAGTTCGGCGCCTATGAATTCTTCTGGCTTGCGGTCTTCGGCGTGGTGATTTCAGGCAACCTCACCGGTAACGATCCGCTGAAAGGCTGGATCGCAGGTTTCCTCGGACTGTTCATCGCAGCGATCGGCCAGGAGGGTATGTATGCCTATGACCGCTTCACCTTCGGCATCCACGATCTGTCCGGCGGCATAGCGCTGATTCCGGCGCTGGTCGGTGCCTTCGGCTTTGCCGAGGTGCTGACTGTGATCAAGGATCGCCCGCCGAAAATCATCATCAACGCCTTCGACACCGTGATCCCGCGCATTCAGGACGTCACGAAATACTGGCGCACCATCATCCGCTCCGGCCTGATCGGGACCGGAATCGGCATCGTGCCGGGCGTTGGCGAAGACGTCGCGGCGTGGAGCTCCTATGCCGCCGCGCGCCGCGCCAGCAAGGAGAAGGAGAAATTCGGCAAGGGATCGGTCGAGGGTCTGATGGCGGCGGAAACCGGCGACAATGCCTGCATTCCGGGTGCCGTGATCCCAGTGCTAACGCTCGCCGTGCCGGGCTCGGCGCCGGCGGCCGTGCTGCTCGCGGCCATGCTGATTCATGGCGTGCAGCCGGGCCCGCTGATCATGGTGAATAACCCGCAATTCGTCTACGACGTGGTCGCGATGATGCTGTTCGCCAGCATCGGCATCCTGATCTACGGCCTGACGCTGACGCAAGTGCTGGTCAAAATCCTGCAGGTGCCGCAGACTCTCGTGATGCCGGTGGTGTTCGTGCTCTGCGCCGTCGGCTCGTTCGCGATCGCCTCGCGCTTCTTCGATATCTACGTGATGCTGGCCTTCGGCGTTATCGGATTTGTCATGCGCCAGCTCAATTATCCGATGGCGCCGCTGGTGCTCGGCATCGTACTGGGCGACCTGCTGGACAAGAATCTGCGCCGGGGACTGACGCTGTCGGACGGCGACGTGTCGCCCTTCTTCACCCGCCCGATCAGTTTCGTGATGTTCTGCCTGGTGGCCGGAACGATCCTGATGAATGTACCCGCTTTCACGCATGCCGTGTCGCGGCTGTGGGCGGCCGCCACCGCGCCCTTGCGCGGCAAGTCAAGCGGCGCCTAAAAGCGCGCATGAAGATATCGCTCTGCAACGAAGTTCTCGCGGATTACAATTTCGCGCGGCAATGCGAACTCGCAAGCCAGATGGGCTATGACGGGCTCGAAATTGCGCCCATGACCCTGTCCGCCGAACCGCATCTCTTATCCGCCGAACGGCGCACGCAGATCAGGCGGATGGCCGAGGATGCCGGTGTTCCCGTCACCGGCCTGCATTATTTGCTGCGCGCGCCGGAAGGACTGTCGATAACGGCGCTCGATCCTGCCGTGCGCAGCCGCACCGTCGACGTGATCCGGCGGCTGATCGCGCTCTGCCACGATCTCGGCGGCACCATGATCGTTCACGGTTCGCCGGCGCAACGCCGCCTCGAAGCCGGGCACGAGGCAGAGAGCTACCGCTACGGCGTCGAATGCTGGGCCGCCATCGCCAAGGATGCCGAGGCCGCCGGCGTCACCTATTGCATCGAGCCGCTGCATCAGCCGGATGCGAATTTCGTCAACACCGTGGAGGAGGCCGCCGGAATCGTCCGGCAAATCGGCAGCCCCGCGGTCCGCACCATGATCGACTGCTCGGCCGCATCGATCTGGGAAAAGCAGTCCGTCCCCGACCTGATCCGGCAATGGATGCCGAGCGGCCTGATCGCGCACATGCATTTCAACGACACCAACCGCCGCGGACCCGGCGAGGGAGCGCTCGAAATCGCTCCAATCGTCGCTGCCTTGCGCGAAACCGGCTATAGCGGCGACGCCAGCATCGAGCCGTTCATCTACATTCCCGACGGCGCCACATGCGCGGCGCGCTGCATCGGCTACATGCGGGGTGTGTTGAGCGCTTAGGTCGTCCCGCGAAAGGAACTCGCGCGAGCTTGCAGCAGCGCGCCGGATCGGCGACAGTCCGTTTCCGATGAGCTGAAACGGGTGCTGGTCCGGACATGCCGCAGATTCGGATTGCCTCTTTCGCAACCGCTGTCTGCCTTGCCGTGCTGATCGCAGGCTTCGCACTCTTCGCCAATACCGGACCGAATCGCAACGTACTGACCTTCAATCCGGACTGGCTGGTCCGCCTGCCCGAATTTCTGGCCGACATCTACAACAGTACGGTCTTGCATCTTTTTGCGCTGATGATTGCAGGCGGGCTGCTTCTCGAACGTCTGATCCCCGCCCGCAAAGAGCCTGCGACGAATGCACCGGTCAATATCGTCTATGGCGCGATGATGCTGTTCTTCGCGGCCGCACTGGTGCCGCTGCAATCGGCTTTTGTGCAGGGCGCAATCGAGCATATCGGCTGGAGCGGCATTTTCGATCTCGACTTCGAGACCGGACCGTCTGTGCCCCTCGCCTTCGCGGCCATGCTGGTGAGCGCGCTTGTTCTGGATTTTTTCTTCTACTGGTTTCACCGGCTCCAGCATTCAGGCCTGCTGTGGCCACAACACCTGCTGCATCACTCTGACACGGCGCTGAATGTCACTACGACACAGCGCGCTCATTTTCTGGAGCATGTTCTCATTCCGGTGTTCATGACACTGCCGCTTGTTCTGCTGTTCCGTCTGCCGGCAACGGACGTGATCTTCATCGCGGCAATCCCGGCGGCTTGGGCCTATTTCGTCCACATGAATATCCGCGTCGGCTTCGGACCGCTCTGGTGGCTCCTGACATCACCGCAATATCATCGCATCCATCACTCGATCGAGCCGAAACATTTCGATCGCAATTTCGCGCTGTGGTTCCCGGTCTGGGACATCATGTTCGGCACCGCCCATCGTCCGCGCGGAGGCGAATATCCGGCAACCGGTGTATCCGGCATCGAGATCACGACATTTTCGGAAGCGGCGACCCTGCCCTTTGTCGCATGGTACCGGATGGCCGCCGACAGCGTGCGGCGGCTACGCGAATCCGGCTAGCGCGCCTGACGCAAGGCGCTGCGTGAGATCTTGCCGGTAATGGTCTTGGGCAGCGCCGGCACGAACTCGATGGCGCGCGGATACTTGTAGGGTGCGATCTGCGCTTTCACGAGCTCCTGCAATTCACGCTTCATCGCCTCGTCGCTCGCGGCGCCTTCACGCAACACGACATAAGCCGCAACGATCTGGCCGCGTTCTTCGTTTGGCAGGCCTACCACGGCGCACTCGGCAACAAGCGCGTGCTGCAGCAGAACGCCCTCCACTTCGGCGCCGGAAATATTGTAGCCCGCGCTGACGATCATGTCGTCGGTACGGGCATGATACCAGAAATTGCCCTCGGCATCGGTTTCGAACGCATCGCCCGTCAGGTTCCAGCCGTCCCTCACATAGTTCGTCTGGCGCTCGGGATCGTCGAGATAACGGCAACCGGTCGGTCCACGCACCGCAAGCTTGCCAATCCGCCCCGGCGGCAGCGGATTCATGTCGTCGTCCACGACCATCGCCCGATAACCCGGCACGGCCTTGCCGACGGCACCGGGAATGCGCTGCGTCTCCTGATTGATCATGAAGGCATGCAGCATTTCGGTCGAGCCGATGGAGTTCATCATCTGCACGCCCGTTGCACGGTACCAGCCCTCGAACACTGCGAGCGGCATGTGTTCGCCTGACGAGATGCAGCTTTTCAAAGAGGACAGATCGTAGCCGGCCGCGAGCGGCGTCATCGCGCGATACAATGTCGGCACCGTAAACAGCCGCGACACGCCGTCCCGCTCGATAGCCGACAGCATCGCTTCCGGCGTTGGCTGCTCCAGCATCACCGCCGATCCGCCGAACCGCAGCGGAAACACCAGCATCGCGCCGAGCCCGAACGTGAAGGCGAACGGCGCCGACCCGAGAAACACATCGTCAGGACCGGGCTTCAGGACATGCCGCGGCATACCGTCGGCGATCGCCAGCACGTCGCGATGGAAATGCATCGTGGCCTTGGACCGGCCGGTGGTTCCCGATGTGAAGGCGATCAGCGATACGTCGTCATGCGATGGAATGACATTGTCGAATGCGCCGGACTTGCGCGCCATGCGCGCTTCAAGACCGTCGGATGCGTCGGTATGGAAATAGATCGCCGTCAGGCCGGGAGCTGCTTCCGCCGCCTTCTCGAGTTCGTCAGACAGCCGCGCATCGCACAGCGCAAACTGCACCCGCGCCTTGCGCAGCATATAGGACAATTCGGCCGCCCGCAGGAGCGGCATGGTCGCAACCGCGATGCCGCCCGCCTTCAGCACTCCGAGCCACGCCGCAGCCTTCATCGCGTTGTTGGCGGACCGCAGAAGCACACGATTGCCCGGCACGAGACCGAGATCGTCGCGCAACACCGCAGCAATACGGTTGGCCTTGTCGAGCAACTCCTCATAGGTCCAGGTCGCCCTGGCCGTACGTATCGCGAGCCGCCGCCCGAAGCCGGCATCGACCTGCCGGTCGAGCAATTCCACCGCTGCATTCAGCCGTTTCGGATAACCGAGCGCGTCCAGGCCCTCGAAATTCGGCCACAGATCGGCCGGCGGAAGTCGATCGCGCGCGAAGCTGTCAGGAAAGAGGCTGGGATCAAGCATCGGAATCGGAAATATCTTGATTCATTTCAAACCTATCTGCGCGGCCCCGGCCGTGACAACCGCTGAACCTGGCTGCAATTGACGGGTCTGCACTCCCGGCATATATTCATTTGAATATAATTCAAAATGCGAGCGCATCGATGTGGCGGCCCCCGCAACGCATCCAGTTCGAGCCCAAGCACGGGCGGATTCCCACTCGCGCGGAAGCTGAAGCCTCGCGGCTGTTCTCGCCTGTGACGGTCGGCCCTGTCGCACTCGAACAGCGTACCTGGGTGCCGGCCATGGTGCCCTGGCGCGCGACCGAGGACGGCTTTGTCACCGATGCCGTGGTTGAATGGTATGCCCGTTTCGCCAAGGGCCGTCCCGGTGCAATCGTGGTGGAGGCGACCGGCATCCGCGACGTGCCGAGCGGCCCGCTGCTGCGCATCGGCGACGACCGTTTCGTCCCAGGCCTGAAGCGGCTGGTCGATGGCATTCGCGAGGCGAGTAACGGTCAGACGCGCGCCTTCATCCAGATCATCGACTTTCTTTCGATCCGGCGGCGTCCCGACGCGAAAAAGTATTTTGAGCGCTTCCTGACGATCACCGATACACATCGCGCCGCTCTGCCCGGCATGAGCGACGCAGAGATCCGCTCTGCGCTCGCCGGCATGAAGCGCGACGAACTCGCCACCATCCTGACCGAACGCGAGTTGGAGTCGCTCGAATATGGCTACCGCGAGCGCGTGACGGATATGGACTTGCCCCATATCCGTGACCTGCCAAAGGTTCTGCCGGAGCTGTTCGCCAGCGCCTCCGTGCGGGCGCAGGAGGCGGGCTTCGACGGCGTCGAACTGCATTACGCGCACGCCTACACGATGGCCTCGTTCCTGTCGCGCAAGAATACGCGCGACGACGGCTATGGCGGCTCGCTGGAGAACCGTGTGCGGCTGCCGCTCGAAGTGTTCAGGGAAGTCCGTGCCAGGACACGGCCGGATTTCGCTGTCGGATGCCGTTTCCTCGCAGACGAATGCATCGACGGCGGCAGTGACCCGAAAGATGCGGTTTATTTCGGCATTGCATTCGCGAAGGCCGGCATGGATTTCATCTCCACCTCCCGGGGCGGCAAGTTCGACGACGCCAAACAGCCAGGCGTCGGCGGTGCCGCCTATCCCTATACGGGGCCGAGCGGCTATGAGTGTATGCCGCAGTACATTTCCGACGAACGGGGCCCGTTCGGGCGCAACGTCGAGCCGACCTCCGCGATCCGCAAGGCTATCCGCGCAGAAGGCCTGAATACGCCGGTCGTCTGTACCGGTGGCGTGCACAATTTCGAGTTCGCCGAACAGATGCTCGCGGACGGCGTCTGCGATATCGTCGGCTCGGCGCGTCAGATGCTCGCCGATCCGGACTGGTTCCTGAAGACCAAGCTCGGCCTGGGCGATCAGGTGCGAATCTGCGAGTTCAGCAACTATTGCGAAGGGCTCGATCAGAAGCACAAGACGGTGACCTGTCAGCTATGGGACAAGGATGGGATCAAGGATCCGAACGTAAGCAAAACCCCGGACGGCAAGCGCCGCCTGACCGCGCCTGAATGGACCCCGCCGCAATGAGTTTGAGCCGCAGCATCGAGATCAGCGAAGTCGGGATGCGCGACGGTCTGCAGATCGAACGCAATTTCATCCCGACCGAAACCAAGATCGCCATCATTGATGCCCTGTCGAAAACCGGTCTGACCAAAATCGAGATCACCGGATTTGCACATCCCAAAGTCATCCCGCAGCTAGCCGATGCCGAGGCGGTGGCCGCCGGCATCCGGCGCGCGCCCGGCGTGCGCTATGCCGCCTTCGTGCCGAATGCGCGCGGCGCGGAACGCGCCATCGGTGCCGGTATCGACGATCTGAAGGCCGGCGTCGCGGTGAGCGACAGCTTCAACCGGCTCAACGTGCGCATGACCACCGAGGAAGGCATGAAGGCGATCGACGAGATCGCCGCCGCTGCGAACGGCACGCAGAGCCGCGTGGTTGGCGTGATCGCCACGGCGTTCGGCTGCCCCTATGAAGGACCGGTCTCGCGCGAGCGCATGCACCGGCTGATGGCGCAATTGCTCGGGCACAAGGCCCCAATCGTCTATCTGGCCGACACCACCGGCGTTGCCAATCCGGATCGGATCCGGCGCACGGTCGAGGACTTGCGGACGGCCTTTCCCGAGGCGGTGCTGGGCCTGCATCTGCACAATACGCGCGGCATCGGCATCGCCAATGCGCTGGCCGGGCTTGATTGCGGCATCCGCCATTTCGAGGGATCGATCGGCGGCCTCGGAGGCTGTCCGTTTGCGCCGCGCGCAGTCGGCAATATCTGCACCGAAGATTTCGTGCATATGGCGCACGAGATGGGTATTGAGACAGGCATCGATCTCGATGCGCTGATTGCGGCGGCGCAGAAGGCGCAGGACGCGCTGGGCCGTCCGCTGCCCGGCATGGTGATGAAGTCCGGCAAGGCGTCGGAGCTGCACGCAATGGATGCGGCGCGCGTGAAGGTGGATTAGGAGCGCAGCCTAGCCCTGCCGCATTTCCAGCAACCGCCGGCGCTGGCTGATCAGATATTCCAGCCTGCTCAGAGCCACCTGAAGCGCGCCGGCATCGAGATCGTCGCGCTTCTCGCGCGAAAATTCGGTGCTCAGAATCTCGTCAATCTCATCCTCGATCTGGTCGAGTTCGGCCGCACTCGCTGCATCTCGGATGCGGGTCGTGATCCGGTGCAGCCGTTCCGGCGGCCGCGTGCCTTCGGGAGCCGGCATCATGAATTTCCAGAATGCCGCCGCCATCGAGCTGAGCATGCCAAGCAGCATCGAGGCGTAAAAGAACTGGTCGCCGTATTTGTCGAAAATCGTCTTCACGTCGCCGCTGAAATAGGCCTCGGCCCCCGGATGAATCGGAATTGCGGCGTCCTTCTCGGTCGAAGGCGCACTGACCTGAGCCAGGATCGGATGCTCGCTCAGCATGCTGCTGCGCGTCTCCATAATCGCCTGAGTCAACTGGGTCGCGGTATCCTCGTCGAGCTTTTCCTTGGCGACGAGATAGACCGGCACACGCAAGGTCGTCAGGTCGTCATCGGGGATCGCCGGCGATCCGCGGATCGTGCCCTTAGGGATATCGAAGCTTTCATAAGCGCCGACCGCCGCTGCAATTGCGCCTGCCGATTCGATCGCAAGCAGCGTCGGGCTTTTCTTGGCGTCGCGAGGAAAGAAATTGCGCAGCATCGAGAGATAGCGCCCCGATATCGGAGCCACGATGAGCAACGCCTGAACCTTCTTGCCCTGAATCGCGCCGGCCACATCCGGCAATGCCAGATCGACAAATTTCGTCTTGTTGCGTGTAAGGTCGTACTCGGTATCCAGCACCGATGCGATCCGCTTGTTGACCGGTCCGCCGACCACGCCGATGGTCTTGCCCCTGAGGTGATCGAGATCGGTGATTTGAGTGCCGGGCAGACCGAGCAGCATGACCACGCCATGGGTGATGACCACAACGGTCCGCGCACCCTTCAGGTCGGTCGCATCGCCGCGGACAATCGCCAGATCCACCTCGCCCTTGGCGAAGGCTTCGGCCGCGCCGAGCGGCGTTCCGGTGTCCACGACCTTGAGACGGATGCGGGAATTCGCGGTGGTTCCGAACTTTGCAGCAAGAGCGCTGATCAATCGCGTCCCCTCGCCGTCGAGAGACCCAACGGCCACGGTCAAGGTCACCGGCCGCATGGAATAGCGATAGGCGTAGAACCCCAGTCCCGCCGTCAGCACGACAAGACCGAAAACGAGCGCAATCCTTATTCCACGCGTGAGAAACATGATACGTCCGATCCGCTGATCCAGCCTATCACTCGCGCTCCTCCATCGGGTAGAGTCCAATAAGCCGCGAGATCAAGACGGCGATGTAAAAAACGCCGGTCAATTGCTCGAGCTGGCTGAACGAGCGGGCAAACGGCGCAACCGGCGTGATATCGCCGAAACCGGTGGAGGTGAGGGTCGCAATGCTCAGATGCATCATGTCCGCGAGCAGCGGCGCGCCGTCATCGGGCGCAGCCCCCGCCGCGCGCGGTATCGAGAAGGCTCCGGGCGACAGGAGTTCGATGGTGGCATAGGCACCGGCCCACGCGAAGGCGAGCAGGATATACACGCTCAGCGCGGCATGGACCCGGTCGGCATAAAGCGGCCCAAAGGACAGGACGTGCCGCAGGATCACACCGGCCGTATAGAAACAGAAGACCGAGAACGAGGCCATCATCACCGCCTCAGCCGATTTGCTTCCGTTCGTCAGCCAGACAAGCTGAAAGCAGAAGGTCAGGGCCGCAAGCACCATTCCGACCGCACGCAAATGCTTCGAGCGGCTCGCGGCCATGCTTCCGGCAACCAGAATGACGACGACGACGATGCCGCCGGCGAGCCGTGCCAGGCCGCCCCCGAGCGCCAGCGGATGCAGCAGAACGTAAAGGAGTAACGCCACCAGCAACACGGTTCCTGTTCCGCCGTACCGGAACACTTCGGATTGGCTGGGTTCACTGGATCGAGGCATTGGCGAATCGCCGGTTCGTCGGCTTCAGTCTGCCACAGCGAGCGTCGCACTTCCTGCCATTCTCAGCCGCGATAGCCGATCTTGCGTGAAATCGCGTCAGCCGCCTCGTAGACCATCGGACGCAACGCGCGCTCTCCGCCGATGGCGTCGGACAGTTTTTCCGGCACGATCACCGTGACCGCGGCCACGACCCGCGAGTCATGATCGCGGATCGGAAAGGCCAGACTGACCAGCCCAGGATCGACGATTGAGTGGTGGAACACATAGCCGCGCTTGCGGTCCGCCGCGATCTGATCGTTGAAGTCCTGCACAGTCGGCACGGCATACGCACCGCGCACCTCTTTCCGTAGTGATTCGAAGATTTCCCGCAGCCGTTCTTCGTCCTGGTAAGCGAGCATGATGCGGCCGCTCGATGTCGTATGCGCCGGCAGCCTCGCACCGAGTTGGAGGTTGCTGACCAGCCCGGCATTTGGCAAGGCGCGCGCAAGATAGACCGCATGCCAGCCATCGAGGATGGCGATATGCGCAGCGGCATTGGTACGGTCGCTCAATGCGCGCAGGAACGGCTGAGCGGTTTCGGTGATCGGTTGTGCGTGCAGATATTCAAAGCCGAGATCGAGCGTCTTGGAGGTGAGGCGATAGCGCCGGGTCTCGGGGTCACGCGCGATAAAGCCGTCAGCCTCCAGCGTATACACCAGCCGGTAGGTCGCGGAGCGCGTCAGTCCCAGTCCGGCCGCCAGCTCTGCAAGAGTCTTTGCCGGCTTGCTGCGCGGAAAAAGCTGCAGCAGCGCGAGCCCGCGAGACAGCCCCGGCACGATGTAACGCGGGTCGATGCGGTCATCTTCGGCAGACTTTCGGCTCGGCATGATGCGCTCTCCAAGGTGTGTTTTCTATATCAAACCTTCGGTTGACATGACAAACCTCCTCTCCTACCGAACGGGCAATTGGGAGAACGGCCAATGGGATTAACCGCCGAGATGGGGCGCTTCGTCGCCGCGTTGCGCTACGACTCGCTGCCCGCGGAGGCGGTCAACACGGTGCGGCTCGGCTTTACCGACTGCATCGCCTGCATGATTACGGGGTGGAACCAGCCGGTGACCCGGACCGCGGCGCGCGGTCTCGGCATCCCGCATGACGGGGCCAATACCCCGATTGCATCGCTCCATGCGGCCGCACCCGAACGCGCTCTCGTCTACGGCGTCGCCTCTCACGCGATCGATTACGACGACACCGGACTTGCCGGGCATCCGAGCGCCATCCTTGTCCCAACCATTCTCGCGGAGGCCGCGGAGCGCGGCGCCGACGGCCGCGCGATGATCACGGCCTATGTCGCAGGCTACGAACTGTGGGCGGAGGCAACGCGCCGCGATGCCGATCAGCACCACCGCAAGGGCTGGCATCCCACGGCGATGTTCGGAACCATTGCGGCGGCCGGCGCTGCCTCGTCGCTGCGCGGCCACGATGCGGCGATGGCCACACGCACCATCGGGATTGCCGCTTCGCTCGCGGGCGGAATCGTCGGCAATTTCGGCTCGATGACGAAGCCTTATCAGGTCGGGCGCGCGGCACAGTCCGGCCTTCTTGCAGCGCGGCTCGCCGAGGCCGGGCTGACCTCGACCGACACCGCGATCGAGGACGACCTCGGTTTCCTGCGCGCGATTTCGCCAAAGGGGCAGGTCGATACGACAAGCCCCGCGAGGCTCGGTCAGGACTGGGGCATTTTGCGCGCGGGCATTAACATCAAACTCTACCCGGTCTGTTATGCAGTGCATCGCGCCATCGACGCCGTCATCGACCTGCGCAAGGCCAACCCGGTGAAGGCGGAGGATGTCGAAGCCATCGACCTCGAAATCGGCGAAACCCAGGCCGAAATCCTGCGCGTGCATCGGCCGACCAACGGGCTCGACGCGAAAATCTCCGGCGAATTCGCGATCGCCTCTGCCATCGTCGCAGGTGCCTGCGGCAATGCCGAACTGACAGACGAATTCGTCAACCGGCCGGACGTGCAGGACCTGATCCGCAAGGTCCGTATTGTCACGACCCCCGAGCGCGACGATCACGAACCTGCGCATTCGCCATTCGACCGCGTCACCCTGCATGTCCGTGGCGGCAAAACGCTGACGACCGAAGCGGTGAAACGTCCGCGTGGACACTTTCAGCGCGGGGTCGAAACCGAGGCGATGTGGATGAAGTTTGAGGATTGCGTGAAGCCGACGCTTGGCGAGCGCGGCACGCGCACATTGTTCGAAGCGATCCAGGGACTCGATCGCATGACCTCCACCGATGGCTTCGGGATATTTCCCGCTGCAAGCCGGGCAGCAAGTGCGGCGTAGATCATGGACGGTCTCAAGCATCTTCTGGTGGAGCGGCCCGAGCCGGGTCTCATGGTGGTCCGCTTCAACAGACCGGAAGTTCATAACGCGCTCAACACGGCGACCTCCGAAGACCTCTACAAGGTGTTCGGTAAGCTCGCCTTCTATCCGGGCGATGTGCGCTGCGTGATCCTGACCGCAACCGGCGACAAAGCCTTCAGTGCCGGCGGCGACCTCAAGGAACGTCAGGGCATGACCGACGAGCAATGGCGGGCGCAGCACGCTATCATTGAGGAGGCGGCGTATTCGGTCATCAATTGCTCAGTGCCGGTAATCGCTGCAGTCAACGGTGTCGCCTTCGGCGGTGGTTGCGAACTCGCGCTGTGCTGCGACTTCATCTATGCCGCACGCCACGCACGTTTCGCCTTGCCCGAAGTGACGCGCGGCATCATGCCCGGCGCAGGTGCGACACAGAATTTGCCGCGGGCGGTCGGCGTGCGCCGCGCCAAGGAAATCATCATGAGCGGCCTGCCCTTCACCGCCGAACAGGCCTACGCATGGGGCATGGTCAACGAGGTCTGCGACGGGGCCGACCTGATGCCGAAGGTGATGTCGCTCGCGAAGACGATCTGCGACAACGCTCCGATCTCGGTGCGTCAAATCAAGAAGGCGATCAATGCCTCGATGAATATGGACCTACAATCGGGGCTTGCGTTCGAAATCCAGTGCTACGAACGCATGATCTCGACCGAGGACCGGCACGAAGGCGTGCGCGCCTTCAACGAGAAACGTAAACCGCAATTCAAGGGACGCTAGATTCAGCCTCGCCAGCGTTTGGTCGGCCAACACGTTGGTTGAACTGACAAGATGCGCACCTCTACAATCACACCAAGGGCGCAGAAAAGACGCCGTCGGCGGCGGGCCGATCCGACGATCACAAAGGGAGGACTTCACATGAGATTCCGTAGACGCGCCGTTGTACTTGCGCTCGCTGCATGCGGTCTTGCGATCGCGGCCGGCCCTGCACCGGCGCAGGACAAATGGCCGAGCCGCGCGATCACGCTGATTGTCCCCTATCCACCCGGTGCATCCAGCGACTTCATCGCCCGTATCGTCCGTGACCAGCTGGAGGAACAGCTGAAGGTCCCGGTGGTCGTGGAAAACAAGCCGGGCGCCGGCGGCACGACCGGCGCATTGCAGGTCGCAAAGTCTGCTCCCGACGGCTACACCTTCATGGTGACCGTGAATGCGCCGGTCACGATGAACTCCTTCATGCAGAAGAACTTCCCGTTCGATCCGATGAAGTCGTTCACGCCGGTGATCAAGGTCGCGGACGTGGTGATGACGCTGGCGGTCAACGCCAAGCTTCCGATCAATTCCGTTCAGGAGCTGATCGACTATGCGAAGAAGAATCCGAACGAGAAGATGAGCTTCGGCAGCGCCGGGATCGGCTCCGCGCATCACATCGCCGGCGAGTTGCTCAAGCAGAAGACCGGCCTCAACATGGTGCACGTGCCCTATCGCGGCGGCGGTCCGGCCATCCAGGATCTCGTTGCGGGACATATTCCGATCAGCTTCGGGACCACGCCGGCGGTCATGCCGCAGGCGCAGGCCGGAACGATCCGGATCATCGGCCTCGCCGAGGTCAAGCGTTCTCCGGACCTGCCGGGCGTGCCGACGATTTCCGAAACCGTACCGGGCGTCGATACCTTCACCTGGGTCGGCGTCTTCGCACCGCTCGGCACGCCGAAGCCGATCGTCGATCGCGTCAATGCGATCATCGCCGAGGCAATCAAGAAGCCCGATATCGTCGCCAAACTGAAGACGCAGGGCGCAAGCGCCGCGGGCGGAACGCCAGAGGATTTGCAGAAATCCATGAAGGACGAATTCGACCACTGGACCAAGGTCATTCCCTCCATCGGCATCAAGCCGGAATAAGGGGAAGACCTCATCCTGCGGCGCCCGGCCGGCCGGGCGCCGCTCTTTATTTGAGGCAGCACGATGTCTGAACAGGACTTGCAGGGCCGCGCCGCGGTCGTCACCGGATCGGGCCGCAATATCGGCCGCGCCATTGCCCACGCGCTGGCAAAAAAAGGGGCCGCAATCGTTGTCAACGGCTCGTCGAACAAGGACGCAGTCGACAAGGTGGTGGGCGAGATCAAAGCGGCCGGCGGCAAGGCGATCGGCGTAATGGCCGATGTCGGCAAGGATGCCGAGTGCGAAAAGCTGATCAAGACCTGCGCCGATGCCTTCGGCTCGGTGGATATCATGGTCAATAACGTCGGGATCCGGCGCTATCAGGCGTTTCTGGAGATCACGCCGGAAGACTGGGACAAGGTCCTCGCCACCAATCTCAGCTCGGCCTTCTATCTCTCGCGTCACGCCATCCCACATATGCGCAAGAACAGATGGGGCCGTATCGTTTTCATCTCCGGCTTCGACGGCTTCTGGGCGCAGGTGACGCATCGCGCGCACAACATCACCTGCAAGGCCGGCATGCACGGCCTTGCGAAAGCCATCGCCCGCGAATTCGGCCCCGACGGCATCACCGCGAATACCGTCGCTCCCGGGGCAATCGATACCGAACGCGACTGGAGCCAGTATCCGCATCAGGCCAAGGAGAAGATCCAGTCGGAGATTCCGCTCGGACGCTTCGGCCATGTCGATGAAGTCGCAGCAGCCGTCGCGTTTCTGGCTTCGCCCGGCGGCGGCTTTGTCTCGGGTCAGGCCACGCACGTCAATGGCGGCCATTACATGATTTGAGCGGGTCAACCGGCCCTGCATTCGAGCGCGCAGGCTTCGCCGGCCCTGTTGTTTGGCCGGCGCGGGCACGCCGGTATTGCAGCGAAGAAGTGAGGGGAATGATGCGCCGCAAGACGCAGGGCATTCCTGATACGCCGTCCGCCATTGCTGACGCACGGCCGCCTCACGGCGCATCGCCTGACGGAATCGCTCCCGCCGGGCTTATTTGGCGGCGTTCTTCTGCGAAGCGGGGCTCCGCATTCAGTCCCCGGGGCCGCGTTTGCGTACCTGCACCGAAGCGCAGGCCGTATCAGCGAGCTCCTCGCGCACGGGTCGTAGTGCCCGTAGAGCGGGGTCCCGGGGCCTCCCGGGA
>JBMOOQ010000004.1:0-103754 GCA_049324435.1 Pseudomonadota bacterium
GTGAGCCGGATCATCGCAGCTTGGGCCTCCGTGCGGCGCGCCACGTCTTGCGCGCGCACACGGCCACCGCATCCCGCCCCGCGTCTCGCGACGCTCATGAAACGCCCCTTGCCCGGGGCGGGACAGGACGGAGGAAAGCAGGGGAAGATGGCGAAAATGAGGAATTTGATCCTAAATTTCCGTTCGTACCGCGGGATCTCCCGGTGCCTTAAGGCCAGATATCTTTGCTGACCTGGTAAGACGCGCAGCTTGCACCGAGCGTACCAAGGGACCCGCGTGCACGCTTTATCTTGACGCCTGCGGTGCGGAGCAGGCGATGCCCGAAAGCAAAACCGAGAACAATTTTAAGTATGCAATTTTAAATCATGCAACCTTTGGGATGCTATAGAGGCGGCGGTCGGGGATCGGGAATGACGCAATGTCCGCAATGGTCAGACGGTTCGCGGCCGACCGTGCCGGCGCAACCGCAATCGAATACAGCCTGATCTGTGCGCTGATCACACTTGCAATCCTCGCCGCGCTGAACACCACTGGCGCGGCACTGGTCGCCTTGCTCCAGGCGCTGCTGGCAGCGTTTCCGTAAAGCGTCAGGCTGCCTTGGCGCGCCGCTGATGGACCACGGGAGCACGCCGCCGCGGTGCCTCGGCGAAATGCGCGTCGAGGTCGGGATCGGCCTTGCCGAACCGCCAGGCGCGGACCCGCTCGTCCCAGTCGAGCGCGCAGAGTTCGCAACGGCCATCGTAGAGACGGCGTTCGACCATGGTCAGTTCGATGCCGCAGCCATCCCCGGCCACGACTCCCGTGCAGACAAAACGACCAGCGTGCTTCATGGCGGAACCGGATCCCGAAAACGAATCACTTCGCGCGGTCGAGTCTAGCTCGAAAAGTGAACGCAATGGGTAACCGCTCTCGTCTCTCCACCGCCGCGCGGGATTCATATTCTGCTGACGGCGCAAGCGGTTTGCGACCGAGATCACTTGAATCCTGCGCCGCAACACTCACTTGAGCGGGCAGAGCGGCAGGGTCGCACGCTCCGGAGATCGAAATGCCGCTTCTGTCCGTTTTGCTGAACGTGCTGTGGATCGTGTTCGGTGGCCTGTGGATGGCCATCGGCTGGTGGATCGCCGCCATCATCATGGCGATCACCATCATCGGACTGCCCTGGGCGCGAGCGGCCTTCAATATCGGGTTCTACACGCTGCTGCCGTTCGGCCAGCGCGCGGTGCCGCGGGATGCCTATACCGGCCGCGAGGATGTCGGAACCGGCGCGTTCGGAACCATCGGCAATATCATCTGGTTCGTGCTGGCGGGCTGGTGGCTCGCGCTCGCGCACCTGATAACGGCGATCGGTCTTGCGGTCACCATTATCGGAATCCCGTTCGCCTGGGCGCACCTGAAACTCGCCGGCATTTCGCTCTGGCCGATCGGCATGATGATCGTGCCGGCGGAGTGAGTCAGAACGCCGCCGGGAACACGCCGCCGTCGATCAGAAGATTCTGTCCGGTGATGTAGCCGGCCTGGCTTGAGCACAGGAATGCGCAGGCCGCGCCGAATTCTTCCGCCGTGCCGAAACGTTTCGCCGGCACCGACGCGATGCGGTTCGCGCGCGCCTGTTCCACGCTGATATTCTGTTTCTGCGCGTTGCTTTCGATGTTGGAGCGCAGGCGGTCGGTGTCGAACGCGCCCGGCAGCAGGAAATTGATCGTGACATTCGCATGTGCGACCGAACGGGCGACACCGGCCAGGAACGCCGTCAGCCCGGCGCGTGCGCCGGACGACAGATCGAGCCCGGGCAGCGGCATCTTCACCGTGCCCGAGGTGATGTTGACGATGCGGCCGAATTTTTTCGCGATCATCGGGTCGATCGCTTTTTGAATGAGTTCGATCGCCACCACCATGTTGGCGGTGACCCCTTCAAGCATCTGCTCGCGCGTCAGCTGGCGGAAATCGCGGAAGGGCGGTCCGGCATTGTTGTTGACGAGAATGTCGGGCTCGGGACAGGCGGCGAACAATGCGGTCTGTCCCTCCGGCGTTGCGACATCGGCGGCGACCGGGACGATCTTTGCGCCCGTGGCTTTCGCGATTTCTTCTGCCGCGGCGGCAAGGCGCTTCTCGTCGCGGCCGTTGATCACGACCTCGCAGCCTTCCTGCGCGAGCGCCATGGCGCAGCCATAACCGAGCCCGCGGCTCGACGCGCAGACAATGGCCTTGCGGCCGGCGATTCCGAAGTTCATGCAAAACTCCCGGTCATGGCCAGACCCGATCCGGCCATCCATCATTTGTGACACAGGTTCTTGCCGCGATGGATGCGCGGGTCAAGCCCGCGCGTAACGTCGATGGAGAGCGGGGCTTGGATTACGACAGCCTGGGGCTTTCGACCGCACGCATATCGTTGCCGCGCCATTCAAAGCCGCGGCCGAGCCAGGCATTAACGTAGAGCACCGGCAGCAATGCGTCGCGCAGCATGTAGGTTGCGACCGACCGGCGCGACACCGGCCAGCCGGCCTTGACCGCGAGCAGCCATTCGGCGCCATACCAGACCGCGAGGAACGCGAGGGCAGGCGCCAGCGCGGGAAGCCCGGTGAGCATCGCCGCTGCGATCAGAGCCGCGAGCGGCGGGAGCGAGCCGGAGAAAATTTCCAGCGAGAACCAGAACGGGAAGCTCGCGCGCCGCAATCGCGCCCAGCGGCGCTGGCGCTTCCAGACATCGGCAGCACGGCGGACTCCGAGCGGCTGGCGGACCGGCGGCTGCATCAGCCGCACCCTGAGGCCGAGATTGCGCACGATCTTGGTGCAGGCGGCGTCCTCGGCGGTTTCTGTGCCAAGCGCGCGGATGCCGCCCGCACGCTCCAGATCCGCCTTGCGCCAGAACAGTGTCTTGCCCTGTGCAAAGCCAAAGCCGATGAAGTCGGCGAAATACTGCCAGCGCGCCTGGTAGTTGTTGAGCATGGCGCATTCGACCTCGGCGAAGAAGCCGTCGGGTCTGCAGCCGATCGGCGGCGAACAGACAAGGCCGGTCCGCGAATCGCATTGTCCGAGCAGCCGCTGAATATAGTCGCGCGGCATCAGCACGTTGCTGTCGCAGATCGACACGAACGGATGATTGGCCTCGCGCCAGCCCTTGAACACATTGTTGAGCTTCGGATTGTCGCTGATGCGCTCATCGCCGACCAGCAGTCGCGCATCGATCCATCTGTGATCCGCGATCATGCGGTTCACCAGCGGCACGGCCGGATCGTCGGGCCGCGCCACGCAGAAGATCAGTTCGTAGCGCGGATAATCGAGCCGGAACGCGGAGCGCAGCGTATCTTCCAGGTAATTGTCGAGCCCGCAGACTGGCAGCACGATGCTGACCGGGACGGCAACCGTGTCGGGCGATGGCGCCGGCACGGGGGCATCCGGCCGGCATCGGCGCATCGCGACCGCGACGCTCGTCAGGTGCAACGCAAGTGTGATCGCGACAAATGCCGTCAGGGCAAGGACAGGGAGAGTCATCCCGCAAGCTTTGCCGCGGTGTGGTGACATGCTGATGACGGGTCTCAAGGTCCGGACATAGCCGGTTGTCATCAAACGGCAATGACAATGTGAGACCCCGCAATCGGGACGCTCTGCACAGGCGATGATGGACCGATGACTGCGATCCGGCCGCGGCACTTCCGCGCGCTCTTCATTTCCGACGTTCATCTTGGCGCACGCGGGTGTCAGGCCGGCAAGCTGCTCGATTTTCTCCGTTATCATGACGCCGATACGATCTATCTGGTCGGCGACATCGTCGACGGCTGGGCGCTGAAGTCGAGCTGGTACTGGCCGCAATCGCACAACGACGTGGTGCAGAAGTTCCTGCGCAAGGCGCGCAAGGGCACCCGCATCGTCTACATTCCCGGAAACCACGACGAATTCTTGCGCGGCTATTACGGCACGCATTTCGGCGGGATCGATGTGGTCGAACACGCCGTGCATAAGGGCGCCGACGGACGCACCTATCTCGTCGTGCATGGCGACCATTTCGATCTGGTGGTGACGCAGGCGCGCTGGCTCGCGCTGCTCGGTGACAAGGCCTATGAATTCGCCCTGGTTCTCAACCGGCTGTTCAATGCGATCCGGCGGCAATTCGGGCTCGGCTATTGGTCGCTGTCGCAATGGTTGAAGCTGAAGGTCAAGAATGCGGTCTCCTATATCGGCGAGTATGAGCGCGCGCTCGCCGCGGACGCGAAAAGGCACGATGCGCAGGGCATCGTCTGCGGTCACATCCACCATGCAACGATCCACGACGACTTTGGCATCCGCTATGTGAATTGCGGCGACTGGGTCGAAAGCTGTACGGCAGTGGCCGAGCATTTCGACGGGCGGCTCGAAATCGTCCACTGGATCGAAGAGAACTCCTCGACCGAAATTCCGGCCTTGGCCGAAGTCCGGGCCGCCTGAAGGCTTTAACTTCACGGGCAGTGCGGGCTAGGATTTGACCGGCCGGAGTTCCGGCCGGGGGCGGCAAGAGACATCCCGATGAGTGTGAGGACGGCGTTGAGCCCCGGCGAACCGGTCGGCAGCGCGTTACGCGATGTGGCTGCTGGTGCGGTCGCCGAAGCGCAGGCGATTCTCAACGATCCGGCTCGCGACGCCACGGTCAAGGTGCATGACATCCGCCGTGCGCTGAAGCGCTGGCGCGCGCTGTTGCGCATGCTGCGGCCGCATCTGCGCGAGAGCGGCGAGGCGCTGCGCTTTGGGGCGCGCGATCTTGCACGCAGACTGACGCAAGCCCGCGACGCCCAGTCGGCAATCGATGCCATCGACGATGCGATTGAGGCCTGCCAGAATCTTCCGATCGCCTTGCCGCCGCGTTCGATCGTCACCATTCGCAGCAAGCTTCAGGAGCTGCGTGCCGAGAACGAACGCAACATCTGGACCTGCGACATCCAGAAAGATCTATCGGATTACCTGACTGCCGCGGCCTGGCAGATATCGTTATGGAATCTCGAGGCGCTGACTTTCTCCGACCTCGCCGACATGCTCACGACGACCTATCGCCGTGCGCGCCGGTCGATTCCGGCCAACTGGGCGGAAGCCGAGGGCGAAACCCTCCACGAATTGCGGCGCCGCGTGGTCGAGCACCGCTACCAGATGGAACTCATTGAGCCAGTCTGGCCGCGGCTTTGGCGCGTCTGGGTCGATGAGGCGCAGCGGCTGCGCACCCGGCTCGGCAAGTATCAGGATCTGGAAATGCTCGCCGCCAAGGTTGGACCGCACCAGCCGCTGGCGCGCTGGCGCTCGAAACTCGCGCCATTGATCGCGCATCGTCAGGCCGAGCATGTGGACGCCGCCCGCACGATCGCGGTCCGGTTGTTTGCCGAGCCGCCGAAAGGGTTCCGGCGTCGTCTGGAAGCGCTGTGGGACGCGCAAACCGGCGATTGAAATGAACCGGCGGCGCGCTACCTTCTGATTATGGACGCGATCACTCCCGTCGATATCGAGGCCGCTGCCGGATTGCCGGTGTGGCGGTCCGTACCCCGCTGATCCGCTCGCCGTTGCTCGACGAACGTGTCGGCGCCCGCGTTTTCCTGAAGGCGGAGATCCTTCAGCGGATGGGCTCGTTCAAGTTCCGCGGCGCCTATAACCGCTGCGCCACGATCCCCGCTGAGCGGCGCCGGGCGGGCGTGGTGGCCTATTCGTCCGGCAATCACGCGCAGGGCGTCGCCGCGGCGGCGAAGCTGCTCGGTATGCCTGCAGTGATCGTGATGCCTGCCGATGCGCCGCGGCCGAAGCGCGAGCGAACCGCCGCGCTCGGTGCCGAGGTGGTGCTGTATGACCGAACAACCGAAGACCGCGCCGCGATCGCGCAGGAGATCGCCGAGACGCGGGGCGCGGTGATCGTGCCGCCATTCGACGATCCGATGGTGATCGCGGGGCAGGGCACGGTGGGCCGCGAGATCGTGGAGGATCTGTCCGCGCAAGGCTTGAGGCCGGATGTGGTCGTGGTCGGCTGTTCCGGCGGCGGACTGGCGGCCGGCATCTCGCTCGCGATAAAGACCGCGGTTCCCGATGCCGATCTCTATACCGCCGAGCCGGAAGGCTTCGACGATATGGCGCGCTCGTTTGCGAGCGGACATCGCGAACGCAACGCACGCCTGAGCGGGACGATCTGCGACGCGCTGATGAGCAACACGCCGGGCGAACTGACCTTTCCGATCACGCAAAGGCTGATCGGCAAGGGCGTTACGGCAAGCGATCGCGAGGTCGAGGAGGCGGTCGCCTTTGCCTGGCGCGAACTGAAACTCGTCGTGGAGCCGGGCGGTGCGATCGGTCTTGCTGCGTTGCTCGCGGGCCGGCCCGATGTCAGGGGCAAGGTGGTGGTTGCTATCCTGTCCGGCGGCAATGTCGATCCGGACCTGTTTTCGCGGATCATCGCGGCATAGGGCACGCAGGCGCTGTCGTCACGCAAACAGCGCAATCTTTTCCTCGTCTGACAGCGCGCGGATATCGGCAAACGGATCGCGCGATTGCCGTGAAGTTGCTTCGGGCGGCCGTTGATTTGACGATTGCGGCTCGTCCCGGCCGGCAATGGATGCGGTTTGCGGCCCGAGAAATTCGATCGCAGACGGCTGACCGGCCGCCGGTTCGACCGACGGGATCACAATGTCCACCACCTGCGCAGATGCGCCCGAAGCCTGTTCGGCTGTCACTGGTGCGCTGTTCTCGTTCTGAGGCGGTTCTGCTTCGAATACGTCAGCGTCCAAAGAGTCGGCCCGCGACGGGGCTGCCGATGGATCGGCCCCGGCTTGCCCGGCGGGCTCAAGGCTGCGCGACATGAGGAGGTTCTCAATCCGGCCGATTGCGGTCAGCAGCGTTTCGGTCTCGGTGACCCGGCTTCTGCGTGCATATTCCTCAAGGAACGCCCGGCCACGCGCGCTTTCCATCAGCGCAGCGAGAATAATGTCATAGTCCGGGTTGCTTCGGTCCGAGTCGCCTTGTGACGACACGTGCGATGCCGGGGCATGATGATTCGCGGGCATGATGCACGATAACCGATCCCAAGACAGTTTTGCCCTCCGGGCCGCGATCTTTTACGCAGCCTCCTATATTCTGCTCGGGGTCCATCTGCCGTTCTTTCCGGCCTGGCTGAAGTCGGCCGGTTTCGATGCCGGACAGGTCGGCGCGATCCTCGCGGCGACGGCGCTGTTGCGGGTGGTGTCGGTCCCGGCCGCGACCGGCGCTGCCGATCGCCGATTTGGGCTCCGGGCGACGATCATTGCCTTTGCCATGGCGACGGCAATTGGCTTCACGGCGCTCGGCCTTGTATCCGGTGCGGTCTTGATTGTGACACTGACCGCCTTCACGGCCTTTGCGCATACGCCGGCCGCGGCCCTGCAGGACGCCTATACGCTGCGCGGCCTGAGGCTGCGGGGGACGGCCTATGGCCCGGTCCGGCTCTGGGGCTCGATTTTCTTCATCGTCGCCAATTTCGGCGCAGGGCTCGCCTTCGACCTGATCGACACCCGCAATCTGATCTGGCTGATCGCGGGAGCCGCGATCGCGGCCGCCTGCGCGGCCACGTTGCTGACGCCATTACCGCCTGCGCCCGTGCTGAGCGAGGCGAGCCGTCCGGCCCGGCCGTTCTGGCGCGAGCCGCGGTTTGTCGCAGTGGTCCTCGCTGCAAGCCTCATCCAGTCCAGCCACGCGGTCTATTACGGCTTCTCGACTATCACCTGGAAGGCAGCCGGTTTCGACGGCATCGCGATCGGATCGCTGTGGGCGCTTGGGGTGATCGCCGAAATCGTGCTGTTCGCGGTTTCCGGCCGCCTGCCGCCTGTGCTCGGGCCGCTTCAGCTCATCGCCCTGGGCGGTCTCGCAGCGGCGATCCGATGGGCGGGACTGGCCTTCGATCCGTCCGGCTGGGCTTTGCCGCTGCTGCAATTGCTCCACGCCTTTTCGTTCGGCGCGAGTCATCTCGGCGCCGTCGCCTTTATTGCGCACGCGGCTCCGGAAGGGCGCGGCGCCACGGCGCAAGGCTATTTCTCGGTGGTGCAGGGCGTCACGTTCAGCGCCTGCATGCTGCTGGCCGGTACGCTTTATGAGGCAATCGGCGTTGCCGCCTATGGCGCGATGGCGGTCATCGCCTTTGCCGGAGCAATGATTGCGGTTGCAATATGGACGCGCATGCCGGAGACGACATCGTGATGGTTCGATGCTCAGTCGCAGGGGCGGTACATCGCGGCCAATTCGGAGCCGGACAGGTACACCATTTTGGGTTTGAGGCCGCCGCGTTTCTTCAGCCAGGCGCGGATCTCGCCGGGATAGATGTCCCACAATGCCTTGGTACCGGCCTGGCTCAGAACCGGGCGGCCGTCCCGTCCGGGATTCCAGGCGGCATGGAAGCCAAGCTGTGCGCGGCGCGTCACGCAGATGCGCTCGCGCGGCAGCACGCCAAGCACGATGGTACAGGCAGAGAGGCAGGGACCGTCGATAATGACGTTCTGCCCAGTCTTGCGCAGATTCACATAGGCGTCGAGATAGGGGCCGATCTGCCCGCCCTTGTCGTTAGAAATGCGGACCGCCGCATCGGCATCGACAGCCATCAGCACTGCGAGCACCATGCCGCATAATGCCGATCGCAACCGCATCCCCGGACGCTCCCCAAAAACGACCTTGAGCAAAGGCTAGACAAGATCGCGGCGCCTTGCCAAGCGGCGAGCCGCCAAAAGGCCGCTGTGTGCACAATCTGCAACACGGCGCCGCGAGACGATGCGCTTGCCATCGCGCAAGTCTTTGTCTCGCAAGACGTTATCCCCAAAGCGCGGGCTCCGGCGGATAGACAAGGCTGCCGTCATAGACGAGGCCGTCCGGGCGGTCGCGCGCGAGGAGCAACGGGCCGTCGAGATCGGCGAAGCGCGCGGATTGCGCAACCAGCATCGCCGGCGCCATCGACAGCGATGTCGCGACCATGCAGCCGGTCATGATCATGAGGCCGAGTTTGTGCGCTTCCGCGGCCATGGCGAGGGCTTCGGTGAGACCGCCGGTCTTGTCGAGCTTGATGTTGACGGCGTCGTATTTGCCAAGGAGTGCCGGCAACGAGGCGCGAGTATGCGCACTCTCGTCGGCGCAGACCGGAACCGGGCGCACGATATCTCTTAGAGCGTCGTCGGCATCGGCGGGGAGGGGCTGCTCGACGAGGATGACGCCGGCACGGGCACAGGCGTCGAGATTGTCCGCGAGGTTAACCGGGGTCCAGCCTTCGTTGGCGTCCACGATCAGGTCGATCGCCGGCACGGCGGCGCGGATCGCCGCGATGCGCTCAGGGTCGCCGTCGGCGCCGAGTTTGATTTTCAGGAGCGGCCGCGTCGCAGCGTCGCGGGCGGCGTTCGCCATCGCTTGCGGCGTGCCGAGCGAGATCGTGAAGGCTGTGGTCAGCGGGCGCAGTGGCGGCAGTCCGGCCAGTTCGTAGACGCGCTTCCCCGTCCGCTTGGCGGCGAGATCCCAGAAGGCGCAATCGAGCGCGTTGCGTGCTGCACCCGGCGGCATCTCGTCTTGCAGTTCCTCCCGCGTCAGGCCGGCCGCTACTTTCGCGGCGACGCCTTCCAGGGCGGCGGCCACGCTTTCCGGACTTTCTCCATAGCGCGCATAGGGAACGCATTCGCCTCGGCCGCAAACGCCATCCTGTAACAGTTCCGCGAGCACGACCCTGGCTTCGGTTTTCGCGCCGCGACTGATGATAAATTGTCCCGCGATGGGCCAGGTCTCGATACGGACAGAGAGGCGCGGGGCCGCGGGGTTAACCATGTGCTTAAGGCTTTGTTAACGTCACTCGACAGCCGAAGGCGCTCTGTTAAGTATGTGACGGAAATGCGGTTTTTCTCAAGGTGCCAGAGGGGCGGGCGGGGCGGCCGGTTCCGTCCGATGGAACCGAGAGCCGTCCAGGGGCTTGCGGGGCGGGGAGTAGTATGAGTTCCGAAACGTTGCTCGCCGCAACGGTCAGCGGCGACCGACTTGATCTGTTGGCGGCCGGCGACTGGACGGCCGATCGCGCGAACGATCTGGAGCGGCTGGTGATGGCCGCGACGATCCCGCCGCAAAGCCCGATCAAGTTCGTCCGCGTGAACATGGCGGACGTCGTCAAGCTCGATACCTATGGCGCGTGGCTGCTGGAGCGGCTGTTGCGCGGCTCGCGCGAGAGCGGGGCCGCGACCGACGTCATCAACCTTCACGACCAGTTCCGCACGCTGGTGGATACCGTTCACCAGACCACCGAACTGCCCGATCCGGAGCGGTTGCGCCGCAAGGGCGTGACGGACTGGCTCGCTGCGGTCGGCGAGAACATCGCCGAGGTCGGACAATCGGCGGTGCTGTTCGCACAGATGCTCGGTGCGGTGACCTTCGCCTTCCTGCGCGTGTTCTGGCGGCCGCGCACATTCCGCTTCACCTCGCTCGTGAACCAGATCGATCTGGTCGGCTGGCGCGCTGTCCCGATCATCCTGCTCATTACCTTCCTGATCGGGGCCATTCTCGCCCAGCAGGGCATCTTCCATTTCCGCCGGTTCGGTGCCGACGTGTTTGTCGTCGACATGGTCGGCATTCTGGTGCTGCGCGAAATCGGCGTTTTGATCGTGTGCGTGATGGTGGCCGGCCGTTCGGGGTCGGCCTATACCGCCGAAATCGGCTCGATGAAGATGCGCGAGGAGATCGATGCGCTGCAGACCATGGGCTTCGATCCGATCAGCGTCCTGGTGCTGCCCAGGATCCTCGCGCTTGTGATCGCGGTGCCGATGCTGACGTTTCTCGGCGAGATGTCGGCTCTCTACGGTGCGGGCCTCGTCGCCTCGCTCTATGGCGGCATCCAGCCGGAAGTGTTCCTGCAGCGGCTGCGCGAGGTGATCTCGCTCGATCACTTCATGGTCGGCATGATCAAGGCGCCGTTCATGGCCATGACGATCGGCATCGTCGCCTGTGTGCGCGGGCTCGAAACCAAGGGCTCGGCCGAGTCGCTCGGTGCGCAGACCACGGCGGCCGTGGTTCAATCGATCTTCCTCGTGATCGTGCTGGACGGCGTGTTCGCCGTATTCTTTGCGGCGATCGACAAATAGGCGGGCACCATGTCGATCACGGATTCTGGCTTCGATTTCCTGTCGCTGTTCGATGACGGCCCACAGCCGCAACTCGACATTTCGCAGGACATTGCGCTGCGGGTGCGCAATTTGCACGTCAAGTTCCGCCGCCAGCATGTGCTGAAGGGCGTGAATTTCGACGTCAAGCGCGGCGAGGTGCTGGGCTTTGTCGGCGCTTCGGGCGCGGGCAAGTCGGTGCTGCTGCGGACCATGATCGGCCTCATCCAGCCGACCTCCGGCACCATCGAAGTGTTCGGTCAGGAATTTTCCAAGGCGAAGGAATTGCGTGAGCAACTGATCGAGCGGCACTGGGGCATTCTGTTCCAGCACGGCGCGTTGTTCTCGGCGCTGACGGTGCGTCAGAACGTGCAGTTCCCGATGCGGGAATATCTCGATCTGTCGCCGCGTCTCCTCGACGAGGTCGCGGCCGCGAAGCTGAAGATGGTCGGGCTGCCGCCGGAGGCACTCAACAAGATGCCCTCGGAACTGTCGGGCGGCATGATCAAGCGCGTCGCGCTGGCGCGCGCGCTGGCGCTCGATCCGGCGATTGTGTTCCTGGACGAGCCCACATCCGGCCTCGATCCGATCAGCGCCGGCGAGTTCGACAATCTGATCAGGACCTTGCAGCGCACTTTGGGGCTTACCGTTTTCATGGTAACCCATGACCTGGACTCCCTGCATTCCGTCTGCGACCGGATCGCGGTTCTGGCAGACGGCAAGGTGATTGCGGCCGGTCCGATGTCGACCATGCTGGCCTCGGACCATCCGTGGCTGAAGGCTTATTTCCGCGGCAAGCGCGGCCGTGTCGGCTCAACGATGTGAGGTTGGCGTATGGAAACCCGGGCAAATTACATCCTGATCGGATTGTTCACGCTAGCCACGATCCTGGGTGCGTTCGGCTTCGTATACTGGTTCCATCATGTCGGCGGCACCGGCGAGCGCATGACCTATCGCGTCATGTTCCAGGGACCGATCGGCGGATTGCGCTCCGGTGCATCCGTGACCTTCAACGGCATTCGTGTCGGCGAGGTGACCGAGCTCTCGCTCGATCCGAAGGACCCGAAGAATTCGATTGCCACGATTTCGGTCGAAGCGTCGACGCCGGTGCGGGCCGACACCGAAGTCAGCCTCGATTCACAGGGGCTCACCGGCATTGCCGTGCTCGCCTTGCGCGGCGGTTCGTCGAGCGCGGGGCCTGTCACCGCGACAATGGACGACACGCCGCTGCTCGTCGCAGGGTCGAGCGCCTCACAGGACATGATGGCGGCGGCGGGCGGCGTGGCGGGCGGGGGCGCCCGCCGCCCCGCGACGGATCGATGCGGTCCTGGTCGAAAACCAGCAGACGCTGAAGAATTCGCTGAAAAACATCGAGACCTTCACCGAAATGCTGGCGAAAAATTCGGACTCGCTATCGAAGTCGGTCAAGAATATTGAATCGTTCACCGATGCGCTCGCCAAGAATTCCGAAAAGGTCGATCGCATCCTTGCGAGCGTCGACAATCTCACGGCGGAGAAGGGCGACGTGCCGGAAGCCGTGCGCGCCTTCAAGACGCTTGCCGAGAATCTCGACAAGCGGCTTGAAGGACTGATCATCGACGGACGCCGCACGCTCAACACGGTCGATCGTGCCGTGCGGAATTTCGACGAGAACCCGTCGCGCATCATCTTCGGCGGCGGGCGGCCGGCGACGCAGCCGCGGCGCCAATAAGCGGCGACGCGTCCTGTATTCCGATCGGGAAAAGAGCCGGCGCGATCCCACCGCGCCGGCTTTTTTCGTTTCGGCATGTACGCTTGACGGCTGAGACGCCCGTCCACTACGATTCGCTCAACCGATAAATAATTCGCAATAGCGAATAATTGGCTGCGCGCGGCGGCCATCTTCGGGAGGAGAGCTAATGATATCTGCTGCATCGCGCGCGGTGTTGTCCGCGCTTGCGCTATTCGCCGCAACCTTTGGCGCCGCGGCGCAGGATTTCCCGTCGCGCGCAATCACCATCGTGTTGCCGTATCCGCCCGGTGCCTCGACCGAGCAGGTGGCGCGCATGGTACAGCCGGTGATGCAGGAGCGGTTGAAGCAGCCGGTCATCATCGAGAACAAGCCGGGCGGCAACGGCAGCATCGGCACGCTTGCCGTCGCGCGTGCCGCGCCTGACGGCTACACGATCCTGCTCACCACCAACGCGCTGATGACGATCGTGCCGCATGTCCAGACCATGCCGTTCGATCCCCTGAAGGATTTCGTGCCGCTGACGACCGCGATCCGCGGCATCCTCGGCATCGCCGTCAATCCGAATGTGCCGGCAAAGAACGTGGCCGAGTTCATCGCCTATGCCAAAGCCAATCCGAAGAAAGTGCATTACGGCACCGCCGGCATCGGCAGCCCCCAGCACATGGCCGGTCTGCTTCTCAACCGCGAGGCCAATATCGATCTCGTCCATGTTCCGTACAAGGGCGGAGCGCCGGCCGCGAACGACGCCATGGGCGGGCACATTCAGGCGGTGATCGCGACGATTTCGTCGGTGCTCGGGCAGCACAAGAGCGGGCTCTTGCGGATCATCGGGATTGGGGAGAAGGAACGGTTCGCTGGTCAGCCGGACATCCAGGCGATCGCCGAAACGGTGCCCGGCTTCGAAGCGACGTCCTGGCTCGCGTTCTATGCGCCGGCGGGGACTCCGAAAACCGCGGTCGATGTGCTCAATCGCGAACTGGTCTATGCGCTGAACACCCCCGAGGTGAAGCAGAAGCTGTTCGATCTCGGATTGCCGGTGGTCGCCGACAAGCCCGAAGAGCTCGACAAGCGCACCCGCGACGACCTCAAATTGTGGGGCGAAATCGCACGCGCGATGAACGTGCGCGTGGAGTAGGGCAGAGCGCCGCTCGGGACATTTGCTCAGCGAGCGTGTCACATGCAGTGGCTGTGCACGATGACGCTCAGCCCATCCAGTCCGAACTCGCTTGCGAGCGATTTGCCGGATTGCCGGAGCCAGGCGTCCTGGGCGCGATAGGCGAGCCTTTCGCGCTCGGCCGCACACCTGTATCTGAGGCCGGCCACGTTCTGCAGGTGGTGCACCACTTCGTGCACCAGCACCGACATGTCCGCATCGCTTTCGCCGTTCCAGTGCTCGGGCAGGTGAATGGTTCGCCTGAGGTCGCTGTAGAGCGCGCTAGCATTGCCTCGCACAAACCGGTGCCTTGCATCCGGCGTGCTTTGCGTGGCGGCACGATTTACGAAACCGCCATTGCGCATGCGCTCCAGGTCGGCAGGTGCCTCGAACACGATGGCCGGCCGCTCGTCCGCTTGCGGCAAACCGAACCGTTCGGCGAGCCATGCCATGATCTCGTCGAGTTGTTGCGCCGCGACGCGCCCGTCAGCAGGTTCGGGCGCGTTGCACCGGTTCATGATGGCTGGTGCAACGGGGCCAGCAGGACCTCCGTTGAGGACGCAGGCCGCCTCAGCCTCCGGCATCGCGATGATCATGGGCACCATCAGCAGAGCGCGGAGATACGCAAACATGAACGCCTCCTGGACTTCGGAAGGCAGCATGCGGCGGTGCAGGCGCGGGCTAATGTGAGCCAGCTCTCATTTGCATCGAATTTTATCGGTCCGGACCACATTGCCGGCTTGGCGAGGTCCGGCATCCAAATGCGCTGCGGAACGAAAAAAGGGCGCGCCCGAAGACGCGCCCTCGCTCAGTCGTCTCTCTGGGGGCAAACTCAGTCGAACCGGCCGGCCGCGTGTGCGAGCATGGTGTAGACCTTGCCGGTCTCCGAAATCAGGTAAGTCCGGACCATGGCTTGACCGCCGCGCTCGTCGCGCGACACGTCTTCCAGCAGCCGTTCGAACTCTGCGATGTAGCGGTCGACCGTCGCACGGAAATTGCGGTCCCCGCGGTAGCGGTTGCGGATGTCATCGAAGGCACGCTGGCCGTTCATCGTGTAGAGCTGTCGCGTAAAGGCGTTGCGCTCGCCGCGATTGTAGCGGTCCCACATGTCGACCGCCGCATCGTGTTCGACCAGCCGGGCGATGTCCGCAGACAATGCATCGAGCGAGTCGAGCGGACGTTGCGACGGAGCGGGCGGCATCTGCCGGCCCGGCGCCGGCGCGGCGGGCGTTCCTTGCCGCTCATCGGCCGCCTGCAGAAGGTCGGAGAGCCAGCCGCCCTGATTGCGTCCGCCCTGCGGCGCCGGCTGTTGCGGATAGCCTTGCGGCGGCGGGGGAGGCGCGGCCGGACGGGGCGCGGGACCCTGCGGATGTTCCGGATGCCGGGCCTGCGGGCGCGCCTCGGTACGGCCGCCGCCGACCACCGCAAGCACCGGTTCGGCGGCGCGGCGCGGCTCGCTCGCCTCGATGCTGCGGCCGTGGCGGCTGACGATCCGGTTGAGCTCGGCCAGCGCCTCGATCTGATCGACGATCACGCGGCGCATCTGCGCTGCGGTCTCGGCGGTTTCCTGCGGCAATTCCAGGATGCCGCGCCGCAACTCGGCACGAGTCTGTTCGAGCTGCAATTGCATCTGCGCAGCCATATCGCGCATGCCCGCCAGTGTTTCGGCAAAACGCTCCGATGACTGACGGAACATGGCGTCGGTCTCGCCGATCGACTGTTCGTAGATGGTGCGCATCAGATCGCTGGTGCGCCGGCCTTCCTGCTCGGTCGCTTCGCGCACGAGCTCGAACTGTTCCGCGATCGTGCGGGTGCCGGCCGTCGAGCTCTCGGCGATCATGCGGCCGATTTCGCGCGCACGATCCTCCGCGCCGTTCAGCGACTGATCGAGCAGTGCGGTAAATCGCTGCAGCCGCTGTTCGAGATCCTCCGACTTGACGTCGAGCGTCGCGACCAGAGTCTCCAGCGCCGCGCGCCGTTCTCCAACCGTCTCCTCCGTACGGCGGTTGCTCTTTTCGACCACCTCGACCGCCTGCACCAGCGTGCGGCCGTGATGCGAAAACTGGGCAGAGATCTCGGAAAGCGTTTGCAGCACCTCCGCGGTGTCGGTGCGGAACGACTCGACATGCGCATTGAGCTGCTCGCCGACAACACCGCTGCGTGCGGTAACGTCGTTCATCGCATTGGCGAATTCCGCGATCCGGCTCGTCAGCGAACCCTCGATTGCCGCCATATTCTCGTGCGCCGCGGTGAGGACCTCGTGCAGCAGCACATTGGCCTCGCGCATCCGCTCGAACAGCGTGGTGGACTCGCCGCGCAGCCGGGCATGGGTTTCCATGACCTGGTTGACGGATTCGGTCGCAATACGCTGCGATTGCTCAATCGCCTCGCGTGTCGTGGAGACTGCTTGTGCCACCGTTTCGGTCGCAACCCGTTGCGACTGTTCGATCGCTTCGCGCGTCGTGCTGATCGCCTGTGCGACGGATTCGGAGGTCACGCGCTGCGACTGTTCGATCGCCTCGCGCGTGGTGTGATGCAGGTTTTGCATCGTCTGGTTGACGCGCGCGGTTGCGGTCTCGCCGGCTTCGTTGATCACGCGGGCCAGCTCGTTTGAATTATCGAGCATGGTGCGGGTGAAGTCGAAGCCCTTGCTCTCGATGGCGCTCACCGCCGACTGCGTCGCGCGCTGCACCTCGTTGGTGAACTCGCTGCTCTTTGCCGACAGCGCCGCCAGCAGAGTAGACGAGTTCGCATCGAGGACACGGGTCATTTCGGCGGCTCGTGCCGAGACGGCGGCAGCGATCTCGTCCGCCTTGCCGACGAAACCGCGCGATACCTCGGCGCTCACGCTGAGCAGGGTGCGCTCGACCTCGCTCGCATTCTGCTTCAGTGCCGAGCCGATGCCGGCCGAGACCACCGACAGCACGCGCTCGGCTTCGGATGCGGCGTTGCGCATCGCTTCGGTCGAACTGTGGGCCAGATGCGACAGCGACCGTTCCGCCTCGCCGGTATTCTGGCTGACCGATTGCGCCAGCTGTTCCAGCCGGGCATTGAGCGATTCCGCGGCCGCCTTGGTGCGCGACTCGACCTGGCTCGTCACCACCTCGGAGCGGCTCGTCAGCATGTCTGTGGCCGCATGGGTGCGGGCCTCGATCTGCTGGGCAATCTTGTCGCTGCGCTCGAGCAGGGCCTCGGCTGCGGCGCGCGCGCGGGCTTCGACCTGCGAGGCGACGTGTTCGGCACGCTCCGCCAGAATGTCCGTGGCGGTCCGTGTCCGGCCTTCGATCTGGATTGCGGCATGCTCGGCCCGTTCGGCGAGCACATCGGCGACCGACCGCGTGCGGCCTTCGACCTGGGACGCGGCTTGTTCGGTGCGCTCGGTCAGCACCTCAACGAAGCTGCGGGCGCGGCCTTCGATCTGCGATGCCGCATGTTCGACGCGCTCGGCCATGACGACCCCAACCGTCTGTGCACGGCTCTCAAGCTGGGTGGCGGCAGTTTCGGCGCGTTCGGCGACGGCGTCGGCTGCGGCGCGGCTGCGGCTTTCGAGCTGCGCAGCGATCTGCTCGGTGCGCTCGCTGACAAGCTCGGCAGCCGAGCGGGTGCGAACCTCGACCTCGACGGCGGCCTTGTCGGCCCGGTCGGCGAGGAATTCAGCGGCCAGACGGGTCCGGGTTTCGACGGACTGCACCGCGTTTTCGGAGCGTTCGGCGATCGCCTGAATGACACCGGTGCCTTTGCTCTCGATGAGTTCGGCCGCCTTTGTCACGCTCGCGACAATCGCTTCGGAGGTGCTGCGTCCGCGCTCTTCCAATGTCTGGGTGACGGCCTCGGCACGGCCGACCAGCAGTTCCTCGAACTTGCCGATGCGGCTGTCGAGGGTGCTTGCGACTTCGGTCGCGCGCGCGCCCAGGACCTTGTCGATCTCCTGAGCCCGGTTGGCCAAAGTCTCGGCTAGCGCGCTGCCGCGTGTGTCGATGCTGGTGGTTACCTCGGAAATGCGGCCTTCGAGTGCCGCAACGACTTCCTTGCCACCTTCGGCGAGGGTCTTGGCGATTTCGAGCACGCGGCCGCCCAGCGCATCGTTGAGGGTCTGGGTGCGGTTGTCGAGCGCTTCCTGGAAGCGCACCAGCCGCAGATCCAGCGCGTCGGTGATTTCGCCGGTCTTGCTGCCGATCCGCTGATCGAAATTGTCGATGCAGGCGCGCATGGTGTCGGTGACGGACTGAGTCCGGTCGCCAAGACGCTCGACGAGCTCGGCGCCGTGCTGCTTCACGGTGCGGTCAAACTCGCCGAGATGGCGCGTAATCAGATTGCCCAGCGTGGAGGAATCGTTGGCGATGCGCTCGGCGAGAGCGGCGCCCCCCTGAGTAAACATCTCCTCGAAAGAGACCAGCCGCGCGGTCAGCATTTCCTTCAGCGCGTCGCCGTGGGTTCCGATCGTGGTGGCGATGGTGTCGGCAGAGCTGCGGAACGTTTCCATCAACTCATCGCTGCGCGCGATGATGGTTCCGGTGATGGCCGCTCCGGTCTGTTCGAGTTTCTGCACGACGTCGCCGCCGCGCAGGCTCAGATCGACCACAAGCGATTCGCCGGTCGCCCGGAGCGTCGAATTCACTTCCTCGCTCCGTGCCGAGATATTCTCGGCAGCCTGAGCGGCAATTTCGGTAAGCGTTTCGGCGGTCTGCGCCGAAACCTGGGTGAGGCTCTCGGCGGCTTGCGCCGACACCTGCAGCAGGGCCTGCGAGATCTCGCTGGAGCGCTCGCTCATCAACTCGGTGATGGTGGTCGAACGTTGCGAGAAATCGTTGGTCACGTTGGCGAGACGCAGTTGCATCATCTCGATGAGATTTTGCGACAACACATCGAATTCTTCGGCGATCGACTCGGTCTTGAAGGCGAGGCTTGCATTGAGGCGTTCGGCGGCGCTGTCGATCGCGCTCGTGGTGGCAAAGCCGGAATTCTCGATCGAGGCGGCGGCGGTCTGGCTGATGGCATCGACCGCCTGCGCGGTTTCCTGCGCGGTCTGGCGCAGGCGCTCGAGAATCTCGCCGGCACGTTCGCCAAGCTGCGCAAGCATTTCGTCGCTCACGCGGTTCAACGTCGAGGAGATATGATCGGTCTTTTCCTGCAATTCACGGGTAATGCCTTCGGTTGCGGCGGCGACTTGCGCCGCGACCTGATCGCTGATGCCGGTAATGTCCTGATTGAGATCGAGATGCACGCCGGTGATGGCGTTGCGGACCTGTTCGGCCTGACCGATCAGACTGTCGCGCTGGGCTGCGAGATCGTCGAGCAGCCCGCGGATGCGGACTTCGTTGTCGTTATAGGCGCGTTCCAGCGTCGCAACTTCGTTCTGGACCAGCGTTTCCAGTTCGGCAGCACGCGCGAGCGCGCGCTCCACACCGTCGCCCATCGCGGCGACCTCGCGGCGGATGGCCTGGCCGACGGTCACGATCGATTCGCGTGCGAGACCTTCCGGCTCCGATAGCCGCATCGCGACTTCGGCCATGGATTGCGTCAGCGCGCGCATTTCGCGCGAGCGCTGAACCATGTGCGCCACTGTAAAGAAGAACCCGACCGGAGCCAGGAATGTCAGCAGCAGGGCAAGCAGCGTGAAGGCGAAGCTCTGCTGCAATTGCGACAGATATGGCGCCGTGAAGATGATGGCGAAGACAATCCAGACGGCGGACACGATGCCGGCCGCGACGAATAGCGGCTTGGAGGATGGCACCCGCGTGGACTGAAGAATCTGCCCGACCGATTTCCAGTCGTCGTTGGCGGGACGGCCCGGTTCGACGTCGGACGGAGTATCGGCAAGGCTAAGCTCGTCGGCGGCCTGGAAGGAGCGGTCGCGCGAGGTCCGCCGGGGCTCCGGGGCCGGGGCAGAAATCGCGGGTTCGGGAGCGGACTTGCGAGTCTCCTCGCGGACGGGTTTCGAAGCGGATTGGGCGGGCCGTGCCCCGGAGCTGTTCATCTCCGCGTCTCTGACCTTCAGCGCCTCCTGGATCGCGGCCATCGCCGCCTCGGTCGGATCCACGGCCTTCTTCGGGTTGTTGGACATTGTTTACCGCCTCACTGACACCACTGACGGGCACGGTCCGGACATTCCCTCGGTGCCGTCGGCCCGGGCCGATGGCTTCTTTCGGTCGAGAGGTATTTCAAGACAAACCCGCCGGGCGCTATCCTACCGGCTTGGCGGACCGAATAAAACTGTCGCTTTAAGACCTTCTTAATCATCGTTAATGCGGCGGCGGCGAGCCTGTATGAATTTGGCACAGCAGCGGAACCGCATTGCCGGCATCGCCATTAACCTCGCCGAAACTTTGCTGCCGGTTTGGCGCACGAAAGGTGCCATTTTTTACCCTGCTTTCGCCGATGGCGGGCCAAATTGTGCGGATAGGAGCCATAAGAGCTCCGGAGGCGTTTGATGATCGAAATCACCCGGACGGCGCTCGACGCCGTGGTCTCGCCCCCGCTTGTTCCCGGGGACCGGCCGATTGATCTGGTCCACCTCTCCCATATGACGCTTGGCGATCGCGCTCTGGAGCACGATATCCTGGTGCTGTTTGCGCGTCAGATCGGCCTCTTGATGGAGCGGATCGAGACCGGCGATGACCCGGTGGCGGCCGCAGCGGCTCATACCCTGAAGGGCTCCGCCCGCGGCATCGGTGCGTTTGCGCTGGCCCGTGCCGCTGCCGACGTCGAAGATTCGGCGGGCCGGGGCGACAAGACCGGGCGAGACGCTGCGACCGACCGTCTGCGCAGGGCGATCCGTGATGCGAACGCAGAAATCGCGCAGCTGCTGACACCCGCGTGACGGTCCCAGTTTTTGATCACACAATTCTTTGTGTTTCGGCCGGCTCCGGAAGGACCCGGCCAAATTTTTTGCCGGCCTACCGCGGCATGGCGGACGGATATTGCCGGCTCCGGATTGCAACCTGATGCCCCGAACGACTAATCTGGCGCGGAACGGCCGTTGGGCGTTACGCGGGATACGCGCCAATGCTGCGGAAAGGGCACCTTGCCTGCATGCGGGCGGTCGTCGTGACGATCGCTGCGATGCTATTTTGTGCGAGCCCGGCCGAAGCGAAGCGCATCGCACTCGTGATCGGCAACAGCGCCTACAAGAACGTGGCGCCGCTCGATAATCCCGGCAACGACGCCAATGACGTGGGTGCGGCCTTCGCACGCCTTGGCTTCGAGGTGCTGAAGGTGAGGGACGGCACCTTCGACGGCATGCGGCGCGGTCTGCTTGATTTCGCGCGCAAGGCAAGAGGCTCGGAAATCGCCATCGTCTTTTTTGCCGGGCATGGCATGGAGGTCGGCGGCGAGAACTACCTGATCCCGGTCGATGCCGAACTGAAGGCCGACGTTGATGTCGATCACGAGGCGATCGCGCTCAAATCGGTCACACCGCTTGTGGAGAATGCGTCGCGGCTCGGTCTCGTGATCCTCGATGCCTGCCGCAACAATCCGTTCGCCGCGAAAATGCAGCGGACCGTGCGGACACGTGCGGTTTCGCGCGGCCTCGCGGCGGTCGAACCGACCGGCAATGTGCTGATCGCCTTTGCCGCACGGGAAGGCACAACCGCCGCCGACGGTGTGGGGCGCAATTCACCGTTCAGTGCGTCCTTGCTCAAGCATCTCGAAACACCGGGGCTCGAAATCAATTTCCTGTTCCGCAATGTTCGCGACGATGTGCTCGAGGCGACCCGCAAGGCGCAATTGCCGTTCGTCTACGGCTCGCTGTCGCGCGAAGCGATCTATCTGAAAGCGGCATTGCCGGTTCCTGCGCCTCCGGTCGTCCAGGGGTCGGCTCCCGATGAGGTGGTGTGGAATCTGGTCAAGGACTCGCGCGATCCTGGCCAGTTCGCCCGCTTTCTGTCGGAATATCCGCACAGCGCCTTCCGCAGCGAAGCGCAACAGCGCCTCGCCGCACTCAATGCCGAAATTGAGCGGCGGCCGGCAGCGGATGAGGTGGTGTGGAATCTGGTGAAGGAGTCGCGCGACCCTGCACAATTCACGCGCTTCATTTCCGAGTTTCCCAAGAGCGGCTTTCGCAGCGAGGCCGAGCGGCGGCTCGCGGCTCTGAAGGCCGAACAGGATGCTGCTGCCGCGGCGGCAAAGTCCGCGGCGCAAACGGCGGCAGCGGCGGAGCGCGCCGAACTCGCCCGGTCGCTGCAGTTCGAACTGACGCGGGTCGGCTGCTACGACCAGCCGGTTTCTGGCGAATTCGGCGCGCCTGCGCGCGAGGCGCTCAGCCGGTTCGCGAAATTTGCCTCGGTTCGCATCGCAAAGCCGGACGAGATTTCGCCCGATACGCTTTCGCTGATCCGCAGGTTCGACAAGCGGGTCTGTCCGCTCGCCTGCCGGGCCGATGAAAAGGTCGAGAACGATCGCTGTGTCCGCATCGTTTGTCCCGCGGGACAGAAAGTGGCCAAGGGCGGCTGCGTTGCCGATCCAAGCAAACAGGCGGCGCCAGCGCCCGAGCGCCCGGCGCCGGGAGGAAGCAAATGCTTTACATTCAACAACCGGCGCTTCTGCGAATGATGCAGGCGGCCCTGGCGGCGGGGCCCATCCTGCTGTTTTCAGGCGGCGTCAGCGCGCAGACGGCGACCGCCCCATGTTTCGAGTTCGTGCCGGTGCGTCCCCGTATCGAACCGGCATCGCCCATGCTGATCGATAAATGCAGCGGCCGCACCTGGCTGCTGACCCGAACGTCGCGCGGCGGCTACCGCTGGGCGGCGATCCACACAGAAGCAGAAGTGCCTAAAGCGATCGACCGGCCGGCGACTGACGGAAGTCCGGCTGCGAAAGCGGACAAGGATGGAGGCGCGGGCAAATGCTTCACGTTCAACAACCGGAAGTTCTGCGAGTAAGCGGTCTGTCGGCCCTTGCCGGGGCCGTTTCGGGCGGCTGCGCATTTCTGTTCGCGCAAGCGCCTGCGGCTGCCGTAACGCTTGACGATCTTAAAGGCCTCAGCGTCCAGACGCGGGCCACCTACAATATGCGCATCCGCCGGGAACAGGGCGAGTTCTCGCCGCAAGCGACCCATGTGATGAAGTTCAGGATCAGCGACGAGGGGCGCATTGTGGGCGAAACCGTGCGCACGACGACGACGCCACGCGGTCCGCGAAGCCGTTCGCACAAGATGAATGCACGCATTGGCAAACCCGGAGATTCGCCTGCCGGCGGCGAGGGCCTGTGGCTGATCGATGGCGACAAGCTTGTGCTGCTGCGCACGTTCGATACCGGAGGGTTCAAGGCGGAAATCGAGTTCAAGGGAACGGGTGCCGCGATGACCTGCACCTACCGCGCGCCGTTCGTGCGCGAGGAGGGAAAGGCCGGTATTCGCAGGCAATCGGTCGTCGGCGGCCCTGTGACCATCCTGAGCGCGACGCAGACGTCATCTGACTGCAAGGTCTCCCGCTGAATATCGATGCTGGCGCATTTGTGCCGATCCGCTATATAGCCAGCGCGCCGGCCGCCCGGCCGCGTGTTGCTCCTCTTGAACGCGGATGTTGCAAGCCCAAGATGGCCAAAATCACCTTTATCGACTTCGGAGGCGAGAGCCGCACCGTGGACGCCGAGAACGGTTCGACGGTGATGGAGAACGCCATCAAGAACGGCATTCCCGGCATCGAGGCCGAATGCGGCGGCGCCTGCGCCTGTGCGACCTGCCATGTCTATATCGACGAGGCCTGGACCGAGATCGTCGGTCCGCCGTCTCCGATGGAGGAGGACATGCTGGATTTCGGTTTCGACGTGAAGCCGAATTCGCGGCTGTCGTGCCAGATCAAGGTGACCGACCAGCTCGACGGCCTTATCGTACGCACCCCCGAGCGGCAGGCCTGACGCGGCCAGTGCTGGCGCGTGCAGGTTCGCGCATTCCGGTTCGGGCCCGCTTGCCAGACTGGCGCGGGGATGACGCTGGCCGGTGGTTTGGATACACGTACAATTGCTAACGCATGCCGAAGATCACATTCATCGAACATGACGGAACCGTCCACCTCGTCGAAGCCGAACCCGGCGAGACGGTGATGGAAGCCGCAATGCGGGGCTCGGTCTCGGGCATCGTCGCAGAATGCGGCGGCTCCTGCACCTGTGCGACCTGCCACATTTATGTCGATGAGGCCTGGCTTGCGAAGACCGGCGAGCGCTCGCTGGAAGAAGACGAGCAGCTCGACAATGCCTATGATGTGCGCGCCAATTCGCGGCTCGCATGTCAGATCAAGATGAGCGAGGAACTCGACGGACTGCTGGTGCGCACCCCGAGCTATCAGGGCAGGTGAAGTCATGCTGGATGCGACGAATGTCATCAAGACCGATGTGGTGATCATCGGCGCGGGGCCGTGCGGATTGTTCGCGGTCTTCGAACTCGGCCTGCTCGACATCAAGGCGCATCTGATCGACATTCTCGACAAGCCTGGCGGCCAATGCGCCGAGCTCTATCCCGAGAAGCCGATCTACGACATTCCCGGCATTCCGGTGGTCACGGGCGAGGGCCTCACCAAGGGCCTGCTCGAACAGATCAAGCCGTTCGGTCCGCAATTTCATTACGGCGAAATGGTGCAGACCATCGAGCGGATCGGCGATCCGCAATTCCGCGTCACGACTGACACCGGCAAGGTGTTCGAATGCAAGGCCGTGGTGGTGGCAGCCGGCGGCGGCTCGTTCCAGCCCAAGCGTCCCCCGATCCCCGGCATCGAGGCCTATGAAGCGAAGTCGGTCTATTACGCGGTGCGGCAGATGGAGCAGTTCCGCGGCAAGAGATTGCTGATCGCAGGCGGCGGCGATTCCGCGCTCGACTGGACCCTCAACCTCGCGCCGCTGGCCGGACATCTGACGCTGCTGCATCGCCGGCAGGAATTCCGCGCCGCGCCTGACAGCGTGAACAAAATGATGGCGCTGGTCGGCGAGGGCAAGATCGATTTCGTGCTCGGTCAGGTGACATCGCTTGAAGGCAAGGACGGACAGGTCGAGAAGGCGATCGTCAAGCGCAACGACGGCTCGAATTTCGAAATTGCGTGCGATGCGATCCTGCCGTTTTTCGGGCTGACCATGAAGCTCGGTCCGGTCGCCGATTGGGGGCTCAAGCTCAATGGCGATCTGATCGAGGTGAATACCGAAAACTTCGAAACCTCGGAGCCCGGCATCTTCGCGATTGGCGACATCAACACCTATCCCGGCAAGCTGAAGCTGATCCTGTGCGGCTTCCACGAGGGTGCGCTGGCGGCGCAGAAAATCCACCGCTACGTCTATCCGGACAAGAAGCTGACCTTTCAGTACACGACGTCGTCGACCAGCCTGCAGAAGAAGCTCGGCGTGGCCTGACGCTGCCGCTGCCGCGGCAGGCTTGATTGCGGTCGTGCGGCCGGCGAGACTTGGTGCCCGATCCCGTCACGGAGGATATCGCAATGCGCCGGTTACTCGTCGCTCTTGCCGCGGCCGGTGTCGCCGCGTTGTTCGTTACCGACGCGATGGCGCAGGGCAAAAAGACAAAAAAACCGGCCCAGCCTGCCTGTCTGAATGCGCACTTCTGCGGTCCGCAGCCGGTACCAAAAATCCGCAAGCCCAAGTCCGAAAAGTTCATGAAGTCGGCGAGTTGAACCCGGCAAGGACTTGCCGGCAATTCCTGATGCGTTACCGCGTCGTGGCCGGCGGCACCTGCAGCGGTGCGAGCGGCTCGGCGCGGATTTGCGGCGCCGTGCGCAATCCGAGCACAGCGCGCAGCGCCGGCATTGCTGCGTCGGCCATCGCGGCATGACCTTCGGCGGTCGGGTGCACGGCGCCGCCATAGACCGCGCTGGTCGCGCCCCAGGTGGCGTCGTGCAGATCGCTCGGCTGCAACGTATTGGAAATGCCTTCCGGGAAGGTCATGGCGGTGAAATAGCTGTCATTCGCCGTACGGATCCAGCGGGCGCGGGAACTATAGGGGCGGAAATCGCGTGGGCGCAGGCGGCAGCGCAACGGGTCGGTGGCGGCGTGCGCCGGATCGCTCTCGAAACTTTCTCCCTTTTCCAGGAAGCATTCGCGGTCGAAAACCGGATCGTTCGGAGAGCGGGCGCAGAATCCGCGAAATGCGAACTCGGCCTGATGCTGGTCAACGAACGTCATGCGGTCGTTGCGGGGATCGCGGCAGGTGCCCGCCGCTTCGCAGGTCGCCAGTGCACGCAGGCGCGGAAAGAATTCACGTTCGACGAAAGCGGAGGTCTCGCGGAGTTTTGCCCCGTCGACGTTGAAGGCCGGATGGACGTCGAAGCCTGCGGGCCCGCCGGCGCAGACCTGGCCGCCATTCACCATCGCCGGGTTTCCGTAGGTGACGAAGACGACGCGCTGCAGGTTGCCGTCGAGATAGGGCTTCAGCGCGTCACGCATTTTGGCGAAATCGCGGGGCAAGTCTTTCAGATAGCTCCGCGCGTCAGACACATCGGCGATCAGTCCGCCGCGCTTGAACAGCGCGCGCTCCGTCGGAGCTTCGGTGATCACGTCGGCGACGAGGCCGGAGAACCAGATGTCGTTTGCCCCGATCGTCAGCAGGATCGCATCGAGCTTGCGTTCGGGGTCGGTCTTGCGCGCCAGATCGATGGCTTCCTTCAATCGCACCATCTGCGCGACATTGGTCGGGGTACAGGCTCCGGTGGAGGGGCATTCGCGGGCCCGCAGCGAGTTGAAGAAGCCGGCATCGATCGTCGAGCCCGAACAGGCCAGCGGCAGGAACGTCACCGCGACATGCGGGTTTTCGATGGCGATCGCCAGCGCAGCGCGCACCTGATAGCCATAGAGAGAGCGGTGGCAGGCCGCGCTCCACCAGCGCGCATTCAGCTTGGCCCAATCCGCCGATGTGTTGCCGCTGACGGCTGCCATTCCAGGATCGCAGGCCTTGTTACCCTTGAAACCGGCGCGTCCGGGCCGGAAATATTCGCTCGTCGTCCCGGCGAGAAAGCGGCGAAAGCAGAAGCCGTCATCGTCGAGCGCAATCGCGCGATCCGGATTGCCTTCGCCTGCGGCAATCGAGTCTCCCATCCCGGCGATCAAGAGATCGGTGACGAGAATCTCCGTGGACACGCGCTGTGCGGTGCCGTCCGGCAACCCGACATCGACCGTCGCGATCGTCGGCCGCCCATATTTCACACGGATCCGCACCGGATCGTCACAGCGCGTGGTGGCCTGACCGGGCGCTGATTCGCCGTCATCGAAATTCCAGGCGCAGACCGCACCTGGAGGTACGGCACCGGCGGCGATGGCCGTGATCGGATGATCGATCGGGCTGAGGTAATTCTCCTTCTCGCCGTCGCGCTGGCAGGTCTCCGGCATCCGCCCGGTGTGATCGACACAGAGATTGTCGACCATGTCGCGGGCCCAGCCCCGTCCGTCGGTCGCATGCGCCAGCCGCTGCTCCGCGGCGAGAATGCCGTCTCCGCGATGGGCGGCAACGTGGCGGCGGAAATCCGCCTCGTTGCGGAACAGCCGGAAGCGGTTTCTGACTTCCCATTCGATCCGGATCGGGCCGGTTCCGGGCGAGGCGGTCGCGGTGCCGTCGAGCTGTAGCGGCGCAGGCGCGCCCGATTGCCCCGCAGCCGGCAGGCTTGCGATCAAAAAGGCCGAGGCGGCAGCAGCCGCAAATGTCCGGGTGCCCATGAAAATCCGGGAAATCGATATTTTCAAATCGCATAGCACAAAGCTTTGGGCGGAAATATGGGAGCCGGCCGCCGTGTGATGCGCCGATTGCCGCGGCTGGCGCCCGCCCGCACCGGCAACGTCGTCCGGTGCGCGACCCGCCGGCCAGGAAACGGCACGATCCGCCTTTTCCCGTCGTCGGCAACTTCGTCTGTGATCCGTATGCGTCTGTCATCCGCATGTCCGCAACCGGCGACCGCGCGCCGGCAGAACGAGACAGCGCACGACGTTCTGCGCGCCGCATGACCACCGACAACGCTGTCTGCAATTCATCCTAAAACTACAATTATTTTTGTTCGTGGCATCCACGCCATTCTCTCTCGGAAACAAAGCCTCCGTCGATGTGCAAAGCATCGATTCCGCTTTACGCCGAACTGCGCCCAGCTGCATTCGCTGCGATGCGCAGCCGACGACCAAAGGCAGTCGCTCGGCCGCGCGCAAGTTCAAGAGGTGGCGATGCAGACGGATCACTCCGGCGCGGCGGCGGTTACCGCACGTATAAGATTTGTTTCCACTGTGTTGATCGGGTGTGTGATGGCAATTCCGGCAGCGGCGCAAACTGCGCTCCCGCCGATTGATGTCCGGCGCGCCCCCAGCGGCAGTGACACATCCGCACGTCCTCAGGTCGGCGCAAGCGAAACAGCGTCGGAGACGGCGCAGACTCAGCAAGATGCAGGTTCGGTGCAGGGCTATGTTGCCAGTCGCAGTGCCGCCGGCACCAAGACCGACACACCGATCGTCGAAATTCCTCAGTCGATTTCGGTCATCACGCGGCAATTGATGAACGATCAGGCCGTGCAAAGTCTCAATGAGGCACTCAACTATACGCCCGGCATTACCAACACGATGTTTGGCTACGACCCGCGCTATAATGCGTTCCGCATTCGTGGATTTGACGCGACCTACACCGGCGTCTTCCGCGATGGTCTGCGCGAACTGAACGGCAACCTCTCCATATTCAGCGTCGAACCTTATGGCCTTGACAGCATCGCCGTGCTGCGTGGCCCGAGTTCGGCACTATACAGTCAGTCCTCGCCAGGCGGTCTCGTCGATCTGCAGAGCAAGCGTCCGACCGCGACGCCGTTGCGGGAAGTGGAACTGCAATACGGCACCGACAATCGCTACCAGGCGGCGTTCGATTTCAGCGGGCCGGCCAATGCGGACCGCACGTTACTCTACCGCTTGACCGGGCTGTTTCGGGACAGTGAGACTTCCATGCCGTTCGTCCCAGACGACCGCGTCTATCTCGCTCCGGCCTTCACCTACCGGCCGGACCCCAACACGAGCTTTACACTGCTGAGCGAGTTTCAATGGAAGAAATATGGCGGCACCGCAGCCTATTACAACGACGCCAACGGCATTACCAATCTGCCCATCGGCGATCCCTATTACAATGACTCGATCCAGCAGCAGGGCCGTATCGGTTATGCCTTCGAGCATCGCTTCAGCGATACGCTGAAAGTGAAGCAGAATTTTCGTTATGCCAAGATTGATGTCGATTACCGCTATCTGGCGATTTCGGCGATCCTCGGCAACACCGCCTACCGCTACCACGAGCGTTATGGCGAGAACGTCGATTCCGTCGCGCTCGACAATCAGGCGGAAATCAAGTTTGCGACCGGACCGGTGAACCACACGGTTCTCGCCGGCGTCGATTACGCCTTTGCCGATTATCGCCGGGGATGGGGCAGCAGCTGGGATCCCGGTGCCACGCCAACGCCGCCGCTCAACATCTCGACATTGAACTACGGCGCGGGCGCCATCGTCGATCCCGCCATTACCAAGTTTTCAGGACTGAAGCAGGATCAGATCGGCGTCTATCTGCAGGATCAAGCCCGTGTCGGCGATTTCATCGCCACGTTGTCTGGTCGGCACGATTGGCTGTCGCGTGACTATTACTACCGCGTTCCCGGTCAGTGGCTCGATGGAACGCGCGACGACCGGCAATTCTCCGGACGGGCGGGATTGACCTACATGTCGCCCTCCGGGCTCGCGCCTTATGTCAGCTATTCGACGTCCTTCTCGCCAATGCTGATCACCGCGCCGAACGGCAGCGGCGAGCCCTTCGCACCGACCACGGCGCAAGGCGGGGAGATCGGAATCAAATATCAGCCGCACGGTGTCAACGCGCTGTTCTCGGCAGCGGTGTTCGACATCACGCAGCAGAATATCGTGGTCTATAGCGGCGTCGCCAACAATTACGAACAGATTGGTGAAGCGCGTTCGCGCGGACTCGAACTGGAGGCGACGGCCAGTCTTGCGTCCGGCTTCAGCCTGCAGGCGGCCTATACCTACCTTGATGGCAAAATCACAAAGGGCAATGCCGCCGAGGTCGGACGGATGCCATCGGGCATTCCGCATCATCAGGTGTCGGTGTGGGGCAATTACCAGGAAAAGGCCGGTTTTTTTGCGGGCTTGGGCATGGGGCTTGGCGTGCGCTATGTCGGCACGAGTTACGGTGACAACGCCAACACTTTCACCAATCCGGCGGCGGCCATCCTCGACGGCAAATTGAGCTACGATTTTGGTGCGCGCCATTCCGCGCTCAAGGGCTGGGAAGCCCAGCTCAATGTGCGCAATCTGCTCGGCTACCAGTACACCACTTGCGAGAGCGGCTTCTGCTATCGCTCCGAGGATCGCCGGGTAATTTCCAGCTTGCGCTACCGTTGGTGATACTCATGCGACGCGGTCCTGCACGGATTGCCGCTGCGGCGTGCCGTTGCGTGAGGCCTGCGGCGCTTCGACGGGAGCGCCGTTGGCTGTCCGCCGCCGCGAGGCCAGCCAGGCCTCCCGCATGGCCATCACGATCAGCGCCAGCGAAAACGGCAGGATGTAGTAGATCGCGCGCCAGACTAGGAGCGTCGCAAGCAGGTCTTCTTTCGGATACTGGACGAGTGCGATCAGTATGGCGGCATCGAATACGCCCAGCGCGCCGGGTGTATGGCTGAGGAATCCCAGCAGCGTCGCCAGCACGAAGACCACCACGAAGGGCAGGAGCTCCGCCGGCGGATTGGCGGGCAGCAGGACATACATGCCGATCGCTGAGAGGCCGAGATCGGCGACCCCGATCAAGATCTGGACGAACGTCAAGGGTGCGTTGGGCAGGGTGACCGACACGGCCTTGACGCCGACTGTGCGGAGGCCGAAGGCAAGCCAGGTCAGGTAGCAACAGATCGCTGCGAGTCCGGCCAGTCCGATCGCGCGATTGATCCAGGGCGGCAACTGGTCGATCGCGCTCGCGGCGCCGGGCGCTAATGCCATGCCGAGGCCGAGCACGAAGGCGTTGCCGAGCCAGAATGTCAGTCCGGTGACGAAAGCAATCTTGGCGACGTCGATCAGGGTGAGCCCCCAGACCGAATAGATCCGGAATCGGATGGCGCCGCCGGTAAAGACCGTTGCGCCAAGGTTGTGGCCGATCGAGAAACTGGTGAAGGCGGACAGCGCAGCAATGCTGTACGGAACATGCTTCGCGCCGATCGTACGCAACGAAAAGAAGTCATAGAACGTAATCGTGAAATAGGCTCCGGCCACAAACGCGATTGAGATCGCGATATTCGCCACCGGCATGTCCGCAATTGCGCTCCATACGCGTTCCGGCTGGATGTTGTGCAGCATCCGGTACAACGTGAATCCGGCGAGGCACAGCACGACGAAACTTGCGAGAAAGCCCAGCTTGTTCCAGCCGACCCTGTCGCGCACGTAAGTCAGGAAAAGGATCAAGAGAGTGCGCATTCAGGAGGCGGTTCAAGAGTCCCTTGAGGCGGCGTTCGGGATCGCCGCGCGAGATTGCGCGGACCGCGCGGCGGGCGGTCCATCCGATTCTCAAGTCGACCATGGGATCGTTTGACGACAGTTTTCTTACAGCGGCCGTTCGGTCGTACGAGTGCCGTCGTAAAACTGAGATATGCCCGGCGCATCCTGCGGCATGCGAATCGAGCAGGCAGCCCCGGACGCCGATGGCGATCAAAACCTCAGCCGCAGCAGGCTTAGCGGATCCGCGCGCTGTTCCTGTCCGACAGTCATCTCTGCGCGCGTGACCATTAGCGCGAGAAGTGTCGCGGCTTTCTGCGCAAGCCGGGCGACGTGAAGGAAAACATGATGCGCGTTCTCGTTGCAACCGACGCGTGGCATCCTCAGGTCAATGGCGTCGTTCGCACGCTGACGACACTGGCTGCGAATGCACCGCGGCTCGGCGCCGAGATTTCCTTTCTGACCTATGAAGGATTTCGCACATTTCCGCTGCCGACTTACGCCGACATTCGCTGCGCGTTGCCGATGCCCTGGACGATCGCCAGGCGCATCGCCGAGGCCAATCCCGACGCCATTCATATTGCGACTGAAGGCCCGATCGGACATGCGGTGCGACGCTATTGCATCCGGCGCCGCATTCCCTTCACCACAAGTTTCCACACGCGGTTGCCGGAATACGTGGCGGCACGCGCGCCGATCCCGGAATCGCTGGTCTGGCATTGGCTGCGCCGGTTTCACGGGCGCGCCGAGCGCGTGATGGTCTCGACACCATCGTTGATCGCGGAACTGTCGTCGCGCGGCTTTCGGCAGACTGCACTCTGGCCGCGGGGCGTGGATGCTGAGGTGTTTGCGCCGACGGTCCCGCTCGCGCTCGACCTGCCACGTCCGATTTTTCTGACCGTCGGCCGGGTCGCGGTGGAGAAGAATATCGAGGCGTTTCTGTCGCTCGATTTGCCCGGCTCCAAGGTGGTCGTCGGCGACGGCCCGATGCGAGGCGAACTGATGCAGCGCTTTCCGCAGGCGCTGTTTCTCGGCGAGAAGACGCGCGACGAACTCGCGGCGATCTACAGCGCAGCGGATGTGTTCGTGTTTCCGAGCCGGACCGATACCTTCGGGCTCGTCATGCTCGAGGCACTGTCATGCGGCGTCCCGGTGGCGGCCTATCCGGTGCCAGGACCGCTCGATGTGGTCGGCACGTCCGCCGTCGGCGTGCTGGATCAGGACTTGAGAACTGCAGCGTTGCGGGCGCTTTCGATCGATCGCGCAGCCTGCCGCAGCTTTGCGAGCGCCATGACCTGGGAACGCTGCGCACGCATGTTCCTCGACAATCTCGCGGTTTTTCGCCGGAGTGCGACGGCTGACGATCGCGCGCAGACCACGCGCGGGCTGCGAATGCTCAAGGGCGCGTTCAAGACCGAAGCAGCAGGCGTTCCAGCGCGTCCCGATCCTGCAGCGCGATAAAGCGCACGGCGAAGCCGTCCGGAAACAGCCGCACCACGCGCCCGACGACTTTTCCAACCGCCAGGACATCGCCGATCCTGGGGTTGATGGCGGCCGCGACCGCGACGCCGGATGCCGACATATCGATGATGACGCAGTCGTAGACGCTGCCATCCGCGAGAATGATGCTGGACTGGGGCTTCTTCGGAATCGAGCGCTTGTGGAGGCGGCCATCGGCCACATTGAGATGCTTGCGCATCTCAAGCCACAAAATCTTTGCGGAGAGGCGTTCGCGCCGCTCCTCCGGCAGGACCAGACTCATGACGAAACCGTCATTGAGGAGCCTTACGATCTGCCCTTCGAGCGTTCCGAGCTCGGGAAAATGCGCAATGACCCGCTCCCCAACCGGACCGGGAACCGGGGCCGAGAGCGCGAGCTCGTGGCACGAGATGTCGAGGGTGCGGCACGCGAATTCGCGGCGCTCCCCGCGGGCATTGCGGCGGCTTGCCAGCGAATAGCGCCCGAGGAGGGTCGCCCGCGTGCGGGTGGCGAGACTGCGGTCGACAATGATGATGTCGTCCGGGTCGACGATGTGTTTAGGCACGGCAAGGCTCGTTCGAAGTCGAGCCGCTCGATGACATCACGATCCCAAATATCAGGCTGCAAATATCGCTTAAAATGCAAGGAGAATATTTCCGGAACGGTACCGGCGTGACAATCCTGCCGTCCGGAACAGGGGCAGTGGACAGCAGCGCAGGTTACACGCATGAAGCGTGGCCGGGATTCCCGAGGCCGCCGGAACCGAGCTTTTGCCGGCATATGCGATGTACAACCGCCTCCGCGGAATTAGGTTATCGTGCAGCGCCTGGGCGCCGGGTCCAATTCAAGATTCGGCGCAGGCCCAATCGTCGGATTAGCCATGTTCATTACCTTCTTCACCGAACTCAAATCCGCCGGCGTTCCGGTCACGCTGCGCGAATATCTGACGCTGATGGAGGCGATGGATGCCGACCTCGCGCAGCGGCGGGTCGAGGATTTTTATTATCTTTCCCGCGCGGTGCTGGTGAAGGATGAGCGCAATCTCGACAAGTTCGATCGGGTGTTCGGCCATGTGTTCAAGGGCCTCTCGCTGATGGAAGAGGCGCTGACCGCCGAGATTCCGGAGGAATGGCTGAAGGCGCTCACGGAAAAATACCTTACCGAGGAGGAGAAGAAGCAGATCGAGGCGATGGGCGGGCTCGACAAGCTGCTGGAGACGCTGAAGAAGCGGCTCGAAGAGCAAAAGGGTCGGCACCAGGGCGGCTCGAAATGGATCGGAACCGGGGGCACCTCGCCGTTCGGCAACTCGGGCTACAACCCGGAAGGCATCCGCATCGGCGGCGAAAGCAGGCACCGCCGCGCGGTGAAGGTCTGGGACAGACGCGAGTTCAAGGATTTCGACGACGAGGTCGAGATCGGCACCCGCAATATCAAGGTCGCACTCCGTCGGCTTCGCAAGTTCGCGCGCACCGGCGCGCCCGATGAACTGGATCTTGACGGTACCATCAAGGGTACCGCGCACAAGGGCTATCTCGACATCCAGATGCGGCCCGAGCGGCACAATGCGGTGAAGGTGCTCTTGTTCTTCGATGTCGGCGGTTCGATGGACTGGCACATCAAGGCGACCGAGGAGTTGTTTTCCGCCGCGCGCGCCGAGTTCAAACATATGGAGCATTTCTACTTCCACAATTGCCTTTACGAGCGGGTGTGGAAGGAGAACCGGCGTCGCTTCACCGATACCACGCCGACGTTCGACGTGATGCATACCTATCCGCATGACTACAAGGTGATCTTCGTCGGCGACGCATCGATGTCGCCTTACGAGATCGCGATGCCGGGCGGCTCGGTCGAGCACATGAACGAGGAGCCGGGCGCGGTGTGGATGGAGCGGATCACGCGGACCTATCCGGCGTGCGTGTGGCTCAATCCGGTGCCGGAGAACGAGTGGGACTACACCCAGTCGATCCGGATGATCCGGCAATTGATGAGCGGGCGGATGTATCCGCTGACACTGGAAGGGCTCGATCGCGCGATGCGGGAATTGGTGCGGTGATGCGTGGTGAATTGAATGGGTTATCGGGCAGAGGGTGAATTCCCATGCTAACCGATGGCTTGCGCGAGCCAATTGTCATTCTGGTCGATGCCGACGCCTGCCCGGTCAAGGCTGAGATCTACCGGGTCGCGGAGCGTCACGGGCTTGCCGTGTCGGTTGTCGCGAATGCCCCGATCGCGGTGCCGCGGGAGCCGTGGATCGAGCGGGTGGTGGTGCCCGGCGGCATCGACGAGGCCGATCACTGGATCGCCGAGCGGGCCCGGCCGGGCGCCATTGTCGTCACTGCGGACATTCCGCTGGCCAGCCGCAGCGTGAAGGCAGGCGCGACGACTATTGCTCCGAACGGGCGCATTTTCACTGACGATGCGGTCGGGATGGCTCTGGCGACCCGCAATCTCATGGACGGATTGCGCTCGGCTGGGGAGGTCACGCGGGGCCCGCCGCCGTTTACGCCCAGGGATCGCTCCGCTTTTTTGTCCGCGCTTGACCTCGCCATCGTCCGGCTCAAGCGCGCGGGCTTCGGGCCCTCGTGATTGCGTCGAATCGGCGACGGCGCGTGTTTCCCACGCAACACTTGGGAAAAACCCATCCTTGCGGCTCGACTCCGACCCCTCCTTACCCTCAGATGCGAATCTGGCTGGAGGAATCGCCTACCGGCTAAGATTCGACTGACCGGCGACATCCGAATAAGTCCGGCAGCCAATGGGGGTGTCTTATGCGGAAAATTGGATTGGTGCTGGCGGCATTGGCTGCCGCGATGCTGTTCACCGGCGGTGCAGCCGAAGCCCAGCAGAAGCGGGCAAAGGTTGTTGTAACGCCGGCGCCCTGGTACGCGCCGTGGTGGGGCTGGTGGGCGGCGCAGCCATGGACCGTGCGCGATCCGCAGCTTGCGCGTTCGAATTTTGTGGTGGGTGCGGGTGCGACCGGGGCCTATTTCGCCTTGCGGTCGGGTCATCGGACCGGCAGCTGGTTGAGCAGCAAGGGCGGACACGGCATTCACAGCGCCGGCGGTGCGTTCATCGCAACAAGCGCTGCCTGCGCCGCGGTGTCGCCGATCGTCGGCACCATCGTCACGCAGCGCGAACTCACGCAACGCGAAGTCTTCGTCTCCACCGCGAATTGCGTGGTTCCCGTTCTCGGCGGATGGTGGATGAACTACTGGTTCGACTATTACGGCTGGGACAAGCCGAAGAAGAAGGGCAAGCGCTGAGCGCTTATTGCTTGAACAAGGAAAAAGCCGGCTCCGCGCCGGCTTTTTCTATTCGGGGCTTCCGGTTGTCAAACAGCATCAGTCACCGATCCCACAGGCACGATGTCCAGCGGCCATAGCCGAGATCGACCGGGCAGGGGAGGCCGGGCGGCGGCTTGTACAATCGGCCCTGCCGGTCGAATGACGGGTCGGCCGGCCGCCAGCGATAAGGTTGCGGCCCAGGCGCCTGCTTTTGCACGCGAACCTTCTTGCGCGCCGGTGCTGCGTCGGCACTGGTAAGAACTCCAGCCTGCAGCATCAGCGAGGCTGCCAGCGCAAACGCGGTGAGCAACCGAACAAGCGAAAGCTCAGGCCGTGTCACAATCATCGTTCGCGATCTCAGTTGATACCGCTATTGATATCGCTTCATCGGCGCAGCTCTGAGCGAACTGCGTTACGCGGTCTTCTTAACGTATCAACCGCAGCTCTCGTCGAACGATAACATCAACGCGATCCGGCTCAAGCCGCTTGCGTATTCACGCACGTTGTCAAGCGCGCTTGCTCCGCTTCGCCGCGCCCCGGCTGCGTGCCGCGGCGCTTGGCTTTGTAGCGGCTTTGCTACGCGCGCTGCGGCTCTTCTTGGGCGCAGCCGAATCAAAAAGCCCGAAGGTCGGAATGCTCGAAGCCAAGGCCGCCGGTGCCGCCGCCATCTTGCGGCCTATGTCCTTTAGCGCACCGGCATTCTGCATGGCCTGGCCGAGCAGCACGCCCATCTGAAACGCGGCCGCTGCGCTCACACGCGGATGATCCGCAATCGTATTGCTGATCCGGCCGATCAGATCTTGCGAATGGGACGATCGTGCGCTGCGGGCCATGATTAATTACCTCCTCTGTGGAAACCGCACTCTCAAGTCCTGAAGCCGCCACCGGTTCCTTTCCCGTTACTGGGTGTCGCGATCCGTCACCACCCACCAATCGCGATACGGCGGATCCTGATCAGTTGTCGGTGGAATCCGATTGAGGTCCGAGCTGTCGAACGGAGCACGCGAGACGGTCTGCTCGGTCTGTTGTGGCTGCTCCTGCGGCTGTTCTGGGGTTTCGGAATCTTTCATGGCTGTTTCGTAACATTTCCGGCGTGGCGGGGCCGTGCTTCCTCCTCGCTCTTTGAGGTCAAAGCGTCTTATGCAGGTGCAAGCGACTTTTGCATGCAAAGGAAATGCCGTTCGCGACAGCAGGTTCCCATTACTGTGTGCAGATAGCGCATTCGTCAGGAACATCGCCCGCGCTGCCACGTTGGCCCGGGGGATGCGGCGTCGCGTCCCCAATCGCCGCATCACGAACAAGGGAGCCGCAGATGGGCCTGTTTTCCGCCGACATCAAGACGATGAACGATCTCTATATGCATCAGCTTCAGGACATCTATTACGCCGAGAAGCAGATCCTCAAATCGTTGCCGGACATGATCGGCAAGGTCACCGACCGCGATCTCAAGGCCGGCCTGCAAAAGCACTTGCAGGAAACCGAGAACCATGTTGCGCGTCTCGAACAGGTCTTCAAGCTGCATGACATGAAGCCGAAGGCCGTCGATTGCCCGGCCATCGACGGCATCATAGACGAGGCCGACGAAGTGTCCGGTGAGGTCGAGGATAAGGAGGTGCTCGACGCCGCGATCATTGCGTCGGCGCAGGCTGTCGAGCATTACGAGATCACGCGCTACGGCACGCTGATCGCATGGGCACGTCAGCTCGGCCGCGACGATGCCGCGGCAATCTTGCAGAAGACGCTCGATGAGGAGAAGGCTGCCGACAAGAAGCTGACCACGGTCGCCGAGAGCAAGGTGAACCGCAAGGCCGCCAGCTGACATGGTGACGAGCCTCTCGCTGATGCGGAGGCTTCTTGTGCAGGAAATAAAGCGAGCGCCGGTGTCACCGGCGCTCGCTTTTTTTGGAGCGGCAGTCGTTCAGCAGGCGCCCGTGCCGGATGTGATGCACGGCGTCTGGCCGGGCTGGGTGATGATGGGCGAGCCGCTGATGTTCGGGACGCTCGGGCGCGATGCTGCGTCGGGGTTGCCGGGGCTGACGGCGCCGGGAATTCCGGGCTGAATGGAGGAGGGAGCCGTCCCGGAACTGGGCAGGCTTGCGCCCGATCCCGTCGTCCCGGAAGGACCCGGTGTCGCAGGCGGGATGCCCGGGGCCGGGGAGCCGCCTGGCTGCGAGGGGGCGGTTCCGGTTCCGGTCGGCGAGCTCAGCTGCGCCTGGGCGGACGCCGCCAGCATCACAGCGAATCCGGCCGCCAAAGCTGTTTTCGTGTAAGAGCGCATATTGTCTCCTCGGGGATTTCTCCTCCGGCAACGTTTGCGGGATGAGGGCGTTCCGGCCGGTCCCCAGGGCCGTTTCGCGCGGGCGCTTCATGCTAAGAGAGCGCAGCTGTGAGGGAAGACTTTATGAACCAGCCTGCCGGCGGCAGTGCCGATATCGAATATGCCTATAAACCGTCGCTGATGGGCGGGGCGTGGATTCTGCGCCTTGGGCCTGACGCCTTGCATTGGTCGATCGGTGCGATGTCCGGGGTCGTTCCCTATGCCTCGATCCGCCGGATTAGGCTCAGCTTCCGCCCGGTGACCATGCAATCTTACCGGTTCCTTGCCGAAATCTGGGCCGATAACAGCCGGAAAATCCCGGTCGCGTCGGCGTCCTGGAAGTCGCTGATGGAGCAGGAGCGACTGGACGACGGCTACACGCGCTTTGTCACAGGTCTGCATGAGCGGATCGCGGCGGCTGGAGGCAACCCCGAGCTCAAGGCGGGCGCGGTGCCATTTCTGTACTGGCCAGGTGTTGCGATTTTCGTCGGACTGCTGGTCATGGGTGTGTCGCTCGCATTCCAGTCGCTGTCGCTTGGCGAGCGTACGATCGGCCGGCCGTTGGACTGGACCCAGACCGGGGCGATCCTCGTTCTGGTGGCGATGTTCTTCTGGCTGCTGTGGCAGATGGGCAGTTTTTTCAAACGCAATCTGCCGCGCCGCTATACCCTGAACGCCATCCCGGCCGATCTTCTGCCGACCTCCCCGACCCAATCCCGGAACGCCTAGCCCCGCAGCACCAGCACCGAGCAATTGGCGTAGCGCACCACATGCCCCGCATTCGACCCGAGGAAATAGCTGCGCATGTCCGGCCGGTGCGAGGTCATCACGATGAGATCGGCGTTCATGGCTTTCGCTTCCTCGATCACCTCATGATAGATGCCGCCCTGGCGCACGATCCCGGAGACGCGATCCGGGCCGAGCATGCAGGTCGAAGTGAGCGCTTTCATGGATTCTTCGGCGGAGTTGCGCTGCTGCACATCGAAATCCGGAGGAACGTATTCCGCGAGCATCACCGGCGTCATCGGCAGCACATGGATGATGCGGATCACGCCGTCCGCACTGCGTGCCAGCGAACACGCGGTTTCGATGGCCGGACGCGCCAGTTCCGGCTCGGCCAGGTCCACCGGCACCAAAATCCGCTTGAACATGGTCGTCTCCTTCTCGTTCTGCCGGCTATTCTATTCGGATCGGCTTTCGATCTCACGGGGCGTCACAAAAGATTCCAGCCGGCCGATGCCGGGCTTGATCTTCGTCCAATCGTCGAGGTCGAGATCGATCACTGCCAGTGCGCCGGTGGGAAATTTCTCCGCCAGGCTGGTGCGGAGGCGTTTGTCGCCGGATTCAACCAGAAGATTTGCGGTGTCCTGGAATCCCGGATTATGTCCCACCACCAGCAGCGAGCGGGCGGAGGCAGGCGTGTCCGCAATCGCAGTCAGGATGTCGCGCGGCGAGGCTTCATAGATGCGGTCTTCGAAATCCACTCGCGGTTTTTTCGGGAGCATGTCGGCAACAAGCCGCCATGTTTCCCGCGTTCTCTTGGCGGTCGAGACGATCACCCGGTCCGGGATCAGGTCGTGCTCGGCAAGGTAACGTCCCATCAGCGGCGCTGCCTTGCGGCCGCGCGGCGCGAGGCTGCGGTCGTGGTCGCTTTGCCCGGGCTGCGACCAGTCGGATTTCGCGTGGCGGAGAAGCATCAGGCGGCGCATGGGGTTGCGGTCCAGAGAGGCGAGGGCGGCCGGTGAGCGAGACTAGCATGAGCGCTGCAGCGGGCGAGCCGCTACCGGAAGCCGCAGCGGGCGATGGGGCTGGCGGGGCCGTGGCCGATGCCGGCGAGGCATACGGCAATACCTGGTTCACGGCGTCAGGCAGTCATGCGCAGCCGCGCCCGCCGCTCACGCAGGATATCGACGTCGATGTCTGCGTCATCGGTGGCGGGCTTGCCGGTCTCTCTGCCGCGGTCGAGGTGGCGCGCCGCGGATGGTCGGTGGCCGTGCTGGAACGGCAGCGGGTGGCCTGGAATGCGTCGAGCCGCAATGCCGGTTTCGTCCGGCCGGGCTTCGATCAGACCACGCCGGCGCTGATCGAGCGGGTCGGCCCCGACCACGCGCGCGAGGTCTGGATGCTGTCGCAGGACGGCCTCGAACAGGTGCGGCGGCATGCCAGAGACATGCGCGATGTCGTGCAGGGTGACGGATTCCTGCGCGTCTCGAAGACCGATCGAGCGAGCGCTGTTTCGGACGAAGCCGAGATCTTGCGTGGGCTTGGCGCCGATATCGAATTCTGGCCTGCGGAGCTGGTTCGCAGCAAGCTCAAATCGCCGTTCTATTTCCAGGCGATCCATTTCCCCACAGCATTCTGCATCGATCCCTATCGGTATGCTCTCGGTCTTGCCGGGCTGGCCGAGGCCGCAGGCGCGCGCATCTTTGAAACGACGGCGGCGATCTCGATCGATCCGGCCGGCGTAAGAAAACGCATCGTCACGCCGCAAGGGCGCGTGCGCGCCGGGCATATCGTGTTTGCAGGCAATGTGCATCTCGGTCCGATCATGCCCGGCGTCGCGGACACGCTGATCCCGCTGCATGCCTTTGCGATTGTCACCAAGCCGCTCGGCGAAAGATTGGCTCAGGCCGTCGATTATCGCGGTGCGGTCAGCGATACGGATTTCGCCGATCATCATTATCGCATCGTCGGCGGCGACCGTCTGATGTTTGCCGGCCGGATCGCGGCGCGTGAGGCCAGCCCGCAGCGCTATGCCCGCAAGCTGCGCCGCGATCTGCACCGCCGCTTTCCGCAACTGGCTCCGGCCGAAATCGACTATGCGTGGGGTGGAACGGTCGGCGTCACGATGCATCGCATGCCGCAGATCGGCGAGGTTGCGCCGGGCGTCTGGCTGTCCAGCGGTTTCGGCGGGCAGGGCATCAACATTTCGGCGATGGCCGCGATGCTGATCGCTGGCGCCATGATCGATGGCGACGACCGCTACCGCCTGTTCGAACCGTTTGAACTGGTCTGGGCGGGAGGGCGTCTGGGACCGTTCGTTGCCAAGGGTCTCTACCAGGCGCAGCGCCTTTATGAGCAATGGGCATCGCGTCGTGCGCACAAGAACGAAGTGTGGCAGATCGCCAATGCACCCCGCCTGAAAAAGGAGGCGGAAGAGGCGGCGGAGCGTGCACGCATCCGCGCCGAGGAGGCCGCGATCGCGGAAGCGGCGCGGATCGAGCGCGAGAAGATTGAGGCCGAGCAGTCGGCATTGCGACGGATCGAGCGCGAGCGCGTTGCCGCTGAAAAAGCCGAGGCCAAGCGCATCCGCAAGGAAGAAAAGGCCGCAGCCAAGGCCGAAGCGGCACGGCTCAAGGAACAGCAGCGGGCGGCCGCGCGTGCGGAGAAGGAGCGCGTCGCCGCTGAGCAGGCGGAGGCGAAACGGTTCGAAGCGGAGCAACGCGCAGCTGAAAAAGCCCAGGCGGAGTAAGGTGCCGCGAGCCGATGGATTCAGGCCGCCCGTGGCAATGCGCCGCCGATGTCAATCGGCGGCGCGCTGAAACGACCTCAAATCCTTACTTCGGAAGGATCACAGCGTCGATCACGTGAATGACGCCGTTGTCGGTCGCAATGTCGGCTTTCACCACCTTCGCGTTGTCAACCATCACGCCGCCCTTGGTGGCGTCGACCTTCACGGTCTGGCCCTGAACGGTCTTTGCATCGGTGACCTTGCCGGCCAGCGCCGAGCTCATCACCTTGCCCGGCACAACGTGATAGGTGAGGATGCCAACGAGCTTGGCCTTGTTTTCCGGCTTCAGCAGGGATTCGACGGTGCCGGCCGGAAGCTTCTTGAATGCTTCATCCGTGGGCGCAAACACAGTGAACGGGCCGGGGCCCTTCAATGTGTCGACGAGGCCCGCGGCCTTGAGTGCCGCGGCCAGCGTGTTGAAGTTCCCGGCCTTGACGGCGGTATCGACGATATCTGCAGCGGACGCTGCGGTTGAACCGAGCGTAAGGGCGGCGCAAACGGCGAGGACGTGACGCGACACACGACGAGTCATTTTGGCTTTCCTGTTCTCTTGATGGATGGGTTGTTCGACGGAGCATCCGTCCTCAATCCACGGCTGCAGGCCGATCAGAGCTGCTCTGCAACGCGATCGAACGGATGCGCCTGATACGGCCGTCGCAACGAACCGGTTTGCGAGATCACAGGATCGTTATTGCCCGCCGCGATATTTGCGCTGGGCGAATGGCGGGGGCGATTATGACGGATGCAAGCTGCGGCATTGCACCGCAGCCAGCGCTTCTTCAGCGTGACGCATTACTCGAAGCCGCGTCAGCGGCCGTCTCGCCTCGCCATGAAAGCGAGCCGCTCGAACAGATGCACGTCCTGTTCGTTCTTCAGGAGCGCGCCGTGCAGCGGCGGGATCAGCTTCTTCGGGTCGCGCTCGCGCAGGGTCTCCGGTCCGATATCCTCGGCCATCAGCAGCTTCAGCCAGTCCAGCAGTTCCGAGGTCGATGGCTTCTTCTTCAGTCCCGGAACCTCGCGGATTTCGTAGAACAGCTTGAGCGCCTCCGCGACCAGACGCTGCTTGATGCCGGGAAAATGAACCTCGACGATGGCGCGCATGGTGTCGGCGTCGGGAAAGCGGATGTAGTGAAAGAAGCAGCGGCGCAGAAAAGCGTCCGGCAGTTCCTTTTCGTTGTTTGAGGTGATGATTACGATCGGGCGCTGTTTCGCCTTCACGGTTTCGCCGGTCTCGTAGACGAAGAACTCCATGCGGTCGAGCTCCTGCAGGAGATCGTTCGGGAATTCGATGTCGGCCTTGTCGATCTCGTCGATCAGCAGGACCGGCCGCTTGTCGTGAACGAAGGCTTCCCACAGCTTGCCGCGCTTGATGTAGTTCCTGATGTCCTTCACGCGCTCGTCGCCGAGCTGGCTGTCGCGCAGGCGCGATACCGCGTCGTATTCGTAAAGACCCTGCTGCGCCTTGGTGGTGGATTTCACATGCCATTCAAGGAGGTCGGCGCCGACCGCCTTGGCGATCTCCTGCGCGAGCACGGTCTTGCCGGTTCCGGGTTCGCCCTTGACCAAGAGCGGCCGCTGCAGGGTGATCGCCGCATTCACCGCGACCTTCAGATCGTCGGTCGCAACATAGCTTTTGGTGCCTTCGAAACGCATTGTGGTCCTTTGAATTTGCCTGCGGATCGACACTAGAGGCTGATTTCGCAGGTGCAAACTGTCCCCGGAAAAATTTGCCGAGGCCCGGCAAAGCCAGCCGTGTTCTCGGCCGCATTGCGTCATCTAAGTATATGATTTTACTGTAAATATTCCATGGCACGGCGCTTGCGAGGGCTTTTCGCAAAGCTTGCGGCTGCGCGTCAGCGGCCGCCCCGGCCGTCCTGGAGGAAGACAGTAATGGGTATCTTCGGCGCACTGAATACAGCGGTCACCGGTATGAAGGCGCAATCCTATGCGCTCGAAAACGTGTCCGGCAATATTGCAAATTCTCAGACCACGGCGTTCAAGCGGATCGACACCAGCTTCCAGGACCTTATCCCGGACAACATCCCGTCCAAACAGCTCGCCGGCGGGGTGATCGCCAGCGCCCGTGCCACCAACACGGTGCAGGGTGATATCCAGGGGGCCTCGGTCGGCACCTTCATGGCCATCAATGGCGACGGCTTCTTCGTCGTGCAGAAGCCGACATCGGTCCAGGACAATACGCCAATCTTCGGCGGCTCCGACTATTACACCCGCCGCGGCGACTTCCAGCCCGACAAGAACGGCTACCTCGTCAACGGCGCCGGTTATTACCTGATGGGCCTGCCGATCGACCCGTCTACCGGCAATACCACCGGCAGCGTGCCGCAATTGCTGCAATTCCAGAATGACTTCCTGCCGGCTCAGCGCACCACAACGATCCAGTATCGCGCCAACCTGGCTGCGTATCCGATGACCAACAACCATGACACCAACATCCCGGGATCGGAGCTGCTCAATCCGGCGAACTTCTCGGCAAACCCGGTGGCCGGGCCTCCGGCGCCAGCCAAAATCCTCGGCTCGGGCGCCAATCTTTCGCCCGACGCGGTTGCGGTCGGAACCGGCACCATCGATCTATCCACATTGTCCTCCGCAGGCGGCACGCTCGAAATCAACGGCACGCCGATCACGATCAACGCAGGCGACGACGCAACGGACGTCCTGAATGCGATCAATGCGCAGACCGGCACCACCGGTGTCACCGCTTCGCTCAACGGATCGAACCGTCTTGTGCTGACCAGCGCCGATGCCGATACGCATATCACCATTGGCGGTGCCTCGACGATCTCGCTGCTCGCAGAGCTCGGTTTGAATGTCGGTACCACCAACGCCACCAATCTGCTCACGCAGAACGCGGTTGGGCAAGGTCAGACGATGACGATCCAGATCGGCGGCAATCCGGCACTGACGATCACGTTCGGAACCGGTATCGGCCAGGTCTCCACGCTGGCAGAACTGACGACCGCGCTGTCGGGCATCACCGGCGGAACTGGCGCCGTCAACACCAGCAACGGCAATGTCACGATCACCGCCGCCAACATGGTCGATACCATCACCATGGGCGGTACGGTCACCCACTCCGTATTCGGCATTCAGACGCTTTCCGGCTTGCCGTCGAACGGTAACGTTCTCGCAAACGACGAGCGGGCCTTCCTCGATGCATCGCTCGGCGGCGGCGCGATCACCGCTTACGACGTGTCCGGTACGGCGGTGAACGTTCAGCTTCGATGGGCCAAGGTTGACTCATCGCTCTACGGCGGCACCGATACCTGGAACCTGTTCTATCAGGTCAATTCGAACGCAACCGGGACTCAGCCCGCATGGACGAATGCCGGCGTCAACTATTCGTTCGGTCCCAACGGCCAGATGAGCCCCCTTGTATCGACGCTGACGCTGAACGGTGTGGTCATCGACGGCATCAGCCTCGGGACGCTCCAGATCAATCACGGCTCCGGCGGCATCACCCAGTTTGCCGATCCGAACGGTAATGCGCAGGTCAATCTGCTGCAGCAGAACGGTTATCCGGCGGGTGAGCTGCAAACGATCTCGATCAGCGAAAAGGGCCGTATCGTTGGCTCTTATTCAAACGGCCGGACCATCGATCTTGCGGAAATCACGCTTGCGAACTTCACCGGCGCGGAATTCCTCAAGCGCATCGATGGCGGTGCATTCGAGGCGACCGATGAGTCCGGCACGCCGACCTATGGTGCCAGCGGCAAGATTATCGGCTCGGCCCTGGAAGGGTCCAATACCGACATTGCGGACGAATTCACCAAACTGATCGTCACCCAGCAGGCCTATTCAGCGAATACCCGCGTCATCTCGACTGCAAACGATATGACGAAAGAACTCCTGAACATGCTGCGCTGAGGCGCGTCTCGATAGCGGCGGGAATTTGCAATGAGCCTGACTCAGGCGCTGAATACGTCCACCGCCGGCCTGCGCACCGTGCAGGCCGGATTGGCGCTGATCGCCTCGAATGTGGCGAATGCGGAAACGCCCGGCTATGTCCGCAAGACGCTGGTGCAGAGCACCACGTCCGCCGGAGGGGCCGGTGTCAGCGTCCGGGTCGCCGCCGTCAATCGCGAACTCGACATCTATCTTCAGCGTCAATTGCGCACGGAGGCGGCCGGCGGTGCCTACGCCGATCTGCGCGCGCAATTCTACGCCCGGCTTCAAAGCATCTATGGCGAACCCGGTGCGAATGCTACGCTGGAAGTGGCCTTCAACGATTTCACGACATCGTTGCAAGCGCTCGGTACCTCTCCGGAATCTTCCGCCGCCCGGTCCGCCGTCATCAGCTCTGCGCAGGTGCTGACGCAGCAGCTCAACAGCATGACGAACGATATCCAGGGGCTGCGCAGCGATGCCGAGCTTGGCATCAGCGATGCGGTGGCGCGCGCGAATAATGCGATGGCGCGCATTGCCGACATCAACCGGCAGCTGGCACTCAATACGACGCCTGACGCTGCGTCCGCCACGCTGCTCGACCAGCGCGACATGTATATCGACGAGCTGTCGCAATTGATGGATATCCGGGTGATATCGGGCGACCACAATCAGGTCACGGTTTTCACCAATTCCGGCATTCAACTGGTCGGCACCGAGGCGTCGCGTCTGGCTTTCGATGCCAAGGGCACGATGATGCCGGCATCGCAGTGGACCAACGATCCGGCCACGCGCGCGGTCGGCACGATCACGCTGGTGACGCCGACCGGCGGCCAGATTGATCTGCTGGCAAATAATGCCATCCGCTCGGGAGAGATTGCCGCCTACATCGAAATGCGCGATCTGGTTCTGCCCGAAGCCCAGGCGCAGCTCGATGCGATCGCGGCAGCGATGGCGTCCGCCCTGTCGGATGCGACCGTTGCCGGCAGCGCGGTGACGTCCGGTGCCCAGGCCGGGTTCGATATCGACACCGCAGCCATGCTGCCGGGAAACCGGATCAATCTGACATGGACGGACACGACAACCGGTCAGCAGCATCGCGTGACCATCGTGCGGGTCGATGACCCGTCCGCACTCCCATTGTCGAACGATTTCACCGCGGACGCAGGTGACACGGTCATCGGCGTCGATTTTTCCAACGGGCTTGCGGCGGTCGCATCCGATCTGAACAGCTACTTCAACGGCCGTGTGACGTTTTCCAATCCGTCCGGGACGACGCTGCGCATTCTCGACGACGGCGCTGCCAACAATTCTGTTATCAACGCGGCAAGCACGACGGTCACCCGAACCGGGTTTGGCGGTGGCGACGCCTATCTGCCGTTTTTCACCGATGCTGCCACTCTGTATACCGGCGCCATCACCTCGACCGGTCCGCAAAGCCTCGGGCTCGCGGGCCGGCTCATCGTCAATCCGCAACTCGTCGCCGATCCTTCGAAACTGGTCGTATATCAGCCCGGAGGAGCGGCTGGCGACCCGACACGGCCGAATTTCATTCTCAGCCAGCTGTTGGATACGTCTATCACCTTCCCGCCGAAGACCGGGATCGGCTCCGCAGCAACGCCATTTTCCGGGTCGCTGTCATCATTCATGCGGCAGGTGATCGGTGTTCAGGGTGAAAATGCGGAGAACGCGGCTAACCTCGCCACCGGCCAGCAGGTGGTGGTCAATGCGCTCAAGGCGCGTGTTTCGGACGCCTCGGCGGTCAACGTCGATGTCGAAATGGCCAATCTTCTGACCTTGCAAAGCGCCTATGGCGCCAACGCGCGCGTCCTGTCCGTCGTCAAGGACATGATGGAGCGCCTGATGAATATCTGAGGCCGCAAATGAGCGTTGTCGGTGTCGGCACGAGGTCCTTGCTCTTAACGCAGTCGCTGGTCGGCATGCGCGCCCAGCTTGGCGATCTCCAGCGTCAGCTCGCGACCGGCAAGCGCTCGGACGATTATGCCGGGATTGGCATCGATCGCGGCCTGACCGTCGGCTTGCGATCGCTGCTGTCAGGAATCGGCGCCTATAACGACACGATCAAGAGCGTGAATGTCCGTCTTGAACTGGCACAGACCGCTCTGACCCGCGTCGCTGCGATCGGCCGCGAGACCAAGGCGATTGCCGCGGAGATGACGACAGCGGATGGCCGTTCCACCGCTCAGGCGACAGCGGTGTCCGCGCTCGGAGAAATGCTCGGCCTTCTCAACACGCGGGCCGGCGACCGCTATCTGTTCTCAGGCCTGGCCTCGGATAAGCCTGCGGTGGAGACCCTTGGCCATGTCCTCGACGGCGACGGCGCGCGGGCCGGCTTCAGGCAGATCGTCGCCGAGCGCCTGCAGGCCGATCTCGGCGCAAGCGGGCTTGGGCGGGTCGCGGTATCTCAGCCGTCGCCAACCTCGGTTGCAGTGAGCGAGGAGGCGCCCGCGACGGTCTTCGGATTCAAGTTGTCCGCAATCACCACGACGCTGTCCGGTGCAACGGTTACCGGGCCCGCCGGTGCGCCGCCTGCCATGTCGGTCGATCTCGGTGCCACCAACCCGAATGCCGGCGAATCCGTTCGCTTCACCTTCGATTTGCCGGATGGGTCCACCGAAACCATCACGTTGACCGCGACCATGTCCAATCCGCCGGCGGCCGGCGAGTTTTCGATCGGCGCCGACTCGACTGCGACCGCCGCCAATCTTCAGGCCGCGCTGACCACGGAAATTGGCGGTCTTGCGCGAACCGCGCTGTCGGCCGCATCTGCGCTCGCGGCCGCCGACAACTTCTTCAACGTCGATGCTGCCAATCCGCCGCTACGCGTTGCCGGACCTCCGTTCGACACTGCGACAGGCCTCGTCGCCGGAGCCGATGCCAATACCGTCACGTGGTATATCGGCGAAGCCGGCAGCCAGCCGGCGCGCACCACGGCGACTGCAAAGGTCGATCAGTCGATCAGCGTACATTATGGCACGCGCGCCAACGAGGAAGGAATCCGCTGGCAAGTGCAGAATGTCGCCGCGCTGGCTGCGATATCCATGATCGACACGGATCCGGATTCCAGTGCCCGCGCCGAGGCGCTGACCAGCAGGCTGCGGACGGCATTCGACGCCTCGCCGGACAAGCAGAGCGTCGAGCAGATTCAGACCGAACTTGCGGGCGCGCAGACCTCGCTCAAGGCCGCGACAGCGCGGCACCAGCAGACCAACACGACCCTGAGCAATCTGCTGCAGGAGATCGAGGGCGTGAGCAACGAAGAGGTCGCAGCCAAGATTCTTGCGCTGCAGACGAGCCTGCAGGCATCGCTGCAAACGACCGCCAAGCTGTTCCAGACCAGTATCCTGAATTATCTGTAGCGGCCACGCGCGGACGGCGCCGCGGGCGCTATCGCGCGGGTTCGGCTGTCCGTAAGGTTGCCTGGCGCCCGCGTAGCACATAAGCAAACGGCCGGGACAGGCCCGGCCGTTGCTGGAGCGGTTCCGGAAAGCGCGTCAGGCGTTGCCGCTGAGCCCTGCGGCGAGCTGGCGATTGATGTTGATCAGGCTGCGCAGGCGCTCCGGCTGCGGATTGCCCATCACCGCCAGCGTGTGGTTCATCACGAAGATGCCGATATTGGCGATGTTCTGACGGACTTCGGCCGGCAAGGGATTGTCCTTGTTTGTTGCCGAGGTCATGAACACCGTCCAGAGTTTCCGGTTGAACAAGAGCGCATGGTCGAGCGCTGCGCGCTGGCTCTCCCAGTGGTCGTGCACATTTTGCAGACGCGATGCCGCGCGGAGCAGCAACTGCGCTTCAAGATCACGCGGACTTGCGGTCTGTTGAGCCACCGCTCCGTAGGCTTTGGCCGCGTTTTGCATGCGTTAGCAGCTCCTGCTCGTATTCGATCAGTTTCTTGGCTGATTTCAATGCTTTATACAGATCGCCCGTTAAGATTTGATTGTTGATATCGGCGATGTAGCGCCACGCACTCGGCGCCGCCTGAACGATGTCCTTCATGAGCGCGAAATAGACTTCGTGCTGCTGGGCGGGATCGCGCCCGATATACATGAGCTGTACGGCGAGATAGATCCGCTTGGCCGGCGTGTCGGCGCGGTCGGCAGTCATGATGTCGCGCTCACGCAGGATTGGCGCTGCGCCATCGACCAGAAAGCGGGTGCGCTGGTCGCCGTTGGTGATCACGCAATCGCCGATCAGGATACGTTCGCCGGGCTTCAGCTCGACCTTCAGCGCCATGGTGATCTCCTCAGGATTCGGCAGCCATGGTCGGTCATTTATGGTTAATGCGGCGTAAACAAAAAACGGCGGAGCTTTCGCTCCGCCGCATCAATGTCTCGCCTTGGCTGCGGCTTAGCCGAACAGCCGGAGTACCGCCTGGTCGGCCTGGGCAGAGAGCGAAAGCGCAGTGGTGGAGAGCTGCTGGCGGGTCTGCAGCGCCAGCATATTGGCGCCTTCCTCGTTGGTGTCGGCCAGCACGAGATTGTCCGCCCCGGTCTCCAGCGTGTTGATCAGGTGTTTGGTGAATTCCTGGCGGGTCTGAACGGTACCGAGCTTGGAGCCGAAATTCGTCGCCTGGGACCGCAAGGTCCGCAATGCGCCGTCGACCTGGGCGAGGATCGTATCGATCGAACCGTTGGTCTGGAATTCGCCGCCAACGAGCGTCGTCATGCCAAGACCGGCCGAGGTGAAGGTAACGCCCGCGATATTGAGCGAGCTGGTCCCGTCCTCGTTGAAGATGACCTTCAGGTCATCGCCGTTCAGCAGATTGATGCCGTTGTAAGAGGCATCGCGGGCGAGCAGATCGATCTGGCTCAGGATCTCGTTGAACTGCGTTTCCAGATTGGCGCGCACCGTGTTTGGCGTGGCGACGGTGGCGGTCGGCGTATTGGCGCCGATATTTCCAGCGGCGAAGAAGGACGCTGCGTCGGTGCCGCCGATCGTCACCGGATCGGCGGATGTGGAGGTGATCGAGATCTGATTCGAGCCGTTGATGGTTGCGGTAACGCCGGTCAGGCCGGTCAATGCCGCCAGCAATTCGGCGCGGTTGTTCACCTGCCCGCCACCCGAACCAAAGGTGATCGTTTGAACGGCCGCCGTGCCGACCTGCACGGTCAGGGTGCCGGTAAGGGCGCCCAGGGTGGCGTTGGTCGGGCTCGCGGTGGTGGCCGTTCCGAAGGTTAAGGCTGCGCCAGTCCCGCTTACGGTCAACGTATCCGTGTTGTTGCTTGACGTCGCTTCCAGGGCGCCGCCGTTCAGTGCAACGGTCCAGTTGCCGCCGCCGCCGTTCAGGCCGTTGATGAGGTCGGTGACGGTTTCAGTCGCGGCATTGGTGACGGTGAAGGTCACCGTATTGGTGCCGTCGAAAAGAGTGACCTCATCGCCGTTGGAGAGGCCGAGCGTATTCAATGCGTCGCCGCCTGCGAGACCCGTCACTGATCCGGTCAGCACTGCGGCGCTGTCGGCCGGGATCGCCGCGTTGCCGGTAATGGCAAGGGCATAGGTCGCCGCAGGCGCCGTCGTCTGCTGGGCCTGCTTGGCAATCGACTTCGCCGATTCGACCAGCTTGGTGATGGCGGTGATGCCGTGGTCGGCCGCCTCGATCGTCTTTTGCGACTGGCCGATGGCGTCGAGCAGCGAATTCAGGTCGCCGGCGCGGTGATTGAGCGCCTGCGACGTGAAGAAATTGAAGGGGCTGTCGAGGGCCGAATTGACCTTCTTGCCAGTCGCCAGGCGGTTCTGGGTCAGGCTCATGAGTTCGGCCGTGCTCTGCAAGGACAAGAGATTTTGCCGCACGCCGGCCGAAAGTACGACATCACTCATCTTGGACGTCCTTCTTCACAATGGAATCTGCGCCCGCTGTTCGAAGCGGTTCCGCGAATAATGATCTGGTAACCCTAATGGCTGGTAAAAAATCGGTTAACGACTGGTAAACAACGCCTGTGGCACGCGCCAAAAACGAAAGCGGCGGGGACTGGCCCCGCCGCTTCCAGCTTCCGCTTTCTGCGAAAGATCAGAACAGACGCAGCACCGCCTGGTCGGCCTGCGCGGAGAGCGACAGCGCCGTGGTGGAGAGCTGCTGACGGGTCTGCAGTGCGAGGAGGTTCGCACCTTCCTCGTTGGTGTCGGCGAGCACAAGCGCGTCCGCACCGGTCGTCAGCGTGTTGATCATGTTCTTGGTGAAGTCCTGACGGGTCTGCACCGTGCTCAGGTTCGAACCGAACTTCGCCGCCTGCGAACGCAGAGTGGAGAGGGCGGTGTCGATATTGCCGATGACGGCGTCGATCGCCGAGTTGGTCTGGAACTCCGAGCCCGACAGCGCCGTCAGGCCGAGACCGCTCGACGTGAAGGTCACGCCGGTGATGGTCTGCGAGCTCGAGCCGTCCTCGTTGAACACGACCTTGAGGTTGTCGCCGTTCAGGAGGTTGATGCCGTTGTAGGAGGCATCGCGCGCCAGAGCGTCGATCTGGGTCAGGATTTCATTGTACTGCGTCTGCAGGTTCGAACGGGTCGTGCTCGGCGTGCTGACCGTGGCGGTCGGGCTGTTGGCGCCGATATTTGCGGCGGCAAAGAACGACGACGCATTGGTACCACCGATCGTGACATCGTCGGCGCTGGTCGAGGTGATCGAGATCTGGTTCGATCCGTTGATCGTCGCCGTAACGCCGGTCAGGCCGCTCAGCGCGGTGACCAATTCGGCGCGGGTGTTGACCTGGCCGCCACCCGAACCGAAGGTGATGGTCTGCGCAGCAGCCGAGCCGACCTGCACGGTCAGCGTGCCGGACAGAGAGCCGAGCGTGGCGTTGGTCGGACCGGCGGTGGTGTTTCCGGAGCCAAAGCCAGCCGTAGCGGCGCCGCTTCCCGAGACAGTGAGGGTGTCGGTGTTGTTTGAGCTAGTGATCTCCAACGCGCCGCCGTTCAGCGCCACGGTCCAGTTGCCGCCGCCACCGTTCAAGCCGTTGATGAGATCGTCGACGGTCTCCGTGGCAGCATTGGTGACGGTGAAGCTCACCGTGTTCGTGCCGTCGTTGACCGTGATCACATCACCGTTGGAAAGTCCGCCGGCGACCGAGTCGAGCGTAGTCGTGCCCGTCAAACCGCTGACGGTACCGGTGAGGACCGCCGCGCTATCGGCCGCGATCGCGGCGTTGCCGGTGATGGCGAGCGAATAGGTCGCGGCCGGAGCGGCGGCCGACTGAGCCTGCTTGGCGATCGACTTGGCGGATTCGACCAGCTTGGTCAGCGAGGTGATGCCGGTATCGGCGGCCTTCAGGGTCTGCTGGGCCTGACCGATCGAGTCGAGCAGCGAGTTCAGATCGCTGGCGCGGTTGCTGAGCGACTGCGAGGTGAAGAAGTTGGTCGGATTGTCGAGAGCGGAGTTGACCTTCTTGCCGGTGGCAAGGCGGTTCTGCGTCATGCTCATCAGCTGAGCGGTCGACTGCAGGGAGAGAAGGTTCTGACGGACGGACGCCGACAGGGTGATATTGGAAGCCATAGTGACGCAACCTTTCTGGTCGTGTTGATGTTACCGATCCATCCGGATCGCTGGGCGTGATGCCATGGCTCCCTTCAAGGCCGCGTAAAAAAGCATGGTTAACGAGTTGATAGTGCGTGAACCTGCGCTCCGGATTCTGCGGCCGATTTTCATGTTTTGGTAACGGGTCGCGAAGGCAATCGTTAACGATTGCCGGCACGTCGGATCCGCGTGTGCCTGATGCCGTGCAGCCGAGTGTGCTGCCCTAAACCTGAATGTCGGCGTGCGGCGCGTTGTCCTGCACAGGGTCTGGCTTTTCCGCGCTGCGGCCGTAGGCCTTCTGCCGCTGCATGATTTCGTCCTTGCGGGCGCGGCGGCGCTGACGCTCGTCGCGCTCGCGGTCGAGGACGGCCTGGCATTGCGGATCGAGCGAGGGGTCGCGCATCGTTGCGCCGGACGATTGATGCGACGTCGATGACTGCTCCGCGGCGTTGACGCTTTGCGACGGAGCCAGCTCGGTCCGCACCACATTGCTGCGTCCGACCGCCGTCCGCGCCGTGTTGTCGCGCGGCTTCACCGTGAAGCTCGTGTCCATTGTCACCTCCCGGCGCCGGATGCGCGCGAAGCAAAGCGGGATGACGGGACGCTACTTTCGGGACATTAACTTGCTGTTAGCAAATACTCTAAAGCTGCACGCAGTCACTTCACGATTCGGTTGCCGTGATGGTGTCAGAGAACGCGGCTCACGGCCAGCGGCTGCGCTGCGCCCGGTTTCGGCGCATTGGTTCGGCCCGATGCGCCATAGGTCGAGGGTGCAGCCTTGCGCGCCAGTTCATCCGAAACGCCGCGCATGATGCCTTCCGAGACGGCGTGTGCGGTCGCAAGAACGGTGAGATTGATCTGAAGCAGGGCGCGAAATTCCTCGTGCCGGCGCTTGAGTTCCGCGAGCGCTGACGCCTGGGTGGATTGCAGTGCGGGCAGCATCGCCTTGATCTGGCTCGCGCCCGCGTAATACCGGTTCGCAAGTTCTGCTTTCGCCTCCTGGAGCCGTGAAGCTTCGACGAGCGAGCCGGCACGAACCAGCGCCGTTTCCTGCTCCACGATATGCAGGATGTCGTCCATCGTCGTGCACAGGTCCGCTATCGGACCTTGAGTCTGTGCGGTTGCAGTCATGACGTTCTCTCCGCGGCAGCCGGTCCGGCTGCGAGATGCTCCTGCTGCGCCATCAGGGTGCGATAGACTTCCGGCGCGATGCCGATGCCGCCCTTTCTGGCGAACGACTTCGCATATTCGTCGGTTAGGAACGAGCGCCACACACCGGTTGCCTTGTCTCCGCCGAACGGGCCTTCGCCGTCCATGGCGGTGAACATCTGGCTGAACATGGTGTTGAGATAGACCGCCTCGAAATCCTCTGCGGCCTGGCGCGCTTTTTCGTTCACGCTGCCGGACCCGGCTGCGCCCGCAAGCTGCTTTTGCGCGGCAAACGCGGCATGGGCGGATTTCGCACTCGACGCGGCAGTCAGGCTCGACAATGCGTTCATCACATCACCTCGATATCGGCCTGGATCGCGCCGGCCGCCTTGATCGCCTGAAGGATGGCAATCAGGTCACGCGGCGAGAGGCCAAGCGCATTCAGTCCGTCGACAAGTTGCTGCAAGGATACGCCGGCTCGCACGATCGCAAGCTTGCGGCCGTCCTCCTGAACCCCGACTGAGGTCCGTGGCACGACCACGGTCTCGCCGAGCGACAACGGCGCGGGCTGACTAACTTGCGGCGCCTCGGCAATCGTGACGGTGAGATTGCCCTGCGCGACGGCAACCGTGGAGACCCGCACGTCGCGTCCCATCACGATAACGCCGGAGCGCTCGTCGATCACAATTTTGGCGGCGAGGTCGGGCTCGATCTGCAGCTGCTCGATTTCGGTGAGCAGCGCGACCATGTTGGTGTCGCTCTTGCCGGGCAGCGAGAGCTGCACGGTCGACTGGTCGAGCGGCTCCGCAGTGGCGGTACCCATATAGTCGTTGATCGCAGCGGCTATGCGCTTGGCGGTGGTGAAGTCGGCGTTGCGCAAGGCGAGCCGTACCTTGCCCATACGATTGAGCTGGAAGTCGATCTCGCGCTCGATGATCGCTCCGTTGGAGATCCGGCCGACGGTCGGTACGCCGCGGACGATTTTTGCGGCTTCGCCTTCGGCCTGGAAGCCTGCAATCGCAATCGATCCTTGCGCCACGGCATAGACGTTTCCGTCGGCGCCTAGCAGAGGGGTGACGAGCAGGGTACCGCCCTGAAGGCTCTTAGCGTCGCCCATCGCCGATACGGTAACGTCGATGCGCGTCCCCTGCGTGCCGAACGGGGGCAGGTTGGCGGTCACCATCACGGCAGCGACGTTGCCGGTCCGCATGGTCTGGCCGCGGACGTTGACGCCGAGCCGTTCCAGCATCGCCTGCAGCGATTGCCGGGTGAAGGGAATATTGTTGAGGGTATCGCCGGTGCCGTTCAGGCCGACGACCAGGCCGTAGCCGATCAACTGGTTCTGGCGCACGCCCTCGATATTGGCGAGATCCTTGATGCGCGACGTGGCCTCGGCCGGTCCCGCAGCAACGATAAGCGCCATTACAAGGAGCGCCGAAACGATCGGCGCCGCCGCCCGAGCGGCCACCACACTTACAAACGTCCTCGACATCATGCTCCCCATGAAGGTCGGGCTTCAGGGCGTTCAATGCGAGCGCCGTGCCAGCCGTGATTGTGAGGTCAAGCCTCTGATTCAAAACGAGTTTTGATTGCTTTTCTGGAATTCGGGCACACTGCCGGTCGGCACGGGCTGCCGTGACCCGGCAGGTTTTGCCGGACCATTTACGCTCGGTTAACCATAAGCGCCCAAGCTCGCGGCATGCGAGTTTCAGCCACCACAAACAATGCCGCGCTGCGCGATGCGCCGGCGGCCCGGCGCGCCGGCAGCGGATTTTCGCTCAGCCAGGCGGCGAGCGGTCCGGTGCGGACAACGCCCGGACAATTGCATGCGATCTCCGGGGTCGATGTGCTGGTGGCGCTGCAGGGCGTTGAGAACAGCGCCGAGCGGCGGAAGCAGGCGGTCCGCCGGGGGCGGAGCGCTCTTGATGCGCTCGACGCCCTGAAAGTCGGCCTTCTGGGTGGTACGCTCGATCAGGCCGCGATCAATCGCCTGAAGGCTGCTGCAGCCGATCTTGGCACCGAAACCGGCGATCGGGGCCTCGATCAGGTGTTGGCCGATATCGATTTGCGCGTCCAGGTGGAGATCGCCAAGTTGACCCGCCGCTGAGGCTTTTCGGACACGCGCCGCGGTCCAAAATGCTGCGATTCCAAGTAGATAATATGACAGATCGGACAGGCCGGCGCATAAATCGATGTTGTCGGTCCACCCCCGGCCCGTTATAAGCTCGCCGCCGCGAGGGGGTGACTCGCGCATGGCGGGAGTAATGTGGAATGTCGGCCAAACTGAAGGATTACCGGCCGTCTGACAAAGAGCCGTTCATGAATGAGAAGCAGCGCGAATATTTTCGCCACAAGCTTCTCGCCTGGAAGGAAGACATCCTGAAAGAAGCGCGCGAGACGCTTCAGCATCTGCAGGATGAAAATCAGAACCACCCGGATCTTGCTGATCGTGCATCTTCCGAGACCGACCGCGCAATCGAGTTGCGGGCCCGTGATCGTCAGCGCAAGTTGATCGCAAAGATCGATGCCGCGCTGGCGCGCATCGACGATGGCACCTACGGCTATTGCGAGGAAACCGGCGAGCCGATTTCGCTGCGCCGGCTCGAAGCGCGGCCGATTGCGACATTGTCGATCGAGGCTCAGGAACGTCACGAACGGCGAGAGCGGGTCTACCGGGACGACTGAACGGACCAGATTCCCAAGGCGGACTGGCGCAGCCCTGTCCGCCTGTTGCGGCCGCTTGGCTGATGGCCAAGGCCGGCAATGGCGTTGGCCGGTCTGCCCCGAACGCTGCCGAGATTGACAAGTCCTGCCGCCTGCGGGCACGTCGTTTCGATGGCGACGGATTGAATGGCAGGGCATGGCGGCCGCTGAAGCCAATACCGAATTGATTCAGGTGGTCGCGTTGCTTGGCGCGGGCGTTGTCGCCGCGCCGATCTTCATCCGTTTCGGACTTGGATCGGTGCTGGGCTATCTTGCCGCAGGCGTCATCATCGGGCCGTTCGGGCTTCAGCTTTTCACCAATCCACAGGCCATCATCCACATCGCCGAACTCGGCGTCGTGATGTTCTTGTTCGTGATCGGGCTCGAAATGCAGCCGTCCCGCCTCTGGGGATTGCGGCGCGAGATTTTCGGACTCGGTGCCGCGCAGGTAGCGGTCTGCGGAGTGTTGCTGACCGGCGTCGGCATGATTTTCGGCCTTCCTCCGAAGGTGGCGTTCTTTGCAGCCATGGGTTTCGTGCTGACCTCCACCGCTGTGGTGGCGCAGGTTCTCAACGAGCGCGGCGACACCGCCACACCGGAAGGTCAGCGCATGATCTCGATCCTGTTGCTGGAAGACCTCGCCATCGTGCCGCTCTTGGCACTGGTCGCGCTGCTGGCGCCCGGCGGTGAGGCGACCGGCGAGCCGGCCTGGCTTGCGGTGCTGATCGCGATCGCGGCAGTGATCGTGCTGCTGGCTGCCGGACGATGGCTGCTCAATCCGTTCTTCGCGCTGCTTGCGGCAGCGCGGGCGCGCGAAGTGATGACGGCGGCGGCGCTGCTCGTCGTGCTCGGATCGGCGCTGCTGATGCAGTCTGCCGGTCTGTCGATGGCGATGGGCGCCTTCGTTGCCGGCGTGATGCTGTCGGAATCCTCGTTTCGGCATCAGCTCGAAGCCGACATCGAACCGTTCCGCGGCATCCTGCTCGGATTGTTCTTCCTCGGCGTGGGGATGGCGCTCGACCTGTCGATCGTGGTCACCGACTGGCGTTTTCTGATCGCGGGCGTACTCGCCTACATGCTCTTCAAGTCGATCGGCATCTATATCGTCGCGCGGTTGTTTCAGGCGCCGCATCGGGAAGCGATCTACCGCGCAACATTATTCTCGCAGGGCGGCGAGTTTGCCTTCGTGCTCTACGCCGCCGCTGCGAATGCGGGAATTTTCACTGGCCGCGTCAATGCGCTGATGACGACCGTGGTGATCATCTCCATGGCGCTGACGCCGTTTGCGGTGATGGCGTTGCAATGGCTGACGCCGCGGCGGGAGCCGTCGATGGACGGTGTGGACGAGCCGCGCGATCTTTCGGGCAGCGTGCTGATCATAGGATTCGGACGGTTCGGTCAGGTCGCGAGCCAATCGCTGCTGGCGCGCGGCTTCGACGTCACGATCATCGACAACGATACCGACATGATCCGGTCTGCCGCCGACTTCGGATTCAAGATCTATTACGGCGACGGTGCGCGCCTCGATCTGCTTGAGGCATCCGGTGCGCGCAAGGCACGCCTGATTGCTGTCTGTGTCGACGATCGTTACACCGCCACGCGGATCGCCGAAATCGCGATGGACGAGTTTCCGCAGGCCAAGCTGATGGTACGTTCGTTCGATCGCGAACACGCACTTGAGCTGGTGCACAAGGGCGTCGAAACGCAGGTCCGTGAAACCTTCGAGTCGGCAATGAAATTCGGCGAGCTTGCGCTCCGAGAACTCGGTGTTCCCGATGCGCAGGCGGCCGAGATCGGCGAGGAGTTGCGGCGGCGCGATGCCGAGCGCTTTGCACTTGAAGTGGCCGGCGGTATCGGTGCGGGCCGCGACCTCATGCACGGCAACGTGCCGCGGCCAACGCCATTCACCAAGCCTAAACGGGCAGGGCAGGTTCTTGGCGAACCGCCGCCGTCTGACGAAGTTTGACGATAACCTGCGGCGCATCAGGAATCTGGCGATTGCCACACGTATGCGAAAGCCGGGATAATGGCGCCGGGTATGTCCCGCACCGAAACCCGACGCGGGCCTGATTGGTCAACTACAGCAAGCCCAAAGCGAGCGCGGCCTCCGGCAGGGGAGCTTGCCGGAGGCCGCGTCGTGTCGCCGTCCCGGTGGTACCGCCGGGATGGCGTGGGAGACCTGGATCCGGCTTTCGCCGGACCAATGAGGAGGGTTAGAATGGCAGTAGGATATCCATTACCTGCTGTCCGTAGCGCGGCTGTTGCATGTCGGTCAGCTGGCCGCGGCCGCCATAGGCAATGCGCGCCTGCGCGATCTTGGTTGATTCGATCGTGTTGTCGCTTTCGATATCTTCCGGCCGCACGACACCTGCAACCACAAGCTCGCGCACTTCGAAATTGACCCGCACTTCCTGTCGGCCCTCGATCACAAGATTGCCGTTTGGCAGCACCTGCGTGACGACGCCGGCGATATTGGTTGCGATTTCGTCCTTGCGGTCGGTGTTGCCTTTGCCGTCCATCGATGTGACGGATTCGGTTGCGAGCAGCGTACTTGGCACCTGAGCGCGGATCAGCCCTGGAAGTGCAGTCTTGCCGAGGAAATCCTTGACGGCCGCTTCGTCGCCCGACGTGCGCTTGCGCTGGGTTTCGTTCTCGACCTTGGCCTTGTCGTCGATTCTGACCCTCACGGTGAGAATGTCGCCAACCTGGTGCGCGCGCTGATCCTTGAAGAAGGCGCGCGAGCCGTTCCGCCACAGCGAATTCGGATTGTAGGACGCCGGTTGCGGCATCGGCATCGGCATCTGGACCGGCTTGTAGCCGGGCGCGGTCGTCGGGTTGTCGATCGGCGACAGCGGCGGCGTTTCGCCGATCGTTCGCAACCGGTCGATGGACGAGCAGCCTCCAAGCAGCGCCGCAATCGTTACGATGCAGATGCTCAGGAGCGGCAATCGAATAAGAGGCATGACTTTACTCTGACTTGGTGAGGGCTGCGGCTGCGGTGACGACTTGCGGTGTGAGCGAGGTCACGGTGATCTGGCCCGGTCCGGACACCACACCCTGAATCACCCGTTTCGACTGGATATTGAGGATATTGATGGTATCGCCGAGCGATCCGTCTTCTTCGGCTTTGCCGCGGACGGTCAGGACGATGCCAGGGGCCTCGTAGCGCATCATCACCGGTTCGCCGCGCTTGACCAGTTGCGGCCTCATCAGGTCGGCTGAGCGGATCGTCTGGCCGGCACGCAGCGCCTGCTGTGCAGCCATGCCTATCGCGGCATCGGCGTCGCGAATGGTGTCGGCTTGAATTTGCGCCTTCGGCCGCCGCTCGATGGCGAGGTCTGATGCCCGCAGCACATCGCCGCGCGCGACCGGGCGGGTCAGCACTACGGCGTCGTAGGATTCCACTGCGCTGCCTGTCAGGCGGACATACGAATCCCCGGACTGAAACGTCACATCGAACCGGCCGCTGCGCGGATCGAAATTCATGCGCGCCGGCATCAGCGGGCCGGCAGCGATATCGAGGTGAAGTGTCGGCGCCGGCATGTCCAGCGTGACAGTGACTGCTTTCGGATCGCTCAGCCGCAGGCGCTCTGCAGCAATGTGAGCAATCTGGTATTTGATTTCGGCGGATCCGATCATCCGGCTGGCGCGGGTGACAGACACCTCCGCGAAGTCGCCGGAGTCAATGTCGAACAAATAGGGCCGCAGCGCCTTCATCACGGCGGCGACCTGAACGCTGCCGGTCTCGCCGAGGTCGGGTGCACGAAACAGGGCTATGTCGGCCTTGTCGGCATCGACGTCCGTAACCAGATCGCCGATCCGAACGACATCGCCGGTCACAAGGACCGCCGGCCGCAGCGACGGCTTCTGCGCATGGACGCTGGTGGCGGAACACACGACGAGAGCAAGAATGGCGAGGCCGGCTAGCGCGGGAATTCGCATCGTCATGACTTCGCTCCTTACCGCATCATGCCCGAGGTGGATTGCAGCATCTGGTCTGCGGCGGACACCACCTTGGCATTCATTTCGTAAGCGCGCTGCGCGGCGATCAGATCGGAAATTTCGCTGACTGCTTCGACATTCGATTGCTCAAGCGAATTCTGCAGCAGACTGCCAAAGCTCTGCGTGCTGGGCGTTCCGAGCTGCGGAGTTCCGGATGATGGCGTTTCGAGCAACAGATTGTCGCCGATGCCCTGCAAGCCGGCCTTGTTGACGAAGACGGCAAGCTGGATCTGTCCGATCTGGGTCGGTGTGGTCGTGCCGGCGGGCGTGACCATGACCTGACCCTGCGCATTAATCGTCAGTCCGGTTGCATTGGCCGGAACGGTGATTTGCGGCTGGATGAGAAAGCCCTGCGCGGTCACAAGACGGCCGTTGGCGTCGATCGCGAAGGAGCCGTCGCGCGTGTATGCAGTGCGGCCATCGGGCATTGTGATCGGAAAAAATCCTTCGCCGCGGATGGCGACGTCGGTTTCCTTGCCGGTGGTGAGGATTGCACCTTGCGTCATCAGGCGCGGCGTGCCGACGGTCTTCACACCAGACCCAAGCTCGACGCCAGCCGGCAGGATATTGCCCTGCTCGGACGTCTGGGTGCCGACACGGCGCACGTGCTCGTAGAGCAGATCCTGAAACTCTGCGCGCTGCCGCTTGTAACCGGTCGTGCGCATATTCGCGATGTTATTGGAGATGACCTGGACGTTGAGTTCCTGGGCCATCATTCCCGTCGCTGCGGTGTGCAGAGCTCGCATGACAGTTCCTCGCTATTACGCTGGTACTTCGGCAAGGCGTTCGATCGCCGAGCGCCGGATATCGCCGTGCTGCTGCAGCAGGCTGGCGATCTGTGAGTAGTGACGGGTGACTTCGATCATCCGCGTCATTTCGACGACGGCTTTGACGTTGGATTGCTCGATCGCGCCCTGGATAACGTGAGGATATTGGGCGGCCGCCGGTTGCATGTCTTCGGGCGCTTTGAAGTTTGACGATCCGTCCTTCTCCAGACGTTGGGGATTCGCGAAATCGACAAGTCTGAGCTTGCCGCGGACTCCGTCCGGCACCGAGATCGTGCCATCGCGGCTGATGGTGATGTCCTTGTCGGTGGCCTGAAACTGGATCGGGCCGGCCTGGCCCAATACGGCATGCCCGTCGCTGGTGACGAGCTGTCCCTGCGCATTGATCTGAAACGAGCCGTTGCGGGTGTAGCGCTCGCCGGCCGGCGTCTGGACCACAAGAAACGACTTTCCGTCCACCGCCACGTCGAGCGGATTGCCGGTCGGGCGGATCGGACCCTGACCGAGATCGAGCCAGGTCGAACGATCCTGGACGTAGGACATCTTGCGGTCGCTACGGTGGAAGTCGCCATGGCTCGCGCCCGGCATCATGTATTCTTCGAATACGGCGGTGCCGCTCTTGAAGCCGGTCGTGTTGATATTGGCGATGTTGTTCGCCACCACTTCGAGTTCGCGGCGCAGCGCCATCTGCCGCGACAACCCGATCAGAAGGGCATTCTCCATCCCGATCTCCCCCAGTCGGCTCCGGCGCCCGCCCTCCCAAGGCGTTGACCGGACCAGTATCCGTCTCGGCTCTCCCAAAGCCGCGACGCTGACTGCTCTGCAGCGCGCGTGCCAAGCAGGAAAATGAAGTAATCAGAGAGGGTTAGGTGAATCTGGAGGCTGGCCGGACGGGCCGCTCCGGCAATTCCGGCCCGGCCGACCCGGCAAAAAATTCCTGCCTGGCGGCCGCTTGAAAGTTTTCGTTAACCATCACGGCCATACCTTGCGCCGACAGGTTGCGAAGGCTTCATGGCAAGCCCGCGCCGTATCGGGGGGCCATGCATGGCTGGCAAGAAGAAGGGCGGCGAGGCGGAGACCGAGCAGGAAGGCGATGCCTCCGGCAAGGCGGCTGCGCCGAAATCCAAGCGCAAGCTGATCATCATTGCCGCGGCTGCGCTGCTGGTACTCGGCGGAGGAGGCGGAGCGGCCTTCTTGATGTTCAAGCCGAAGCCGAAGCCGGTTGCGGCTGCACCGGCACCGAAGCCGCCGGCCTTTCTCGATCTGCCGGATACGCTGGTCAATCTCGCCACCACCGGCGGCGACCGTCCGCAATATCTGAAGGTGAAGATCGTTCTCGAACTCCCCGATCAGACCATGGTCCAGCAGGTTCAGCCGGTCATGCCGCGTGTGATGGATTCCTTTCAGACCTATTTGCGTGAGCTGCGGCCGACCGATCTTGACGGATCGGCCGGTCTCTACCGGCTCAAGGAAGAGCTTACCCGGCGTGTGAACTATGCGATCGCGCCGAACCGCGTGAACGCCGTGCTGTTCAAGGAAATCGTGGTCCAGTAATGCCGGATGTCGACCAGGAAGCGCTTGCTGCGGAGTGGGGACGGAGTATCGAGTCTGACTCCGACATCACCATGACCGCGGTTGCGGACCAGCCGCCCGCGGCCGAAACCGGAGCCGACGCCATCACCGCGCAATGGGCCGCGATGGTGGACGAAAGCAAGCTGAGCCAGAAGGGAGCCTCCGAGCGCGTCCTCAATCAGGAGGAGATCGACGGGCTGCTGGGTTTCAGCCTGGCCGATGTCAGCTTCAATGACAATTCCGGCATTCGCGCCATCATCGATTCCGCGATGGTGTCCTACGAGCGTCTGCCGATGCTCGAAATCGTCTTCGACCGGCTGGTCCGGCTGTTGACGACGTCCTTGCGCAATTTCACCTCGGATAATGTCGAAGTTTCGCTCGACCGCATTACATCGGTCCGCTTCGGCGACTACATCAACTCGATCCCGTTGCCGACGATCCTCGCGGTTTTCAAGGCCGAGGAATGGGACAATTTCGGACTTATTACCGTCAATTCGAGCCTGATCTATTCGATGATTGACGTGCTGCTCGGCGGGAGGCGCGGATCGGGCGCGTTGCGCGTCGAGGGACGGCCCTACACCACGATCGAGACCAGCCTCGTCAAGCGCATGGTCGAGGTCATCCTCGCCGATGCCGAACAGGCCTTCAAACCATTATCGCCGGTCGAATTCAACATCGACCGCATCGAAAGCAATCCGCGCTTCGCGGCGATCACCCGGCCGGCCAATGCGGCGATCCTGGTGCGGCTGCGCATCGACATGGAAGATCGCGGCGGCACCGCCGAGCTGCTTCTGCCCTACGCCACAATCGAGCCGATCCGTGGCGTCCTGCTGCAGATGTTCATGGGCGAGAAGTTCGGCCGCGATCACATCTGGGAAGAGCATCTGGCGACCGAAATCGGTCTGGCTGAGATCGGGGTCGATGCGGTGCTGTATGAGGAGCGGCTGCCGCTGCGGCAGATCATGGCCCTGAAGGTCGGCGATACGCTGCCGCTTGAAATCCGGCCCGACGCTCTGGTCACGTTGCGTTGCGGCGACGTTCCGCTGACAGAGGGCCGGATGGGCCGGGTCGGTGACCGCGTTTCGGTGCGCGTTGCGAAGCCGCTCCGCAAGCCGAAAATGACCTACGCCATGTTCGAGAATGCCGACGACCCAAAGAAGCGCGAGGCTCCATGAGCTACGGTATCGGACTGATCATCGAATCGCTGGTGGCGATCCTGCTGCTTTTGACGATTCTCTATTGTGCGCGGCTCAACAAGCAGATCGAAAAGCTCAAGGCCGACGAAAAGCTGATGAAGAGCACCGTCGCCGAACTGGTGATGGCGACCGAACGCGCTGAGCGTGCCATCGGCGGCCTGAAAGTGACCGCGGCCGAGGCCGACGAAACGCTGGGCAAGCGTTTGCGCGAGGCCGAGACCTATTGCCGATCGATCACAACGAGCCTTGCCGCGGGTGAGGACGTGCTGAGCCGGCTGCGCAAGATCGCCTATGCCAGCAGCTTGCTCGGCGGCGAGAGCACGCCGGAGCCGGATCCAATGCCCGGTCCGCCCGCCAACGATGCGAAAGCGGTCGCTGCCGCGGCCCAGGCCCTTGCCGAGAGGACGCGCGCCCGTGCGCACGGCAAGGCCGCATGAGCGTACTGATCCAGCGCCTGCGGCTCGTTCCGATCGTGTTGTTTGCGGCTGCCGGCTTGTTTGTGCTCAAGGTGGCAGGCATCGTCATCGATGGCGGTTATACGCTCGGCGCCGGTCATCAGGCGAAGAGCGATCGTCCGTTCCGCGAGCCGACGGCAGCCACGTTCCGCTCAGCGGCCGAAGCCCCGCAAGTTCAGGCGCCGCCCCGTCAGAAATCGTGGGCGCAGGAAATGTTCGGTTATCCGGACGTCACCGGGTCGGTCGCTGCGAGCAAGCCGGACCCTGCAAAGGCCGACCCGGCGCCGGAAAAAGCCGATCCGAAATTCGCGAAGACACCGCCCAAGCCGCAGCAGAGCGGCACCGTGGTTCAGTTCGATGCGGCCAGTATATCTCCCGCCGAACGCGCGCTGCTGGAACGCTTGTCGGAACGGCGCAAGGAAATCGAGAAGCGGCAGAGCGAGCTCGATATGCGCGATACGCTGCTCCGCGCCGCCGAAAAGAAGCTGGAAGAACGCCTGAACGAACTGAAGCAGGCTGAGGACCGGATCGTCGCCGCGACCCAGCAAAAGGAAGAACAGGAACTGCACCGGCTGAAAAACCTCGTCACCATGTACGAAGGCATGAAGCCCAAGGATGCGGCCAAGATTTTCGAGAAGCTGGAGATTAAGCTCGCAACCGAGGTCGCGCGGCTGATCAATCCCCGCCGCATGTCGGAAATTATGGCCCAGATGACGCCGGAAGCGGCGCAGCGCCTCACCGTCGAGCTGGCCCGCAGTGCGCAGGGCGATTCCAGGACGAAAGACTTGCCCAAGATCGAGGGCCGTCCGAGCGGTTCTTAATTCGGACGGTTAACGCTCGTTTAATGCCCGAGCAGGTAGGGTCGGATGCTGTTTGGGCCGGCCAGTGGCGCGCGTAGATGATGGTTCACGATGCGATCTGCCGATTGACGCGGATGGGGCGGTCATGCCTGATCCGGACGGTGTTCTGCGTCGCTATGCTCGGTATTGCGGCGCAAGGGTCGGCGCGCGAGCAGGCCGTTTCCGGTGACGTGCATGTCGAGCTGTCGCAGGGATTCGCCCGGATCCTTCTGCATCTGTCGGAGCCGGTGGAGTCCGAAGTGCATGCGGCGGGCGGCATTGTGGTCATTCATTTCCAGCGCCCTGTCGATATTGCAATCGATAAGCTGACGCATGCCGCAGCCAATTATGTCGGCGCCGCGCGCCGGGACCCGGATGGCAGGGGACTGCGTATCGCTCTCAATCGCAAGGTGACCGTCAATTCCATGGCGGCCGGCGAACGCCTCTATATAGATCTTCTTCCCGATACCTGGAAAGGCATGGCGCCTGGCCTCCCGACCAAGGTGATCGAGGAATTGTCGCGCCGCGCTCGCGAAGCTGAGCGAGCCATGCGTGCGCAGCGTCAGGTGGCAAAGCGGGAAGAAAAACCGGCGCGCATCCGCGTGGCGACGCAGCCGACCTTCACGCGCTATGTGTTTGAACTGCCGGATATCATCCCGGTCACGGCTGATCGTGGAGCGGACGATGTGACGCTGACATTTTCGGCGCCGCTGAAATTCGAGTTCGGCGACCTGAAATCGACGCTGCCCAAGGCCGTCAAGGCGATCGAGGCTTTTGAACGTTCAGATTCGCTTACGATCAGGTTCGCCCTGAACGGTAAGGCCGATGTCCGGACTTTCCGGGAAGATCAGAATTACGTGCTGGACGTCGGCAGTTCCGACGCGAAGGAACCGGTCGCTGCTCCGGTCCGGCCCGACGATGCATCGCGGCTGACGCAAGATGTCGCCAGCAAACTCGATGCGTTGGCCGGTTCGGAGCCGCCGCAAACCGTTCCTGCCGGATCGCCGCAGGCGGTCAAGCAACCCGCAGCGCCGGCTGCGCAGCCCGCTGCTGCTGCAAGGGTCTCGCAACCGGCGCAGAGCGCGCCTGCAGCGGCCGCAGCCGCGGCTGTTTCGGCGGCACCGGCGCAGATTTCGGGGGCAAAGCCGGTTGATGCGGAGCGCCAGCCGGATCCGGCTATCGGGCACCAGGCTGCAGCGAAGCCTGAACCTGAGCGGCAGCCCGCTGCGGCCATTCCGCCTGCGCTTGATGTTGGTCCGCAAGACGGCGCGCGAACGGTTGCAGCTCAGATGACAAGACAGGCCGATGGCGTCACGCTGACATTCCCATTCGCCGCACAGACACCGGCTGCAATCTTCCGGCGCGCCGGAACGCTGTGGATGGTGTTCGATACCCGCGGGACCATTGAACTTCCGGATCTCGGAGCCGAATCTGGGGGGCTGATCCGGCACGCGCTTGGGACTGCCCTGCCTGACGGTTATGTCGTGCGCTTGATGCTCGATCGCCCCCGTCTGGTCGGCGCGGTTGCCGATGGCGACACATGGAAAGTCACCATCGGCGACAAGGCCGGCAATCCCGGCACGCCGCTGATGATCGACCGGAGCATGAGCAATGCAATCCGGCCGAGCGTTATCATTCCATTGGCGCAGGCCCGGGAGCTGCATCGTATCGCGGACCCGGACATGGGTGACACGCTGCTGGTCGTGACGGCGCCCGGCCCGGCGCGAGGATTTGTCAAACCCCAGGAATTTGTCGAATTCCGTGCGCTGGCCTCGACCCATGGCGTCGCTGTCCAGCCGCTGGCCGACGACGTTCAGGTCGAGCTGACACCGGACAACGTGACCGTTGCACGCCCGGGCGGACTGACGCTGTCGGGGCCCGGCGCCGCCATGCGCTCGGCTTCCACTTACCGTTCGACGATCTTCGACCCGCAGCTCTGGGGCTTCGATCGCCAGGCCGACGTGTACGAACGGCAGTACAAGCTGATTGCCGCTGCTGCCGACGTGGGAGAAACCAAGCGCAGCGCGTCGCGGCTCGAACTCGCCCGGTTCTATCTGTCGCGCGACATGTATCCGGAAGCCAAGGCCGTCTTGGACGTCACGCTTTCCGAAGAGCGTCCTTCGTCCAGCGATCCGTCGCCGCTGGTGCTGCGGGCCATCACGAAGCTCATGCTCAACCGTCCCGAGGAGGCGCTGAAGGAGCTCAATCACCAGACGCTCGGCGATCAGCTCGATACGCCGCTGTGGCGGGCCTTTGCCCTGGCGCGCCTCGGCAAATGGGACGAGGCGCGCCGCGGCTTCAAGAATGCCGAGGGTGCGCTCGCCACCTTGCCGGTCGAACTGCAACGAATCGCTCTCAAGGAAGCGATCCGCACAGCGATCGAGGTGCGCGATTACGAAACTGCTCAGAACCTGTTCAGCGAGCTCCAGACTATCGGAACGCCTCCCGAAATGCAGCCGTCGCTGTCGGTCCTGCAAGGGCGTCTGGCCCAGGGACTCGGCCAGAACTCGGAAGCCCTGCGCAATTTCCGCCAGGCTGCGGATTCAGATGAGCGTCCCTCGGCAGCGCAAGGCTTGCTGCGAAGCCTCACGTTGCGCCACGATATGGGCGATCTCAGTCGCACCGACCTGATCAATGAACTCGAAAAGCTGACAGCGGTGTGGCGCGGCGACGAAACGGAAATCGAGGCGCTGCACCAGCTTGCGCGGCTCTACACTGAAGAGCGCCGCTATCGCGACGCATTCCATGTCATGCGTTCGGCGTTGAGAGCACATCCCGATTCGCAGATTGGCCGCCGGATCTACGATGAGGCAGCGATAACCTTCGATTCGCTGTTCCTGGCCGGCAAGAGCGATGCTTTGCCAGCGATCGAGGCGCTTGGTCTTTTTTACGACTTCCGTGAATTGACTCCGATCGGACGGCGCGGCGACGAGATGATCAGGCGGCTGGCGGACCGATTGGTCTCAGTCGATCTGCTCCCTCAGGCTGCAGAGCTGCTGCAACATCAGGTGGACAACCGGTTGCAGGGAGCGGCCCGAGCACAGGTGGCGACGCGGCTCGCGGTCATCTATCTCATGGACAACAAACCCGGCCGCGCGCAAGCGGTTCTGCGGGCGACACGCGCGGCGGAGCTCAGCACCGAATTGCGCAATTTGCGCATGTTGCTTGAGGCGCGCGCATTGTCCGATTCCGGCCGCCACGAGGTTGCGCTGGAAGCGATCGAACGGGACGACAGCCGGGAGGCGATCCGTCTGCGGGCCGACATTCTCTGGGCAGCAAAGCGTTTCGACAAATCTGCCGAGCAGATCGAGCGGTTATACGGCGAGCGCTGGCGCGATTTCGCGCCTTTATCTGACGCGGAGAGGGCGGATATCCTGCGAGCCGCGATCGGCTATTCGCTCGCGGACGACAAGCTCGGGATCGAACGGCTGAAGGAGCGTTATCAGGCCAAAATGATGGAGGGGCCGGACAAACGGGCGTTCGAGATCGCAACGGCGCCCGATGCAGGCAACAGCTCCGAGTTCTCGAGCCTGGCTAGAACCGTAACGGCGCACACCTCGCTCGAGGCGTTCCTGCGGGATATGCGGGCGCGGTTCCCGGAAATCGGGACATTGTCGCGCGACGGCGCGCCGCGGCCCAGTCCGCTGCCAAATCACACGCGCCTGCAGCATGATGCGTCGCCGACCGGATCGGTGAAGCGCCGATAGCAGCGCAGAAGTCTTCCGATTCGATGGTCAGAACATTCGATATGTTCTAATTCGAGAGTGAAGTTCTTCTTATTCGTGGCGCTCTCGCAATAGGCGGTTCTCAATCGCAAGCGCAGTCAACCATTCTCGATCAATTCAACTTTACTCTGCGTTGCAGCATTGCTGCATTCGCTCCCGCTGAAACGGGCGATGACACCCACGATTGGGATCGAAGCATCGCGGCGTTTATGGGGGTATTATGCGATCGGTGAATGGGGCTGCGATTGCAGCTGCTGTACTACGTGTATCTGTTGTTGCCGCGGTATCGAGTTTCATTCCCATGCCGTCGGCCTGGTCGCAGACGGCCCTTCCGCAAATCGATGTCCAGCGCGCGCAACGCGGCGCGGGAACCACTGCAAGCCGGCAAGAGGGCAGAGCGCCGGAACCCGCTCCTGCGCCGGCTCCGGCAGAGGAGAACGCCTATAGCGAGGTGCAAGGTTATGTCGCAAATCGCAGCGCGACTGCGACCAAGACCGACACGCCGATCGCTGAAATTCCGCAATCAATCACTGTCGTAACGTCCGACGAAATGCGCGACCAAGGCGCCACGACGGTGCAGGAAGCGCTGCGGTATGTTCCTGGCGTCTATGCCGACGCTTACGGTCCGGATACGCGCGGCGACGGCCAGCTTGTTCGGGGGACCTCGCCCGTCACTTATCTCGATGGCTTGCGTGTAAATAACGGAGGATACTGGAACCAGCTGCGGCCGGATCCCTATACGCTGTCACGTGTCGAGGTATTGCGCGGCCCAGGATCGGTACTTTATGGCGACAGTCCTTCGGGCGGTCTGGTCAACGCCGTATCCAAGCGTCCGCAGGCTCAGGACAAGCACGAGCTTGGCGTGCAATATGGCAGCTTCGACCGTTTGCAGTTCCAGACCGACCTGACCGGCAAGCTCTCTGCCGACGGGCAGTGGCTGTACCGGCTGATCGGGATCTATCGCGACTCGAATTATCAGACCGATTTCGTCAAGAACGACCGGCAGGTGCTGATGCCGGCAATTACCTGGCGGCCGACCAAAGACACCGACTGGACGGTGATCGGGCTGTATCAGAAGGACAATACCGGGTCGTCGACCGCGTTCCTGCCGCTCAACGGCACGCTGTTCTACAATCCGAACGGTCAAATTCCGATCAGCCGTTTCACCAGCGAACCGGGCTGGGACAAGTATCAGACCACGACCAAGGCAATCACCAGCCTGTTCGAGCACTCGTTCAGCAACAATTTCAAGGTCTACAATCGCCTGCGTTATTCGCATGACGACGGCGTCTACCGGACGATGTATCCGAACAATTACTACAACTACTTCGGGCCGCTCATGCCGTACTTCCCGTATACCGACGCGTCCCAGCAAAGCGTGCAGCGCATCGTCTACGGACTGCAGACGAGCCGGAACGCGCTGACGGCCGATACCGGCGGTCAGTTCGACTTTGCGACCGGCGCGGTTACGCACAAGGTTTTGTTCGGCGTCGATCTGCGCGATCTGAACGAGCGCTCGAGCACCGCCTACGATCTGTCGCTCACCCCGTTCAATCTCTACAACCCTGTCTACGGCCAGCCGTGGGGACTGGCCACCGCGCCGTCACTTGCGTTTTATCCGGACCCCGGAATCCGGCAGACGGTTGCCGGTCTCTATCTCCAGGATCAGATGCGTCTTGGGCAATGGTTGCTGACGATCGGCGCCCGCCGGGACAAGCTGACCTCCGAAGCGGAGGGGGTGCAGACGCAGGAGGATGCCGCGACAACGAAGCGCTTTGCGCTGATGTATGAGACGTCGTTCGGCCTCAACCCTTATGTGTCCTATTCCGAATCGTTCAATCCGATCCTGGGCGCCAATATCTGTGCGGGTTTCTGCAAGCCGGTCGAAGGCAAGCAATACGAGGCCGGGTTCAAGTACAAGGTCTCGAATACCGCAATGTTCAACGCCGCCGTTTACGAAATCCAGGAGAAGAACCGGCTCGCGTCGGGACCGAACCCGACCTACTCGGTCCAGACCGGCGAGGACCGGATCCGCGGTTTCGAGGTTGAGTATATCGGCAGTATCACGCCCGATCTCGATATCATCGCGTCGTATTCGTATATCGACGCGAAGATAACCCAGGGAGATTTTGTCGGTAGCCAGGTCGAGAGCGTGCCGCAAAACTATGCGTCGCTCTGGGCCAAGCACAAACTGACACTGTTCGGTGCCTCCGGCTTCAGCATCGCCGGTGGCGTTCGCTATATCGGCGAATCGTGGTCAACGGGGATTTCGCCGGTAACCAACCAGGTGACGACCATCACGACACCTGACTATACGCTGTTCGATGCAATGTTCGCCTATGAGGACAAGAACTGGCGGTTCCAGGTGACCGGGACCAATCTCGCGGACAAGATCTATTTTGCGAGCTGCTTGTCGCGTGGCGACTGCTTCTATGGAAACCGCCGGAACGTCATCGGCACGTTGACCTACAAATTTTGACATGGGAAAGGAGCGGCATGCCCAGTCGCAGCGCAATGAGGATCTGGTCCAAAATCCACACCTGGACCAGTATGATCAGCACGGTGTTTTTGCTGTTGCTCTGCATCACCGGGCTGCCGCTCATTTTCAATCACGAGCTGAATCACGCGCTTTACGACGAAGTTGAGCCCGCCCAGCTGCCAGCCGACACGCCGCCGGCCAATCTCGACACGGTCGTCGCGAATGGGCTCGCCAGGGTTCCCGGACATGCCGTGCAGTTCATGTTCTGGGATCGCGACGAGCCGGAGCTGATCTGGCTCAGCGTTGGCAAGACCGTGGATTCCAATCCAGATGAGAACCGGCTGCTGAAACTGGATTCGCGCACCGGGGAGTTTCTTGAGGAGCCCGATTTCCGGTCGCGCATTACCTACGTGATCTACCGGCTGCATGTCGACATGTATGCCGGACTGCCGGGCAAGCTGTTCCTCGGATTGATGGGATTGTTGTTCTGCGTCGCGATCGTTTCCGGCGTGGTGCTGTACTGGCCATCGACCCGCAAGCTCGATTTCGGTGCGATGCGGCGGGACCGGCCGCGCATGGTGCGCTGGCTCGATCTGCATAATCTGCTTGGTGTGGTGACGGTGGTGTGGGCGCTGACCGTCGGCTTGACCGGCGTCATCAACACTTGGGCCGATCTGATCTTCAAGCTGTGGCAGAATGACCAGCTTGTCGCGATGACCCAGGCTTACAAGGACCGGCAGGTTCCGCAAGGTCCAACCTCGGTCGATGGTGCGGTCGCGACGGCGCGTCAGGCGATGCCGGGCATGCAGCCGTCTTTCGTTGCGTTCCCGGGCAACCCGTTTTCCAGCAAGAGCCATTATGCGGTCTTCATGCGCGGTGAGACGCCGCTGACATCGCGGCTGCTCCGGCCTGCCTTGATCGAGGCCGAAACCGGCAAGCTGACCGACAGCCGCGAGTTGCCGCTTTATGCGACCGCGCTTCTGGTCTCTCAGCCGCTGCATTTTGGCGATTATGGCGGCATGCCGCTCAAGATTGTCTGGGCGGTTTTGACTGTGGCAACCATTGTCGTCTTGATAACCGGGCTTTATCTCTGGGCCATACGCATCTGGCGCAGGCGTGCCGCCCGCCCTGCGATTCGTGCCGCATATGCCGCCGCCCAACGCTGACCGCTGGCCTATTCATGCAGCGTTCCGCGTTACAGGTATTTGCCGTTCCGATCGTGCTCGGCGTATTGAGTGCGATCGGCCTCTTGGCGGCGCTGCTCGGTGACGATGGCTGGGACTACGTGTCCTGGCTCGCTCTGGGTATCCCGTGCGCCGTCATGGCGTGGTTCTGGTTCGGGGCCGGGCGATTGTTCCGTCGCAACCAAAGCAATCCCGCGGATTGAGAGGCGGCAAATCTCCGGAGTCAAAGGTCGATGTCGGAAAGCGAGGGCCGGGATGGAGCATTGTCGCCGGGGCGTGACCGTGAGCTTTACGGGCTTCTCTTCGATGACATCAGGATTGAAGAATGTGACGGCTCAAGTCAGCTGCCGCGCTTTTCGAAGCTGTTGCGATGGTGCTCGCCGCTTGGATGCGTGATCCAGGCCTGCGATCAGCCCATTACCGCGCCTCTATACTCATCTTGCGTCACGCGGCCGAGCCTGTTCCTCAGCGTCACTTTGTCCGCTGACTGGAAAGGCTGCGAACCCGAAAGCAACCTGCCTGATGTGCCCTATGGCGGCAATATGCTGCTTGCGATTGCAATGCGCGATACGACACACTGGGTCGGCAAGACACCGTGCTGCGACCGGTTGCAAAGCGTAGGAATCGCCATTCCGGCGTCCTCGCTCGAAAAGCTGGGGCTGGGTGATTGTTTTGAGGCTCTGTTTGACGGCAGGAAGGCGTCGCTGGCGGTCAAGGCGAGTCCGCTGCCGCCGGCCTTACGAAAGCTTGCAGAAGAAATGCTGACATTGCCGCAGGACGACATCCTGTCTGGTCTGCGGATAGATGCTCGCGCCATGGAGCTCGTCGCGCGCTCCTTTCTCGTCCTCGGTATCGGTACAGATGGTTCAGACCTGCGTGATCGGGATCGCGCCGCTGTCCGGCGTGTACGGGATATGATCGAATCCGATCTGGCACGGAATTGGGCCTTGCCCGATCTTGCGAAATCCGCTGGGCTCGGCGCTCGATCGCTCAACACGAAGTTCAGACAGGCATTCGGAACAACCGTTTTCGATTATCTCAAGCAGAGACGACTCGAATTGGCACATGACGTCCTGTCACAGCGGAAAATGTCGGTCTCTGAGGTGGCGTACCATATCGGTTACGAATCGCCGGCAAATTTCGCCACGGCATTCCGCCGTCACTTCGGATACGTGCCATCCTCGCTTCGCCGCCGCCGCTCAAATTTGACGAATTAAAGGGCGGGCCTGGAGTTTTGCACATCTGAAACGCCGGCAACCCTTAGGCAAAAGTTTTTGGCATTTCCGCAAAAGCCGTCGCGTTCGCCGCCCACTAGAAAATCGAGGCTGATCTGATCTCGAAGGGGCCTCGTTCGATGGACGTGCTGTCAATGCGTTTGCTCGGTCGTGTTCTCGGCAAGTGCGGTCGTTTTGGCGCAATCATGCCGCAGGGCGGCGCTGCCCTGGCGTTCGCTCTTACGACGATCGCAAGTCCAGCTCAGGCTCAACAGGGCGTTGTTCTCGACGACATTACGGTCCGTTCCGGGAGCCAGCGCATGATCACCGCGCGTCCGCGCGCCGGTGCGGACGGTGCGACCTCGCAACAAGCGGTACCGTCAGAACCAGCGGAGCGCGGCGACGGCCCGGTTCAGGGCTTTGTGGCGACGCAATCGGTGACCGGGACAAAGACCGATACGCCGGTCCGGGAGATTCCGCAGTCCATTTCGGTCGTGACGCAGGACCAGATCGAGGCGCAAGGGGCGCAGAATGTCAGCCAGGCTCTGCGTTACACGCCCGGTGTCTTTACCGAGGTGAATGGCGAGAGTGCGCATTACGATGAAACGCGCATTCGCGGTTTCCGCCCCTATCTGTATCTCGATGGGCTGTCGCTTCCGCTGAACCGCTATTTCGGTACGCCGCGCATCGAAACCTGGGGGCTGGAGCGGGTGGAAGTCATGCGAGGACCAGGTTCGGTGCTGTATGGCCAGAACTCTCCCGGCGGTCTCATCAACATGGTCAGCAAAAGACCCAGGGATAAGGCTTTCGGCGAAGTCGAACTTCAGACCGGAAGTTACGACCGCTTTCAGGGCGCATTCGATTTCGGCGGCCCGGCCAATACCGACAAGTCGGTTCTCTACCGGTTCATCGGGCTGGTTCGCGATGCCGACACGATGGTCGATTTTACCAAGGACAAACGGCAGTTCTTCGCGCCGTCGGTGACCTTCCGCACCATGGACACGTCGCTGACCTTGCTCGGTCAGTATGGCCGGGACCAGGGCGCCTATCCGCAATACTTTCTGCCGGCGCAGGGCACGCTCTACTACAACCCGCATGGGCAAATTCCGCGCAGCCGGTTTATCGGCGAGCCGGGCTGGGACAATTTCAACCACGAGCAATGGTCAGCCGGTTACGAATTCAATCATCGGCTCGACGAGGTTTGGCAGTTTCGTCAGAACCTGCGTTACATGTCGGTCGATACCTACTGGCAGGCCCATCGCAGCGAGGGGCTCGATCCCGATCTGATGACGCTCAACCGGGGCGCATATTCGCAAGCCACCGATGCGCGCAACGTTGCGCTCGATAACCAGATCCAGGGCGATTTCGTCACCGGGATTTTGCGCCACAAGCTGCTGGTCGGTCTTGATTACCAGAACACACGCGGAAACTGGGATTTCCGTTATGCATTCCCGACCATTTGGGGCGGTCCGATTGCGCCTATCAATGTCTTCAATCCGTCCTATGGTTCGCTGCCACCCGCGTCGCTGGCGCCGCGCAACAACTATTTCGACACGTCGCGCCAGACCGGGCTGTATGCCCAGGACCAGATCAAGCTCGACCGCTGGATCCTGACGCTTGGCGGACGTCACGACTGGTCGGATGTCAGCACGACTGACCGCATTCTCAACCGCACGGTTGGCGCGAAGAATCAGGCATCAACCTGGCGGACGGGACTTGGCTACGATTTCGCCGGAGGGCTGACGCCGTATGCCGCGGCGGCGACTTCATTCGAACAGGAGGTCGGCGTCGATGCCCTCGGCAATCCGTTCAAGCCGACCACCGGGATTCAGTATGAAGCCGGCGTCAAGTACCAGCCCGCGGGAACCAAAACCCTCATCACAGCGGCGGTGTATGATCTCACCCGCCAGAATATCGTTACGACCAACCCGGTCACCTATATCTCGACACAGGTCGGTGAGGCGCGGGTAAGAGGATTCGAATTCGAAGCCCGCACCAGCATGACCGACCGGCTCGATTTCATCGCGACCTATGCGCATACCCGCTCGGAAATCACGCAAAGCAGCAACCCCTTCGAGATCGGCCGCCCGCTGCCGATGACGCCACGCAACCAGGCGTCCGGCTGGCTCGATTATGCAGTCTTGCCGGGGCTCAAGCTGGGCGGCGGCGTGCGATATGTCGGCAGAAACTATTCCGAAGTGGAAACGCCGAACCCGCTCCTGATTCCGTCTGTCGTGCTCTACGACGCCATGATGCGGTACGATTTCAGCACGCTGTCGCCGTCGCTGAAAGGGCTCGAACTTCGCATCAATGCCACCAATCTGTTCGATAAATACTACGTCACCTATTGCTATCAATATGCCTATTGCAATCTCGGGCCGGGACGGACGGTCCTTGCGACCATGAGTTATCGCTGGTGAAGCGGCGCCATGTGAGCCGCGTGCCGGTTCAGGACGCCGCCGATCCGAGCGTAATGCTCCCGTCTGCGCCTGTCCTACCGCTGACGATGCTGCGCCGCTCCGCCTTTTCGAGATAGTCTCGCATCGACATGCGGGCATGCTCGTCCGACATCGTTTTGAGCACGGATTTGATTCGGTCCAGCGCCACAAGACACTCGGGATTGCCGGACCGCCGCTGTTCCACATGGACGACGGAACTGATGATCTGGAGCTGATTGCCGATCCGGTGGTTGATTTCCCGGATCAGGGCGTCCTTCTGCTGGGTTCGTTCGCAAACGAGGCGTTCCAGCTCGGCCCGTTGCTGCAGCGGTGAGGGCAAGTCCTTGATTTGGGGAATGATATAGGCAAACGCGAGCGCCGTGCCGACCGACACCATTGCCGTGACTGCGGTGATAAAGGCATGCAGCCGCAGATATTCCACGCCAGCAAAGGCCGAGACGACATGGGCAAGATGCGTCAGTCCGCATGCCACGATGAACGCCACGAAGAGCAGCCACAGCCAGGGATAGGGGATGTCCTGCCGCCGGTGCCGCAGGACGATGGCCATGGTGGCCGGGATCGCGAAATAGGCGGCAGCAATGGCCAGGTCGCTCGAAACAACGATCCAGAACAGGGTCGTGTCCGAGCTGCAAATTTCGATAATGCGCTGAAGCATTCCCTGCCTCTGCCGGTACCGTGCCGTTCAAGGATAGCGATAGGCAGTAACGGCTGATCGCCGTAACGGTTCCAGGGTAGTGATCCTTTCGATGGCTTCGACCGTTGTGACCCGCAGGCCACTTCGCGTCTCAAGGTCCGTAGCTCTGGATCAGGCTTCCAGCGACCAATGTCCAGCCGTCGACCAGGACAAAGAAAATCAGCTTGAAGGGCAGGGACACGACGACCGGCGGCAGCATCATCATGCCCATCGACATCAGCACCGATGCGACCACGAGATCGATGATCAGAAACGGCAGGAACAGCAGGAAGCCGATTTCGAAAGCGCGCTTGAGTTCCGAAATCATGAAGGCCGGAATCAGGATGCGCAGCGAAATGTCGTCCGGTGTCGCGGGCCTGGCTTCGCGCGACAGGTCAAGGAACAGTGCGAGGTCCTTTTCGCGCACATTCTTCAGCATGAAGGTCTTGAACGGAGCCGATGCCCGCTCGAACGCCTGCTCGGTCGTAATCTCGTTGTTGATCAGCGGGCGCAGGCCGCTGTCATAGGCATTCTGGAACGCCGGTCCCATCACGAAGGCGGTCAGGAACAAGGCGAGCGCCACGATAACGGCATTGGGCGGAGCGGTGCCGGTTCCAAGCGCGGTGCGCAACAGCGAGAGCACGACAACGATCCGCGTGAACGACGTCATCATCACCAGAATCGACGGCGCAAGCGACAGCACCGTGATCAGAGCGACGAGCTGGATCACGCGCTCGGTGAGACCGGCGCCTTGTCCGAAATTGATGCTGATGTCCTGCGCGACTGCAGGTTCGGCCAAGCTTGTGACAACTGCGAGGACCGCGGCTCCCGTCAACAGACGGACGCAAGCCGCGTTTGGTCTCGTCAGGAAGTTTTCCCCGATGGCCGGCCGAGCAGGCTTGCCATCTCTTCTTCGATGCTGCCGAAAATGTTGTCCGGCTTGGCGGGTTTCTCGTCGGCCTTCTTGTCGGGCTCGATCGCCACTGCCGGGGCGGCGGGCACTGCAGCCGGCTCCTGAGCTGCTGGGGGAGCGACGACAGGCGCCATCGGAGGCGCGATGGGAGGCGCCACGCCCGCAGGTTTCGGCGCGGCTCTGGCCGCCGGAGCAGGGCTGGCCGGCGTTGCCGGGCGGCGGAGCGCAGCCTCAAGCCGCGATGCCATATCGGCGAGGTTCTGGTCGGCAGCATTGCCGGCGGCAGCCGGTGCCGGTGCGGGTTTGGTACGCGCGGCCTCAACGGCCGGTGCGGCCGGCCTGGGGGCAGGGGCCGCGACGGGCGGCGGCTCTGCCGGGCTGACGGACAATTCGGCGGCCAGTCCCGCCAGCGTTTCCGCGGAGCGCGAGCGCTTTAGGGCTGCAGCGGGAGCAGCGGGAGCTGTGGGTTCCGGCGGCAGGGCCCAATGCGAAGTCTCTTCGAGCGCGGCTGGCTTGGCCGGCCGCGCCGGACGCGGCGTCGCATCGGGCTGCAGCGGCCAGGTGAGGTCTTCGGCCGGAAGCGCGCGCGGTTCGGCGGCCGGGGATGGCCGTGAAGTCGCGGCCTCGCGGCTGCTCTGACCCCTGACGATGTTGGCTTCTACGACGATGTCGGTTGGCCCCCCGATCATGAGCAGGTGCTCGATATTGTCGCGGCGAATCAGCACGAGCTTCCTGCGGCCGTCCACGGCACCCGCCTCGATGACCGCAAGACGCGGGGCGCGGCCCCGTGCCCCGGCGCCGCCGAGCGCGCCCGATCCGAACCGCCGGACCAGCCATGCGGTCAACCCGATCAAGGCAAATACAACGACGAAAGCGATGAAAAAGCGTACGGGAAGCGACGTTCCTTCCCCGAAAAGGCTATCCATCGGACTTACCGGCCTCCCTGATGAACGGGCGGACCACCACCCGTTCGGTTAAGGTCTCGGCAATCGCTGCCGCCCCAAACACTAACAGAATCCTAACGCACCTTACCCGCCTTATAGCGATTCTACCGCGGTTTCAGCGCGAGACTTCGCCATTTGGTAAATCGGGCATCCAAGGCCAAAGCATGGCCGCGGGCACTTTAACCAGACATTAACCATACACCCGGCAAAGTTTGCCGGTCTTTTCATGCTCGAAGAAGCCGCGATGCCCATCTCCGGATTGCCGATCCTCGACATGCTCCGCACCAAGATGCAATGGCATCAGGAGCGGCAGCGTCTGCTCGCGGAAAACATTGCGAACGCCGACACGCCGAATTTCCGGCCGCGCGATCTGGACCCGCCAAATTTTGACAAAACAACCCCGGCCGCCCAGCCGGTCGCGCTGCAGCGCACGAGCGCGGCGCATTTGGCCGGCACCATGGGCGGCGACCATGCGGTGTTCCGCAGTTCGAAGGGCGGCTCCGAAATCAGGCCGGCCGGTAACGCCGTAAGCCTCGAAGAGGAAATGCTGAAAGTCGCAAAAAACCAGATGGACCACGCGGCCGCAGCAACCCTTTACGCGAAAAGTCTCAGCCTCGTTAAGACCGCCATCGGCAAGCGCTGAAGGAGGGTAGCTTGGACTTCATCAAATCGATCGCCATCGCAGCGTCCGGCTTGCGCGCCCAGGCGGGCCGGATGCGGATCATCGCCGAAAACATCGCGAATGCCGATTCGACATCGCATAGTCCGAATGTCGAGCCCTATCGCCGCAAGATCCCGACCTTCCGGTCCGAACTCGACAGTTCCCTGGATGCCCGCGTGGTCGCTCTCGGCCGCGTGCATACCGACCAGTCCGCTTTCACGACCAAACATATGCCCGGCCACCCCGCGGCCGACGCCAGCGGCCATGTCAAATACCCGAACGTCAATCCGCTGGTGGAAATGACCGACATGCGCGAAGCCCAGCGGTCCTACGAGGCGAATGTCAATGTCATCACGTCAACGCGCCGCATGCTCCAGCGCACCATCGACATTCTGAAAGCATAAAGGGGGTCTCGTGATGCAGACCGCAGCAGGTGCAGCAAAGGCCTATTCCGCGCTGGCGAAACTCGCCAATCCGGCGGAAGCCATTTCGAAGGTCAAAGACACGGGCGGCGAGAACTTTGGCGCTTTGCTGAAGGATGCGATGAGCCACCTCACGCAGGCCGCGCGAAACACCGACGCGCAGGCGGCGACGGTTGCGACCGGCAAGGCCAACGTGGTCGATGTGGTCACTGCGGTCGCTGAATCCGAAACGGCGGTGGAGACCCTGGTCGCCGTAAGGGACCGAGTGATTGCGGCCTACGAAGAAATCATGCGCATGCCGATCTGAATGGCGGCATAAACAGCATGACAACGAACGTGAGAAAGCGATGACTGGTCCTGAAGTGCTCGACGTGGCGCGCGACGCAATCGTCACGCTGGTGCTGGTTTCGAGCCCCCTGATGCTGATCGGGCTGGCCGTCGGCGTGGCGATTTCGCTGTTCCAGGCACTCACCCAGATTCAGGAGATGACCCTGGTCTTCGTTCCGAAAATCCTCGCCATTTTCGTTGCCATGCTGATTGCGCTTCCGTTCATGGCCGACTCGCTGCAGGCTCACATGATGCGAATCTCAGCACGGATCGTGAGCGGAGGATGACCGGCGCGCGGCAATGGCGGATCGCCTTGCCGGAGCGGCGATGAAAAGCCATGCGGGTCGAACTCGCCTTCCTTCCCGTCCTCGCCGCCACCTTCATGCTGGTGTTTGCCCGCATCGGCACCATGGTGATGCTATTGCCGGGGCTTGGCGAAATGAGCATGCCGGTGCGGGTCCGGCTGACCATTGCGCTGGTGCTGAGCGCCGTGTTCCTGCCGCTTCATCGCAATGCCTACACCATCGACCTGCGCGACTTCGGCCCAGTTCTGCTGATGCTCGGGCATGAAATCCTGATCGGCGCGATTCTCGGACTTGTGGCGCGGCTCTCGATCTCTGCGCTGCAGGTCGCCGGTGCGGTGATTGCGCAGCAGATGGGGCTCGGCTTCGTCACCGCAATCGATCCGGCCCAGGGCCAGCAAAATGTGATCGTCGGCAACTTTCTGGCCCTGCTCGGACTGACGCTGATCTTCGCCACCGATCTGCATTACCTCGTCATCGCTGCGCTGAACGACAGCTACCGCATCTTTGCGCCGGGCACCTCGATCATGGTCGGCGACGTGGCAAAGCTGATGACCGAAACGGTCGGCGGTGCATTCAAGGTCGGAATCCAGCTCAGTGCGCCGTTCCTGATTTTCGGCCTTCTGTTCAATCTCGGCCTCGGGGTCCTGTCGCGGCTGATGCCGCAGATGCAGGTCTTCTTCATCGGCTTGCCGCTGTCGATCCTGCTCGGGTTCCTCATCCTTCTTGTCGTGGTTGGCACCATGATGGGAACCTTCCTGGAATTTCTGGCGGCAATCCTGCGCCAGATTGCTCCCTATTCCTGATCGAAAGGCAGCAGGATGGCCGAGCAGAACGAAGAAAACGAAAAAACACAGGATCCGACCCAGAAGCGGTTGGACGACGCACTTGAACGCGGTGACGTCGCCAAAAGTCAGGAGGTCTCGACCTGGTTTGTGCTGGCCGGCGGCACGTTGATCCTGATGGCGTTTGCCAATTCGATGGGATCAACTCTGAAGGGCACGCTGATGGGGCTGATCGCCAACGCGCATCAGATTCCAACTGACGGCAGAGGCCTGTTGCGCCTGACAAACCGTCTTGGCGTCGAGGTGATCGCAGCGGTCGCCATTCCGATCCTGCTTGTCGCGCTGTTTGCAGTGGCGGGCAACATGATCCAGCACCGTCTGGTCTGGTCCACCGAGGGTCTCAAGCCGAAATTCTCGAAGATTTCGCCTGCGGCCGGCCTGAAACGGCTGTTCTCAAAAGTCGCGCTTATCAATTTCGTCAAGGGCATTGCCAAGATTGCTCTGTTGGGCACGGTGATGGCGATGCTGCTTTGGCCGGAACGCAGCCGTCTCGACACGCTCGTGACTCTCGATGTCGCGGCGATCTTGCCGTTCACATCGGTCTTCGCCCTGAAGATGCTCGGCTTCGTGGTCGTGATCATGGCCTTTATCGCCGCAGCCGATTTTTTCTTCCAGTACCGGCAATGGTACGAGAAGCAGAAGATGTCGCTGCAGGAAATCAAGGAAGAGTTCAAGCAGTCCGAAGGCGATCCGCATGTCAAGGCGCGCATCCGCCGGATCCGCGAGACCCGGATGCGCAAGCGCATGATGGCTGCGGTACCGAATGCATCGGTCGTCATCATGAACCCGACGCACTACGCGGTCGCGCTCAAATATGAGAGCGGCGACAATGCGCCTGTTTGCGTGGCGAAGGGTCTTGACGAGATCGCGTTGAAGATCAGGGAGGTTGCGGAGGCGAATAATGTGCCGGTGGTCGAGAACCCGCCGCTGGCCCGCGCGCTGCATGCCACCGTCGAAATCGACCAGGAAATCCCGGCGGAGCATTACCGGGCCGTCGCGGAAGTCATCGGCTATGTGATGCGGCTGCGGAAGGGACTGAGGAATTAATGACGGGGCACGTGACCCGAACTCCCGCGCTGGCCGGAATCCATGTTTCGTGGCTCTGGATCCCAGCCGTCGTGGGGACGCACGGGAAGGAGGGCGCCATACCGAAGATGGCCCCTTGCGGATCACCTTGCGGCTGAGGCATCAGGAATCATGGCGTCAACAGATATGGGCGAGATGAAGCTTCACCGGTCGCAGCGTGGGGGCAGTATCGGCTTCGTCCTCCTGATTGCCGTGGCGCTGGTCGGCTCCGCGATCGGTCTCCTGCAGGTCGGGCGTGGCAATGCGGGGGTTTATATTCTGATCCTGCTGGCCATTCTTGGAACGGTCGGGGTGTTTTCGCTGTTCGCGCTCGCTGCGGGCATTTTGCGGTTCGCCGGGCCGGAGAACGACGATTCCGAGATCAGGGGGCTGGTGGACGGCGCTTTCGACGGAATTCTCGTCACCGATAGCGCAGGCCGCGTGCTCTATGCCAACGAGGCCTATCTGAACCTGATCGGTGCGGCGAGCGCGAGGGACGTCCGGCCGATCGAGCGGGTCTTTCTCGGCGATCCGGATGTGTCGGAAGCGGTTTACCGGCTCCTGAAGGCCGCCCGCGAGGGGCGCAGGTTGCAGGAAGAAGTGCGCGTCAGCGGCGCACCTGGCGAGCCGGGTCGCTGGCTGCGTTTGCGGGTGCGTCCTGGTGGACAGGGACGAAAGGTGCGGACCACGGTTTGGAGCGTGGCCGATGTCACGCGCGACCGCGAGAAGCAGGAAAACGTCTTTCAGGAATTGCAGCACGCCATCGACTATCTCGATCATGCGCCGGCAGGATTTTTCTCGGCCGATGCGGCCGGCAATATTGTCTATCTCAATGCTACGCTTGCGAGCTGGCTCGATCAGGACCTGGCGGAGGTCGGCTCCGGAGGCTTGAAACTGTCCGATATCGTGTCGGGCGAGGGTGCGTCGCTTCTTTCGCTCTCGCCGGCTCCTGGTGAGGTCAAGACCGAGGTCCTCGACCTCGATTTCAAAACACGCGGCGGCCGTTCGATTCCGGTCCGGTTGTTCCACAAGGTCGTTTTTGGCGCGGATGGCACGGCCGGTCCGTCGCGGACGCTTGTGCTCAACCGGGCACGCGGCGAAAACGAGGATGCACAGCGCGCAGCCGAAGTGCGGTTCATGCGCTTCTTCAACAATACGCCGCTGGCTATTGCGACCGTAGACCGCTCCGGGCGGATCGTGCGCTCCAACGCGCTGTTCGCCCGATTGTTCAAGGGCGCCGACCGCGACCGCAGCATTCTGTCGAGTGTTGCCGAGCGCGAGCGGCCCGCGCTCGAACAAGCCATCGCCAAGGCCGGGCAGGGGCAGGGCGATATTGAGCCGGTCGAGGCAACGTTGTCGGCCGCGGGCGACCGCTCCGTGATGTTCTTCGTGACGGCGATCGACGAGGACAGCGATTCTGAATCCGCGATCATCTATGCGCTCGACACGACCGAGCGGCGCGCGCTGGAAAACCAGATCAAGCAGCAGCAAAAAATGGACACAGTCGGCCAGCTTGCCGGCGGCATCGCGCACGACTTCAACAACGTGCTGTCGGCCATCATGATGGCGACGGACTTCCTGCTTGGCGCGCACAAGCCGACCGATCCGTCCTTCGCCGATATCATGCAGATCAAGCAGAATGCCAACCGTGCTGCGTCGCTGGTGCGGCAGCTGCTCGCCTTCTCGCGCCGGCAGACGTTGCGTCCGCAGGTGCTCGATCTCGGCGAGTCATTGTCCGATCTGACGATCTTGCTGCGGCGGCTGATCGGCGAGAAGGTCAAGCTCGATGTCGTACATGGCCGCGACCTCTGGCCGGTCAAGGCGGACCTGTCGCAATTCGAGCAGGTCATCGTCAATCTCGCGGTCAACGCCCGCGACGCCATGCCCGATGGCGGTAACCTTACGATCCGCACGGCCAATGTGCAGGCGGGCGATCCGCGGATCGCTACCTACAAGGGCATGCCAAACGCGGACTATGTCCTGGTCGAGGTGACCGACAGCGGCACCGGCATGCCGCCCGAGATCATGGCGCAGATTTTCGAGCCGTTTTTCTCGACCAAGGAGGTCGGCAAGGGCACTGGGCTCGGCCTGTCCACGGTCTATGGGATCATCAAGCAGACCGGCGGCTTCATCTACGTCGAGTCCGAAGTCGGCAAGGGTACGACGTTCCGGATCTTCCTGCCTCGTCATCTCGCGGAGAAGGAAGAGACGGCACCGGCCGAGAAGCCTGCCTCCCCCAGTCCCGCCGAAGCGGTGCAGTCCGATCTGACCGGGCGCGGCACGGTGCTTCTGGTCGAGGACGAGGAGGGGCTGCGGGCCCTCAATGCGCGTGGTCTCGCATCGCGCGGCTATACCGTCCTGACCGCCTCCAACGGGGTTGAGGCTCTGGAAGAGCTTGAGAAGAACGAGGGCAAGGTCGATCTCGTCGTGTCGGACGTGGTGATGCCGGAAATGGACGGACCGACCCTGCTCAAGGAAATGCGCAAAACCAATCCCGGTCTGAAGATGATTTTCGTCTCGGGCTACGCCGAGGATGCCTTCCAGAAGAATCTGCCGCCCGGCGGGCAGTTCGCGTTCCTGCCGAAACCGTTTACGCTGAGGCAGTTGGTCGAGCAGGTGAAGCAGACGCTGGCATCCTAGACGATCCGAAGACCCTGAATTGTTCTGCGTTTGACGGAACACCACCCCGGTTGCGGCGCAATGCCGGTTGCCGGGGGGATGATCGGTCACGAGGGCGGCCGCGTTACTGCACGTGCGGCAAGAGGCCAAATTTTCTCGACGGTCGATGTCGCGTGAAATGAACTTGGTGCCGCCGGCCAAACTTTGCCAAACCATTTCATTGACCGTCGCGCGGATCGATCTAACCTAACGAACAGCGCCGATTTGAGCGATCAGCTTGCGGGCGCTTAAAAAATGCAGCTAAAGCGGCCGGGATTTCGCCCCGTCGCCAAGGAGCTGACGGGCAGGCGGTTCACAAAGCCATCTGCTTTTCATCAACGCGGCCGGACATCCCTCTTGGGGATGAACGCGATCGCATGCCTGGAGTTGACCATGACTGTGTTTTCTCGCCGTTCGCTTCTGGTCTCCGCCCTTTTTGCCGGCCTGCTGCCGAGCACCGTGCTGTTTGCGCAGGACAAGCCCAGGGAGATTCGGATCGACTGGGCCACCTACAATCCGGTATCGCTCATTCTGAAGGATCGGGGCTTGTTAGAAAAGGAATTCGCCAACGACGGCATTTCCATCCGCTGGGTGCAAAGCGCGGGGTCGAACAAAGCACTCGAATTTCTGAACGCTTCGTCGCTCGATTTCGGCTCGACAGCAGGGTCGGCCGCGCTCGTTGCCAAGATAAACGGCAATCCGATCAAGTCGATCTATGTCTATTCGCGTCCCGAATGGACCGCGCTGGTCGCCGGCAAGAATTCCGGCATCAGCAAGATCGAGGATCTGAAAGGCAAGCGCGTTGCGGTCACGCGCGGCACCGATCCGCATATCTTTCTCGTCCGTGCTCTGCACAGCGTGAAACTTTCAGACAAGGATATCACGCCGGTTCTGCTTCAGCATGCCGACGGCAAGGCTGCGCTCATTCGCGGCGATGTCGATGCGTGGGCGGGGCTCGATCCGATGATGGCTGCCGCCGAGATCGAGGATGGCGCAAAGCTGTTCTATCGCAACAAGGACGCCAATACCTGGGGCATCCTCAACGTGCGCGAGCAGTTTCTCAAGCAATATCCCGAGCTCGTGAAGCGCGTGCTGAAGGTCTACGAGGATGCCCGCAAATTCGCTCTCGCCAATCCGGATGAGGTCAAGAAGACGTTCATTGCCGTCACCAAACTTCCCGAGGCGGTCGTCGAGCGTCAGTTGAATGAGCGGACCGAGTTGACCCATTCGAAGATCGGCGCACCGCAGCGCGACTCGATCCTGGCCGCGGGCCTGGCGCTGCAACAGGCGGGCGTCATTGGTCCCAACGTCGATGTGAGGGCGGCCGTCGATGCGCTGCTCGACCCCAGTATCGCGTTGACGAACTGATTGTCGTCTTGCCGTTCCCGGTTCTGCCGTGTTTCGGGCGGGCCGGGAACGGGGAAGCATTGTTGCCGGCCATATATAGGCAGCGACACGCGCATGTGCCATGTCTTCGGTTGATATGACCATCGACACCGTTTCCAACGCCGGCGAGCCTGCGGCCGATGACATCAGGCCAACGGCGCGTTCGCGCTGGCTGCGTCCCGCGCTCGGCCTTCTTCTTCCGGCGACCCTCGCGATCGTCTGGGAATTCGCGGTTTATCTGGGAGTGTCGGACGGACGGCTGGTGCCGCCGCCATCGGTGATCGCTTCGACATTGTGGGAACTCGCCAAGACCGGGGAATTGTGGCGCCATGCCTCCGCCACCATCCTGCGGGTCGCCGCTGGTTTTGGGCTTGGCGTTGTCGCGGGCACGCTGTTTGGTGCGATTGCCGGATATTCCGCGCTGTCGAGGACGTTGATCGACCCCACGCTGCAAGCGCTTCGCGCCATCCCGTCCATCGCCTGGGTCCCATTGTTCATCTTGTGGCTTGGCATTTTCGAGGCTTCCAAGATTACGCTGATCGCTGTCGGCGTCTTCTTCCCGGTTTATCTCGGCGTCATGGGCGCGATCCTGTCCGTTGACCGGAAGATTGTGGAGGTGGGACGCGCATTCAGGCTGTCCGGCCCGGCGCTGGTCCGCCGCATTCTGTTGCCCGCGGTGCTGCCGGCCTATGTGGTGTCGTTGCGGTCCGGCCTTGGCCTCGGCTGGATGTTCGTGGTTGCAGCCGAATTCATGGGCGCTTCGGAAGGCCTCGGCTATCTGCTGATCGACGGTCAGCAACTCGGCAAGCCGGCTCAGATCGTTGCCGCCATCATTGCCTTTGCCGTGCTTGGCAAGATCACCGACTGGATGCTGACCAGTGCTGCGGCACCGTTCCTGCGCTGGGAAGACCGCTTCCACGCACGCACCGAGGCCTGACATGCTTGCAATCGCCAACGTGACCAAGGTCTATCCCAACAACGTTCGCGCGCTGGAAGGCGTGACGCTGGAGGTCGCGCCCGGCGAAATCGTCGCCATCGTCGGTGGTTCGGGCTGCGGGAAATCCACGCTGCTGCGTGCCATCTCCGGACTCGATCGTCCAACCCGGGGCATCGTCCATCTCGATGACGAGGTGATCACCGAGCCGCACGAGAAGATCGGCATTATCTTTCAGGAGCCGCGTCTGCTGCCATGGCTGACGGTCGCCGAAAATGTCGGCTTCGGCATCGCGCACCTGTCCGCTGCCGAGCGGCGCGAGCGTGTGGCGCGGGTGCTCGATCGCGTCGGGCTCAGCGATAAGGCGGGGGTGTGGCCGCGCGAATTATCCGGCGGTCAGGCGCAACGCGTCGCCATCGCGCGCGCCCTCGTGCCGCGCCCGCAGGTGCTGCTGCTCGACGAGCCGTTTTCTGCGCTCGATGCCTTCACCCGCGCCGATCTGCAGGACCATCTCCTCGGCCTATGGGCCGATTCCAGGCCAACCTTGATTCTGGTGACGCACGACGTCGAGGAAGCGATCGTTCTCGCCGACCGCATCATCGTGATGCGGCCGCGTCCGGGCCGGTTGTTCGAGGAGATCGGTAACGACCTGCCGCGGCCGCGCGACCGCCAGTCTGCGGGTTTTGACCATGTGAAGCGGCGGGTGCTGGCGGCACTCGACCGATCACTCGGCCGCGACATCAGCGTGGAAGACCGCGAGACCAAAGCCGAGCGCGGCGCGGCGATGTGGTGGTAGCTGCCGGCATTGCAGTCGCAGCGTTAGACGAGTGGTGTTTGCCGCCTGACTGAATTAAATGCTCGCCCGGGATGACTGTGCCGCTGCCGCGAGCGACAGACCGAGAAGAAGGAATACGCCATGGATGCAGCCGAGTTGCGCGCGATGCAGGCTCCGATCAAGGAGCGGTACAGGACCGATGCCGGGGCAGCGCTGATCACGCTGAAGGCCAAAGGCACGCTCGACGACAGTAACATAGCCTGCAAGGTCGAAACCGGCCGCGCGCTGGCAACGGCCGGGCTCCACCCTGCGACCGGCGGTTCCGGTCTCGAATTGTGTTCCGGTGACATGCTGCTTGAGGCGCTTGTCGCCTGCGCCGGAGTCACCTTGAAAGCGGTCGCGACCGCCCTGGAGATTCCGCTGAAATCCGGCCGCGTCTATGCGGAGGGCGATCTCGATTTTCGCGGCACGCTTGGTGTTGCGAAGGATGCTCCGGTCGGCTTCCGTGGCATTCGTCTCAGCTTCGACGTTGACACGGACGCACCACAGGAAAAGCTCGATCAGTTGCTCAAGCTGACCGAGCGATATTGTGTGGTCTACCAGACCATCAAGGCGGGGCCGCCGGTTGAGGTGACGCTGCAGCGATCATAGTCGCGCCGCAGAGCGCTTCGATAGCCAGGGCGAGAGCTTATTACCAGCCGTTATAGGCCGGACCCCAGCGGCCGGCTCTGCGGCAAATGAAGCCGACATAATCGCCGTACCAGGGATGGACGCTGGTGATGACGGCATACTTCCCGTACTGCATGCAATGAGCGCCAGCGAGCTGCAAGGTCTGCTCGTCGGCGCCGGGGCGGTACGGGATGATGCCGCCGGTGTCGTTGCCTTTGACACCCCATCCGCCCCAGAAGAAGACCTGAAACACGACCCCCATCGCGATTGCGCGGGTCGCCGGCCGGTTCAGTCGCGGCATCTGCATCGGTATTTCCCCCAAGGTTCGACTGCGCGGGATTGTCGCGCGGCGCCCTTTCACGGGACTCATTATTATTCCGGTCTGGCGCGCGGCTCCAGTGCCGGGCGGCCACGGCGGGCACTTATCTTCACCTGCCGGGTTGCCTATATACGCGCCGCCAATTCTTGGTCTGGGAGGACCTCAATGCCGGGTTTGTGGAAATTTCGCTATGTCCTGAGCGGACTTGCGGCCGTTGCGCTGCTTGCCGTGACGGTGATCGATGCCGATGCCGCGCGCCGCAGCGGCGGTTTCGGCAGCCGGGGCAGCAAGACCTATCAGGCGCCGCCTCCGACCCAGACCGCGCCGAACGCGGCGTCGCCGATCAACCGCTCGATCACCCAGCCGCAGGCGCAGCGTCCGGGTACCGTCGGCCAGGCCGGCGCGGCGAAGGGCGGCCTGTTCAACCGGCCCGGTTTCATGGGCGGCCTGTTGGCCGGCTTCCTCGGCGCCGGGCTGCTCGGCCTGTTGTTCGGCAATGGTCTGCTCGGCGGTCTGTCGGGTCTCGCCGGTTTTCTGGGGCTCCTGATCCAGGTTGTTCTGGTTGTGGTGGTCGCGCGGCTGCTCTGGACCTGGTGGCAGCGCCGCCAGCAGCCGGGCTATGCCACGGCGTCCGGCCCCTCACTGCGTGACAACCCCGACGGGGACAACAATGTGTACGAGCGGCAGTCCGCACCGCAGCCGGCCTATGGCGGCGGTGGCAGCGGCATGCCGATGTTCGGCACGACGGACAATATCGAGCTGAGCGGCGAAGACTTCGACACGTTCGAGAAACGGCTGTCGGACATTCATGCCGCCTATTCGGCGGAGGACATCGCGAAGCTGCGCGCACTCGCGACGCCGGAAATGGTCAGCTACTTCGCCGAAGAACTGAACGACAATGCGAGCCGCGGTGTCGTCAATACCGTCAGCGACGTGAAGCTGCTGCAGGGCGATCTTGCGGAAGCCTGGCGGGAAGGCGACAAGGACTACGCAACCGTCGCGATGCGCTACACATCGGTGGACTACACCACCCAGCGCGCCACCGGACAGGTGGTGGAGGGCGACAAGCAGCCCTTCGAGCGGACCGAGCTGTGGACCTTTGTCCGCTCCCGTGGCGGCGACTGGCTGCTCTCTGCAATCCAGCAAGCCTGATCGCAGCAGGTTTCTGACTAACGAAAGCCCGGCGCAGTTCGCCGGGCTTTTTTGCTGACCCGACCGCTAAGGCTTGCGGCGGTTTTGCGGCGGCTGCGCGGATTCCTGCCAAGCCAGCGACATGAAATCGGCGAACCCGCCTGTTCTCCTGACTGCGCCTCGGGGGAGGGACATGCGCTCTTGTCTCGCCATCATAGCCGTCCTGGTTGCGGGCCTGATCCCGCAGGCGGCCGCCGCATCGCCGCAACGGCCGGCGGAGTTTCTGTCGTCCGACGAAGTGCTGACCTGGATCAACGGCTATCGCCACAAGCCGGATCCGCAGCGGCTGCCGCTTGCGATCAAGGCCACGAGCCGGTTCGGCGGCCTGCGTGACCCGGAAAGCGCGGGCGTTTTCGTCGGCTTCATCGGCGGCGTGCTCGGCAGCAATCCCGATATTGCGGGCGATCTGATCGCGAAGAGCTTTCCGATCAATCCGGAGGACGACTGGGCTATCGTGCGCGCGATTGCACATTCCGGACTTCCGGACTGGAAGCATCTGCTTGCCGAGCACGCCTACCGGATGCCTGCGCGCAGGGTGATGATTCAAAAATTCATCGATGGATCGCTGCCGACGCTCGGCGCCACGGTCCCGCAAAAGCCGCCGTCGGCTGGCGAGAAAATCAAACGGTTCATCACCGGCGAGAAGCCCAAAGGCCCTATGGTCGACTGGGCGCTCGACGCGTCGCCGGAAGTGCTCGACATGCTATGGGGGCGCTTCTTTGCGACCGGCGACTATGGGCCGATCCTGCGGATCGTCGGCATGCTGCCGTGGTCCAAGGATCGTGACAATGTCGACAAGCTGACGCTGGGCGCGATGGCGAAATACACGCTGGCCAGCAATTCCGCGCGCGATCCGAAGCTGCTCGCGATGCTCAAGCGCAGCGCACGCCATCAGCCGGAGGAGACCGCGAAAATTCTCAAGGAGATTACGGACGCCGCCGACACCATGCAGCTCGCGGCGATCCGCAAGGAGGCCCTCGGAGCGATCGAGGACCTGAAGCGCAAGGGGCCCGGCTCGAAGCGTGACATGTTGACCGCGGGCCGGATCGGGGAGGGTGCAATCGCGCTGGGCTGCATCGGCGCGGCGGCGACCGGCAATGTGGCGCTTGGGCTGCCATGTGTCGTCGGGGGCGCGGTCACCTCGGCCGCGCTCCGCACCTTGTCGGGGCAATAGCACTGGCGATTTCGTTTGCGCCGATACCGCGCTCCGATTGGCCCGCACGTGCGCATTGTTGTCCCGGTGCCAATGCGATGGTCTGGTCAGCCGCTGAACTGAAGCGGCTATCGCGTAAGCGACAGGCCGTATCGTCCGTCTGCCAGATAGCCGAGCCGCTTGCTGATCTCCTCGGTCGCTGCCAGCAGATGCGGCAGATGCGCCTTGATCTGCGCTGGCTTGAAACGGCCGATCGGCCCGGAGACGCCGAGTGCCGCGGCAACAGTACCATCGGCTTGGCGGATTGGCGCGCCGACCCCGCCGACATCCTCGCGCCACTCCGCCTGCGCTGTCGCATAACCCTGGGCGCGGATACGGGCGAGTTCGGCCTGAAGCTTTGGCGCTGTCGTGATGGTCCGCGCGGTGAACTTCTCAAGCCGTTGCATGACTGCGTCGACAACATCCTGTGGCGCATGAGCCAGAAGCAGTTTCCCGGCCGACGTGCAATGCATGGGGTTGCGCGAGCCGAGCGGCGTATAGGTGCGGAGCGTGCGAGTGCCCTCGACGCGATCGAGCACGACGATGTCGCAGCCGTCCCGGACTGAGAGGATGACGTTTTCGTCGACGCGCTGACGGAGTGCCTGCATGAGAGGCTGCGAGATCGTCCGGACGTCGCGACCCGATACCACCGCGGATCCGAGCTCGAACAGACGCAGTGTCGCTTCGTATTGTCCGAGTACGGGATCGTGCCGCACATAGCCGAGCGCACTGAGCGTCTGCAGCAGGCGATGTGCATTGCTGCGCGTCATACCCAGTTCGCGGCCGAGGTCACTGACGCCGCGCGGGCCCTCGCTGCGCGCGACGGCCTCGAGCATTTTCAGACCCTTTGCCAGTGTCGTTTCCATGCCGGCCGCGGCCGTTGACTTGGGCCGTCTCGGTTCGTACCGTTACGAATAATAAAACACTGTATCAAATAATGAGACAGGGAGGAAGAGCCATGAAGCATCGCTTTCTGCTTGCGATTGCCGTCTCCACGATCGCCGCTGTCGCGTCAGTCTCCGGCGCACAGGCCCAGCAATGGCCGACCCGTCCCATCACGGTGATCTCGCCTTATCCTCCGGGCGGCACCAACGACATTGTCGGGCGGCTTTTCACCGACAAGATGGCTGCAAAACTCGGCCAGCCGATCGTGGTCGAGAACAGGCCGGGTGCGGCAGGCATCGTCGGTTCGCTCGCAGTGTCGCGTGCGGCTCCCGACGGCTACACGCTGCTGATCGCCAACAATGGCGCGCTGGTGGTCCAGCCGCTGGTCAGCGCGCAGGCGAAATACGATGTGCTGACGAGCTTCAAACCGATCGCACGGCTTGCGGTGTCCTATCCCTATCTCGGCATCAACGCCGAGCTTCCGGTCAAAACGCTCGCCGAGCTGGTCGAATACGCGAAGAAAATGCCCGGCAAACTGAATTTTGGATCGGCGGGCACCGGCTCGTTCGGACAGTTCTGCTCGGAGATGCTGCAGCTTCAGTCCGGGATCAACATGGTTCATGTGCCGTATCGGGGAAGTGCAGCCGCTGTCACCGATCTTGCCGGCGGGCAGATCCAGGTGATGTTCGATCCGCTTGTGCTGAGCCAGAAGGACTCAGGCCGCGTCCGCGTATTGGCCATGACGGGACCGGAGCGATCAAAGCGCTATCCGGATATTCCGACGACGAAGGAAGCCGGTTTCCCCGACCTCGATCCGATCGGGTGGTTCGGCTTCTTTGGCCCTCCCGGCCTGCCGAAAGAGATCGTGCAGAAATTCGCCGATGCCGCAGCTGAGGTCGCCAAGGACCCGGACATCGCGCAGCGGCTTGAGGCCGCAGGTGTCGACCTTGGCTTCCTTCCGCCGAAGGAGTTCGCGGCGACGCTCCCGCCTTACAAAGCGAAGTTCGAGGATATCGCCAAGCGGGCCAATATCCAGGTGGCGCAGTAACGCTAACGGCGTTGCGTCGAAAACAAGGTGGAAGAGCGTATGAGTGAAGGGCAGATCTGCTACGAGGCTGCTGACGGCATTGCGCTGATCACGATCGACCGTCCGGCCAAGCGTAATGCGCTGACGTCGGCGATGTGTGCCGATCTGTACGCCGCGTGGCAGCGTTTTGCTGCAAGCGACGACGTGCGCGTCGCCATTCTGGCGGCGGCCGGAGACGATATCTTCACCGCGGGTGCCGATCTCAACGATCCACCGCCGCAATTCTGGCAGGCGGTGCCCAATATCGGCGTGCCGGTGTCGAAGCCGATCATCACCGCAGTAAGCGGCCCGGTGATTGGCGCAGGCGTCGTTATCGTCGCGATGAGCGATCTGTGTGTTGCATCGGAGACGGCGCGTTTCATCTATCCGGAAGCGAAGGTCGGCATTGCGCTCGGCCTCGTGTCTTCGATCGTGACGCGCATTCCGCACAAGGTGGCGATGGAGCTGATGCTGCTCGGTGAACCGATCGACGCTGCGCGGGCCTATCAGGTCGGGATGGTCAATCGCGTCGTGCCGGCCGGCAAGCAGGTGGAGGCGGCGAAGGATATGGCCCGCGTGCTCGCGGCGAATGCGCCGCTGGTGGTCGGAATGCTCAAGGACATGGCACTCGAGACGCTGCCGCGCGGCGCGACCGAAGCGATGTATCATAACCAGCGCGCCATCAATCGCGTGCTGCAGAGCGCGGATGCCAAGGAAGGGCCGCTCGCCTTCTGCGAAAAGCGCGCGCCGCAATTCCGCGGGCGCTGACGCGTCTGCGCCTCGTCTGTCCCAAGTCTTGCAGAGGTTCGCATGCTCGCCCCGCGTCCCCGTATCCCGGTCGAACGGATCATCAAGCCGCAGTCATTGGCGATCATCGGCGCGTCGGAAGACATCGCGAAGTTCGGCGGACGCTTCATGCACAATGTGGTGCGCCACGGCTATGCCGGTGAGTTGCTACCGATCAATCCGGGCCGCGAGACCATTCTGGGCCGTCGCTGCTATCCGAATATCGGGGCGGCGCCCGGTCCGGTCGACGTCGCGCTTGTCGCGGTCCCGGCTGCGCAATTGCGGCAGACGATCGAGGAATGCGGGGCGGCCGGTGTCGGCGCCTGCGTGGTGATCACCGCGCAGCTCGGAGAATTCAACGAAGCCGGTGCGACGCTGCAGGACGAGATCGTGCGGATCGCGGCCGGCTACGGCATGCGGATCGTGGGCCCGAATTGCCTCGGCATGGTCGTGCCGGCGCATGCGCTGGCGCTGACGTCGTCGCCGACACTGCAATACGCCGAGACGCTTCCACGCGGGTCGGTCGGGTTCGTCAGCCAGAGCGGAGCGCTGATGGGAGCGCTGTTCGTGCTGGGCTACGACCAGGGCATCGGCTTCACCAGCATGATTTCGGTCGGCAACCAGGCCGATCTCGAACTGGCCGATTTCTTCGAGGCGCTGATCGAGGACGGCGAGACCAGCGTCATCTGTCTTTATATTGAAGCGCTGAAAACGCCGCGGCGCTTTGTCGAGCTTGCGCAGCGCGCAAGGGCGCGCGGCAAGCGGGTGCTTGCGGTCAAGGCCGGTCGGACCGAAGCGGGCAGCGCCGCAGCGCGGTCCCATACCGCGAGCCTCGCCGGTTCCTATGCCGCGTTCGAGACCGTGTGCGAGGAGGCCGGCATTCTCCTGATTGACGAGCCCGAGGCGATGATCCTCGCCGCGGGTGTGCTGGCGCGCGCTCCGCGGATGGGACCGGGCGGGATCGGAATGGTGGTGTCGTCGGGTGGCGGCGGCGCGGTCACGGCCGACCGCTTCACCGTGGCCGGGCTGCCGCTCGCGCAATGGACCGAGGCGACGCATGTCCGTCTCGACACCCATTTCCCGCGCACGCATCAGAACAATCCGGTCGATCTCGGTGCGCATTTCGGTGCGCTCGGCCCGCATATCTTCAAGCATGCCATGGATGCTGTCGCCGACGATGCGAACACAGCCGTCTTCATCTACATCATGACGCCGCAGCCGCTGATGCCGCAGACCGTCGAGGCCGTCATCGATATCTGGAAGAGGGGCACGAAGCCCGCGATCTTCGTGCTCGATACCTCGCGCTTCGGCGAGGAGGTCCGCCAGACGCTGCTGCAGTCCGGGATGCCTTATCTGACGCGGATCGATGACGCGATGCGCGTGCTCGATCTGCTGGTCCGCGAGCGCGATCAGGACGCGTCGATCGTGCATGCTGCGCCGGTCCGTCCGCAGGGCGCGGGACCGCTGCCGCAGACGCTGCGGGCCGGCTTCCTGACCGAGCCCGAGGCGAAAGCCCTGTTCCGCCGCTACGGCATTGCGACGACCCGCGAGCAGACTGTGCATACCGCGCAGGAGGCGCTGAAGGCGGCGGAAGCGATCGGCTATCCGGTGGTGGTCAAGGGGGTGAGCCGAACGGTCGTGCACAAGAGTGATCTTGGGCTGGTCCGTCTCGGCCTTTCCGACGCCAATGCGGTGACGCGGGCCTCAAACGAGATCGCGAGCGCGCTCGCCGCAGCGGGCGAAACCGGCGAACCGACAATCGCCATTCAGGAGATGGTGCGTGGCGAGGCGGAGCTGATCGTCGGCGCGCGCTACGACGAGGGCTTCGGCCCGCAGGTGATGGTCGGCTTCGGCGGCGTGATGGTCGAGGTGCTGCGCGATGTCCGGCTCGCCAGCGCTCCGCTTGCTCCGGACCGCGCGAAAGTGCTGCTACGCAAGCTCAAGCTCTGGCCGGTCCTGGACGGGGTTCGCGGCCGGCCGAAGCTCGATGTCGATGCGGTCGCCGATACGATGGTGCGGCTGTCATGGCTTGCGCATGATCTCGGACCGCGTCTCCAGGACCTCGAAATCAATCCGCTGATCGTTCGCGTGGCCGGACAGGGCGCGGTCGCGGTCGATGGCCGCGGCACGCTGACCGCGTAAGCTCTCGTGGCATCAGCGCCTGGTCAGACAGCGACCTTGACCGGGTCGTATTCGAACACCCAGTCGTAGCGCTGCTTCACCTTGGCTTCCTGCCATTCGGTGTCGACGTAACGCGCGGCGCCTTCGGCATTGCCGAGTGCCGGGTTGTGGAAGCGGCTGGCATTGTCGTTGGCCGCGCGCACGAGGCGTGCCGTGCGCTCGCGCCGTGCGGCTTCATAGGCCTGCAACGCCGCCGGCACGTCGTCATGCGCGGCGAGGCAGCGGGCCAGCACCACGCCATCCTCGATCGACATGTTGGCCCCCTGTGCCATCATCGGAAGGGTCGGATGCGCCGCATCGCCCAGCAGCGTAACGCGGCCGACCGTCCATCGCTCCAACGGGTCGCGGCCGAGCAGCGCCCATTTGAACGGCGTCTCGATATTGCGGATCAGGGTCTGAACGTCTTCGTGCCAGCCGAGGAAGTCGTTCAGCGCCTCATCTGTGGTGCCGGGCTCGGTCCAGCTTTCGATCCGCCAGTCGTCGCGCTCGGCGGTGCCGACAAAATTCATGAGGGCGCCGCCGCGCAACGGGTAATGCACCACGTGGCCGCCGGGCCCGACCCAATTGGTGCCAACCTGACGCCGCAGCCGTTCGGGCAGCCGTTCCATCGGGATCAGCCCGCGCCAGGCCAGGAGGCCGGTGAAGCGGGCCGGCATCTCGCCGAACAGCGCATTGCGGATCCGGGAATGGACGCCATCGGCACCGATCAGGGCGTCTCCCCTGACGCGCGACCCGTTCTCGCAGATCGCAGTGACGCCGTTGGTATCCTGCTCGAATGCGGTGACCCGGGCGTTCAGCGTGACGGCATCGGGCGCGACTGCCTTGACCGCACGCAGCAGGATGAAATGGAGGTCGGCGCGGTGGATCATGAAATAGGGCGCGCCGTAGCGCTGACGCGAGACCGCGCCGAGATCGAACAGCTTCCAGGTTTCACCGGTGCTCCAGAGCCGGATTTCCTTGCCGGCCGGTTCGCACCACACCCTCTGCAGCGCGGGTTCGAGCCCAAGCGAAAACAGCGCATGCGCACCATTCGCGGATATCTGCACACCGGCGCCGAGTTCGCCGAGTTCGCGCGCCTGCTCCAGAACGCTGACGCGGAAGCCACGTGACAGAAGTGAAAGCGCTGCAGTGAGGCCGCCGATACCGGCGCCTGCGATCAGGATATGAGGACGTGTGGACATCTTTGACCCGGCGGCTTCAGAGGGCCGGAGTTTTCAACTCCGCTCGCGCGAGCGCAAGTCCAAACGCGCAATGCTGTGAAACCGGAATCGCAACGCCTCGGACCGCGCGTCGCTCCGGTTCGGTCAGGTCGAGGTCGTGGCGGACGGCGCATAGGCCGCACGCAGCCTCTGGTTCGGACCAGGCTCGCGCTCGTCGGCCCGCCTTGCTGCCTCGGCGATCTCCTTGATGGCCCGGCCCACGCTGTCGTTGCTCTGCGGAATGGTGGGCGGGATGAGCCGGGTCGGCCCTGCGACGAGATCGATCGGCGCGTGCGGCTCGCGCTCGCTCATGGCCGAGGGGGCAGCCAAATGCTTCGATATCGGCAATACGCCAGGTTGTGGCGTCGATGAAGGCTGCTCCTGTGCGACGGACTCGCCGGTTATCGTATGCGACGCGGGGATAAACGGCACGATATCCACCGGCCGCCGCGGGTCCTCCGGACGCGGCGCCGCGCTCTCGTTGCCACCGGTACTGACCAGCAGGGTGGTCAGTGCGGAAATTTCGGCCTTGATTGCCGCGATCTCCTTCTCGGCACGCGTCAGCGCGACATCCTTGCCGGCGAGCTCCGCACGGACAGCGGCCAGCTCGCGCTGCAGCTTTGCTCTTTCGTCATTTGCGGTGCCGAGGACGGTATCCTTATCGAGCAGGCCGCGCCGCGCTTCACGCAATTCATGGCGCGCCGTCTCCTCGCGCGCGGTACTGTCACTCAGGCGCGCGTTGAGAGATTTGATCTCCGCTTGCGCGGCGTTCAAGGCGGCCCGCACGTCGCCTTGTTCTCCCGAAACCGCGTCGCGGATTGCTGCAAGTTCTTTTTCCGTCGCGCGCAGAGCGGCGTCTTTCGCCGCCAGTTCGCGCTTGAGAACCAGAATCTCGCCCTCTGCGGTGCCGAGCGTCACCTCCTTGTCGGCGAAGCCGCGTTTGGCTTCGCGCAAGGCTTCGCGTGCCGCGTGTTCGCGCCCTTCGCTGTCGCGCAAGGCGGCGGTCAAGGTGTCGATCTCCTGCTTCAGGCGCTCGACCAGCTGATTTTTCCGGGCGACGTCGGTGGCGTGTGCGACGGTCTTGTCGCGCAGTCGCTCCAGCTGGATTTCAAGATCGCGCGTCACCGCGGCGAAGCCGGCGCGGATCGTATCTTTCTCGGCGCGGATTTCCTGGATCGACAGCGGCAGATCGTCGTAGCGCTCGCGGGCGAGCCGAACCGCGCGATGGTGAACCGCCGGCAGCACCATCAGCGCCGTCAGCCATGCGAGGCAGAAGCCGATGCCGCCGAACATCAGATATTCGATGGGAACGCCGAACAACATGCCACGGTCCACCACTGATACAGAAGGGCAGCCGTGACATGCGGCCGGAGCCCCTTCAAGCGAGGTCCGAGATTAACCTGAATATGGTGGCGTAAAAGGCCGATTGTTAACCTACGGATTTCATTGTCTTTCGTAGCATCTTGCGGCTCTGGCCCGACGCATTCGGGCAGGCTCGCTGCAATACGCGCCCTATTCGCGGCACAATCGGGGGCGCGGCGCATTTTTGCGGCTCACATTATAGAAGCGCGGCTGAGGGGCGCGCCCAAGACAGAGGGGGGTGGCGCGTCGAACGTGCCGTTTCCTGTAATGGGCGATCGGTGGGCAGGCGGATTGTTGACTAAGCCCTACGGCTCCAACATTGTCGCCGCAATCGCAAACAACAAGGACAGGGACGGCGCCCTTGAAACTCCTGAGCTTTCGCTGGAAGGACCGCGACCGCATCGGCTTTGCGCTCGACGACAATCGCGTCATCGACCTTGCCGACGCCGCAAGAGCGCTCGGCCGCGAGGCCTATCCCGACATGCTGGCACTGATCGAGGCCGGCGATGAGGGAACGCGATTTCTCCGCGATGCGCAGACCTTGACCACGGACCAGTCCGGCAAGCTGACAGCGATTGCGGCGAGCGAGATCGTCTATCATCCGCCGGTGCGGCGGCCGTCGAAGATCTGCGGCGTGGCGCTGAACAATTCCGCGAGCAATGATCGCAAGATTTCGGCGCCCGACCATCCGCTGTTTTTCCTGAAGCCGGCCTCGTCGCTGGTCGGACACAAGCAGCCGATCGAGGTCTATGACTATTACGGCTCGGTGCATCCGGAGCCGGAACTTGCGGTGATCATCGGCAAGACCTGCCGGCATGTCGACGCCAAGAACGCACTCGACGTCGTCTACGGGTATTCGATCCTCAACGACATGACCGGCAATTTCATGCGCTCGCAGGACATGGTGCATTACTACGCGCTGTATCCGTCGAAGGAGGACCCGACCAAGGTCGAGCGGCGTGAGCAGCATTTGTCCTATACCGCACGCTATAAGGGTTCCGATACGTTCGGTCCGTTCGGCCCCTATCTCGTCACCAAGGACGAGGTGCCGGACCCGCACACGCTTGATGTCCTGGCCTGGCACAAGGACGAGCTGATCGCCGAGGACTCGACCGCCTATTACACCTATTCGGTGCCGGAGGTGATCGCTTATATCACCCGGTATCATTCGCTGTGGCCGGGCGACGTGATCTCCATGGGCACCGCGTTCCGGCCGGGCGGCGCGCGGCGAAGCCTGCACACGGCCAACATCACCGCCTATGGCGGGCCGGTCAGTGTCTCGATCACCGGGCTCGGCACGCTGGTCAATCCGGTGCGCAAGATGGACGAGGCGGTCTCACGCGCAGCGGAGTGAGCGAGGTTCGCCGTTTGGCGTAGCATCGGAGACCGCTATAGTTCTGCCATGTCAAACACTCCGATTCTGGGCTGGCTGCACGACCTGCCGTTTGTTGCGGGGCTGTTTTTCGTCTGCGCGGTTTTCGTGGTGCCGACGCTGGTCGGCTCCTATCTGCTGCAACCGTATATCTGCCGGCTATTCCGCGGCGAGCGCGATATCAACACCGTGCTTGGCTTTCTGCTGAATGCCTTCGCCCTCTATTTCGGGGTGCTGCTGGCGCTGCTTTCGATCGCCGTGTTCGAGAACCATAACAAGGCCGAGGACGCGGTGGTGCGGGAGGCGGTAGCCGTCATCAAGCTGTATCGCGACATCAACAGCTATCCGACGGCTTCGCGTCCCGACCTGCTCGGCGTGCTCGACCGCTACATCGACGAGGTCACCGGTCCGGGCTGGAAAATGCAGGCTGCAGGCAAAGCCAATCCGACGGAGATCGATATTCTTACGGATCTGCACCGCGTCGTCGGCCAGTTCGAGCCGAAAGACCTGGCCCACAGCGTCCGCTACGCGGAAACGCTGCGGGTGCTGGACGATTTTGTCGAGGCGCGGCGGCTGCGCATTTCGGCCGGGACCAGTTCGATCCCGCGCATCATGTGGTTCGTGGTGCTGGTCGGGTCGATCATGAATGTCGTCGTGATCTGGATGTTCGACCTGCGCCCGCTCACCCATGCCATCATCGGCGGCACGCTGTCGTTGTTCATCGCGCTGGTGATCTACATGATTGCGGTGCTCGATGCGCCGTTCCGTGGAAATTACGGGATCAAGCCCGAGGCGCTGATCGAAGCCCACATCCAGAGCAAGATGCACCGCGCGCCGGGTGTTGCAAAGTGAGAAGGGGCAAGCGTTCCGTCACTGCTTCGAGGCAAAAGTCTTGCCGTTCCAGAGCAGCGTCTTCGGGCAGGGCAGGTAGCCGGTCTTGTTGCAGGCCGAACCGTGCAGATCGACAATCATCGCCGGCCTGCCCTTGACCTTGGCAAAGCGCATCGCGCGCACATTCTCGTCCCAGACCTTCGCATACGAACCGTCGGGAAGCGATGCAAAGACCTGCGTGAGGCAACCGGCCGAGCCGCAGAAATACGAGGCCATGCCGCCGCACTGGAACTTCTCGTAATCGAGGATGTAGTCCGGAACGCCGTCGCCATTCACGTCCCTGCTGGCAACGAAGGCGGGTTTCAGCCGCACCCGCTCGCCGCAATCCGCCTTCGCCTGGTCGATCGCGGCCTGCACCTCCTTCGGCAGCGGGGCCTGCTGCGCCTGCGCAAGGGAGGCGAGCAGCAAGCCGATGGCGGCAAGATAAATCCTCATGCCGGTATCCGTTCTCTCGTTGGTACCGACAGGGCATGAACCGCGTCAATGCAGATCTCGTGCGCGCTGCGGTCGGCGGCGATATGCTGATGCAGCACGTTCAGTTCGATGGTTTCGATCTTACCCGTAAAGTCCGGTGCCGCATGGAGACGCCCGTGCCCGATCGGGTTGAGCCAGTTCGCGTGCGTCGGCGCCACCGTGACGCCGGGCAGGGCGCACAGCTTGCCGGCCAGCACATCGAGGCCGCGCGAATATCCCACTCCGCGCGGGAACGGTGCGCCGAAATAGCCATACCAGGAATAGACGCGAATGTGACGCATGCGGGTGGGCTAACAGGACTACGTGATGATGTTACCCGGATTTGTGAGGAGCGCGCGCCACAGCCTGCCTGAATTTTGCGCGGCGCGTCCAGACCCCGCAAATCACGACCCAATCACAGGAGCCAGGTCGGCGTGGATCGCTCGCAGGCGCAGGCGATGAAGGTCCCGGTGCGGTCACCGGCGGCTTGGTGCCGCCGTTCTCAGTGCCGCCAGCTCACGCTCGACATGTGGCCGACCATCTGCCCGACAGCGACGCGATAACGCCCGCCATGCGCGAAGTCGTCGTAGGCGACCAGAATGAAAACTGCGATCAGGCATCCAGCAACCAGTCGCATGGGACCATTCCCTCTGCTTGCAGTCGCTTTCCAGGGCGGACGTCCTCTCCGCCTCATCCCCGGTTGCCGGCATCTTGCAAGAAGCGAGTGCGGCAGGATCGGGTTGCACCATATGAGCATATTGCTGCGCGGTCCGCCCGCATTTGCCGAAAATCTGTTTAAGGAATGGCTTCGCGGATTGTCGAAAGCCGGAGGTATCGCAAAATTTTTGGGCCGCAATAGCGCAGGCCAACGCGATGATCGGCGCATCATCAGAGCCAGATGGCGCGCAGGACCGGAGACGTGAGCGCGATCATTCGCACGCAGGGAGCGCAGCGGAATGCGGGGGGTGGCGGAGCGGCCGGTCCCGGATTGCGCTTTGCTCCATCCGGGCTTCTGTAACGGGCCGTGGTGTGTCAATCCCTTTCTGCATCGTCCTTCTGCCGGGTACTGGCTTCTGTCCGGGGTC
>JBMOOQ010000005.1:0-17063 GCA_049324435.1 Pseudomonadota bacterium
GCTCACGTAGATCGTTGGATAGGGGTCGGGTCATCGGATGCTGGCCTCCGTCCCAGCCAGCATCTTGAATCACAAATCGCGCTGATCCGGAATCCCTCCCGATTCAGTCAAGCGATGAACCGCTCTAGCCACCCCGCGCTCCCACCTACCCCGCCAGCGCCGCGAGAATGCGCGCCCAGCTGCGCGTGCCCTTGTGGAACGAAGTCAGGTCGTATTTCTCGTTCGGCGAATGCACGCGGTCGTCGTCGAGCGCAAAGCCGACCATGATCGAGTCCATGCCGAGCACGCGCTTGAAGTCGCCGACGATCGGGATCGAGCCGCCGGCGCCGACCGTCACCGCCTTGTGGCCCCATTCCTCCTGCAGCGCATGCCGCGCCTTCGCCAGCGCCGGGCTGTCGAACGGAAGCTGCAAAGCCGGCGCACAGCCATGGTTCTCGAATTCCACCTTGCAGTCGGCCGGCACACGCGCACGGATGAAGGCGCGGAACGCATCGCGCACCTTTTCCGGGTCCTGATTGCCGACCAGGCGGAACGACACCTTCGCCTTGGCCTGCGACGGGATCACGGTCTTGGCGCCCTCGCCGGTATAGCCGCCGATGATGCCGTTAACGTCGCAGGCCGGCCGCGTCGAAATCATCTCGATCAGCATCCGGTCCTTCTCGCCGACCGGATATTTCAGGCCGATCTGGCCGAGAAATTCCTCAGCGGTCAGATTGAGCGCCTTGAGGTCCGCTTTAATGTCGGCCGGCAATTCCGGCACGCCGTCATAGAAACCGGGAATGGTGATGCGGCCGTTGTCGTCGTGCAACGCGGCCAGCGCCTTCGCCAGCACGCGGATCGGATTTGCCGCAGCGCCGCCGAACAGACCGGAGTGAAGATCGCGGTCGGCGGCCGTCACCGTCACATCCTCGTAGACCAGGCCGCGCAGCGAGGTGGTGACCGACGGCGTGGTCCTGTTCCACATCGCGGTGTCGCAGACCAGCGCCATGTCGAGTTTGAACTCGTCGGCATTGTCCTTGACGAAGGGAAACAGCGATTTCGATCCGCATTCCTCCTCGCCCTCGATCATCATGGTGATGTCGAGCGGCAGCGAGCCGGTGACCGCCTTCCAGGCGCGGCAGGCTTCGACGAAGGTCATGAGCTGGCCCTTGTCGTCGCAGGCGCCGCGCGCGACGATGATCTTGCGGCCCTCGCCTAAATCCTCAATGCGCGGCTCGAAGGGCGGCGTCGTCCACAAGTCGAGCGGGTCGACCGGCTGCACATCGTAGTGGCCGTAGAACAGCACGCGCGGTCCGCCATTCTGCTTTTCGGGCTTGGCGATCACCACCGGATGGCCCGCGGTCGGCCGCACCTCGGCCTTCAGCCCGAGCGTCGCCAGGTCCTTCGCGACGAATTCCGCGGCTGCCTTGCATTGCCCGGCATAGGCCGGATCGGTCGAGATCGACTGGATGCGCAGAAAATCGAACAGCCGCGCGAGCGAGGCATCGAGATCGGCATCGATGCGGTCGAGAACTTCTGGCAGGGCTTCGGTGGAGGTCATGTGCTTATCTCTCCGCATCGTGTCCCGGACGCGATGCAGCACGAAGTGATGCATCGCAGAGCCGGGACCCATTCAAAACGTAGGTCCCGGTTCTGCAGCGCATCGTTTCCCGCTGCGCTGCGCCCGGGACACGAGACCGCGTCTATCGCCGCAAAATCCCGCCCAGCGTGCCGCGCACGATCGAGCGGCCGACCGAGGCGCCGGTGCGGCCGCCGATCTGCTTGCCGATCGCGGCTGCCACGCCGCCGACCACCGTGGTCGTGACGGTGCGGGCCACGCTGCGCGCCACCTGCTGGCCGGTGGTCAGCGGCTCGCCGCGCTTGCGGTTGGTGCCGAAGATCGAGCCGATCCAGCCGGTGATGCCGCCCGACTCCTCCTGCTGCCCGGCAGGTGCCGCCTCTTTCGCGACGCGCTGACTGAGTTTTTCGTAGGCGGACTCGCTATCGATCGTGGTGTCGTATTTCCCCTTCACCGGGCTTTTCGCCATGATCGCGGCGCGTTCCGCCGGCGTGATCGGCCCCATGCGGCCGGACGGCGGGCGGATCATGCAGCGCTCGACCATCGACGGCGTGCCCTTCTCTTCCAGGAAAGACACCAGCGCCTCGCCCTTGCCGAGCTCCATGATGACCTTCGCGGTGTCGAGCTTGGGGTTGGCCCGGAAGGTCGTCGCCGCGGTCTGCACCGCCTTCTGGTCGCGCGGGGTGAAGGCACGCAGCGCGTGCTGCACGCGGTTGCCGAGCTGCGCCAGCACCTTGTCCGGCACGTCGAGCGGGTTTTGCGTCACGAAATAGACCCCGACGCCCTTGGAGCGCACGAGCCGCACCACCTGCTCGATCTTGTCGAGCAGCGCCTTCGGCGCCTCGTCGAACAGAAGATGCGCCTCGTCGAAGAAGAACACGAGCTTCGGCTTGTCGGGGTCGCCGACTTCGGGCAGTTCCTCGAACAGTTCGGACAAAAGCCAGAGCAGGAAGGTCGCGTAGAGCCGCGGATTGGCCATCAGCTTGTCGGCGGCGAGAATATTGACGTAGCCGCGGCCGTCGCGGTCGGTTTTCATGAAGTCGCGCAGGTCGAGCGCGGGCTCGCCGAAAAATTTTTCGCCGCCCTGGTTTTCCAGAACCAGCAGCGCGCGCTGGATGGTGCCGACGGTCTGCTTGGTGACATTGCCGTAGCTTGCAACCGCGCGCTTGATCTCGTCGAGCTGCGGGTTGCCGGTACCCTCCTCGGCCTCCTTCTTGGTAGCGAACGGCGCGATGGCATCGAGGATGGCGCGCAGATCCTTGAAGTCGAGCAGCGCCAGCCCCTGATCGTCGGCGATCCGGAACGCGATGTTGAGCGCGCCTTCCTGCACGTCGTTGAGGTCGAGCAGGCGGGCCAGCAGCAGCGGGCCCATCTCGGACACGGTGGCGCGGATCGGATGGCCCTGCTCGCCAAACAGGTCCCAGAAGATCGTGGGGCTGTAATCCGGCTGGAACTCGAGCCCCATGCTCTGCGCGCGTTCGACCAGGAACGGCTTGGCCTCACCCATCACCGCGATGCCGGAGAGATCGCCCTTGATGTCGGCGGCAAAAACCGGGACGCCGGCGCGCGAAAAGCCCTCAGCCAGCACCTGAAGGGTCACGGTCTTGCCGGTACCGGTCGCTCCGGTGGCCAGTCCATGGCGGTTCGCCATGCGCAGCAGGATGCGCTCGGGCTTGACGCTCTGGCCGACGAAGATCGTGCCCTCCGGCTCAAGCGGCTCGGCAGATTTTGCGGGCGGTGGCGGGCTGGCCGCGGGTTTTGACTTGGCAGGTTTGGCTGACTGGCTGGTCTTGGTATCCGTCCTGGACGCAGCCGCAATTTCGGCCGTCGCATCCGCCTCAGCCGACACCGTGGCGGATTTCTTACTCGCCGACTTGCTGGCCCGCTTTGCCATCGCCCCGCATCCCTCTTGAAATCAATCGCATTTTTGATGCGTCGCGCTTGCGCGGTCAACGCCGGCTGCGATGACGTTGCACTGCGGAACTATATTTGAAGATGCAAGATCATAGTGGCGAGCGTGTCACACCGTTGCATATTTGTCAGGCGGCATATTTTCTTTGCATTAGTTTCCTTTATCAATGTCCGGACATCACCCGCCGTCAGTGCGGGAGGGGGCAGACAAACAATGGACGAGCTCGTCGGGCGACTCGTCGCCGAACTCGGTATCGACCGTGAGGTCGCCGAGAAGGCGGTCGGCATCATCCTGGCGTTCCTGATCAAGGAAGCGCCGGCGGACAAGATCAAACCTCTGCTGGACGCAATGCCGGGCGCGGAGGCGGCTGCGGCCGCGGCACCTTCGGGCGGCGCATTCGGCATGGGCGGCATCATGGGTGTCGGCACCCAATTGATGGGGCTTGGCCTCGGCATGGGCGAAGTGCAGGACGCGGCCCGCACCTTGCTCGGCTTTGCGCGCGAAAAGATGGGCGAGGATGCGGTCGGCGAACTGGTCGCCGCGATCCCGGGCCTGTCGCAATTCGCGTGACGGCCCGGAGCGGGGATCTCTGCGTGTCGAAATCCTTGAAGAAGCTGGATGGCCTTGCGCCGGACGTGATCGAACGCTTGCGATCGGCCGGTATTCGCACGTCCGACCGTCTGCTCGAGGCAACGAAGAGCGCCAAGGATCGCGAGGCGCTGTCGCTGAAGACCGGAATCCCGCCCCGCGAACTTCTCCGCTTTGCCAATCTCGCCGACAAGCTGCGCGTGAAGGGGCTTGGCATGAACTACGCCGAACTCCTGTGCCGGGTCGGGGTCGATACCGTGCGCGAACTGAAATACCGCAATCCGGCCAAGCTCGCGGCTGCGATGCGCGCGGAAAACGACAAGCGTAAGCTGGTCCGGCTGGTCCCGACCGAAAAGGCGGTGGGCCGCTGGGTGGAAGCGGCCAAGAAGCTGCCCCCGAAGATCACCTACCGCTGATCCATCCCGGTTGACAGGGACCCGGTCCTGCGCCCAATGCGCAGGCCATGAGCGCAATTGCGACCAAAGCGGCGAGCGTCCTGTCGCTCGACACCCTGCTCTCCCCGCACCGCACGGCGGTGATGGGGATCCTCAATCTCACGCCGGATTCCTTTTCCGATGGCGGCCGCTTCGTCGATCCGCAGAGCGCCATCGCTCACGCCACGCAGATGGTGGCGGCGGGCGCCGATATCATCGATGTCGGAGCGGAATCGACCCGGCCCTATGGCGGGATGCAACCGGTGACCGCAGACATCGAGAAAGCGCGGCTGGAACCGGTGCTCGCCACCGTGGCCGGGCTGGGCAGGCCGGTCTCGATCGACACCATGAAAGCGGTGGTGCTCGACTGGGCGATCCGTCAGGGCGCAACCATCGCCAACGATGTCTGGGGGCTGCAGCGCGATCCGGACATGGCGCGGGTGGTCGCCGACCACGGCGTGCCGGTCATCGTCATGCATAACCGCACCGAGGCCGATCCGGCGATTGATATCGTCGACGACATGCTGCGCTATTTCGAACGCTCGCTGGCCATCGCCGCCAAGGCCGGCGTCCGCCGCGAGCAGATCATGATCGACCCCGGCATCGGCTTCGGCAAGACGCCGGAGCAGAGCATCATTGCGGTCGCACAATTGGCAAAGCTGAAATGCTTCGGGCTGCCGATCCTCATCGCGCTGTCGCGCAAGCGCTTTATTTCGTCGGTCGTGCCGTCCGAACCGATGCAGCGGCTGGGCGGTTCCATCGCAGCACATCTGATCGCGGTCCGGGAAGGCGCTGCGATGGTGCGAACGCACGATGTCTTCGAGACCGTGCAGGCGTTGCGGGTTGCGGAAGCGATTGAGAGAGCCAAAACCGGGAGCGCGACGTGAAAGAAACCGACACCATCTTCATCTCCGGGCTCGCGCTGCATGCCTATCATGGCGTTATGCCGCATGAGGGCAAGGTCGGACAGAGCTTCAAGCTCGATCTCCTGCTCGATATCGATCTCGACGAAGCCGCGCGTTCGGACCGGTTGCGGCACACCGTGTCCTACGATCAAGTTGCAGCGGTCGCGACCGAAGCCTTTTGCGGCAAGCGGTACAAGCTGATCGAGGCCGCGGCGGGCGCGGTGATCGATGCGATCCTTGCGCGGTTCCCGCGTATCACTCGCGTGCGCATCACCGTCCACAAGCCGCATGCGCCGATTGCCGCCACCTTCGACGATGTCGGCGTGATCATCACCCGCAGCCGGGGGAAGTAAAATCAGATGCCCCGCGCCTTTGTCGCATTCGGCGGCAATGTCGGCGACGCGCGCGGCACCATCGCCCGCGCCATCGATGCATTCTGCGACGGTGGCCACGTCGCGCTGCTGGCGCGGTCCTCAGATTATCGTACGCCGCCCTGGGGCGTGACCGACCAGGCACCCTTCATAAATGCCTGCATCGAAGTCGAGACGACATTGTCGCCGCGCGGCCTGCTCGATCGCGCGCACAAGATCGAACGCAGCTTCGGCCGCGACCGCCGCAATGAGACCCGCTGGGGGCCGCGCACACTCGATATCGACATTCTGACGTATGGCGACGAGGCCATCGACGAACCGATGCTGACCCTTCCGCATCCGCGCCTGTTCGAGCGCGCCTTTGTGCTGGTGCCGCTGCTCGAAATCGCGCCGGACGCTGCGATAGCCGGGCGATCTTTGCGCGAGTCGCTGGTGCGGCTCGACCAAAGTGGAATCGAGCGGCTGCCCTGAGACGCTAGCCGGCAACTTGCCTAGACCCAAATTGGGTTCCATCATTCCCAAAATGGGTAAGATATGTCCGTGACCGACCTCCCCCTCGCCTCCGAATTTCCACCCGCGACCCGCGAGCAATGGCTGAAGCTGGTCGATGGCGTGCTGAAAGGCGCGCCGTTCGAAAAGAAACTGGTCAACGCCACCTATGACGGCATCAGGATCGAGCCGCTCTATGAACGCCGGGCCGATGCGCCTGTCCTGACCGGCCGCGCGCCCGGTGCGCCGTGGCAGATCATGGCGCGCGTCGATCATCCCGATCCGAAGGAAGCCAACAAACAGGCGCTGGAGGATCTCGAGAACGGCGCGAATGGGCTCGTGCTGGTCTGCCCCGGCGCCATTGGCGCCGCCGGTTTCGGCATCGACGTTTCGGCCGACGGCATCGCACGCATTCTCGACGGTATTTATCTCGATGCCGGAGCGCCGATCGAATTCATGCTCACCCGCGAAGCCAAAGACGTGCCTTCGCATGTCGCGGCGATCGTGAAGTCGCGCAAGCTCGATCCGGCCGCCTGCGACCTTCGCATCGGCTTCGATCCAATCGGCCTGATGACGGCCGGCTCGTCGGTACCGATGCCCTGGAGCGAGATCGCGCCGCTGTTTGCCCGCATGACCCGCACGCTGGCGGACGAAGGCTTCCGCGGACCGTTCGCCGTGGCCGATGCCCGGGTCATCCATAATGCTGGCGGCTCGGAAGCGCAGGAGCTCGCCTATGCGCTCTCGGTGGCGGTCGCGTATTGGCGGGCGCTGGAATCGGGCGGCATTGCGCTTGACGATGCGCGACGCATGATCTTCTTCCGGCTTTCGGCCGACGCCGATCAGTTCCTGACGATGGCGAAGTTCCGCGCGCTTCGAAAGCTCTGGTCGCGCGTCGAGGAAGCGAGCGGACTTTCGCCGCAGCCGGCATTCGTTGCGGCCGAGACGGCGTGGCGCATGATGACGCAGCGCGATCCTTACGTGAACATGCTGCGAGTGACGATCGCCACCTTCGCTGCGGGACTCGGCGGCGCGAATGCGGTGACGGTACTGCCGTTCACTGCGGCGCTCGGCCTTCCAGACAGCTTCGCGCGTCGGGTCGCGCGCAACACTCAACTCATCCTTCTTGAAGAGTCCAACCTCGCGAAGGTCTCCGATCCAGCGGCAGGCTCGGGCGGCATCGAGGCGTTGACCGATGACCTGTGCCGCAGGGCGTGGACGCTGTTCCAGGGGATCGAGAAGGCTGGCGGTATTGCAGCCTCGCTCGAATCCGGCATTGTTCAGAAACAGGTTGCCGAGACTCGTACAGCGCGCGAAAAGGCGATCGCAACGCGCCGCGATCCTCTCACCGGGACCAGCGAGTTCCCGCATCTTTCCGAAAATGCAGTGAAGGTCCTTCAAGCGGCACCGCAAGTCGTTCAACCGCCTTCGCAGAAGGCCCTCCCCTGCCTCCGGCTCGCCGCGCCTTATGAGGCGCTGCGCGACGCATCCGATGCCATGTTGAAAGCAACCGGCGCCCGGCCGAAAGTCTTCCTCGCCACCCTCGGCACGCCGGCCGACAACATCGCGCGCGCGACCTTTGCCAAGAATTTCTTCGAGGCCGGCGGCATCGAAGCCATAGAGTTTTCAGGCGGCGATCTCACTGCCGCGTTCAAGGCATCGGGCGCCGCACTCGCCTGCCTGTGCTCGTCCGATGAAGTCTACGCGCGAGAAGCCCCGCAGGCGGCGCGAACGCTCGCGGCGGCCGGTGCAAAGCATATCTACCTTGCTGGACGGGAGGGCGAACTCGCCGATGCGCTGAAACAGGCCGGTGTGCAGACCTATATCTTTGCCGGTTGCGATGCGCTTGCGACGCTGAAGGCGGCGCACGAGAGGCTGCGAATTCGGCCGTGATGCGATGCACAATATCTGCTAAGCTAAGGTTTTGTAGCCCGGATGGAGCGCCAGCGAAATCCGGGAGCGATCAACCCCGCATTGCGCTGCGCTTAATGCGGGCTACGGATTGAGCGAGATGAGCCGGCTGCCCGATTTCGCATCCATCGACTGGAAGGCCCCGCAGATCGCGGCGGCCAACGCTTCGACCGCGCCCGACTGGATGACGCCGGAGGGCATTCCAGTGAAGCCGGCCTATGGCGAAAGCGACGTCGCCGGACTCGATTTCCTGACAACCTATCCCGGCATCGCGCCCTATCTGCGCGGCCCCTACCCGACCATGTACGTGAACCAGCCCTGGACGATCCGCCAATATGCCGGCTTCTCCACGGCCGAAGACTCAAATGCCTTCTACCGCCGCAATCTCGCTGCCGGGCAGAAGGGGTTGTCGGTCGCGTTCGATCTCGCGACCCATCGCGGCTATGACTCCGACCATCCGCGCGTCGCCGGCGATGTCGGCATGGCTGGCGTTGCGATCGACTCGATCTACGACATGCGCACGCTGTTCTCCGGCATCCCGCTGGACCAGATGACGGTGTCGATGACCATGAACGGCGCGGTGCTTCCCGTTCTCGCGCTCTATATCGTCGCGGCCGAAGAACAGGGCGTGCCGCCGGCGAAGCTCGCCGGCACCATTCAGAACGACATCCTCAAAGAGTTCATGGTGCGGAACACGTATATCTATCCGCCCGCACCGAGCCTGCGCATCATTTCGGACATCTTCGCGTTCACCTCGCAGAACATGCCGAAATTCAATTCGATCTCGATCTCCGGCTATCACATGCAGGAAGCCGGCGCGACGCAGGATCTCGAACTCGCCTATACGCTGGCCGACGGCATCGAATATGTGCGCGCTGGCTTGAATGCCGGCATCCCCATCGACAGGTTCGCGCCGCGCCTGTCGTTCTTCTGGGCGATCGGCATGAACTTCTTCATGGAAGTCGCCAAGATGCGGGCCGCGCGCCTGCTCTGGGCGAAACTGATGAAGGAATTTTCGCCGCAGGATGCGCGCTCGCTCTCCTTGCGCACGCATTGCCAGACCTCGGGCTGGTCGCTGGCGGCGCAAGATGTGTTCAACAACGTCGCCCGCACCATGATCGAGGCGATGGCAGCGACGCAAGGGCACACCCAGTCGCTGCATACAAATGCGCTCGACGAGGCGCTCGCCCTGCCGACCGATTTTTCCGCCCGCATCGCCCGTAACACGCAGATCGTCTTGCAGCAGGAATCGGGCACCACACGCATCATCGATCCGTGGGGCGGTTCGTATTATGTGGAGCGTCTCACCTACGAGCTCGCCAAGAAGGCGTGGGGCCACATCCAGGAAGTGGAAGACCTGGGCGGCATGGCGAAGGCCATCGAGGCGTCGATCCCCAAGCTGCGCATCGAGGAAGCCGCGGCGAAGACACAGGCGCGGATCGATGCCGGGGTGCAATCGGTGATCGGCGTCAACAAATACAAGCCAAAGAGCGAAACGCCGATCGACGTGCTGAAGGTGGATAATTCCACCGTGCGCGCATTGCAGATCGACAAGCTCGCGCGCCTGCGCAAGGAACGCGATCCAAAAGCGGTCGAAGCCGCCCTCGCCGCACTCACCAACGGCGCGACACAGGGCGGCAATTTGCTCGCGCTCGCGATTGATGCGGCGAGAGCCAAGGCCACGGTCGGCGAGATTTCATCGGCGCTCGAAAAGGTGTTCGGGCGTCATCGCGCGGAAATCAAGGCGATTTCCGGCGTCTACAAGCGGGAGGTCGGCGGAATGTCCGACGCCGTCGAGCGCGTGCAGAAGCTGGTCCAGCAATTCGAGGCCGACGAGGGCCGCAGGCCGCGTATCCTGGTCGCCAAGGTCGGGCAGGACGGCCACGACCGTGGCCAGAAGGTGATCGCCTCAGCCTTTGCCGATCTCGGCTTCGACGTCGACATCGGTCCGCTGTTCGCGACCTCGGCCGAAGCGGCGCGTCAGGCGGTCGAAAACGACGTGCACATCGTCGGCCTGTCCTCGCTTGCTGCCGCGCATTTGACGGCCGTTCCTGAACTTAAGGCAGAACTTGAGAAGCAGGGCCGCGGCGACATCATGATCGTGGTCGGCGGCGTGGTGCCGCCGCAGGACTGGGACGCGGTGAAAGCGGCTGGCGCCGAGGCCATCTTCCCGCCCGGCACGGTGATCGCCGAAGCTGCCGAAGACCTGATCCGCAAGCTCAACCAGCGGCTCGGCTACGGGCAGAAGGCGGCGGAATAGCTCATTCGTATCAGAGGCTTGCCTTATAGCTAGACTAGTCTAGCTACTCTAGCTAGACTTGAGCGATGAAGCACGTCGGCATTTTTGAAGCCAAGACCAACCTCTCCAGGCTGATCGAGCAGGTGGAGAAGGGGCAGCGGGTCGTGATCACGCGTAATGGCAAGCCTGTCGCGCAGCTCTCACCCGTGATGCGGCAGGCGACTTGTGACGATTCAGAATTCACGCCCGAAAAGATCGAAAGGCGCCGGCAGGCCCTGGAGCGCCTACGTGAAATCGCCAACAGACTAAAGGTCAATCCAACCCACAATGAAATCAAGAGCTGGATCGACGAGGGCCGCCATTGATCGTCGTCGATGCCTCTCTGATGGTTGCCTGGCTGCTGCAAGAAGACGACATCCGCATCGCGCCGGATATCTACGAAAGTCTGCCTGAACTGGACATCATCGTTCCACCGCATTGGCCAGTCGAAGTCGCGAATGCATTGCTGACAAGTGTCCGGCGTCGACGCCTTGTCATCGAGGACATCGAAACAATTCTCGAAAGTCTTTCGATTTTCCGCATCTCGTTCGACGAAACGCTGACAATCGATCAAATGAGCGTCCTCACCCTGTTCGCTGCGTCACAGAATCTGACTGTTTATGACGCAAGCTACGTTCATCTCGCCTTGGAAGAGAATGTTGCTTTGGCAACACTGGACACCGCAATGCGGTTAGCCGCCCAGTCCCTCAATATTCCGCTTATCCCGAGGGTCTGATCGTGTCGCCGAAAACGTCGACCGAAGATCAAATCGGCGCCATCCTGTCCGGCGATCGCGCCACGCTGGCGCGCGCCATCACGCTGATCGAAAGCCGGCGCGCAGACCATCGCCAGCAGGCCCACCAGCTGGTGCAGCAACTCCTGCCCCATACCGGCAAAGCGATCCGCATCGGCATCACCGGTTCGCCGGGCGTCGGCAAATCCACCACGATCGACGCGCTCGGATCGTTCCTCACCGCCAAGGGCCATAAGGTCGCGGTGCTCGCGGTCGACCCGTCCTCCACGCGGACCGGCGGCTCGATCCTCGGCGACAAGACGCGGATGACAAGGCTCGCAGCCGACGACAATGCCTTCATCCGCCCCTCGCCCTCTTCCGGCACACTCGGCGGTGTCGCAGCGAAAACACGCGAAACCATGCTGCTGTGCGAGGCCGCAGGCTATGACGTGATCCTGGTCGAGACCGTCGGCATCGGGCAATCCGAGACCACCGTCGCCGGCATGACCGACTTCTTTCTCGTATTGATGCTGCCGGGGGCCGGTGATGAATTGCAGGGCATCAAGAAGGGCGTGGTCGAACTCGCCGACATGATCGCGGTCAACAAGGCGGACGGCGACAATATCAAGCGGGCGCAGCAAGCCGCGGCTGAATATCGCGCGGCGCTGCATATATTGAAGCCGGCGAGCGACGGCTGGTCGCCGCCGGTGGTCACTTACTCGGCCCTGACCGGCGATGGCCTGGCCGCGATCTGGCAGAGCATCTGCGATTATCGGCAATCTTCTGAAGCATCGGGCGCGCTCGCACGCAAGCGGCGCGACCAGCAGGTGACCTGGATGTGGTCGATGCTGGAAGAGCGCCTGTTCGCCAAGCTGCGCGCCGACCCGGAACTGAAAAGCCGCCTGCCGCAGATCGAGAAGGCGGTCGCCGCGGGCAAACTCTCGCCGATGCTCGCGGTCGAGGAGATCGCGGCCGCAATGGGCCTGTAGCGCAGGATCGTCAGATGCGTTTTGATGTCCGGTGCGGATGAGAAAACGGCTGTGAGCACCCGGCCCCTGCGCATTCTGGTGACCGGCTTCGGCCCGTTTCCCGGCGCGCCGGACAATCCCACTGGCCCTCTGGTCCGTGCGCTGGTGCGAAAGCCGCTCCCCGGCACCGCGCTCAAGGCGCGTGTCTTCGCCACCCGGTATAAAACCGTTGATCGCGCGCTGCCGCGTCTCCTCAAATCGTTCAAGCCCGACGCGCTGATCATGTTCGGGCTCGCTACGGCATCGCGTGCGATCCGGGTCGAGACGCTGGCGCGCAATCGCATCTCGCCTCATCCGGATGCGGGCGGCGACATGCGCGGTCCCGGTCCCATCGATCGCACCGCTGAGCGCAGCCTTGCAGTCCGCGCCCCCTCCACGGCACTCCTGCGTGCATTGAGAAAGGCCGGGCTGCCGGCGCGGCTGTCGCGCAATGCCGGGAATTATCTTTGCAATTACATCCTCTGGCACGCGACCTGCGCTGCGGAAAAACCGCGCGGGCCGAAAATCGCAACCTTCATTCATGTGCCGCCCGTTTCCCCGCGCATGCCGCAGGACCGCTTGCTTGCAGCCGGCGAAGCGGCGATGAAAACGGTTGCTGCCGCCCTGCACCGGAAGCGGCGGTAGCTTTTGAACCGGACGAGTGTGATGACTGATACGAAAATTGACACACCGCGACTGCGCTGGGCGATCATCGCCGGCCTCTCCCTGTGCGGTGCCGGGTTCGCTCACGCCCAGACACCGGACCAGTTCGACAAGCCTGTGTCCGTACAGACAGTCACGCCCAAACCGGACGATTCGACGGAAATCCGTTGCACTTACTTCGCCGACCTGATGGTGCGGGAGACCCAGGACGGTCCGGCGTCTGAAAATGCCGTTATCGTCCCCAACGCCAAGGCGCCCTGCACTGCCGAAACCCGCCCAGGCGACATCGTGCTCGACACCGCCGGCATGATACTCGATGGCCGCAGGGGCGCATTTCTCCTCTTCTCCGATCTCGACCCTCATGGCGCCACCGGCTTCGTCATCATCGATGCGAAGACTGGAAACGTGCTGTTGCGCGATGCGGCGCTGAGCAATCCGGTGCTGCAGAGCCTGACGCTTGAGAACGGCATTCTGCGGCTGCGCTACAAGCGCGGCATCAATGCCCCCTGCTCGCTGATGGACAATACGAAGGCGTGCTGGGGACAGCTCGTGAAGGAAGGGCTGATCCCCGCGGAGATGAAGGCCCCGTCGGCAACGATTTGCGCCGAAGCCTATACGCGCGACAAGGCACCGCGGAACAATCCGAGCATCGTGGTCTATGCCACCGAGGTGACGATCGACGCCGGCGGCAGCACCACGGTGCTGTCGCGCGGCGCGGTGGAATGCGAATCGATGCCGTAAATCGCTGTGCGGATCACTCAGCCGCAACAGGGTTGGCGCGACAGCTTCGGGTTGTCCTGTTCCAGCCAGCGGTCGCGCGGCTTGCAACTGGCCGGGCGGCGCGACAGCAACACCCTGACCGCCTGGTCCTCGACGGCGATGCCGTCCGCGCAATAGAGCTGGATCGCACCCTTGCCGTCGCTGACTTCAAAGGTGAGCTTCGCAGTCTCGTCGAACGCGACCACCTCGCCGACCTTGCGCATGATCGCAATGAATTTCGCGACCGGCATGTGGGTCGCGCGGCCGGGTTCGCCCGGCACGTCCCAGAGCTGGATGAAGGTTTCGCGCCAGGCTTCGGGATTGGCACCGCAATCCAGCGCCTCGAAACGGCCGTCCTTCACTTCGGTGACGTGATAGCCCGGCAGAACGTCCCGGCCTTCGTAGGAAAAAACAAGGCGGCGCTGCGGGTGAGGCTCAAGCGCGGCCAGAAGGCCTGCAGTAGAAATCTCGCCCGCCGGCGGCGGGGTCAGCGGAATCGGTCTTGCAAGAGCCGTCATGACGACTATCCTTTGTTCAACATTCCTATATTTCAATAACTATTGAAAAATGAAAGAAAGTCAAGCACTCGACGCCTTCGCCGCGCTGTCCCAGCCGACGCGGCTGTCTGTGCTGCGGCTGCTGATCAAAGCCGGCCAGGACGGCGTGCCGGCCGGGGCGATTGCCGACGAACTCGGCGTCTCCGCCTCCAATATCTCCTTTCATCTCAAGGAGCTGGAGCGCGCCGGGCTGATCACGCAGCGCCGCGAGTCGCGGTCGATCATCTACGCTGCGAATTATCCTGGCCTGCGCGGCCTGATCGAGTTCCTGATGATGGATTGCTGCGCCGGACGCCCCGAAATTACCGGTCCCATCGTCGAATGCTGTGGGCCCGCGAGGCCGGCGGCGCGGCGGCGCTCTTAACCCTGATACGCGATTGTTGAGCCGCGGGCGGCAGGCGTCGGCACAGCACGACTATGTTGATGCAATCCGGTCCGGATCACGGAGCATCACCATGGGCGTCAGCCGCCGCACCATCATTGCCGCCAGCGCCCTTGGCGCCGCGACCGCCGGCGCGACGGTTCAGCCGGCAAAGGCCGCACCGCTTCTCGGCATCGATGCCGGCGGGTTCGGGCTGAAGCCGGATTCCGCGCAGGACCAGACGCAGGCACTGCAACAGGCAATCGACCGAGCGGCGGAAGCGCGCACCGTCCTGCTGCTGCCGCCCGGCACCTACCGCGCGGCGGAGCTACGTCTGCCGCCAAATGCCAAGATCGCAGGCACGCGCGGCGCGGCGCGCCTCGTCCTCTCGCGCGCCGCTGCGCTGTTCACCGGCAATGGCGCCGCCAATGTCGATCTCACCGGCCTCGTGATCGATGGCGACCGGCTGAAGCCGCCTCAGGGCCGCGCGCTGCTGCACGTCGCCGATAGCCAGGACATCCGGATCACCGATTGCGCGATATTGAATGCCGGCCGCAACGGGATCACACTCGAACGCTGCTCCGGCGCGGTGACCGGCTGCGTGATCGAGGATGCGGGCGACGGAGCGCTGTTCGTGATCGACTCCACCGGGCTTCGCATTGCGGGGAATGTGATCCGGCGTTCCGGCAATAACGGCATCCAGATCTGGCGTTCGTCCTTCGGCAACGACGGAACCATCGTCTCCGACAACCGTATTGAGGATACGCGCGCCGATGCCGGCGGCGACGGCCCCTACGGCAATGCCATCAGCGTTTATCGCGCCGGCAACGTGATGGTGCGCGGCAACCGCATCGACGGATGCGCCTTCTCTGCGGTGCGCGGCAATTCCGCGTCCAACATCCAGATTGCGGACAATGTCTGCACCCGCATGGGCGAGGTCGCGATCTATTCGGAGTTTTCGTTCGAGGGAGCGGCGATCACCGGCAACACGGTGGACGGCGCTACCGTCGGCATTTCGGTGACGAATTTCGATGTCGGCGGCCGGCTCGCGGTGGTTCAGGGCAACCTGATCCGCAATCTTGTGCCTGACCGCAATGGAAGCAGCATCGGCATCGGGATTGCGGCCGACAGCGTTGTGACCGGCAATGTGATCGAGACCGCCGCAACCTGCGGAATCGAGGTTGGCTACGGGCCGTATCTGCGCGACGTGATCGTGAGCGACAATGTCATGCGCAGCGTCGGCGTCGGCGTCGCGGTCAGCGTGGTGCCGGGTTCGGGAACGGCGCTGATCGCGAACAATCTGATTGCGGATACGAAGCACGGCGCTGTGGTCGGCATGGAATGGGACAAGCGCGTCACCGGCGACCTGACCAAGGACGGCGTTGGCAAATATGCGCATGTGACGCTGAGCGGGAACCGGGTGAGATAAGCGATCCGTTCGTCCCCGCGAAAGCGGGGACCCAGAGTCAGAGGACTGCATTCCCGCCTTCGCGGGAATGAGCGGAGTCTGAGGCACACCGAAGCGCGACATTGCCCGGACCAAGCAAGGATGCCGCCCTTGTCCGGCCGCAAATCGCTTCCTAACTTCGCGTCATGCATTCGCCGCCGAAGAAGCGCCATTCCGCGCGCAAGATCATCATGCTCACCATTCTTGCTCTTTTTCTCGTGCCGGTCGCGGCACGCGCCGCGCTGTTCGCCTTCGAAGACCGGCCGAGCGGCTGGCGCAATGCCGACTGGTCGAGCATCGGCGCGCTCCCCGCCGCCGCCGCGCATCCCGAGGCGCGCGTGCTGTTTCTGTCCGGACGCACCGGCGGGCTGAAAGGCGCGGTCGCGGTCCACAGCTGGGTGGTTTTCAAACGCAAGGGCGCTGCAAGCTGGACCCGCTACGACGTGGTCGGCTGGGGCAATCCGGTGCGCATGAATGGCTGGGCGCCGGACGGCCGCTGGTACGGTTCGACGCCGACCGTGGTCGCCGACATCACGGGCGACGAAGCCGAGGCCATTATCCCGGCGATCGAAAAGGCCGTGAAAGAATACCGCTATTCGAATTACGGCGATTACCGGCTATGGCCGGGACCGAACAGCAATTCCTTCGTCGCCGCGATCCTGCGCGACCTGCCGCAGCTCAAGACGACGCTGCCGCCGAACGCGATCGGCCGCGATTTCCGGCCCGGCCCCTATCTCGGCTGGACCGATAGCGGCACCGGCGTCGAGGCCAACCTTTACGGGCTCCTCGGCCTGAAAGTCGGCTGGGTGGAGGGTGTCGAGGTCAATCTCGGCGGTCTTGTCGCGGGGCTCGACATTCGCGATCCGGCACTGAAACTGCCGGGCTTCGGCCGGATCGGATTGCCCTCTTCCACGGCGAATGCCGCGCTCGCGCCATCAAGGTAAGGTCTGCTCCCGCTTATGATTCTGTAGATGGTGTAACGGGCCTGCCGCCGAGATTGTGGCGGCGGTAGGTGGTCGTCCCTCAAACTGATGGTGTCAATTCAACGGAGTCGGACACGTCCGCTCCAAGCATCATCGAGGGACGACCATGG
>JBMOOQ010000006.1:0-41890 GCA_049324435.1 Pseudomonadota bacterium
CTTACCTCGCTGACGTTCTCACCCGGATCGTCAACGGTCACCCCAACAGCCGCATCGACGAGTTGCTGCCCTGGGCCTATCCCACCGCCGCATCCCTCAACGTCGTGGCCTGAAAACAACGCTTACGCGAAAACAGCGAGAGAACGCGTTGAAAGGACGAACGTTTGGTGCAACCGACTGTCCATTACTGTTCAAGAGGTGGCGCGCGACCCATCCCGGATCGGTCAGGCCTGAAATTCAAGAACATCGCGGCCCGTCTTGCCGCCGGGCCGCACTGTTCGGTGTCACGCTGCGGCGGCCAGATATCGGGCGCAAGCGCGCCACGCCTGCCCTGGCGTAGTCGTGCGTACACTCAATCTCGCCAATCCGTCCACCCGATGCGCACGCCGCATCGACCCTGGCCAACGCCATCTCAAGCCTCGACCTCGACAATGTCACCGGCGCGCGCCGCGTAATCGAGCGCGTAGGCGAGCTCGCCCGTCGTCTCGGCGTGGACATGGAGAAGCGGCTGGCCGCGATCGATTTCGTCGCCGAGCCGGACCTCCATGTGAACGCCCGCCGCCTTCGCTTCCGGCGCACCCGCGAGCTTGGCGAGCCGAGAGAGCTTGCGGTTGTTGATATGAACCACACGGCCGGCACGGACTGCCGTCAGCGGATGGACGTAGGGCGCCTTCGGCGGCGCACGAAGGCCGCCCTGGGCCTGGCAGATCGCCTCGAATTTCGACCACGCGTGGCCGCTGGCGAGCGTTGCGAGCGCGAGGTTGACGCCTTGCCCTCTCGCTGCCTTGCCGCCGATCTCAAGCGCGGCTCCGGCCAGAGCGGCGGCGCGGCGACGCAAATCGTCGGGCGCCTCGGCTGCGTTGTTCAGCACGGCAAGCACGTCTAGTGCCTCGAGCGCGGGGCCGATGCCGCGCCCGACAGGCTGAGAGCCGTCTGTCTGGACGCAGGTCGTCGCGAGGTTGAAGCGGGTCGCGACTGCGCTCAAGCGCTCAGCCAAGCGGCTGGCCGCTTCCTCGCGGCGCACCTTGGCGGTGGGTCCGACGGGAATGTCGATCACGACATGGGTCGACCCCGCTGCGATCTTCTTGGACAGCACGGAGGCGACAAGCTGGCCTTCGGTGTCGATGTCGAGCTCGCGCTCGACGCGCACGAAAATATCGTCGGCCGGACTCAGATGCACGGCGCCGCCCCAGGCGACGCAGCCGCCTTCGCTCTCCACGACGCGCCTCAGTGTGGCGATGTCGAGCTCCACCGGCGCCAGCGTTTCCATCGTGTCGGCGGTGCCGGCCGGGGAGGTGATGGCGCGTGACGAGGTCTTGGGCATGACCAGCCCGTTCGCGGCGACAATCGCGACCACGATCGGCGTTGTCCGATTGCCAGGAAGGCCACCAACGCAGTGCTTGTCGACCACGATCGGCGCGTCCCATCGCATCCGCTCGCCGACATCCACCATGGCGCCGGTAAGATCGGCGGTCTCGGTCTCGTCGAGGGGGAGGGCGGCGCTGGCGGTCAGAAACGCCGCAAGGTGGACCTCCGTGTAGCGCCCGGCCACCACGTCCCTTAGGACGTCGGCAAAGGCGTGCGCGTCCAGCCGATTGCCATAGATGCGGTGACGCACGCTGGCGAGCGAGTCGATCGCGGGCGCATGGCTGACACGGACCGCATCACCGTCGCTGAGGCCGAGCCGTTCCCAGGCGGTTTCGGAGAGGCCGACCTCGTCGATGGCGATGAGGTCGTCGCCGTCGACCTGGAACAAGGTCGCCTGGACTTGACCTTTGCCGTCCGAGACCAGCACCTGCGAGCGGGCCGACAAGCCCTCCGACCGGCAGACGTGGCAATCGGTTCGCATGACGACCACAGCCTGGTGCTGCGTGTGCAGGCGGATGCGGCGAACCCGCAGCGTCGGTTGGGCGGGAATCGTGTTGTCGGCAGGCGTCATAGATCGAACTTCTGGTTCTGCCGGGGAACGACGGCGTTCCATTTGAGCTCCCGGTCGATGCGGACGCGCAAGGCTTCGGAGCCCTCGTCCTCGCCGTGCACGATGAAGACACGAGACGGCGGTCGCCGGAAGCCCGAGAGCCATCGCAGGAGCTCGTTGGAATCGGCATGCGCCGACAGTGTCGACAGCTCCTCGACCGCGGCGCGAACCGGAATCCACTCGCCATGGATCTTGGTCTCTTGCGCACCTTGCAGCATCGCTCGGCCGCGCGTGCCGGCCGCCTGGAATCCGGAGAAAAGGATCGTATTGCGGGCGTCGGTAGCGAATGCCTTCAGGTGATGAAGGACGCGCCCGCCGGTCGCCATGCCGCTCGCCGAGATTACGACCTTGGGGTAGGGGCTTGCCGTGATGCCCTTGGAGCCGTCTACGTCGCGCGTGTAGGTCGCGATCGCGCAGACTTCCTTGCATTGCTCCGGCGTCAGGCGATGATCGTCGCGATGGGCGTGGAGAAGGGCGGTAGCATCGATCGCCATCGGACTGTCGAGATAGATCGGCACCTTCGACAAGCGCCCGGCCGTCTTGAGCTTCCACAGATGGTAGAGCAGCGACTGGGCGCGTCCGACTGCGAAGGCGGGAACGACGACCGTCCCGCCGCGCGCGATCGTGCGTTCGACGACAGCGCCGAGCGCTTCGGTCGGATCGGCGGGATCGTGAACGCGGTTGCCATAGGTCGATTCGATCAGAACGTAATCCGCCTCCGGCACCGGGACCGAATCGGGCAGAACCGGATCGGCAAAGCGGCCGAGATCGCCAGAGAAGGCGATGCGGCGTCCACCCCATTCGACCTCGGCGGTAGCGGCGCCCAGGATGTGGCCGGCATGGCGGAAGGTGAGCGTTGCGCCGAACGGCAGCTTGACTGGCTCTTCGAAGGGCACGGTCGAAAAGAACTCGAGGCTGCGCTCTGCATCATGGATGCCGTAGAGCGCGAGCGCCGGCTGGTGCTTCGAGAAGCCCTTGCGATTGGCGTATTCGGCGTCCTTCTCCTGAAGGTGTCCGCTGTCCTTCAGGATGAGCTCCGACACATCGCGCGTCGCGGACGTCGCGTAAATCCTCCCGCGGAAGCCGTCACGCACCAGCCTTGGAAGATAGCCCGAATGGTCGAGATGGGCGTGTGTCAGGATGACGGCGTCGATGCTCGCTGGCGCGATCGGCAGCGGCTCCCAGTTCAGCTCGCGCAAATTCTTGAGGCCCTGAAACAGACCGCAGTCGATCAGGATGCGCTTGTCGCCATTGGTAAGGAGATGTTTCGAACCGGTGACGGTGCCTGCGCCGCCGAGGGAAGTGAGTGTCAGCATGTCGTCCTTCAATGAATGGGTGTGGACAGATCGGCGGGTGAACCTTTCCCATCGATGGCGTTGCGTTCGGCGATCGTCAGAAAGTCCTCACGCGCCCAGCCGGCCAAAGGAGCGGCCGCGTCGATCAGATGCGCCCATGAGCAGCGGTTGGCGAACAGCATGCCGGCGACATCGAGCGTGCCGCCACGGCTGATATAGCCGCGGGCCGCGGTGAGCTTCGGCCCGTCGTCGAGCCGTCGCAAGAGGCCGAGCATCGGCTCGGGCCGCGTGTGCGATACGATCAGCCGCGGGACGCCGACAGGGAAGAGGCGCTTCAGCGCGTCGTCCGTCGCCACGAAACGCGCCTCGATCGGGTCGCGTGGGATCCGAAAGCGGCCCGGTTCGTTGATCGCCGTCACCAGAACGCGGCGTCCGTGTTCTTTCAGACGGCGTTCGGCCTTGAGCGCCTCTTCGAGCTGATAAGCGCCGATCGCAACGATCTGCAACTCCGCGTCTTCGGCCTGCCCTTCGATCGGGGCAGCGCCATCGGCGACGAAGCGGGTGGCGGCCTCGCCGTCGAAGCGATGCGGCATGTCTCGTTTGGAGACGATAACACCGGCGACCTGCCCGCGTCCCGCGAAGACCGAGGCCATGGTGGCGACCGCGCTGTTGGCGTCGACGGGGAACAGCACGCGCGCCGTATCGGACATCTCGCCGAGAAGCGCCTCGCCGAGCGTCGGGTCCTGGTGCGACTGCTCGTTCTTCGCGTTCTCCCAGGTGTGTGAGGTGACGACCAGCGGCACCGAAATCCAGCCCGGCTCCTTGCCGTCCTCACGCTGGCGGCGAGCGAACACGATCTCCTGCCGCAGACCCCCGAGCATCTTCATCGCAAAGGCTTCGTAGCTGACGATGAGGTTGAGACCGCCTTTGTTCGCAAGGGCCGCGGCGGCGACCGCCTCCTCGTTCAGCGCCGTGATCACAGCGCCGTTGCGTGCTTCGGCGACGCCGGTCTCCGGCGCGTTGACCCGATGGCGTAGCCGCTCGAGGGTCGCCCCCATATGATTGGAGCTCAGCTCATCGGGATTGCCGACGCGCACCCGAAGGGCGGGATTGACGTCGACGAGACGCACGAACCAGCGATCGAGCGCATGCATGGCGCAATCGGCCGGCGCGCCGATCTCGGTCCAACCGGGCGCAGGCAGGTCCGGCGCTGACGGATGGCGGACCGCGAGCGGGTGGCTGCTCTCCGCTGGCCGGTTCTGCTTTCCATGAACGGCGATCGCAGCGACCGCCGCCTCGATGTCGTCAGGCGGTACGAACAGGGCCCGCGCCGCGTCGTTGAAGGCCTTGCGGGAAGCGGCGTCGCGCGAGGGGTTCGCGGCGAGTGGCAGGTTGTGCGCCGCGTTCGTGCCGGCGCCCGGAAAGCCAAAGCCCTTCACGGTCTCGGCGATGACGTAGGGAATGGGGGCGGGATAGGCGCGGCGTGGCTCGGCGATAAATCGGCCGAGGCGCTCCTCGGCCGTCAGGATCGCCCAGACGAAGGCCGCCGGGTCTTTGCCGTCGATACCGAAGGGATCGAAGCCGTTGAGCCTGAGATGATCGGCGAGCCAATCCGCGCCGCCCTGCTGCGCAATCTGCGCTCGCTCCTCGATGCGTCGCCCATTCAGGATCATGATCGGCACGACGAGGCCACTATCCTCAGCGCGCCACCAGCGCGCCGTCCAGTCCGAGCCTCGCTGCTCCTCGAAAGCGCCATCGCTCAGAAAGGCGACCAGGCTCTCTTCCGGCAGCGGCGCATGGACATACTGGACCTCTGCGAAGCCGAGATAGCCGCCCTCGGAGACGGCGCCGGCCGTGTTCGGTCCGGCATGGCTGCCGATCGGGACCGCCGGGCGGCCATCGGCATCGATGGCGTAGGAATAGAAATCGGCAGCAAGCTGGGACAGGCCCTTCTCGCTGCGGTCATAACGGCCTTTTTGAGCTTCGGAGACATCGCCGGTCAGCGCGTTGATCGCCTCAATCGCGGCGACGCAATGGCCCTGTCCCATCATCCAAGAGCGGGTGGTTGCCGAGAGTGCGTTCGCGGTGAGGTAGCCGACAAAGGCGGGGACCATGTTCAGCGATCCGCCGGTATGGCCTTCCGGGGCTGCCTTGAAAGCCTCGGCCGGCAGAGGCGCGCCCGACAGGTCGACGCGCTTGGCATAGGTCATGTGGACGACCGTCCACATCGCAGCAGCGGTCAGCCGGTCGGCGGCGGCGAGCAGGCGGTAAAGCGCGTCCGGGTTCAACTTGAGCGACTGTGCGACCGCGCGAATGTGCTCGACCGTCTGGTCGCTATGCGTGATCGGGCCGTAACCGGCACGCCAGTGTTCGAAGGCTTGAGAGGGTTCGAAGGCTGATGACGTCGTCTCGGCCATGCGCTGCTGTCTTTCCTGGAAGGTCTGCCTTCTCGATGTCGGCCGGTTTATGCGACCCCGCCGGTCCAGGGCGGAGGGTCGCTTGCAGGGAAGGAATCAATGCCAGCGCGTTGGATGTCATCGACTGGCTCGGGTGGGCGTCGATGACGGACAAGTTCGGGATCGGGCGCGTCGGCGGCCGCAAGCGCCTCGGCGATGGACCGCGAGAGCCCGATCGCGTTGGTCGGGTGGCTGACGGAGTCGGAGGAGACGATCCTGCTGCAAAGCGGCGCCAGCCGCGCATAGGAATCTCCTGCGAAGATGCCGTGCACGACGGCGACGTCGGGACGGGGAAATCCCAGCGGCGGCAGCTTGCTTGCCGCTTCGATGAGGGTGTTGCCGGACGAAGCGATGTCGTCGACCAGAACGGGCTGCAAACCGTTCCATTGCGAGAGGTCCGGCAGCGCGATCTCGACGTCGCGGTCGCCATGCCGGATCTTGCGTAGCACAGCGTGCGGCGCCCCGATTCGCGCCGCGATTGCGGAGACCCACTGCTCGCTTTCCTCGTCCGGACCGATGATGAGCGGCTTGACGATCGACGCGGCGATCCAATTGGCCAGGAGCGGCGCGGCATGAAGCGTCAGCGCCGGGATCTCATAGAGCGCGGAAAGGGCCGGATAGCGGTGCAGATGCGGATCGACGGTGACGAGCCGGTCGAAGGTGGACGATATCAGGCGCGCGAAGGTACGCGAGGTGATGGCCTCGCCCGGTCGGAAGCGGCGATCCTGCCGCATATAGGCAAGATAGGGAGCGACCAACGTGACCGTCGCTGCGCCAAGCGACCGCGCCGCGTCAGCAAGAAAGGTGAGCCGGAGGAAGCCTTGGTCTGGGCGAGCCAGCGTCGAAACCAGCAGAACCGCTTTTCCCGCCACGTCCGTGGCGAGGCGCACATAAGTTTCGCCATCCGGGAAGTTGCGGGTTTCGATCGAGCCCAGCTCGCCGGCGCTGGCGTTCGCAAGCGCTTGCGCGAAAGCCTCGTTGCCGGGGAGAGCAATGATGACGTGCGGGGACGTCTTCTGGGCTGGGGCAGGGGCCATTCTCGTCTTTCGTCGTCTCGTTTCGGCCTGCAATGGAACGCGGGCGGGGCTTCATGATGTCTTGCGCAAAGGCGAAGACAGGCTCTCGATAAAGCCCGCGCGGCCGCTCGATTCTTTAATCGAGATTAAGTTCTGGGCCATTCCCCAGGCGTCTGGGGTTAGTCCCTTGACGTCATTTCCGGGCGGTTCTGACGTTACCAGGCAAGCCGTAGCGGCACGCGATCTCTCGGCCGCAACCTTGATTTGAGTTAAAGTTTACGTCTTGCCGAACTTGCATCGTCGCCTGCGAATGAAGTGCTTTAGATAGATGGACCTCCAGTGCGGGGCGGCACGTCAGTGTGGCCCTGTTCCTGGTCGGATGATGTCTTCTGGATTCGCCGGACCGGCCTGCCGGTAGGCGCTCACTGTTCAAGGGAAGCAAAGGTGCGCAGATCGTCCGTTGTCGTCATCGCCGTGTTGGTCGCGACTGCTGCGGCGGGAGCCTATGTCTATTGGCTTGGAACGCAGAACCGCGTGCCGGTGGGCCTCGTGCGAGTTAACGGCAGGATTGAGGTCGAGCGCGTCGACATCACAAGCAAATATGCCGGACGTCTGGCCGAAGTCGTCGTGAACGAAGGGGCCAATGTCAGGAAGGGCGACGTGCTCGCCCGGCTCGATACGAGCGAGATACAGGCGCAATTGACGGCCGCGAGAGCCGCGGTTCACCGCAGTCACCAGAGCGTGGCGAGCGCCCAAGCGAGTGTTGCCCTGCGCGAAGCCGAGTTGAATCTCGCGCAAGTCGAGTTCCAGCGCGTCATCGACCTCATGCGGACGAATACCTCGACGCAGGCCGAGCTCGATCGCCGGACGGCGCAACGCGACATCTCGCGGGCCTCGCTGCAGACCGCGAAGGCCGCGGTCGAGGACGCCAAGGCCTCGGTCGAAGTCGCCGTGGCGCAGGTCAATCAAATCGAGGCGGCCATCGCCGACATGACCTTGAGGGCGCCGGTGTCCGGCCGCGTCGAGTATCGTCTGGCGCGAACCGGCGAGGTTGTCGGCGCCGGGGGTCGGGTGCTGACCGTGTTCGATCTCTCGGACGCGCATATGACGATCTATCTTCCGACGGCCTCCGCCGGTCGCGTGGCGGTCGGCTCGCAAGCGCGCGTCGTGCTGGATGGCCCGGGCGGATTTGTTCTGCCGGCGACCGTGTCCTTCGTCTCGGCCGACGCCCAGTTCACGCCGAAATTCGTAGAGACGGCGAACGAGCGCGAGAAGCTCATGTATCGCGTCAAGCTGCACATCGACCCGGCGCTGGTCGCCTCCGAGCGCGGTTATTTGAAGGCGGGAATGACCGGCAACGCCTATGTCCAGGTGACGGGGGACGCGCGTTGGCCGACCGAGCTTGCGCCGAGGCTGCCCGATGGAGGCTGACCCTGCCGCAACCGTCAGCCTGTCGGGCGTCCGGCATGCCTATGGGAAGGTGGTCGCTCTTCGCGATTTGGCTCTGACCATCCCGATTGGCTGCAAGCTCGCCATTGTCGGCCCAGACGGGGTCGGCAAGTCGACCTTGCTCGGGCTGATCGCAGGGGTTCGCCGCATTCAGCGTGGGTCAGTCAAAGTGCTGGGCGGTGACATGGCCTCGGCGGCGCACCGCAGCGAGGCCTCGCCCCGCATCGCCTATATGCCGCAAGGACTCGGACGCAATCTCTATCCGACCTTGTCGGTTTACGAGAACATCGACTTCTTCGCCCGGCTCTACAGTCAGCCGGACGATCGCCGGCGCCGACGCATCGACCAACTCATGCGGGTCACCGGGTTATTTCCCTTTGCCGATCGGCCGGCGGGAAAGCTTTCCGGCGGGATGAAGCAGAAGCTCGGGCTGTGCTGCGCGTTGGTGCATAATCCCGATCTCCTTATCCTGGACGAACCGACTACCGGCATCGACCCGCTGTCGCGCCGCCAGTTCTGGACGCTGATCGCACGTATCCAAGCCGAGCGGCCGACCATGACGGTGATCGTGACGACGGCCTATATGGAGGAGGCCGGGGCCTTCGATCGCATCGTGGCGATCGACGATGGCGCGGTCATCGCCGACGGGAGCCAGGTCGAACTGCTTGCGCGCACCGGCGCTGCTACTCTCGAACAGGCCTACATCGAGCTGCAGCGCCCGGAACGGCGCGGGGCGCGGGTTGCGCCCTCCGTGCCACGTCTCGAAGCGAACGGCGGACCGCCTGCCATCGTGGCCGAAGGCCTGACGATGCGCTTTGGCGATTTCATCGCGGTCGACCATGTGAGCTTTCGCATCGAGCGCGGCGAGATCTTCGGCTTCCTCGGCTCCAATGGCTGCGGCAAGACGACGACGATGAAGATGTTGACCGGGCTGCTTCCGGCGACCGAAGGACGTGCCGAGCTCCTGGGCAAGCCGGTCGATGCGCGCGACATCTCGACGAGGACGCGTATCGGCTACGTCTCCCAATCCTTTTCGCTCTACGAAGAACTGACCGTGCGCGGCAATCTCGAACTGCACGGGCGGCTGTGCGGCATTGGCGGCAAGGGGCTTGGCGAGCGGGTCGAGGAGGCCCTGTCGCGCTTCGAACTCGATGATGTCGCCGAGACGCTGCCGGACGCCTTGCCGTTGGGCATTCGCCAACGCCTTCAGCTGGCGGCGGCATGCCTGCATCGTCCCGATGTCCTCATCCTGGACGAGCCCACCTCGGGCGTCGATCCGGCGGCCCGCGACCGCTTCTGGAGCCTGCTGCTCGAGATGTCGCGCCGCGACGGGGTGACGATCTTCATCTCGACGCATTTCATGAACGAGGCCGAGCGTTGCGACCGCGTCTCTCTCATGCATGCGGGCCGAGTGCTGGCAGTCGGCGCACCACGCGAGCTCCAGGCCATGCGGGGGGCCGCGAGCCTCGAGGATGCCTTCGTCGCCTATCTGGAGGATGCGGCGGCGGCCGGGGCCGAAGAGCCGGCTGTGGATGATGCGCGCAGCGCGGTCGGGCCCGGCTCAGCGATGCGGAACGACGATGCTATGGCGGTGCAGAAGCCGAGGCTCGCCTCCATGAAGCGGATCTGGATATTCGCGCGCCGCGAGGCGCTCGAACTCAGCCGGGATCGCATCCGGCTGGCATTCGCGCTGATTGGTCCGCTCCTGCTCATGGCCGCCTTCGGCTACGGGATCTCCTTCGACATCGAAGGTTTGCGCTACGCAGTGTTCGACCGCGACCAGTCGCTGGAAAGCCGGACGTTCCTGGACCAGTTCTCGAACTCGCGGTACTTCGTAGAGCAACCGCGCTTGAACGAAGATATCGAGATCGACCGGCGCCTGCGCGCCGGCGAGCTCAAATTCGCGATCGAAATCCCGCCCGGCTTCGGCCGCGACCTGTTGCAAGGCCATCGACCTGAGGTCGGCTTCTGGCTCGACGGCGGCAACACCTTCCCTGCCGAGACCGCGCGCGCCTACATCCTTGGCACGCTTCAGACCTATGCCGCCGAGCTCGCGCGGGCCGCTCGAAGCGCCAACAGACTGCCGGCCGAGACGCTGCGGGTCGAGCCGCGCTTTCGTTACAACCAGGATTTCCGCTCCGTCTTCGCGATCACGCCGGGATCGATCATGCTGCTGCTGATCATCTTCCCGGCGATGCTGACGGCCCTCGGCGTTGTGCGGGAGAAGGAGATGGGGTCGATCGCGAACGTCTATGCGTCACCGGCGACGGTCGGCGAGTATCTGCTCGGCAAGCAGCTCCCTTATGTCGCGATCGGCGTCCTGAGCTATCTCAGTCTGCTGGTCTTCGCCGGCGGCGTGCTCGGCGTCGTGCCGAAGGGCTCGCTGCTGGCGCTGTCGCTCGCAGCCCTCGTCTATGTCTTCGCCGCCACGGCCTTCGGGCTTTTGGTCTCGGCTTTCGTTTCGACCCAGGTGGCCGCGATTTTCGGGACCGCCATCTTCACGGCGATGACGGCGGCCCACTACTCGGGATTCTGGATTCCGGCTTCCTCGCTCGAGGGGCCCGGGCGCATGATGGGCCTGTCCTTCCCTGCACTCTGGTTCCAGACAATCAGCCTCGGGGTGTTCGCCAAGGGCCTCGACACCCCAGCCATAGTCCGCGAGCTTCTGGTGCTGGTGGCGTTCGCGCTCGGGTTTCTGCTGCTCGCGCGGCTGTTGATCCGCAAGCAGGGGGCGTAGCGATGCGACGCTGGATCAAGAACGCCTTCCGTCTCGGAGTCAAGGAGTTCGCCAGCCTATCACGCGACGTCGTGATGGTGGTACTTATTGCCTATGTCTTCACCTTCGCTGTCTATACCGAGGCGACAGCGATGCGGACAGACGTCAACGATGCCAAGGTGGCCGTCATCGACGGCGACCGCTCGACCCTCTCAGGCCGGATCAAGGACGCGCTCCGGCCCCCCCATTTTCGACCGGCGGTCGAAATCGACCGATCGAGCCTCGATGGCGTGATGGACAAGGGCGCCTTCACGTTCGTTCTCGACATCCCGCATGGTCTGGAAGCCGACTTCCTCGCCGGCCGCAACCCAGCCATCCAGGTCAATGTCGACGCTACCAGCATCTCACAGGCCGGCGTCGGCACGGCCTATATCCAGGAGATCGTCGCGCAGGAAACGACAAGCTTCCTCAAGCAGGCGCACGCCGATTCGCTCGCTCCGGTCAAGGCGGTGATCCGCGCCATGTTCAACCCCAATCTCGAAGCGATCAGCTTCACGGCGAGCATGGGCGTTATCAACAATATCACCATCCTCGCCATCATTCTGGTAGGCGCCGCGGTGATGCGCGAACGAGAGCACGGCACCATAGAGCATCTTCTCGTGATGCCAGTGACCGCAAGCCAGATCATCGCGGGGAAGGTCTGGGCGAACGGGCTGGTCATCCTCTTGGCAGCCGCATTCTCGCTCCATGTCGTCGTCGAAGTCATCTTGGGTGCATCGATCGTCGGCTCGATCGAACTGTTTCTCGCAGGCGCAGCCATCTACCTCTTCGCCGTGACGTCGCTCGGCATTCTGCTTGCTACCGTCGCGAATTCCATGCCGCAGTTTGCGTTGCTTTCGATCCCGGTCTTCGTCTTGATGTTCTTGCTCTCGGGCTCCTTCACGCCGTTCGAGAGCATGCCTCAAGCCCTTCAGGCGATCATGGACCTTTCGCCGTCCACGCATTTCGTACGCTTTTCGCAAGCGGTGCTCTATCGCGGCGCTGGCATCGATGTCGTCTGGCGCGATCTTCTCATCATGGCCGGGCTCGGCGCCGGCTTCGTGGCGATTGCCCTTTATCGCTTTAACGCCATGCTGGCACGCCAGTCGTGACGATCGGCTTCAAGGGTGGTCTCAACGGTGCGGAGGCTCGTGCGCATTCGCCTCGCCGGCAGCTATCGGCTTGCTGCCGGTTCCGGCACGAGAAGTTGGGGCAGGCGGATACAGGCCAAGAGCGTCGCCAGGACAAGCAGTGCAGCGAGGAGGAAGCCCGCATCGGGCAGGATCGGCAGATTGAACAGCGCGCCGCCTGCAATCGATCCCAAAGCCTGACCAAGACTCGCGGCGGCGGTCATGCGGCCGAGCTGCGCGCCCTGGCTCGTGGGGATACCGAACGAGGCCCAATAGGTCGCCACCGGAGACAGCATGCCGGCACTTGCCGCCACCAGCGCGATCGCAACCGACATCAAGACCGAGGTACTCACGAGCGAGAAGATGACCAGCCCGATGGCAAGCGTCGCCAAACCGGGCACGACAAACCAGCGCGTGAGCTCCGGCTTCACGAGAGGCGAAAACACCAAGGCCTGCACGACCGCCATCACCAGACTGCACTCGGCGAACATCATGCCGATATGCGCGGCATCAAGACCGAGGACCTTCCCGCGGAGCGCCAGTCCGACTTCGAAGACGCCGATGGCGAGCGCCGTGACCAGTGCGGTCGCCAGGAGCAGTAGCATGGCGCGCCGTTCGATCTGCGCAGCGTCGGGTATCACATCGACGTTCTCGCGGCGTGCCCCGGAGGGGAGCAGGATCACGACCAACATGGCTGCGACGACGGCCAGCGCTGTCGCCGTGAGCAGCGGCATCGCAAGAGAGCGATCGGTCGGCAGCGCCCAGAGTCTACCAGCGACACGCACCGCCAGCCCACCGAGCAAAGGCCCGATGAAGAAGCCGGCGGTGCCGGCGATATTGATCAGTGCGAAGCGATGGGCGCGCCATTCTTTCGACGGCGCATAATCGCCAATGAGCGCATAGGCGACCGGGGTGATGGCGGCGGCGAAGAGCCCGGCGAGGAAGCGGCCGAGATAGAGAAGCGGAAGGCTTTCGGTGACGGCGAAGAATGCGGTGGTCGAGGCGAAGCCCAGAAGGCCGACCAGAATGATCGGCTTGCGACCGCATCGATCGGAGATCCGTCCCCAGGCCGGAGCGCCGACAAAGATCGCGATGACGTAAACGCCCGTCAGCAGCCCCGTATGCCATGACAAGGCCTGAGGCGTGCTCTTGCCGCCGATCTGCTCGATCAGGAAGGGCAGAATTGGCAACGCGACTCCATAGCCGACGGTGACCGCGAACATCGCGACGAGCACCGCCGTCAGCGCGCTCCAGCTCAACTGGGTTGCTTCAGCCGCGGCCATGCCGCTTCGAGCCCGCGTCCAATCTGCGGCCCGATCGAACAGGCAAGGTCGACATCCGCATATCTGGAGACACGAAGGGCTGGCCCGATCCGACTGAAACGCGAAACCATTCCGCGCAGGCCGTCATCAGGGCTGTGAGCAACGTTGGCACCGATCTCGGCGTGGACATCGAACGTTGATGGTGTCGCTTTGTTATCATCGTCCCCTCGCTCAAGACGCCGCTTGACAGGAGCAGGCGATGGTCAGGTCTGAATCTTTAATCCGCATCAAGGTTTTGCGATGGCCTCGCAATAAGAGCCCTCCGGATCAACGAGGCAGCGCCAGTCGGGAAAGACAGGATTGCGCGCCGTCAGGATCCCAAAACGTCGGCGTTGCCGACCGGTTTAATGGCTGTAGAGCCTCCGAAACAGCCGCTCCTGGGCGCTGTCGCGCGCCTCGCGGGCGATTTCGATGGCAGCTTCCGTCTGCTTGCTGAAGGTGCGTTCGGCGGATCGCATCGGATTGTCGGGGGACACCGGCATCCGCTTCAGACGAACCTCGTCGGCGAGCCGCGCGATGAGATGCATCCACGGCGAAAACTTTTCTGACAGCAGGTAACGGCTGGTTCGCATCGGATGAAGCCATCGTAGCGCCTCGGCGGACCATGGCGTGGCCACGACCTGGACCCACGGGCTGACGAAGTTGCTGTAGAGCGTTTCGTTCGCCTGCGACAATTGCCGCACGCGTTCGAAGGCCTGGCGCGGGTTGTCGAAGGCCAGGTCTTCGACGCGCCGCTCTTCGAAGGCGACGCTGTATTGCGGTTTGCGGCAGTCGGGATCGTTGGTCGGGTTGGCGATTTTCATCTCGTAGAGTCCGGGCGCCAGGTTTCCGACCTCATCGAGGCTCTCGAGAATGGCGCGGTGTTCCAGGCGCGCGACCGACGCTGAGACGAAGATGCCCAGGTGGCCGACGCGAGGATCGATCATGAAGACGATTTTCTGGCCCGCTTCCTTCAAGGCATCGGTGGTCTTGTAGACGGCTTTGAGCCAGGCCAGGGCCTGATGGGGCGGCGTGATGTTGTCGCCATATGAGGCAAAGATCACCAACGGGCTCGCGAGACTGCGCAGATCAATCTTTACCGTGTCGCCGAGGTTGAGCGTGCCTTGCTCGAGCTCGTTCCCGATGAAGAGATGGTCGACGATCTCGACCATCTCTTCTCGGCTGAAGCTGTACCAGGCGTTCCACCAGCGCTCGAACTCGAGGAACCGCTCCTCCTCGCGATCGAGGTCGAGGTAGAGATTTGCGTATTTGTCCCAGATCGCCGCCTCTGGCTTCAGCGTTTCGAAGTTCTGGACGAGCCAGGCGCCGTCGAAACGGCCGTCTCCGAGATCGCCAACGAAGTGGGTGAGCCAGCTTCCACCAAGCAGGCCGCCAGCGAGGCGCATCGGATTTGCTCCCGACTCTCCTGCCCAATAGGAGAGGGGCGAACCATTGAGGACGATGGGACCGACAGGCGCCCGGCAATGGATCGCGACCAGCATGGCGGCCCAACCGGCCTGGCAATTTCCGTAAAGCACGGGCTTCTTGCCGGGGTGTCTTGCGATCACCTCGTCAACGAAGTGATGCATCGCGTGCAGGACATCGACGAGCCTTTGGTGCGGGCTCGGCGCTTGAAAGAAGCTCACGAAGTAGACCGGGAACCCCTCATGCAGAGCGATACCGATCTCGGACTCGCGCTTGAAGCCGCCGATGCCGGGCCCGTGCCCGGCGCGCGGATCCATGATGATGACAGGGGGCTTGGTGTCGTCGACGCACGCATCTGCGTGCTCGGTGCCGGCGGTCGTAATCCGCAGTAGCGCATAATTCGCCGGGCGTTCGAGCCGCCTCGCATCGAGTAGCATTTCGTACTGGAAGGTGAGCACCGGCGGCATGCCGGCCTCCTCGTGCTCCAGCATGATGTTCGCCCTCTTTCGCAAAACATCCCAGAACAAGACCCATCGTTGCCACGCGTCGATCGAATAAGCCCATATTCCCGTAGGATCGAAGGGCGTGCCGGCCACCGGGGCGGACGGTGTCGGTTCGTGCCGGTCAGCAGGCGGGGAGGGCAATGCGGGACGCGTGGCCGTCCCGGCATGGGCCACTGGCGCGCTCTGCTCGCGTTCCGCAGGGATCGTGACCGGCATCGGAGGCTCCTCTAAAATGTCGCGTGTTGCCCGCACATCCGATCTCACGCGGCGCTGAGCATCTCGTCCTTGACGGACGTTAAAGAGTTACACGCTGGGCGCCGCCTTTCAGCGCGCGGATTTTTCGGGGCCAAGCGTTGGCCCGCCCCCTCCGGTCGCGGCCGATTGGTGGCCGAGAACCCAGTCATCCTCTGCGGAGGCCGGTCTGCCGAAGCCCGTTACCCGTGCGTGCGGTAAAAGCGCAGGAACTGTGCATTGATCGCGACGATGATCGTACTGGCGGACATGAAGACAGCAGCCACCGCCGGCGTCATCAGCAAGCCGGTGCCGAAGGTGATGCCGGCGGCCATCGGAATCGCCACGGTGTTGTAACCGGTCGCCCAGATGAGGTTCTGCACCATCTTGCGATAGGTGGCCCTAGACAGGCCGAGAATTGCCGCGACGTCGCGCGGATCACTCTTGACGAGCACGACATCCGCCGATTCGACGGCAACGTCGGTGCCGGCGCCTATAGCGACGCCGAGGTCCGCCTGAACGAGCGCCGGCGCGTCGTTGACGCCATCGCCCACCATCGCCACCGAAAGCCCGCGGGCCTGCAGCTCCTTGATCTTGTCCGACTTTTGGTCGGGCAGGACCTCTGCGAAATACTCCGCGATACCGAGTTCCTTCGACACGCTCTCGGCGACGCCCTTAGCATCGCCCGTCAACATGATGGCCTTGATGCCAAGCCGCGTCAGCTCGGCGATCGCGTCCTTGGACTCTGGCCGGACGATGTCGGCGAGCGCAAAGAGCGCTCGCGGTTCGCCATCGCGCAGCAGTGCCACCACGGTCTTGCCCTGAGCCTCGAGCTGCTTGAGCTTCTCGTTGGTGATGGGCTTGCCTTGCCGGGCGAGATGGCCGGGGCTGACGATACGGATGTCTTGGCCATCGACCTTGGCGACGATGCCCTCGCCCGTGATGTTGCTCACCTCGCTGGCTTTCGGAATGGTCAGATTCCTGCGTTTGGCCTCGGCGACGATGCCGTGAGCGATGGGGTGCTCGGACTGGATTTCGGCCGCGGCGGCAAAAGCAAGGTCCGCGTTCTCGTCGCCGCCCGCCAGCAGCACGATGTCGCTGACCCCGAAACGTCCTTCCGTCAGCGTGCCGGTCTTGTCGAGCACGACAGCGTCGAGATTGCGCGCCCGTTCGAAGGCAGCCCGATCGCGGATCAGAAGGCCATTGCTGGCGCTGAGCGATGTGCTGACGGCGACCACGAGAGGAACGGCAAGGCCAAGCGCGTGCGGGCACGCCACGACCATGACGGTGACCATGCGCTCAAGCGCGAATTCGAGCGGGGCTCCAAGCCAGAACCACCAGACGAACAGCGTTCCGAAGCCCACGACCAGAGCGATGTAGGTCAGCCAGGCCGCCGCCCTGTTGGCGATATCCTGCGTGCGCGAGCGTGTCGCCTGCGCCTTCTTCACGAGATCGATGACTTGGGCGAGATAGGTCGCATCGCCGGTCTTGGTCACTTTGATAGTGACCGCGTTTGCGCCATTGATCGCGCCGCCGATTGCCGTTGCACCGACCGTCTTGGTGACGGGACGCGATTCACCCGTCAGCATCGCCTCGTTGAAACCTGACGATCCCTCGATGATCTCGCCGTCGACCGGCACCTTGGCGCCGGGACGAACGATGACATGGTCGCCCGGCTTGAGTTCGGAGATCGGCACGTCGTGCGTCGTGCCGTCGGCGTCGATACGGGTGGCGCTATCGGGCAGGAGGCGCACCAGCTCTTCCAGCGCGCGCGAAGCCCCCATCACCGAGCGCATCTCGACCCAATGGCCGAGCAGCATGATGGCAATGAGGGTGACGAGCTCCCAGTAGAATGCTTCGCCTGGGAAGCCAAAGGTCACCGCCGCCGAGAAGAAATAGGCGGCCGAAATCGCCATCGCGATCAGCGTCATCATACCGGGCTGCCCTTTGCGCAGCTCGGAGAAGAAGCCGGTGAGGAAGGGCCACCCGCCGTAGAGATATGCGATGGTCGAGAGCGCGAAGAGGACGAGACCGTCACCCTGGAAGGACAGGGCGTCCGTCAGCCCGAGGTAATGCCGGATCATCGGCGAGAGGAACAGAACCGGAGGCGTCAGAACCAGGGTGACCCAGAACCGGCGGCGGAAGTCCGCGACCATGGCCCCGTGGTCATGACCGGCATGCTCCGAATGGCTGGATCCGGCCGCCGCGACGATCTTGGCGCCGCCATGACCGGCCTGGTGCGCCGCTTCAGCGCCCGCGTGCTGATGATGATCGTGGTGGTCGTGATGGGAGTGCGGTGAGCTCATTCTTCCTCGTCCGTCAGGGTGGCCCGGCCTGAGGTTTTATAGGGCGGCGATGGAGTTCTGTGCCGCGCTGACCATAGACTGGAAGCGACAACATCCTGATCACAAACCTCGCCGCCGCGTGTCTTGAAATCTTTAATCCAGATCAAGTTCTGGCTCCGCGTCAGTGCGGCGCGTCGGTCACCAACTCAGATAGGTCCGAAGCGGGACATTTCGCAGGCACTATTCGGATTTCATCAGCGTCCCGCCGTTGCCCTAGAGGATCGCGCGATCACCGTCGACGAAGGCTTCGCCAAGACGCAGCTGGATCGAGCAGGACCCGCCGCCGCGCCGTCGCTGTTCTGAAGCGGACCTTGACGGCCGATCCGGCTCCGTCGCCGAAGGTCCTGGCGACGCCATTGGCCGTCGTAATTGTGAGACTTCCCGTTTTGACAAGGCGACGAAGGGCTCTGAAAACAAGGGCATCCATGACCGGGCTTTCTCAGTCGATTGACGCGAAGCCCCACTAGAATGCGTACGAACCGGCGGCAGACTTTAATGTGGATTGAATAGACGGCGCGGCGAGGTCATCGACGTTGGCGGTCGGACGATGGCCTCGACTTGCGATCACCCGCGCGCATTGGCGCGCTGCGCCGACAGGCGCGGAATGAAGGCGGGCACGTCTCGCATATAGCGCGCGTAGGCGTCACCGAATTCGGCTAGAGATTCGCGCTCTTCGTGCTTGGCAAGCCGCCAATACATGAACACCAGGACGGGGAACATGGCGAGGGTGAGGAGGGTCGGCCATTGCAGCAGGAATCCGAACATGACCAGCACGAAGCCGACATACTGCGGATGCCGGATTCTTGCGTAGATGCCAGTCGTTGCGAGCTTGTGTTGTCGTTGCGCCTGATAGAGCGCGTTCCAGCCGGCGGAGATCAGGATGAAGCCGCCGCCGATGAAGATAAAGCTGAGAATGTGGAACGGGCCGAAATGGGGATTGGCGCGCCAGCCGAACAGCTCTTCGAGTAGATGGCCGGCGTCGTGCGAGAACCAGTCGACACCTGGATAGCGCGATTGCAGCCATCCCGAGAGCAGATAGATCGTGAGGGGAAAGCCGTACATCTCGGTGAAGAGCGCGATGATGAAGGCGCTGAAGGCGCCGAACGAGCGCCAGTCGCGAGGGGTCGACGGCTTGAAGAAGCTGAACGCGAAGAAGATGAAGACAATCGAGTTCAGGACAACAAGGGACCAGAGACCATAGGCTGGAATACTGTCGTGCATGGGCGCGCTCCGCTGAAATGATCAATGCTGGTGCGGGGATTGACCAGACTGGGATTGGGCCGGTGGGGGCGGTGAGCCTGCATCCCCGCCATGCCCCCCGTGCCCGCCATGCTTCCCATGCATGAACAGGTGCAAGAGCGGGCAGAGAAGAATGATGAGGAAGGGCAGCCAGCCCAAGAGATGCGCGCGATGTTCTGTGATCAGGTAGAAAGCGGCGATCGCCAGGAAGCCGTAGAGCGCAATATTCGCCGCGCTAAAGCGGCTCGACCGTTGTTGTTGATGGTCGATGTGGTTGGTGTGCGGTTCCATGACGGCCTCGCCGGGCTAAATGACCTTGCCAAATCGTCAGGCATAGTCCTTACCCGGAGGGTCGAAGCGCCGCTGCCGTGAGGAGTTTGGCAAATCGCGCTTCTGCTCACGGGCGAACATTGGGCGCTCGCAGGGGGCGCGTCTTTAATCTCGGTTAAAGTGCTGCCGCCGGCGCTGGCGAGGAAAGCACCAGGGTCAAGCTAGAGCCTGTCGGTCCGGCGCGGCCGACGCGGTCGGCTGTCCTTGGACGCCGGCGCGTATCGAGGGTGTCTGACGCCGCGAGCGGATGTTTCTGCCGGAAGGTCGATATCTTCACCGTGTAGAGAGGTGGCGGACGGCAAGGCGTCGAATTCGCGCACTAGACTTGCCACGGAGCGGGCGCACGAACCGACTCGAACGTCGATCCCGCATCCAGCGAGCCGCTCGCGTTCGGCTGCCGCGATAAAGCCGCAGACGAGCCTCGTCACACCGCTCCCGAGAATGAGCGCGCAAATGGACTCGTTGGTTCGTTCGCGGTTCGGCCGGAACTCTCGAACCGGCGCAAGCGGATCGATCAAGAGCAGACCATCGCACTTGGCAAAGAACGGACTCAGCAGGGTTCTCTGTCGGCTGCGCGAGACGAGCAGCGCGACCCAGCGCGCTCGTTCTGCCGGTGTCGGGTCTATCGTTGGCATTTCCGATCCGCAGGGCACGTCCTCGCGCACTTTATGGACATCGGCGATCAATCCGCACTTTAATCTCGATCAAACATCGATCGAACAGCGACGATGGCCATCAGGTTGCATGAGGATGGCATGGTTTGAGCGCAAGACACGGCGCGGGCAGCGCCCTCTTCCTTGATTTGGGTCAATACGCACTGGCCAAGAGTATGGTGGACTTTTTATGCTGGCTGGATTCTCGCCGCCCATCTGATATAGCCTTGCTGCGTCCAAGGCGGCGCGACGGGCGATGAAAAGACTATACGAGCGAGATAATGCTCAAGGTCCTGGCATTGCTGATGTTCTGCACGATGTCCTTGCTGGCGCAAGCGGCGCCCGCGCAGGCTCATGCGGGTCATGCAAGCCAAGCCAGGTCGCCAAGCCACGCCAGCTTTGCGGAACCTTCTATCGCTGCATCGCCGGACGAGAACGATTGCCCGCTCCACGACGGGCGTTGCTGCAAAAGCGTGTGCGCCATGTGCTATTTGCCCATGCCCTCACAACATGAGGATGGCGTGGGCATTCGACGGCAATCCTCCGCATTGTTGGTTCCGCGCGCGGATTTTGCACGGCTCATCCTCCTCGGCCGAGACCCTCCCGTACCACGACCTCGCGATTTCTGACGGTCCTCCAGCCAGCGTGTAGCCCGTTATTTCGTTCGGGGACACGCCTGAGCCTACCGGCACCGCACTGAGTGCCTCGGCGCGCTATCGCCGACGGTCATCAGGGACATTTCTAAAGGAAGGATTGATGGGCTGCGTGAGCAGTCGCCGAAACGGGCTCTGTGCCCGGGAGGTGTAATATGAGCTTGGATCGAGCGTCTTTAACAGAAAAGGCAGCCCGGTCGCTCCGCCGCGACGATTGGGGAACCGTCGAGCGCGAGCGGAATGGACTGGTCATGCGTGAGTTGTCATTGGCCGACGCGAGCCGCTGGGGGTGCGCGCGGGGCGATGAGTTGACCCGGCGCCGTGGGCGCCGTCAGGAAGTACAAAACGACGCGCCGCAGGGCACAGCGTCCCCGCTGGAGCAGCATCGGCTGATCCCGCGTTATCACTCCGGCGACCGCAAGATCGAGGCGGGCCGCGAGCTGTTCAGCATAGGCTGGACGGGAAAGTCCGCGTTCAACCTCCTCGACGGCTGGGTGGCGGTCTACACGCTTCTCGAAGACGGCCGGCGGCAGATCGTCCAGTTCGCGCTGCCGGGCGCAATCCTGGGTATTCTGCCGTCGAGGCGAGGGCCGGCGACGGTCGGCGCACAAGCCCTGACCGATGTGACGGTATCGGTGATACCGGCATCCGTCTTGACTTCGCAAGCGCGCACCGATCCGGAAATCGGCCTACGGCTGGTTCGGTCTCTGGCCCGCGATTGCAATCTGGCATTCGACCACCTGACCAGTATTGGGCGACGGTCGGCGCGCGAACGGGTGGCGCACCTGCTCATCGAGCTCTTCACTCGCTACCGCGCACAATGGCCGGGCAATCGTATCGAAGAGATGGCGTTGCCGCTCACGCAAGAACAGATCGGTGACGCTACCGGATTGACGTTTGTCCATGTGAACCGTGTCCTGAGCGCGATGCGCAAGGAGGGGATCGTGCAATTTCACTATCGCCGATTGCGAATATTGGACCCGGATCGACTGATAGAGGTTGCCGGTGTCGACCCCGAAACAGCGGCGGGCTGGCTCGAACGACGGCCGTGGACGTAGCGTCTTCTGATCGTGGTCCCTCTAATCGAGGCGACGCCATAGCGGTCGTTAGCTTGTACGGTTGAGAGGACACCTCGTCCCACCACACACGGTCCAAACCGAGGCGTGCGCGACATCCCTCACGACAGGATTTGCAGATGAGCAAGAAAGAAAAGCGCGAAGCCGCCCGCAAAACACTTCACGGTCTCCAAGTCGAGCTGTCGCGGCTGCAAAAACACGTCATCAAATCGGGCAAGAAGGTTCTGGTGATTTTTGAAGGACGAGATGCTTCCGGCAAAGACGGAACGATCAAGCGGATCGTCGAGCATCTTAGTCCACGCGAGACCCGCGTCGTCGCGCTCGGCACGCCATCTGACCGCGATCAGAAATCTTGGTATTTCCAACGTTGGGTGCCGCATTTACCGGCGAGTGGGGAAATCGTTCTGTTCAATCGCAGTTGGTATAATCGCGCCGGCGTCGAGCGGGTGATGGGATTTTGCAGTAACGAGGAATATGATGAATTCCTCACGACGGCGCCGTTGTTCGAACAGCTCCTCGCCCACTGCGGCGTCACCATCCTCAAATACTACCTGGACATCTCGCGAACCGAGCAAAAACGTCGGCTAAAGGATCGACGAGACGATCCGCTGAAGCAGTGGAAGCTCAGTCCGATCGACGATACAGCGACAAAACACTGGGATGATTACAGCGCAGCCCGCAACGAGATGCTGGCGCGCACGCATACGCCATTCGCGCCGTGGACCGTGGTGCGCGCGGACGACAAAACAGAGGCTCGTCTCAACGTGATCCGAGACCTTCTCACGCGCTTCGAGTTCGGCGGAAAGGACCGCGCGCGGGATCTGGCCGATCCGAATGTAGTGTTCCCCTACGATAAAGCTGCTCTGACGAATGGCCAAATTGCCGAGTGAACTGTCACTCGCCGCTTTGGTCGTTCTCCCTGCCATTAGCCGGAGTTCGGCGCACGCTTCTCGTCCTCGGAGGACCGTCCTTAAAACCGTTGCAAATCAGCGACGACTTTGAGTTCGTTTCAGGCGCATTCGAGTTGCCGTCCAGGAAAAATCGTTTTGGATCAGGATCCTAAGGTTACTTCGTGGGAAGGCTGTAGTTTGATATGGAACGCGCGGCCTTGTTGGCCAAATCGCTGACAGGCGCCGCTTGGTTCACGGCAAAGAGCAGCATCGCGGCCAACGGTTCAAAAATCTAGGTGTAGCTAACTCTAAACGTCAAAATGCGCCGCGACATCGCTGCGTTCCGCACCCGTGCGGCTGCGGATTGAAATGCGGCGGAGGCTTCAGCGGAACTTGTCTTTCTCCCTTGCCGTGAAAGCCGCCGCGGACTAAGCATCTGGGGATCTCAATAAGCTAGTCGAATAACCCCAGAACGCCTTCCGTGCGGATCGTCAAGGCGAACCTTAAGCCGATCACGCAGCAATGAAAACACGCAAGCGGCTCGCTGGTCATCATTCCGTCGAGATGACGACTGTGGCATTTATCGATTTGGCAGGCTTCAGCGCGATAACCGATATCTATGGCGACGAAGAAGCGATCGGAATTATCGAGCTATTCGAGAGACTGGTGGGAGAGGCGCTAAGTAGCCACGGGCCGCCGCTCAAATGGATTGGCGATGAAGCTATGCTGGCATTCCCTGAGCCTGAATTGGCGCTGGAGATGCTAGGGCGCCTATTGGTGTTGTGCCGTTCCGAGCCAAAGCTGCCGCTAACCCGTTGTGGAGTAAGCCACGGCCGCGTAATTCGTAGATCTAACGACATATTCGGCGCGACGGTCAATATTGCGGCGCGCGTTACCGCCCTTGCAGGACCGGGCCAGCTTCTTGCAACTCAGTCTGTGGCCGATGTCGCGCGCAAGAAACAAATAGTCTTGCGTGATCTTGGAACCGTTCCCCTGAGGTCGGTTGCAAACGAGATCCCCATATTTTCCCTTGAGGTAGCTCCCGCAACGGAGCCGTCGTGGATAGACCCGGTGTGCAAGATGCATCCGCCTTACAGCGGCTTCAAGCTCGAACCGAGGGACAAGCCTTGGTTTTGCTCCTCGCGATGTGCGCAAGCATACAAAAGGTCTCCTGAAACTTATCGAAGTACAAGCGCTCGTCAGTCTAAATAGCTATTCTAGGGCGACTAAGATAACGACGTGTCGTGTTCAGCGACACTGCCGATGCGGTCACCGATGTTCGTCCCAGACGTCGCAATGGGATGTGGCGAACTCGCCTGCAGCGCGCTGACAAGCGTGACGTCGCCGCAATAGCGACCGCAGGCCTTAAATGCGTCATGCCCGATGACAGTCTTTTATTTGCCTGTTCTGCCGAGGTTTCGTTATCCAAGAAGCGGGCCTTTACGTCAGACACCGCTGCGGCCGGTGCCACCTTTGGACTAAAAAGCTGAACCGTCGAGAGTGGCGTGCATGATGCGTTGCCTGATAGTGGTAGGCATACTCAGCTAGTCGGGCAACCCGTTTCGCTATTCCGGTGGTTCTTAGGCGCGGGTCCTCTTGGAATTCCACATCGGTGGCGCGCGCGTCCAAACGATTTAGGACTTCCTCTGTTTTCGCATTCGGCGAATGCTGCCGTGGAAGGCGGAATCTAGCTGCCTTGGGCCTCTCCGAATTGGAGGAACTTATACCGTCCCGGGGTATTTCCTTCATATGTCGAAAGGCCAAAGCCGGGGCCAGAGCAAAACGGCGGTCCTGAACCGCCTCAGACGAATCGAAGGACAAGTGCGCGGCGTCGCGCAGATGATTGAGCATGATCGGTACTGCATCGACATTTTGCATCAGATCCAGGCCATAAAGGCAGCGCTCGCCAAGGTCGAGGATGAAATACTAGCCGATCATACCGCCTCTTGCGTGCAAGAGGCGATCGCTTCGGGCGATCTGGCCGCCCAACGTGAGAAGTTCGCCGAGCTGGTAAGTCTTTTTGGAAAGCTGAAACGATGAACAGTGTCAGCAATCAGCCCAGCGCCAACAAAAGGGTCGCTACCGTCTACCGCATGGTGATGGACAAGCATGTTTGTCCATGGGGTTTGAAGACCGTGCACCTGCTCAATTCAGAGGGCTACGAGGTGGACGACCGCCACCTAACGACGCGAGAAGAAACCGACGCCTTCATGTCCGAGCACGGCGTTAAAACAACGCCGCAGACCTTTATCGGCGGCGAGCGGGTCGGAGGCTTTGACGATCTTCGTCGCTTGTTTAGGAAGTCTGATAAGGATCCTCACGCGGTCACTTACAAGCCGGTTATAGCGATTTTTGGGATGGGCGCGGCACTTGCGCTGGCGGTCAGTTGGCTAATGTCAGGTGCGGTTCTAAACCTGATGACTGTCGAGCTCTTTATCTCAATCACGATGTGCTTGCTAGCACTCCAGAAACTACGCGATGTTGAGGCTTTCTCAACGATGTTTCTGGGCTACGATCTCCTTGCCCGACAGTGGGTTCCCTACGCGTATCTCTATCCATTTGGCGAGGCTGCGGCGGGCATCTTAATGACTGCCCACGCGCTCAATTGGCTGTCGGTTCCAATTGCGCTTGTGATCGGCGGAATTGGCGCAGTCTCGGTTTTCTACGCGGTCTATGTTCAAAAGCGCAAACTTAAGTGCGCCTGCGTGGGCGGCGATTCGAACGTACCGCTGGGATTCGTATCGCTAACCGAGAACGTGATGATGTTCTCCATGGCTTTATGGATGTTATTTGCCTACGGCCTCAGGTGAAGCGAGGGCCAGAGACCCATGACGACCAGTCGATCTGGCATATGGTCGCGTTCGTACGCAATCTGCCCGGGATGTCAGAGCAGTATGGTGCAGTGGTCGAACGCGAAGAAACCGGGGAGAGAAGCCGCTGCGCAAACAGGCCACCACGGGTCTGCTGGCAACGTCGATAGTGATGAACATTGAAGAGTATAGCTGAAGAAGGAGCGTGCGATGGAAAAACATAGATCGGTACATCCGAACATGAAAATGGGCTGGGGGCGCTTCTTCGCAATGATAGCGGTATCGACAGCTGTGATGTTTCCGCTCATGTACCAGCTCGTCTACAGCGCAGACCATGCGACCTTTAGTCTGACGCGGCTGGTTTCTTCCGTCGTCATGGGTTGCGTTATGGCCATCATCATGCTCGCCTTCATGTGGAAAATGTACGAAGGGCAAGCCGCCAAGTTAGCGGTTCTCATTGGAGCGGTTGTCCTAGGAGTCGCTGTTCTGGCGGTCAATCGCCAACAAGTGCTTATTGGAGACGTCGAGTTCATGAACTCAATGATTCCGCATCATTCGATCGCCATCAACAATGCGCGAAAGGCTGACATTCGCGATACGCGGGTGCGTAAGTTGGCCGACAACATCATTCGCGCGCAGGTCAAAGAGATTGCCGAGATGAAGTTGCTCGTAGCCGATATCGAAAAGAACGGCTCGCGCGGTGACAAGTCCTTGCCGCCGCTTACGGCCGAGTTGACGCCGGATATGAAGCCCGAGATCGAGGAAGCAGTTAAGTGACGAACGCAAAGGTGCTCCTGCACGTCGCGCGGAAGACAGCCAACAATTAGGCAACCGTTCTGTATATGTGGTAGCTAACCTGGCATTGGCTGCTAGTGATTGGATCGGTGGGATCGAGCGGTTTTGGAGATGGTGCCGCAGCAAACGTGGCACAGGGGTGACAAGCAGACGGGGAAATGTCTCGCCTGTCTAACGCTGCTACGCCGAAGCAGGTCGAGGCTGTCCGATCGTGTCGAGCCATCAACGCTCATGGTACCGTCGGTGGAATGAAGCGCTTGAGTCGGAGAGCATTGCCGAGCACAAATACGCTTGAAAAGGCCATTGCGGCAGCGGCGAAGATCGGTGACATCAGGATTCCGTAAGTCGGATAAAGAACTCCGATCGCAACCGGTATCAGCATGGCGTTGTAAGCGAACGCCCAAAACAAGTTCTGTTTGATATTCCGGATTGTTGCCTGTGAGAGAGCGATCGCAGTGGGTATCCCACGCAAGTCACCCGACATCAATACGACGTCGGCCGCCTCGATAGCGACGTCAGTTCCGGTACCTATCGCGAGACCGACGTCGGCTGCAGCCAGGGCGGGCGCATCATTGATGCCGTCGCCGACAAAGGCGACAGTTCCAAGGCGCTGTCTCAACTGATTGATAGCATCCACTTTTCCAGCCGGAAGGACCTCGGCAACAATTTCGTCAATATAGAGCTGTTTGCCGATAGCCTGCGCGGTGCGCCTATTGTCGTCGGTGATCATTGCGACCTTTAAGCCAAGGCGGTGCAATGTTCTGATCGCTTCCAGTGTGGTGGTTTTGATTGGGTCTGAGACCGCGAGCAGGGCAGCAATTGTGCCGTCCACTGCGACGTATATTGGAGTTTTCCCTTCATCAGCAAGCCGGTTTGCTTGGGGCTGGAAGCTAGAAATATCGTATCCAAGCACGTCCATGTAGCGATCGGCGCCGATTTCGACCTTTCGGCCCCGAACACTTGCGACCAGTCCGAATCCAGGAACAGCCTCAAAGGTATCGGTCTCAAAAGGGTTCAAGCGGCGCTCCCGTGCTGCGTTCACGATCGCCTCGGCGATAGGGTGTTCCGAGCCTGTCTCTGCAGCGGCCACAAGGCGCAGAAGGTCTTCTTCTGAAAACCCGTTCCCAGCAACAAAGTCAGTGAGCTCGGGGCGCCCTTTGGTCAGGGTTCCGGTCTTATCGAGAGCGATGACCTTGGCTCCGCGCAGCGTCTGCAATGTCTCGCCTTTGCGGAACAGAATCCCCAACTCGGCGGCTCGCCCCGTTCCAACCATGATCGAAGTGGGGGTTGCGAGCCCCATTGCACAGGGACAGGCGATAATGAGCACGGCAACAGCGTTCGCCATCGCGAAGGTGAGGGCAGGCTCAGGGCCAAACAACCAGATTGCGAATGTAATAGCCGCCAGCCCGATAACGATTGGCACGAAGATCGAAGTGACTCTGTCTGCGAGCTCCTGAATCGGTAGCTTCGAGCCCTGCGCCTGCTCCACCATGCGGATGATCTGAGCGAGCACCATATCAGCGCCAACCTTGGTAGCGCGGAAAGTAAAGGCGCCGGTTTTGTTGATGGTGCCACCGACGACCTCAGCGGACGCGATCTTTTGCACAGGGACAGGTTCTCCTGTGATCATCGATTCGTCGACGTATGAAGATCCTTCCAAGACCTGCCCATCGACCGGCACGCGCTCGCCTGGACGCACCTGAATGATGTCGCCGGACAGTACCTCACTGATTGACACCTCGACCGTATCGCCATCCCGGACGACTCGAGCGGTCTTCGCGTGTAGACCCATCAGTCGCTTGATGGCTTCGGAGGTACGGCCTTTAGCCCGCGACTCGAGCAAGCGGCCGAGCAGAATCAGTGTGACGATTACCGCGGCAGCCTCGTAGTAGACGTTTTGCATACCGTCGGGCAGGAGGCTCGGAGTGAAGGTCGCTATGACCGAGTAGCCCCATGCCGCGCTCGTGCCGAGCACGACGAGCGAATTCATGTCGGGGGCTCCGCGTATTAGCGCCGGGAGGCCTTTCACGAAAAAGCGCATTCCCGGTCCGAAAAGCACAAGCGTCGTGAGTGCAAACTGCAAATACCAGCTTTCACGATGACCGATGTTCATCATGATCCAATCGTGCGCTCCGGGCATAAAGTGCGAACCCATTTCCAACGCGAACACCGGCGTGGTAAGGGCAGCCGCTATTAGAAGCACGCGGCGCAGAGATCTTGTTTCGATTTCGCGTCGTTCCGCATCGTCACCGGAGCGGGTGTTGGCGGCGTGTCGAGCTGCATAGCCAGAAGAGCGAACGGCCGCGATGAGCTCATCCTCTGTTGTTGCGCCAACAAGATGCTCGATCTGTGCCTTCTCGGCGGCAAGAGAGAATGAAACGCCCAACACTCCCGGCAACCGAGCCAGAGCAGCTTCGATCTGCCGGACGCATGACGCGCAGGTCGCTCCTTCAATTGTAAGCTCTGTTGTTTGCTTCGCGACGGAATAGCCGACGGCCTCAACGGCGCGGGTGACCGCCGCAATATCGAGGCCTTTTGAATGGATCACTTCCGCTCGCTCGGTGGCTAGATTGACTGAAGCCCAAGTGACGTTCGGAATCGCAATTAGCGCCTTCTCGACGCGCGCGACGCATGATGCGCACGTCATTCCGTCTATGCGAAAGCTGAGCATCGAGATCGAGGGTACCTTCGCGTCGTCGTGCGTGGATGCAAGCTTGGGAATCATATTGTCCACCTTCCCTTGATCGGAGCATTTCCTCCCATATGGGGCTTCCAACGGTGGGAGGGTCAAGGACATCGACTAAATAAGTCGGGGCTTGACCTTCCCATGATGGGAAACCCCAATTGACGTGGAAGCGATCGAACCAAGGAGATTCGTCATGCTTCGCTTCCAAATCCCCAACATGACTTGCGGCGGCTGCGCGAAGTCAGTCATCAAGATCCTGAACACGGTTGATCATACGGCCCGGATTGAGACTGATCCTTCGAAGCGCGAAGTGCGGGTCGATAGCGCGGCGAGCGAATTCGATCTTCTCGCTGCTTTGGAGCGGGGCGGGTACCCGGCCACGCGTCAATCGGAAATCGTTGGCGATTGAGTAAAGTGTCCCCTCAGAAAGCTTATGCCGAAGGATGTCGGTGACAACGACTGTGGCTGCGCTGCAGTCGTTGCAGGCAACGGCGGGCCGCCCTGAGGCGTGGGAAAAAAGCGTTGGAGAATTTGCGATGTATAGGATCGCTTTGGCTTTGATCGCTGGCGCAGGCCTGACGTTCTTAGCCGCCTTGATGTTCAAATCGGCGGCAGAAACCGCCGAATCTGGATCTAACATTGAGATCGCGCGTGTTGCCCGCGGTGACAATGCGTTGAGCGCACACTGGATAGGCAATCAGTTAAGAACCTGCCCGGAGGGTCTGGTCTCGTGCGGCTTGATAGTCTGGTAGTAGCGCCAGCCGATGCATAGGCCGACTGGTGGAAGTCCCGGCGGCTATTTGGAATTGTCAGCTGTGGTTGTGGCAGCGTTCGCTTTTCGCAATGCGCGACTGTTGCTTGCGCTATCGATGGCGGCTCTGTTGACTATGTCCACAGAGTGATCGCATCGTATGATCATGGCGTGACGGTTCGGATCTCTTAGAGGAGGCAGTCATTCTGCTGCGTATCTGTATAAGAGTCTGACTTATTTTGAGGGAAGCATAAGCGGTAGTGAAGCGATGAACATAGGGTTGGCCTCGCGCGCGTCTGGCGTCTCGGCGAAAATGATCCGGTACTACGAGAGTATCGGTTTGCTCCCTAAGGCAAATCGAAAGGATAGCGGGTACCGTGAGTACGATTCAGTGGATGTGCATCGGCTCGCGTTCGTACGCCGCGCCCGCGACTTAGGGTTTTCCATTGAGCGCATCCGAGAGTTGCTTCAGTTGTGGCATGACCGGAATCGGGGGAACGCCGAGGTAAGGGCGATCGCCAACGCGCATATTGCCGAGTTGCAGGATCAGGCGAAAAAGCTTGAAGCGATGATGGCCACCCTTCGTCATCTGGTGCGTTCCTGTCGAGGCGAAAGCAGGGACGAATGCCCGATTATGGCCGATCTGAGCCGGGGTGCGGTGGACGCTTCTCGTCCTCGGAAGGCCGTCCTCAAAACCGTTGCAAATCGGCGACGACTTTAAGGTGGTTTCAGGCGCATTCGAGTTCCTGTCCAAGAAAAATCGTTTTGGATCAGCGCCCTAAGGTTCCATTGTGGGAATGTTGTAGTCTGGTGCGGAAAACTTGTATTGGCAAAATCACTTGGCCGACCTATGGTCACTGCGAGGTGTGATCAAAAATATGCTCAGCTTTCTGACCCGGAAAATGCGTCTAAAGGCGGCCGTATTTTTGGCCGCCCTTTACGCGTTGATGGCGTTGGCTCCGCATGTGGCACTGGCAGTCGCGGGGCCGGGCGGATACGTGCATTGTTTGGCTCACGAAACGAGCTCACACGATCATTCCGCGGTTTCCGACCATAAGCACGGGGACGATTCCGCACACAGCCATAGCAGCAACGAGTCGCTGCCAGATTCGGAAGGGTCACAAGGGCCGGTCGCTCCGTGTTGCGGACTATTCTCCGTTACGGCGCTGACAAGTGAGCCTCGTGTCGTGCTCCCCGCATCTGCGGTGGCGTCGCGGATCCTTCCTTTCCCGTCGGAAGGCGTTGACGGGCAACAGCCAGGTCGGATCATCCGCCCTCCTATCGTTTGATTGACGCTTGTTGATGCGCGCCCGTGCGGACTGCTCCGCATGGGTGAGCACAAATTCGTCAATCAAATGGTGGGATTTCATGTTCACGTATCGTCGGGCTGTCCGTTCCGCATCTGCGCGGACGTTGGGGCTGTTTAATGAATCGGCATCGCGGTTTGTCGGTGCGATGTTGCTGCTACTCACGGTCGCCGGATGCTCGGCGGCACCATCTGCACCGCTCGCCGTCGCTGACCCGGCCGACCCGAATGCGCCGATTCGCGCGGTTCGCTATAGCCCAGTCCTAGCGGGTTATTCGTCCCAGCGTCCCGTCGCGCCCATGCCATGGCGCGAAAGGAACGAGCGCGTTACTCCAAAAGGAGACGCGCAATGACGCTGGCTCGAAATAAAGCTCGGGCACTTCGCATTGGATGTCTCGCAGGTGCGCTCGCGCTTGGAGGATGCGCCTCCTTCTCTCCTGATCGGGGGATGAGCGCCGTGGAAGAATTTGGCGGCGCTCCGATTGGCAAGGAGGTGTTGGCGATTCGCTCAGAAGCGGATGCAGAGTCGGCCCGCGCGACGGTCGAAAGATTGCTGGCACGTCGGCTATCTGCTGACGACGCTGTTCAGGTCGCATTGCTAAACAACCGCGAGCTTCAAGCTGCCTATAACGAACTCGGAATTTCTGAGGCGCTGATGGTGCAAGCCAGCCTGCCTCCTAATCCGACATTCACGATTGAGCGCATCGCGGGTGCGGGCAGCGTCGAAGTTGAAGCTCGTCTTATCGGCAGCATTCTTGCGCTTCTTACGCTGCCCGCGAAAGCCAAGATCGCAGCGGATCGGTTTCGCCAGGCGCAGTTGAAGGCCGCTAACACGACCCTGCGAGTCGCAACTGAAGCGCGCCGTGCATACTATCGGGCGGTTTCCGCCATTGTGATTGCGGGCTTCCTTGTTCAGTCCCAGTCCTCAGCTCAAGCCGCGACCGAGCTTTCGAAAGAACTCGGCGAGGCAGGCACGATGAACAAGCTCGATCAGGCCCGGAATCAGGTTTTCTTTGCTGAACTGACCGCCCAGCTTGCTCAAGCGCGCCAGCTTGTATCCACGGAGCGCGAACGCCTGACTCGCGTTATGGGGCTGTGGGGCGCTGATACCGCGTTCAGACTGCCGGCAGCCCTGCCACGTATGCCGGGGCGCCCCGGCGCGCAACCTGACGTCGAGCGGTCTGCGGTTGCAAAACGCCTCGATCTGCAAATCGCGCGAATGGAAGTTCAGGCGCTCGCAACGTCTTTCGATCTGACGAACGCGACGCGGATGGTGAGCATACTCGACCTCTCAGGCATCAAGAAGCGGGTCAAGGTCAAGGATGAGGAGGGCATGTTCGAGGTGGAAAAAGAGCGTGGCCTTGAGGTGGAGCTGCAGATTCCGATTTTTGATCTTGGAACATCGAAGGTCCGTCAAGCGGAAGAAAGCTATATGCAGGCGGTCAACCGTCTGACTGCAAAAGCGGTGGACGTGCGGTCGGAAGCTCGCGAGGCCTATCGGACGTATCGCGCGGCCTACGACATTGCTCGCCATTATCAGCGCGAAGTTCTGCCCCTGCGTAAAATTATCTCGGACGAAACGCTGCTTCGCTACAACGCGATGCAGGTCGACGTCTTCACACTCCTGACGGAAGCGCGGTTGCGTCTCGCAGCTACAACCTCTGCGATCGAGGCGGAGCGAGCATTCTGGCTCGCCGCCACTAACTTGGGTGCTGCGGTGCTGGGCGGCGGCGCTGGCGGTGGCGAAGGTGGGCCGAGTGGCCCAGCCATGGCTGCGGCCGAAGCGGGCGGACATTGAAAGGAACCATCAGATGAACAAGTCACGTAGAAACTTCCTCGGCGGATCCGCGCTGGCGTTAGCCGGTGCGGCCCTGGTTAGCGGTCGCGGTAAAGCTTCGGAAATCCCTGAAGCCGTCATCCAGGAATCGCCTGCGATGCAGCCGCCGCTTTATCCCAAGACCGGCCGCGACTACCAGCCGGTGGTGACGCTGAACGGATGGACCCTGCCGTTCCGCATGAAGGACGGGTGGAAGGAATTCCATCTCGTGGCCGAGCCGGTGGTGCGGGAGATGTCGCCGGGGATGAAAGCGCATCTCTGGGGCTATAACGGGCAGTCGCCTGGGCCGACCATCGAATGCGTCGAAGGCGACAAGGTCCGCATTTTCGTCACCAACAAGCTGCCAGAGCATACGACCGTTCACTGGCACGGCGTCGTGCTGCCAAGTGGCATGGACGGGGTCGGCGGCCTCACACAGCCGCACATCAAGCCTGGAAAGACGTTTGTCTACGAATTTGTGGCAACGAAAAGCGGTACGCACATGTACCATCCACATGCGGATGAGATGGTCCAGATGGCCATGGGCATGATGGGATTTCTGGTCATCCATCCGGCCGATCTGAATTTCCAGCGTGTCGACCGTGACTTCGTGTTCCTGATGGCGGGCTATGACATCGACCCCGGCAGTTATGTGCCCAAGGTCATGACCATGCTCGACTTCAACCTCTGGGCCTGGAACAGCCGGGTGTTTCCGGGAATCGATCCGTTTGTCTGCAATTACGGCGACAAGGTTCGCATCCGCATCGGCAACCTGACTATGACCAACCATCCGATTCACAAACACGGGGCACCGTTCACGGTGACCTGCACCGATGGGGGGTGGGTGCCGCAGACAGCCCGCATCCCGGAAGTGACGACGGATGTTCCGGTCGGGGCGATGCGCGCCTTCGAGTTCACGGCGGATGAAATGGGCGACTGGGCGATTCATTGCCACAAATCGCATCACACCATGAATGCGATGGGCCATGACGTGAAGACGTTCATCGGCGTCGACAAGAAGACGGCGCAGCGCGCCATCAGACGCCTGGTCCCCGACTACATGCCGATGGGATCGGCCGGCATGGCGGAAATGGGCGAAATGGAAATGCCCATGCCCGACAACACGCTGCCGATGATGACCGGTTTCGGGCCGTTCGGCCCGGTTGAAATGGGCGGGATGTTTTCGGTCGTGAAGGTGCGCAAGGGTATCGCGCGCGACGACTACAAGGACCCGCCCGACTACGAGCATCCGCCCGGCACGGTCGCTTATGAATTCAAGGGCAACGTGCCGCAAGCCGTCCGCCAGGGCCCGCCGGCTTCATCCGAAAAAACGCGGATGGAAGTTGACGTGGTCAAGCCCGGCGCGAAGACGCCAGTCAAACATCAACATTAAAATCAGAAGGAGAAATTCATGTCGTTGCCATTGCTGAAATCGCTGAAGGCCGCATCGCTGACAGCCGCCGCCGTTTCGTTCCTGTCAATCGCGCCTGTAGCGCTCGCGGGCCCGGGGCAGCCGGGTCATTCGCACAGTCATAGCGAATATTCCGCGGGCCAGCCCGGCGACCCCAAAAAGCCCGCGCGGATCGTCCTGGTAACGATGCGCGAAACGGACGAAGGCAAAATGATCTACGTGCCGGACCGGGTCGACGTGAAGCGCGGCGAGCAAGTCCGCTTCATCGTCACGAATGCCGGCGCCATCCCCCATGAATTCACGCTCGCAAGCACCGAAGACAACCTCAAGCATGCCGAAGAGATGAAGAAGAATCCGGAGATGGAGCACGACGATCCAAACAGCAAGACGATCCAGCCGAAGAAGAAAGCAGAGATCGTGTGGCGCTTCAGCAAGGCCGGCACCTTTGAATTCGCCTGCCTGATCCCGGGCCACCGCGAGGCCGGCATGATCGGCATGGTCGGCGTCAAGTAAATCAAACCAGCCAAAAGGAGAAAACCATGACCAGAAGAATTATGATGATTGCCGCCGCGCTGTTCGCGCTCGGGGCTCCGGTAATAGCGATAGCGCAGAGCGGGCCGGTGCTGGCGCAGGCGCCGCAGCTGATCAACGGGGAGGTGACGAAGATCGACGAAGCCGCGGGAAAACTCACCATCAAGCACGGGCCGATCAAGAAGTTCGACATGGACGGGATGACGATGGTGTTCCGGGCGCAGGACCCGGCCATGCTCAAAGCCGTGAAAACGGGCGACAAGGTGAAGTTCGACCTTGAGAAGGTCAAGGGCCAGTTCACCATTACCAAAATCGAAAAGGCCAAGTAGGCGGTACTTTGCGGCTGGCCGGCGCCTTTCCGGCCAGCCGCATGCGCATCATGATGTATGTGCCAAAAATCTTCGATGGCTGGAGCAGCCTGCGCGGTCTCGCGGCAGGTTTGCTCTTATTGTCAAGCACGGGTTTCGCCGCTGACCGCCCGGTATCGATCGCATCGCACGCGCCGATCGCGGTTCACATTCTGGAAAAGGGTGTTTACGAAGCGGAGACGATTGCAAGCACCAGCAAGAAGGAGGCGACCGGAATACAAAACGTTGTCAGGAATCCGCGCCTCGTCAGAAGCACGGCGGTCGTGCCGGGCCGGATTGGCGTGCGGTTCGGCATGCGTTACCTGGTCGGTGGTCCCACCGAAACGAATGTTGAGCTAAAGCTCATCATAAGGTTTCCCGATTCCGGCCTTCTGGATCCGAAAACAGGCGCCAGATATTTCCAGACTGAACACAGCGCCGTGATGCAAACGGGCGCTCCCGGCTACTGGGAATATCATCTCGAAAACGACTGGGAGATCGTGCCAGGAATTTGGCAATTCGAGTTCTGGTCCAACGCAGGCAGGCTGGCAGTCGAGCGGTTTTGCGTGATCGAAGGGGCATCGCGGCCCGAAACGGAAATCGTGCGGAAATGTTCCCAAATCCTCATGGGCGGCGTCAGCTCCAACGAAGGATTCGTGGACCGGCAAGCGCGCCGATGAGCGTCATCTCCAGCATCGCGAGCGTGTATGAGATCGCCACGAAGGCGACGGCGTCATCGTGACAATGGAGCGCATATCCGACCGCGGCGATGGCCCCGGCGAGCAAGCCGACATACGCGCCGGCCCGGGGCAGATTGGTTGGCGCCAGACGCCGGACGGCCAATGCGAGAATGATGAAGGCCGGCAGCGCCAGGGCTGGAATCTGCAGCAGGCAGCCCAGCCACGCTGCATCGCCGACGTGATGGGACCATTCGCCGACCGGCACTCCCGCCAGCTCGTTCAAGGCCAGGGCGATGATGGCGGCGAAAGGCACGATCGCGAGGGCCAAGGCCCATCTGACGCGGCGGCCGGGAACCGAGAGGTCGCGCACAACCGGCAGCGCGGCCGCGACGACGCTGACCGTGAAGATCAGCTTGAGGACAAAGACGTAGTTGTGCGCTGAAAGGCCGGCAGCCAGATCGGCGCGGGGCTCCAGCCATGTGAGAGAAACCGTCAGGACAACGGCCAATGCGAACATCGCCGCGAACGTCACTGTCAGGGTTGGCGCGAAGAGCGAGGGGCGCGGGTCCTCGCTGCTCAGACGCGCCACAAGGCTGTCAATCTTTGTCATGTTTCCGCTCATCCGAAAATGCGTCCCATGGCCTTCAGCGCGCGATGCACGTTCACTTTGACCGCGGCTTCCGACATCCCGGTTTTCGCAGCTGCTTCAGCGGAGGTCAGGCCCTCAATCTTCGTCAGTTCGGTCGGTGTGCGGAGCCGCTCCGGCAAACCCGAAATCGCTTTACGAACATCGAACACGGTCTGGACGCGGGTCCCGTCCTCGCCGGCAAGCTCCTCGATCTCGTCAAGCGGCAAGCCCTGTATCCGATATTCGGACGATCGGAGAAAATCGATCATTTTATACCGGGCGATGGCATGAGCCCATGCGGTTACGGGAACGTCCCGGTCGTAGGTGTGCCTGCGGCTGTGAATGGCGAGCAACGCCTCCTGGACGATGTCCTCGATGTCGCTGTCGGGCCGGTTCGTACGTGCGAGATGCCGTCGAACAAATCCCTTCAATAACGAGCCAAGCTCGGCAAGAAAAGTGCGGTAGGCGGTCTGGTCGCCTTCGAGCGCGCGGAGCAGCATGTCCCTGAGCCTGGCCTCGCTCGCTTTCATGCATTTCCCCGCCAGTGAAACGCCATTGTGTGACCTGCGCCCGGCCTGTTGTCGATTGCTGCATTCATTAGTTCGGGAAAATGCGGGCGAAAGTTACAATTCCGCGACTCAACTCAACGTGAGTGCGCCCTTGGATCAATTCGTAACCGGCGCAGCCGCGCTGCCGAACTAAGGGACAGAAGCCAGCCGGCTTCCTTGTTTCGACTCGGCGTAACCGAGATCGAACGATAATCGGAGACATGGAAATGAAAACGCTTCTGGCCGCCGCGGCTCTCGCCGCTCTGGTGACGTCGCCCGCACTCGCCCACAAGCCCGCGAAAATGGTCGGCGTGCCAAGTCATCTTGTTTACGCGCCTGACGGGAACGTCATCGGACAGGATCCCGACGCCAATGTCCGGCTGCAAATCCGCCGCGATTTCGGGAACTGGGAATGGTAGCGCCTGCGAAGCTCTGCGCGTCCGCCCGCGCGCGCAAATGCAGTCCGGCAGGAGTGCATAGGGTTGTCCGCAAGGGTTTTCCGGGTTAAATTGATTGCTCCAAAGCTGAAAAATTCGGGGCGTCCGGGAAGGATTTCGGTCTTTCCCGGGCGCCTTTTTAATTGCTGCGCACATCTACCGGCTTCTCTTTATATTCCATATTGTTGTTACACGGCCCTGTGATTGCAAACGAGCCGGGGCAGGGTATAAATGAAGCCCGATGTACAGACGTTTCCTGTCCGTTTTGCTCGTTCTGGTGATCGCCGCGGCCGGCTATCAGCCCGCTCTTGGCATGACGGGCGCGAACGCGTCGGTCATGGAGATGGCCGCTGATGCCGATTGCCATGAGATGCAGAAGGACGACTGCTGCGGCGAGACCGAAAAGGGCAAAAGGCTCTGCAAATGGAACGATGCCTGCGCGGCGCGCTGTCATGTCAATGCCGGTCTTGAAGCCGCGCTCTATACCCCGGCCGTCTGCGGTGGCGCCGTCGCCGCGCCGGTGTTCCATGCCTGGGCGGCTGTGAAGTCCGCGCGGGCAGGCCCGCTTTTCCGGCCTCCTATCATTTGATCCCTTGATGTGACGCATCCGGCCGCGCGGTTGACGCGCATGCCGGAGACGCGCGCGCGGCTCCCTTTTTGGGCTGCATGCGCATGACATTGAGCTTCAAGAGGATCGCATGACCAAATTTACCGCTTTGATGCGGATCGTGCTCATTGGCATGACCGCATTGTCACCAGTCCCGTTAAGCTGGGCTGCCGCACAGGACGCGCCGGCATTCGCGGCAGTCAGGCCCGAAGTGCCGGTCGGCCGCAATACCCGTATTGAACTCAGGCTCGGCGGCATCGACCCGGCGCCTGCCGCTGCGGAAGTCATTGTCGAAAAGGCGCGTCTCGATATGGGCCCGGACGGCATGGAGGCGATGGCCGCGCCGCTGCGGAAGCTCCCGGGCGTCACGCCGGGTGTCTTGGCTTACCAGACCGATTTGATCATGGCCGGCCGTTGGGCCTTTACGATCACGGCGCGTATCCCCGGGCGAACGGATCCCGTGACGTCTACCGTCATCTTCACCGCGGTCGAACCCGAGACGCACGCCGACAGGTCGGCAAAGGATAGCGCACGCAAGATTATTTACTACCGCAACCCGATGGGTTTGCCGGACGTCTCGCCCGTGCCGAAGAAAGATTCGATGGGGATGGATTACATCCCGGTCTATGAGGACGAAACGGGTGGGCCGGCGGGAAGCGTGCGCATCTCGCCCGAGAAGGTCCAGCGTGCAGGCGTGCGGACGCAGAAGGCGGAACGCCGCAGTGTTTCCAGCACGATACGCGCTCCCGGCACGGTCGCTGCTGACGAAACCAGGCTCGGGGTTGTTACGGCCAAGTTCAACGGATTCGTCGAAGAGCTTTATGTTCCCGCAATCGGCGAGCCCGTGAAACGCGGTCAAAAGCTGATGAGGGTCTGGATCGAGTCGCCGGACATCCTTCAAAAGCAGGCGGATTTGACCAGCACGATGTCGGGAGCCTCGCGCGGCGGCGGCAACCACGAAAGCGCAGAACGCAACCTTCGCTTCTTCGGGTTTTCGGACGAGGCGATTGAAGAAATCAGGAAGGCCGGGCGTCCGCTCCGCTCTGTAAACTTCAACGTGCCGCGCGACGGCACGGTCCTGGAAAAGCCGGCTCTGGTCGGTATGCGGTTCTCGTCGGGCGACACGCTGTTCCGAACCGCCGATCTCTCGATGGTCTGGGTCATCGCGCAACTCGCCGAAGGCGATCTCGCTTCCATTCGCGAAGGACAGGCGGTGAGCGTGCGGCTTAAAGCGTTCGCGAACGAAGCGATGCATGGGAAAGTCGAACGGATTTATCCCGAACTGAACATGTCCACGCGCACGGTGCCCGTCCGCATTGTTTTGCCCAATTCCGATGGCCGTTTGCGGCCGGGGCTTTTTGCGGAGGTCGTGTTCGCAGGCGGCAGCGGGGAGGCGGTGGTCGCGATTCCGGAGACGGCTATCATCGACAGCGGCCGCCGGCGCGTCGCGTTCGTGGCCAGGGGCGAGGGTCTGTTCGAACCTCGTGAACTCGAAACCGGGGCGCGTGGCGATGGCTTTGTCGAAATCCGGAAGGGTGTGGAGGAAGGCGAAGATGTCGTGGTCCGCGGCACGTTTCTGGTTGACGCGGAAAGCAACCTGAAGGCCGCGCTTGCGGGCTTCGCGCCGGCGGAGAACGGCAAGTGATCGCGCGGCTTATCCGTTGGTCGGCCGACAATCTTGTCCTCGTGACGATCGCGGCTCTGTTTGCCGTGCTCGCGGGGCTTTACGCGATGACGCGCATCCCGCTCGATGCCATTCCCGATCTCTCGGATACACAGGTCATCGTTTACACGGAATACCAGGGCCAGGCGCCACAGGTCGTCGAGGATCAGGTGACGTATCCGCTTGCGAGCGCCATGCTGAGCGTGCCGCGCTCTCGCGTGGTTCGCGGATTTTCGTTCTTCGGCGTTTCTTTCGTTTACGTCATCTTCGAAGACGGCACCGATATTTACTGGGCGCGTTCGCGCGTTCTCGAATATTTGAATGCCGCTGCCGCGCGCGTGCCGTCCGGCGTCACGCCAGTCCTTGGGCCAGACGCGAGCGGGGTCGGCTGGGTCTATCAATATGCGCTGAACTCGAAAAACCACGATCTGGCCGAGCTTCGATCATTGCAGGACTGGCATTTGCGCTTCGGCCTCGCCAAGGCGGAAGGCGTCGCAGAAGTGGCCGCCGTTGGCGGATTCGCGCGCCAATATGCGGTTGTGATCGATCCGCAGCGCATGAAGACGCTCGGAATCACGCTCGAAATGGTCCGCAATGCCGTCCGTGCGGGCAATATGGATGTCGGCGGACGCACGGTCGAGCTGTCGGAAACAGAATTCATGATCCGGGGCCGTGGCTACCTGCGGACACCGACCGATCTCGAACAGGTGGTGCTTAAGGCGGAAGGAGGCACACCGGTCCGGGTCAAGGATATCGCCAGGATCGAGCTGGCGCCGGACGAAAGGCGGGGCATCGCGGAGCTGAACGGCGAAGGGGAAGTCGCAAGCGGGATCGCCTTGCAGCGCTACGGCGCGAACGCCCTCGATGTCATCACTTCGGTCAAGGATCGTTTGTCTGCGATGCGGGCAAGTCTTCCCGAGGGCGTCGAGGTGACGGAAGTCTATGACCGCTCCGACCTCATTCATCGCGCGATCCGCACGTTGATCGTGACGCTCACTGAAGAGAGCGCGATTGTAGCGCTTGTGTGTTTTCTTTTTCTTCTTCACGCCCGCAGCGCCTTGGTCGCGATTATCACGCTGCCCGTCGGCATATTGCTTGCCATGGTCGCCATGCATGCGCTGGGAATCGGTTCGAACATCATGAGCCTGGGCGGCATCGCCATCGCGATCGGCGCGATGGTCGACGCTTCGATCGTCATGGTCGAGAACGCGCATAAGGAGCTGGAGCATGCGCCGCCGGGAAGCGACCGGCGCGAAGTCCTGATCGCCGCCGCACAGGAAGTGGGACCTGCGCTGTTCTTCAGCCTTTTGGTCATCACCGTCTCATTCCTGCCGATTTTTGCGCTTGAGGCGCAGGAAGGAAGGCTGTTCAAGCCCCTGGCCTACACCAAGACCTTCGCGATGGCGGCTGCGGCGCTGCTGTCTGTCACGCTCGTGCCGGCGCTGATGCTCCTGTTTATACGAGGCCGGATCATGCCCGAGCGCCGCAATCCGGTGAACAGGTTCCTGATCTGGTCCTATCGGCCCGTGATCGCGGCCGTGCTCAGAGCAAAGTTTCTGACCATCCTGTTTGCCGGCGCAATCCTCGCCGTATCCATCATACCCGCGGCGCGCATCGGTTCGGAGTTCATGCCGAATTTGAACGAAGGCACGCTGTTCTACATGCCCACAACGCTGCCGGGCCTGTCGGTGACGAAAGCAGCGGAGCTTTTGCAGACGCAAAACCGGATCATCAAGTCGTTCCCGGAAGTGGCGAGCGTCTGGGGCAAGGCCGGGCGCGCGAACACGGCCACCGATCCCGCGCCCGTCGAAATGTTCGAAACCATCATCAATCTCAGGCCAGCCGGTGAATGGCGCTCCGGCATGACCGTGGACAAGCTGATCGCCGAAATGGATGCCTCGCTTCAGTTTCCGGGGGTCAGCAACGCCTGGACGATGCCGATCAAGGCGCGCATCGACATGCTCTCGACCGGAATTCGCACGCCGGTCGGTGTCAAGATATTCGGCAAAGACCTGCTCACGCTCGAAAAACTGGCGAAGGAGGTCGAAGCGGCCTTGCGAAAAGTCCCCGGCACGTCGAGCGCCTACGCGGAGCGGGTGAACAGCGGTTATTTTCTTGAGATAACGCCGGACCGGGAGGCCATCGCGCG
>JBMOOQ010000006.1:41900-103497 GCA_049324435.1 Pseudomonadota bacterium
TGGTCTTTCCATCGAGGACGTGCAGAAGACGATATCGATGGCGATCGGCGCGGAAACGGTCACCACGACCGTAGAAGGGCGCGAACGCTACGGCGTGGTGCTGCGCTATCCCCGCGATGTCCGCAGCGACCCCGGAGCCATCGCTTCGGAAGTGCTTGTATCGCTGCCGAATGGCAGCGCCGTCCCACTCGGCGAGGTCGCGTCGATCGTGCGCGCTCAGGGGCCGACATCGATACGCACGGAGGATGGTCAGCTCGTCGTTTATGTCTTTGTGGATATCCGCGGCCGCGACCTTGGGGGATATGTCGCCGAGGCCCGGAAGGCGGTGGCAGACGCGGTGAAGATGCCGGCGGGGTATTACGCGGCGTGGAGCGGGCAGTTCGAATATCTGGAGCGCGCCGCCAAGCGCCTGCAAATCGTGGTTCCCGCAACGCTCCTGCTGATCTTCCTGCTGCTTTATCTGAATTTCAGGCGTATCGGAGAGACGCTGATTGTGATGCTGTCGCTGCCGTTTTCGCTCGTCGGCGGACTTTGGCTCATGCACTGGATGGGCTTTAATTTCAGCGTCGCGTCAATCGTGGGATTCATCGCGCTTGCCGGCGTCGCTGCGGAAACGGGCGTGATCATGCTCATTTATCTCAACCAGGCGTGGGAAGAAACCAGAGGGCGGGTTGCCCGACAAGGGCGGAATCTTGCGCGCTCGGATTTGAATCAAGCGATCATGGAAGGCGCAGTCGAGCGCGTGCGTCCGAAAATGATGACGGTGGCAGCCATCATGGCGGGCCTGCTGCCGATCCTCTGGAGCACCGGGGTCGGTTCGGAAGTGATGCAGCGCATTGCCGTTCCGATGATCGGAGGCATGGTGTCTTCGACCCTGCTGACGCTGATCGTCATACCGGCCATCTACGCCGTGGTGAAGGGTGCCGGATTGCAAAAATCGGGCGCGGCGACATTTGAAATAATTCAGGAGAAGCAAACATGACGATGGCAAGGATCAACCGGCGCCGCCTCCTGACCGGCGCTGTAAGCGTGATGGCAGCCGGATCGCTCCCGGTACGGGCAAGCGCCGTCCCGGGCGCGGCGAAGGAATTTCGGCTCGTTGCCGCGCCCGCGCGCCTGTCGCTCGTCGGCACCCAGCACCCGGCGACGGAGCTGTGGTGTTATGACGGACGCGTTCCCGGGCCGGAAATCCGCATAAGGCAGGGCGAGCGTTTGCGCGTGCTGGTCGAAAACCGTTTGCCGGACAAAACCACCGTTCACTGGCATGGCATCCGGCTGCCGAACGCAATGGACGGCGTGCCGCATCTTACGCAAAAACCGATCGCTCCCGGCGCGACCTTCTCCTACGAATTCGATTGCCCCGATGCAGGGACATATTGGTATCACCCCCACGAGAATAGCTCGGAGCAGGTCGGCCGCGGTCTTTCCGGCCCGCTGATTGTTGAGGAAAGGGGACCCATCGACGTCGACCGCGATATCACATGGATGCTTAGCGACTGGCGTCTGTTGAAAAACGCCTCGATAAGCGGTGATTTCAAGAACATGCACGATGTTGCTCATGGAGGGCGGATCGGCAATGTCGTCACCGTCAACGGTGCTGTTCGCGACACATTTGAGGTGCGCGCCGGAGAGCGAATTCGGCTGCGGCTGATCAATGCAGCAAACGCACGGATATTTGCACTGGAGTTCGAGGGCCATGCGCCCAAGGTGATCGCTCTGGACGGTCAGCCGGTCGAGCCACACGAGCCACCAAACGGACGCGTCGAACTTGGACCGGCTATGCGGGCGGATCTGATTGTGGACCTGACCGGCGCACCCGGCCAAAGCTTCCGTGTCGTTGATAGGTTTTATGCCAGCCTCAACTACCGACTACTTAATCTTGTTTATAGCGAAGAGCCGCCGGTGCGCGAGCCTTCTGCTAGGGATCATATTCGTCTTCCTGCCAATCCAATTGCCGAGCCAGCCCTGGACACGGCAGAGCGACATAAGATTGTGCTTGGGGGCGGGATGATGGGCCAGATGAGGTCTGCCATCCTGGACGGAAAGCGCGCAGATATCCGTGCGCTCTTTCAAAATGGTTTGGCCTGGGCAATCAACGGGGTAGCCGCGAGGGGCCACGTGCACGAGCCATTCCTGACATGGTCACTGAACCGCTCGTATGTAATCGAGATGGTTAACGAGACAGCCTGGCACCATCCCATGCATCTGCATGGTCATTCGTTCAGGGTGTTAAGCAGGAACGGGCACCCGACCCGTTATAAGGAATGGCAGGATACGGTGTTGTTGGCGCCGCGCGAACGTGTCGAGATCGCCTTGGTCGCGGACAATCCCGGGGACTGGATGTTTCATTGCCACATCTTGGAACATCAAGAAGGCGGCATGATGGGGGTGATCCGGGTCGTCGTGTGACGTCACGATTGGATAAGTGCTCGGTTGCTAGCGCACCGCGAGCTCACTCCTACCTTCATAGCGAGCAAAAACGAACTGGCCGCCCGGACCAAAAGCAATCACGCTGTAGGTTTCGGGCGGCGTGCCTTCGACTTCCATACCCGGCGAGCCGATTGGCATGCCCGGCACCGCAAGACCCCTGACTTTGGGCCTGTCGCGCAGCAGACGGTGAATGGCGTCCGCAGGTACGTGGCCTTCGATGACGAAGCCTTCGGTTTCCGCAGTATGACAGGATGCGAGGGCGGATGGCACGCCGAGCTTTGCCTTCACGCGGTTGATTTGTGGATTATCTATCAGCGCTACGTCAAATCCATTTTCCCGCAAGTGCGTCGCCCACGCGGCGCAACAGCCGCAATTGGGGTCCTTAGTAACTGTAATCTTCGGCTGCGCGGCGAGAGCAGTCGGAAGAGCAGCAGCCGCAACTACGCATGCTACGTTAAGGACGAAAGCGCGACGCGGTAATGTCTTCATAAGACTCCTATACAGCAACCGAGGCAACCACGTAAGCCGTTCGGTTAAATAGTTTGCGAGCAAATGGCTGTATCCCGCGAGTTCCATCACGCCGCGTTGATCGATAATGCTATGCCAAGCGCAGCAAACGACTAAACCAATGTTCGGGTCGACTTCGTCGGAGTCCTAGATCTTATCGAAAATGCAAACAGGAGCAGGACATGGTAGCCAAACGGCGACCAAGAAGTAGTATTCGCTTTCGTCGAATAAGACTGCATAAATAGCTTCGGAAAAATGTCCGAGACCATTCTTTCGGGAAAAAGAGCCGGGCCGGATAAGCGCCGACATCGACGACCTCCATCAACGCCGTGCATGCGCCCAAAACCGAGCCTCCCACCAAAGCGAATTTGTAAAGCGCTCCAATCCCTCAAGTGATTCCTTAGTCCAGCCTGTCCATCGCGGATTTTCCGTGATCCAGGCCAAGGCAAACACAGTGGAATCGACTTGGTCATCCTTTTTGCCATTTGGGAATGAGAGCATTTCGTGGAGATAAGTGGGAAGCCAGGGCGCATGTTGGGGGAATAGCACAAAGCCGCCCTCAATCTTCGCAGTTTGAGAGCGCAACCGCATAATCTTGTCGCCTCCCATTGCGGGCGCTGCTTGAACAATCTGAAATTGTTCCGCGCGGAGTTCCTGGATCAGCTGCGTGCCAGATGCCTTGTCTTCAATCAATACAACGCGCGCTTTTTGCTCACGTGCCAACTGCCTGACGGCCCGTTTGAGGTCGGGAAACTCCGGTTTGTCGCGGTAAACATGAAGCAAATAGACATTGCTACTGGTCAGTCCCCAAGTTGTGCACACGCTGTAGTCGGCAAGCTCGGTGTCTTTATTGGCGGTGTCCCAGGATTGGAACACCATGTCGAACGACTTCGGCAACTGCTCTGGTGTGTAGAAGCGCACCCAGTCGCGTTTAACGATGAAGCCCGCCTCTGGCTCGGGGTTCTGTTGAAATTGCGCCGCGAAGTTATACGGGGAGGCGGCTCTCAAGGCCTCCAGAGTTTCGCGTGACACGAGACTTGGTTGTAGAACATCACCCTTGCTGCGGCGAACATCGCGCCACCCATACGGACTCCGAACGATCATGGTTGGTCCTCTTCTGCTATCGCTGGAAAAGATAGTACCCGCCAGCCGTCCTCGTGCTCCTGAACGTGGGCCACAAGGTCGGCCGCATGTAGCCTCTGCATGACGATGACGATCGAGCCTGTTTCCTGATTGTTCAGCCGGCTCCGGAGAGTGTTGTCGTACCAGTCGTTCACGGCGTTACGGCGGGCAAGAGACAGCGCCTCGTCCGCCTTCAGCGGGTCATCGATTATGATGATGTCCGCTCCGCGGCCGGTAAGAGTGCCGCCTACAGAAGTTGACAGCCGAAACCCGCCCTGCGTCGTTTCGAAATCAGCAACAGCTTCTCTACCGCGCGCCAATCTTGTATCGAATAACGCTTCGTAGAACGGACTCGTCATCAAGCGCCGTGACGCCCGAGCTAAGGCGTCAGACAGTTCCTGCCCGTAGGTAACGGAGAGGATTTGAGCCCAGGGCCGGTGACCGAGAACCCAAGCTGGAAACGCCACGGAGGCTGCAAATGATTTCAAGTGCCGCGGAGGCAAATTCAAAATCGTACGTCGTTCCAACCCGAGGTATACGTCCAGCAATGCCTCAGCGATGAAGTCGTGATGCCAATTGTAATGGTACGTCGCTTGCGGGTGTAGCTCCAAAAACGCGCGATGAATGAACGCACTTGGATCTTTGCGCAGAATTTCAGCGACCATATGATTGGGTAAGGGCGCCACTTTATGCGAAGGGGTTCGTGCCATAGGCCCAGAGTCGATCGTGGACGGCCTTGATGACCTCCACATCGGCTTCCGACAACGGATATTGGCTGGGACGCGCTGCAGCCGCCCGCGCTTCGATCTCGTCGACCCAGTCAAGGAACTTGAGCATCGCCTTTGGGTCGCCGGCGGCTGCCTTCGTCGCCAGCTGCATGGTGGTGGCTTGAACTTTCGAAATCTTGCGTTGCTTTCCGTCGATGGTCGCGGTCACCTGACCATGCGCAGCCTCCATGATGAGGGTGCTCAGGTTTTTGCTGCCTTTTGGCCGGCCAGCTTTGTTTCCAGACTGCCCCTTTTTGAACTGAGTATGTTTGGGTGGCTTGGCCCGGCCGATACTATAATCGTCGTCCTTCAGAGCGTGCCGTTTGGCTGTCGCACGCGGATATCTGGGCGCTTTTGACCTAGGCATTGAGTTGGACCTTCATCAACATGGGATCGGCGCAATCACCGCCTCCGGCGATCCAATCGGTCGATCAAACTGAGAAGCCGAAACAAGGCTAGCGGATCGCCAGCGTGGGCTTTGGCGGCTAATTTCAGTACGGTTGCTTGAGCTCTTGAAATCGGGCGCGGCGTCCCGTTTAAAGTCACTGGGATCTGGCCGCGAGCGGCCTGTGTAAGGAGTGTGCTGCGATTCATGCTGCCCTTCCGTCGTCCGCGTGGGTTTCCAGAGACCCCCTTCTTGAACCGTGAGTGCCTCGGCGGTGTACCGTGCCCCACCTCATCATGAGGAGGATCTTCTGAGTTTTCTCCCACGAGAACTCCTGCTCGTTGCGCCTAGCTGGCCGGTCGCGATTCTATCCCGATCCAGACGACTAAGAACCCGAAAAAAGGTTATTATTCGGCGTGTACTGTTGCTTTGCGCTCTCAACGGCAAGAACATAGGTCGATTTAGAAGCTTGACAAGAGGTTTTAAAAAATAGAGCTTCGAAAAATATTCAACGACGTCGCGGCTGGCTTGCTAGGCTCCGCGACCGCGCTTTCGCGGCTTTGATCGCGAAAGCGCTCGGTGCAACGCGTGCGCTGGGCCTACCAACTCAAAGAATGATGTCGAAATCGCTTTAGTCTGCTTTTGAAAGCGCGCGATCTGTTCCACTCCTCGACATACTGCTGTCGAAAGCTGCCTTAGGTCGTCGTGAATGGACATTGTGGGCGATACAACGACCAGGAAGACGGGATCGATATTGTCGAATGCCAAAGCGCCAGCTTGAGCATTCTGCAAAAGCGCTTTTTCGTCGAAAAGCGTGGCTGCGTCTTGAGCCAAAATCCTATGGTGCTGATCTTCGAGCGCGGTACGCTCTCGGCGTAAAACCGAAACGACGAAGGTTTGCGGCCACCCATGCGCGAGTAGTCGCAATCCGAGATGCACCGCAAATGCCTCATACGGCGTAAACCAGATTTCTACACCTTTGCCCGGCGCCTCTTCACTGTAAAACGCGTACCGATTTTCCTCAGCGTCTTTCGATCGCGGTTTTCGTCCGAGGTTACGGTCCGTGTCCAATAGCCGCTTGATGCGCGTTCGCAGTGCGGCACCGTGCTTTCTACCGTCTTCGCCCGATAGGAGAGCAATCGCCTCCTCAATCTGGTTTCGCTTGAAAGCTTCCACGGTGTCCGCCGTACTCAGAGGTTTGAATTCGACCCAATAAAGCATACGTGCAGGTTACAATAGGTTAAGTCAACCGGCTCGCCATGGAAACGGTTAGCCGTTCAGCCGAAGGCTGTCCTCGACCCTCGGCCCACCGCAGCCGCCACAGCGGTAGACGATCCCTGATCACGAAAACGGCGGCCTCGTGCGCAGCTATCAATAATCAAGACGTAATAACTTCGACCCAATACTCTGCGTTGCCACGCCTATTTGCGCGTTCTTTTTGAACGGGCCTTACGCGCGCCTTTGCCTTTCTTGGCTGGGGCGGCTTTTTCAACAATCTGCTTTTCCGTTCGTTCACCTCTCACCCGGTCAAAGGCTAGTCCAGAATCAACGTGTATGGCCGTAATCCCATAAACCTCATCAAACCTCTGAATGGCGACGTCGACGTAGTGGGGGTCTAGTTCGATTCCGTAGCCGCGTCGGCCAGTCTTCTCGGCGGCAAGCAGGGTCGTGCCGCTGCCGGCGAACGCGTCGAGTACAATGCCGCCGCGTTTCGAGCAGTCGAGGATCGCGTCACTCACGAGCGCGAGAGGTTTGGTCGTCGGATGACCAGCGAGCGCGACATCCCGATCCTTGCCGAAACTACTCATGCTCGGGTAAGGCCAGATATTCGTTCTGTTCCGTCCAAAGCGACCGAGTTCGACATTATTGATATGCTTTGCGCGGCCACGCTTATAGACAAAAATCAACTCATGAGCGGACCGATACAAAGAGCCCATTCCGGCGTTGCTCTTCGACCAGACGCAGAGATTCTTGAATTCGTCATAGGCTGCATCAGCCGCGTCGGCCAATTCGCGTACGTGACGCCAATCCATACAGATAAAATGGATCGAGCCGTCAATGCTGAAATCCGCCAAGTTTGTGAGAGCGCTCTTCAAGAAGCTTGTGAATTCGCGCTCGCTCATCTCGCCGGAAGCCATTGCGAATTCGCGGTGCTTAACTTTACCGAGGCCTGAAACGTTGCCCTCAATCCGAACGTTATAGGGCGGGTCGGTGAACACCATCTGCGCGCGTTTGCCGCGCAGAAGCCCTTCGTAAGTTTTCGGCTTCAGAGCATCTCCGCACACCAGAAAATGATCGCCGATCCGCCAACAGTCACCTGAGCGAGATATGGCCGAGGTCGAGCGATCGATTTCGGGGATTTCGTCCGCTTCGTCGGGCTCGGCACCACTGGCTTCACCTATGATGATATCGATTTCGGCCGTGTCAAAGCCAGTCACCGTGACGTCGAAATTTGGCTGCACGGCGAGTTCCTGTAATTCCAGGGCAAGCAGCTCTCGATTCCAGCCCGCCTTCTCGGCCAGCCGATTGTCCGCAATTACATACGCGCGGATCTGCGCAGGGGAGAGGTAGTCGACGCGGACGGTTGGGACATCCGACATGCCAACGGATATAGCGGCCTCGACGCGCGCATGGCCGGCAACGATCCCGTCAGAGCCGTCAAGCAAAACCGGGTTGATGAATCCGAATTCTTGGATGCTAGCGGCGATCTGCTTGATCTGGCGCGGAGTGTGAGTTCGAGGATTTGTTGGTCGGGCTTTGAGCTTCCGCGGGTCCTTGTATTTGATCGTCAGCGTTCTCACGTTGACCTCCAGCGCCGAGGTTCCGAAGCACGCGGACCGACAAAAATGGCGAATCAAATACAGGGAAGCATTCCCTGATATTCTCGCGAAAGTTGCCTGATACGCAAAACCTATCCCTGTTCTTTTTCACAGAGAAAAAGCTCGGAAAGGCCTGTCAAACCGACGCTTTTGGCACTTTGAGCGATGCGTCGAGGATTTTTCGGCGGTTTTCCCTGTATTTTTCCCTGTTTCAGCGAAAGCAAAGTCGGAGACTGGTTCGATACGCACTGCGTCGCCAGCCAGTTCTAAGTTTTTGATATTGAAAGTTTATTTTAAAATCTTACAGCGCAGATCTCGTCCGATTTTCTGGGGAAGTTCAGTGGTTGCGGTATGAGGGTTATGTTACCTCACTTTCGCCGTTCCTGACTGGAACGTGCCTATTTGACATACTGATGACGCTCAGTCGTCAGGCTGAATGAAGCTTCTCGATCGCGTCGAACAGCGCGCGAACCTCCTGCTCCACGATTTCGCGGACGATAAAGATCATCCGGCTCGCTTGGTCTTGACCTGGCCATGTCTGCAATTCCACGGGCGGGTGCGCGAGGTGTTGCACGAACTGTACCGCCACTGGACCCTTGCATCCCTCAATCGCAAGCAAGCCTTTGGCCCGCAGGATGTCGCCGCCCCGCAAGGCAAGCAATGTGTCCATGGCCCGCGCGAAAACCGGCCAGGCAAGCGGCCGCTTCCAGGAGAGAGTGAAGCTGCGGACACCGTCGCTATGAGTGACCTCCGCGATCGCTTCGGCCCTGAACCCCGGACTGCGTTGCGCGGTGGCAAAGATGGACAGATCGACGTCTCCCGCCACTGCGTTCACAAAACGAGCGCGCGGATTGAGATCGTGCAATCGGGCCGCAAGCGTTTCGGACGCGTCCGCGCCGACAAGGTCCGATTTCGAAATCACGATGATATCCGCTAATAGCGCTTGTTGCCGCGCTTCAGGGAAGCGCTCAAGCGTCGACAGCCCGTTCAATGCGTCCGCTACGGCGATCACGCGATCTACGTGACATTCGCCGCCGAGCGCGCGGTCTGTCGCAAAGGTTCTAAGAATAGGTCCAGGCTCGGCAAGTCCGGAGGTTTCGATCAATATACGATTGAAATACGGAACGAGCCCGCGTTCGCGATCCGAGATCAGCTGCCGCAAAACCACCTGAAGATCAGAACGGAAATTGCAACACAGACAGCCATTGCCCAAAAGCACTGTCTGGTCGGCGCTCGGCCGCAGCAACGCATCATCGATACCTACATCGCCAAATTCGTTGACCACGACAGCGGTTCCATGTCCTTCGGCGCTACCGAGAAACCGCTTAATTAAAGTGGTTTTCCCTGCGCCCAGAAAGCCGGTCACTACGATGACCGGAAGACGCGCGCCCCGCTCGTGCCTGAGCGACCGGCCGAACAAACCCGCATCCGGAGAACGGAACCACTGCTGCATCATCTCAATCCGGTTCGCTCACCGTCCGCCGGATGTCAGAAGTCCAATTCCAAAATATAGAGTCCGCCGACATGCCGGTCGACCGTATAGACGATGCCGCGTTCGTCCACGAAGACATCGTTAAGCTGAATGGTTCCGCGTGGTGCGAGCGGCGGTGCCTCAGGCACGAAGGCTGCTATTTCCTTTGGCTGGTACGGGTTGGAAATGTCGTAGGCGCGAATCCCGCCGTTAAAGAAGGTCCCGATCACGACCTGATCGGACGACCACGCATAAGGTGACGGAACGTTCTCGTGGATATTGTGCGCGCCAAACCGTCCGCCGCGTCCTTTGAATGCATCGTATGGCAGCGGACAAGTCGCGATCGGCACAGGATTGCTCTCGTCGCGGCCATCGAGGATCCAGATCAGCTTCGGCCAGTCCGCCGCGTCATCAACCACCGATTCATCGGTCACCACCAGCAGTCCGCGATCGAACAGCGGCATGATGGTGTGGGTAAACCCGTGATAGGGGGGAGAATTATCCCAACGACAGATCGGCTTTGGCCGCGACATGTCCGTAATGTCCATGATGAACATGCCACCATCGATATACCCGAGATAGCATCGGTCGGGCCGTTGCGGATAAACATTGGTGTTGTGGGCACGAAAGCCCATGTCGAAGAGCGGCTTTGGATGGCGCGCCGGCGGCGGCACATCGTCTCCCTCGCGCGTGCCGGGCATCCACCAGCGCCCAACCTCCACAGGCTTGGAGGGATTGCGCACATCGAAAATCTGGTAGCACTGGTCGTCGAGCGGGTGCGTCGGTTTGAAATCGGCCGCGCCCGATGCCATGTGGACGTAATTGCCGTCGCAGAACCAGAGCTGGTGCACGCCGCGCGAATGCGATCCCGAACGGTCGACGAAGGCGATGCTCCGCGGCGTCTCGGGCACCGAAATGTCGAACAGCTCGAAGCCTGCAGGCTTCTGCCCAACCTTCTGGGTCTGATAGGCCACCGCCATGATGTCACCGGTGATCTCCAGCGAGTTGGAGCGCATGAAGTTCTCCGGCAGGTCGGTCTGCACCACGATCCTGGGTTTGCGCGGATCGGTCACATCGACCGCAGTGAAGTTCTTCGGCGCGCTCTCGTGCGCCAGCCAGATGATACGGCGGCCGTCCTTCGCGACCTGCACCGCCATGCCCTCGCCCATCCCGCCAAATCCGGCAAGTTCGTGGTGGCCGAGCGGCTTGAAATTCCAGATGATGGCATCGCCGGATTTGAGGGCAGACGAGGGCATTTCAATTCTCCAAAATCAAAAACGTCATGCCCGACAATGGCCGGGCATGAAGAGCGATCGCGACTGAGGAGCTAGGACGCAGCCTTGGCTTTTTCCATCAGGTCGATCCGCAATACCTTCTTCCAGTCAGGGATCGCGGCGATCTTCTTTTCACGCAGCAGGATCTGCGCCTGCTCGTTCATGTACGGTTCGAGATCGGTCGGGAACCCGGGATTAACCTCGACGCGCGACAGCGCCTTCTGAAAGGTCTCGGGCGACATCTTGTAGCCCTTCTCGGTGTAGAACTTGTAGATCAGGTCGGCGACCTGCTTCGGCTTCTCCTTGAAGTCGCGGGCAACATCCAGCCAGGCCTGCAGATAGGCGATCACCGCCTTCGGATGCTTTTCTAGGAAATCCGGCGTTGCGGCCATGAAGACCGGCATTTTATCGAAGCGCGAGAAATCGGTGATGATGTTGGCAATGCCGTCGGCCTCCGCAATTGCGTTGTAGGGTTCTACCGGCACCGCGGCGTCGATGGTCTTGGCCGCGAGTGCGGCGACCATGTCGTTGACGTTCATGCGCACTTCCTGCCAGTCGCCCTTTTTCAGACCGGCAGACGGCGCAATTGTGTCGGTGAAGATGTTCGCGGTCGACGCACCGACCTGATTGCCGATCTTCTTGCCGCGCAGATCCTCCAGTTTGGTGATGTTCAGATCCTTACGCCCAAGGACAGCGGCTGTCTTGCCGACGTATTCGATCAGTGCGATGGCGATCAGCCCGCCCTTGTCGTGACCGAGGCAGAGCGACTGTGCCGCATAGGTTCCGAGATCGACTTGCCGGGCCACCATCTGCTGCATCGTGAGATTACCGGACGGGACCGCGAATTCCTCGGCCTTCAAGCCGCGCTTCTCCAGATAGCCAGATCGCATAAGGTAATAGGTAGGCATGCCCCAGATGTTGGTCTGGAAGCCCTGGCGGATCGTGGCGATCTGGGCGTCCGCAAAACGCAGCCCACCGACACCCACTGTCAGCGCCGCTCCCGTTCCCGCGAGGTAATGCCTGCGGGTTAATCCGATTCTGGCTGTCGTCATGGAAGTCCTCCCTGTGCCGGCCGAAGTCCGGAGAGTTACTGCTTCAGTTCTGCATCTGTCCGAGTTCTCGCAGCAGCTTCTTTTGATAATCAAGAAATTCCACGCTCAGCGGATCGCGCGGCCGCGGCAGATCAATAATGATCTCGGTCTTCACCGTGCCGGGGTGCGGTGTCATCACGATCACGCGATCGGCGAGATAGACCGCCTCGGAAACGTTGTGTGTCACATAGATCACGGTCTTGCGGGTTTCGCGCCAGACATCGGCCAGAAGCCGTTGCATGTCGTCTCGGGTTAGCGCGTCGAGTGCGGCGAATGGTTCGTCCATCAGCAGGACTGCTGGGTTGTAGGCTAATGCACGCGCTATCGCGACGCGCTGTTGCATGCCGCCTGACAGATGATGCGGGTATGACTTCACGAATCTTTCGAGCTTCACCAACCGCAATTGTTCGAGCGCGATGGCTTCGCGCTGTTCCTTGGGCACTCCCTTCATCTCGAGACCGAACGCAACATTGCCGAGCGCGGTGCGCCACGGGAATAGTTGCGCGAAATCCTGAAACACCATCCCACGGTCCATGCCGTGGCCGTCGATCTTCTTACCACGTATCCTGATCTCGCCAGCGCTCGGCGGAATGAAACCGGCAATGATGTTGAGCAGCGTCGACTTTCCGCAGCCACTTGGGCCGATAAGGCATAGGAACTCCGAGTGCTCGATATCGAGGCTCACACTTTGCACGCCGGTAACACGGCCGGCCGGCGTCTCATAATTCAGGCAAACATCACGGATTTCTATTTCAGGCATAGCGGTCACTGCGTCCTATGATTTTGCCGCCCGCACCATGCCCCAGCGCAAGACGGTCGCCTTCTCGATCGAGCCGAAGACCAGCCGCTCGAAAATGAATCCGATCGCACCGATCACGGCGAGCGAGGCGATCATCATGTCGGCAGCAAGAAACTCCTTGGCGTCGAAAATGACCCAGCCCAGTCCCCAGTCGGAGGCAGCGAGAAACTCCGCACCGATTACGGCGATCCAGGCCCGCAGGAAGGCCTGCCGCACGCCGGTGATGATGAAGGGTGAGGCCGCCGGAATGATCACTTTCCAGAACATCGAATGGCCGTTGGCACCCATTGCGCCAGCCGCGCGTAACCATAACGGGTTGACCGAGCGTACGCCGGACCAGGTATTGAGCAGGATTGGGAAGGTCGCGGCATAGAATACGATCAGGATCGCAACGGTATTGCCGAGGCCGAACCAGAGGATGAAAACCGGAACCCAGGCGAGCGACGGTATCGGCATGAGCGCGCTCGCGATCGGCAGGAAGAAGGTCTCGACCGGCTTGTAGCGCGCCATCAGTACGCCGAGCGGCACCGCGACGATCACCGCGAGTCCCATGCCGCACAGCACGCGATAAAGCGTCGCAGCGGCGTGATGCAGGATCGTTCCATTGATCAGCGCGGTCCAGAGCGTCGCACCGACTTTCGCGAGCGGTGGCAGCAGCACCGCCGGAAAATAGCCGCTGCGCGCGACCAGTTCGTACAATACCAGCAGGCCGATGATCGATGTCGCCGCGCGCCGCCAGGCGCGGATGCGCTCGCTGTTGAACGTCGCCGCGCCGAGCGTCAGTGATCCGAGCGTCATCGCATCATGCCCCAGCGCACCAGGGTGTAATCCTCAAGATTCTGGAAGACGAGTTTTTCCAGCGCGAGTCCGATGATCCCGATCACGGCGACGCCGGCAAGCATGACATCGGTATTGAGGAATTCGCGAGCGCCGAAGATCAGCCAGCCAAGGCCCCAGGAGACTGCGGCGAGCATCTCGACGCCGACCAGAACGCGCCATGACTGGGCGAGCCCAAGCCGCAGGCCGGTGAGAATATAGGGCAATGCACCAGGCAGAATGACGTGGCGAAACATCTTGCGGTCGGTCGCTCCCATCGCTTGCGCCGAGCGCAGCCAGATTTCCTTGACCGCCTTCACGCCGGTCCAGGTGTTGAAGATGATCGGAAAGGTCGAAACGAAAGCGACAAGCAGAATCGCCGGCAAATTGCCAAGGCCGAACCACAGCAGGAATAGCGGTGCATAAGCGATGCCGGGGATCGGTGCGAGCATGGCGACGATCGGCAGTGTATAGTCCTCTGCACGCTTTGAGCGGCCCATCGCGATGCCGATCAGGATGCCGATGGCGGCGGCAATCGCAAACCCCGCAATCAGACGCAGAATTGTCTCGGCGGCATGATGCGGCAGGATGCCGGACACGGTTAGCCGCCAGAATGCGGCCACGATATCTTCCAGAGGTGGAAACAGCTTGCGCGGGAATATCCCGCTGCGCGCAACGATTTCCCAGATGACCCCAACGACAATGAACGGAAAGGCGTTGCGCGCGGTCGTCCGCCAGACCTGACCGCCCGAGGCGGCAGGAGCGGATGGGCTCGCAGACGCTGCCTGCACGGCATCAGTCATGGCGATCCAGACGTTTCCAACCCAGCTGACGCCTTATTCTGGTTCGTAGTGGATGGCGTCAGTTCGCAAAAGGATAATTCAATCTGCCGTCGACAAACAACTTTTGCTTTCGCCTTCGATGAGTTTTTTCATTGGTGTCGAAAATGTCGCAGCGCGCCGCTCTCACATCGTGAAACGGAACAGTCTGGGCGGCGACGGCCAATGTTCCCGTTAATCAGCAAAGTGTTTGCGAGCATTCATCAAATGAAACAGTTGTCCTATCCTCATAAAGGACACGTGATGTCACACGACCGAAGTCGACGGCGGCTGCAGCACCTGGTCGCAGTATCTCGACCATCGCGCAGACGTTGGTCTGCTGGCGTTTGGTTACAATACCCGCGACAGCAATACGCAACCGCACGCTCCGGGGAGATGTCGATCCAAGGCTCAACAGCGCGCGCGTAACGACCGCGTTGCCCCGACCGATAGGACGCCTGCGCCGACGACGTCCACGACGGGCCAAGGCGACTCGCAGATGCGTGCGGCTGAAGTCACAGAATAAGTGTCAATATATATTGACACTTATTCTGTCATATCCTTATGATGCTCTCCATGATCGTGGGTGTCGCAGTCCGGCAACTCAATTTCGCTGGGGCTTCGGGCTCTCGCGCGGGCCGGAACTGTGCGCCTGAGCTGGTATCCGGCTGGAGCTAGCCGATGCGACCGGTCTTTCCGTTTTCCGCGATTGCCGGTCAGGACGAAATGAAGCTTGCGCTTCTGATTGTGTCGATCGACCCGTCGATCGGCGGCGTTCTTGTTTTCGGCGATCGCGGAACAGGCAAGTCCACCGCGGTGCGCGCGCTCGCGGCGCTGCTTCCGAAAATGCGTGTGGTCGCCGGCTGCCGCTATCAGTGCGACCCCGGGGCGAATGGCTCGGGATGCGCCGAGTGTCAGGAGCGCGCGCGGTATGGCCCGCACAAGAGCAAGCTGGCACCTGTGCCGGTGGTCGATTTACCGCTGGGTGTCACCGAAGACCGCGTGGTGGGTGCGCTCGATCTGGAGCGCGCGCTGAGTCAAGGCGTGAAAGCCTTCGAGCCGGGCCTGCTCGCGCGTGCACATCGCGGCTTTCTTTATATCGACGAGGTGAACCTTCTGGAGGACCACATCGTCGACCTTCTTCTCGATGTGGCTGCCTCCGGCGAAAACGTCGTCGAGCGCGAGGGACTCAGTGTGCGTCATCCCGCGCGCTTCGTGCTGATCGGCACCGGCAATCCGGAAGAGGGGGAATTGCGTCCGCAATTGCTCGATCGCTTCGGCCTGTCGGTCGAGGTTCGCACCCCCGCCGATATCGAAACGCGGATCGAGGTGGTACGGCGCCGCGATGCGTTCGATCGCAATCCGGCGGCGTTCATGCAGACCTGGGCAAAGCAGGACGAAGCAATCCGCCGTTCGATTCAGGCGGCGCGCAAGCGTCTGCCCAACGTATCGGTCAGCGACAAGGCGCGCGAGCGAACAGCCCGCCTGTGCATGGATCTCGGCACCGATGGCCTGCGCGGCGAACTCACATTGATCCGGGCTGCCCGTGCGATTGCCGCTCTGGACGGGCAGAAGAGCGTCACCGACAGTCATCTCAAGCGCGCCGCGCCACTGGCGCTGCGCCATCGCCTGCGCCGCGATCCTCTCGACGAAGTCGGCTCCACCGCGCGGATCGATCGCGTCATGGCCGACATGTTCGGAGCATGAGCGCGCGACCCGACACCCCGCGCCATGACGCGGCGCTGGCCGCGTGCATTTTTGCGGTCGATCCGGTTGCGCTTGGGGGGCTCGGCATTCGTGCATCGGCGGGCGAAAGCCGCGATGGCTTCGTCGCGGCCATCCGCGCGTTGCTCGCTCCGGACATTCCGGTCCGCAAAATTCCGCCATCGATTGATGTCGATCGCCTTCTCGGCGGACTGGACCTTGCGGCAACGCTTCGGTCGGGCCGGCCGGTCCTCGCTCGCGGTGTGCTGGCCGAGGCCGATGGCGGCGTCATCGTTGTGCCATCGGCAGAGCGCATGACGCCATCGCTGGCGGCGAAGCTCGGAGCCGCGCTCGATTGTGGCAGCGTTGCTATCGAACGGGATGGACTGACAGAGCGCTTGGACTGCCGGCTGGGCCTGATCCTGCTGGACGAAGGCATCGGTCCGGACGAAGGTGCGCCGGTTGCGCTTCTGGATCGCATGGCGTTGCATGCGATCATCGAAGGTCCAATCGGCGCATTGCCATTCGATCACAAGGAGATCGTGTCCGCCCGCGCTGTGTCGACGCGCGTTGAGGCCGATGACAGCATCGCAAGGCTGCTTGCGGAAGCTGCACTGGCGTTCGGCGTTCATTCGAGCCGCGCCTGGACATTCGCGCTGCGGGTCGCGCGCATCCATGCCGCGCTGAACGGACGCCGGTCGGTCACACCGGACGACGCGGCAGCAGCTGCGCGTCTGGTCCTGGCACCTCGCGCAACGATCCTTCCTGAGACAGAACAGGCCGAGGACACGCCGCCGCCGCCGGACCCGAACGAGCAAAACGAAACGTTCGACGCCGAGCAGCAGCACTCCAACAACGACATGGTGATCGAAGCGGTTCGCGCGGCCATTCCTGCGGATTTGCTCGCGCGAATAGGCCAAACGGGCAGTACCAGGACGCGCGGTCCGAATGGCGGCCGGTCGGCGAACCTTCGCGCATCGTTGCGCCGTGGACGGCCGGCGGGAATCCGATCCGGCGATCTCAAGCCCGGCGTGCGGCTCAATCTCGTCGAAACCCTGAAAGCGGCGGCACCATGGCAGCGCCTTCGCGGCGCGGAGGCTTCACGCGCAGGCGCGCGTGTTCATGTGCGGCGCGAGGATTTCCGTATCGTCCGCTTCAAGCAGCCGAGCGAAACATTGACGATTTTCGTCGTCGATGCGTCCGGGTCGTCCGCCTTTCATCGCCTCGCGGAAGCAAAAGGCGCGGTGGAATTGCTGCTCGCCGACTGCTACGTGCGGCGCGATCAGGTCGCCTTGCTCGCCTTTCGGGGGCAGTCCGCGGAACTCTTGTTGCCGCCGACCCGATCGCTCACACGTGCTAAGCGCTCGCTCGCGGCGTTGCCGGCCGGCGGCGCGACGCCGCTGGCGCATGGAATCGATCAGGCCTGTCTCGTCGGTCAGTCGGCGATGCGGCGCGGGCAAACGCCGCTGGTCGTACTCCTCACCGATGGACGAGCCAATATCGGCCGGGATGGATCCGCAGGCCGCGAGCGGGCCGAGGCGGATGCGCTGGCAGCGAGCCGTCTGCTCCGTGCGCTGCGTATCAATGCGATACTGCTCGACACGTCGCAGCAGCCCAATCTCGCAGCGCGACGGCTCGCCGACGCGATGCAGGCGCGCTATGTTCCTTTGCCGCGCGCCAACGCCGCTGCCATTTCCGGCGCGGTCCAGTCGGCGCGCGAATACGCGGTGAGCTGAAGCCGATGGATTTGCCGAAAGCCCTCGATGCCGAGCGCATTGAAATGCCGTCTGCGGGCGGCCAGCTCAGTTATTACCGGTCCGGTCCGCCGTCCGCACACCAAGCACCGGCGATGCTGCTGGTCCACAGCATCAATGCGGCCGGCTCGGCCTACGAAATGAAGCCGATTTTCGAGCATTTCAGATCGCAACGGATTGTCTATGCCATCGATCTGCCGGGTTTCGGATTTTCGGAACGCTCGGACCGGCCCTATAGCCCCCGCATCATGACCGATGCGGTGAACGCGATGGTCGATCGCATTCGCTCCGAGCAGGGCGAAAGGCCTGTCGATGCTATCGCCCTGTCGCTCGGCTCGGAGTTTCTGGCGAGGGCGGCTTCGGAACGACCGGAGCGGTACCGGACGCTCGGCCTGATCAGTCCGACCGGAATGGACAGCGGGGCTCCCTATGACGATGCGCCCGGTACGACGCGCGGCATGCCGTGGCTCTATGCCACTTTCCGCAATCCGATCTGGAGCCAGGCCTTTTTCGATCTGCTCACGTCGCGCGTGAGCATCCGCTTTTTCCTGAAAAAAACTTACGGCCGGTCCGAGATCGACGAGGACCTGCTGGAATACGACTACCTGACGACGCATCAGCCCGGGGCGCGCTACGCACCCTATCGCTTTGTGTCCGGCTATCTCTTCAGCAAAGACATCACGCGAATTTATCGTTCGCTCGCCGTGCCGGTCTGGGTCGCGCATGGGGTGCGCGGCGATTTTGTGGATTACAGCGGGTTAAAGGAGTTTGCGCCGCGACCGAACTGGACCATCGAACGGATGCAGACCGGCGCATTGCCGCATTTCGAGATGCGGCAGGATTTCCTGCGGCGCTACGAAACCTTCCTCGCGCGCGCTGCCGCGCCGTAGTAAGAGTCCAGACAAGACCGCTAACAGATCTTCGACATCCAAAGAGGTTCATTCGCGTTTGACACGGCGTTGCTGATCCAGAACCGGAGGCCGCGTGATGACACTCGAAGCTCTCGTCTTCGATCTCGACGGTACCTTTGTCGATACCGACGAACTGCATCGGCGCGCGTTCAATCAGGCCTTTCTGGAATTCAATCTCGGGTTCGAGTGGAAACCTGAACTCTACGAGACGCTTCTGACGGTCTCTGGTGGAGCGGATCGCATTCGTCACTACATCGACGGCTGTTCGCTTTCGCAGGAGCAGAAGGCCGCGCTCCACGCCGTCGTTCCCGCGGTGCATCGCGAGAAAACGCGCATCTACGGCGAATTGCTGTCGGACAATGCGGTCAGGCTGCGCTCGGGCGTGCGGCGCCTCATGGCCGAAGCGAGTCAGGCCGGATTGCAGATCGGTGTCGTGGCGACTTCGGCATCGGCCAATATGCAGCCGCTGATTATGTCGGTGCTTGGCCGGGAAGGGGCATCGGATATCCGGGCCTTTGTGTCTGCCGACCGCGTGGCAAACAAGAAGCCGGCGCCAGACATATACCTTCTCGCAACCTCCATGCTCGGCGTCGCTCCGGACGTTTGCGTCGCATTCGAGGATTCGACCAACGGGGTGCGAGCTGCGAAGGGCGCCGGATTGTTCACCATCGCGACGCCAAGCCGATGGACGCGCACCCAGGATTTCTCCGCGGCGGATGTTTGCCTGAGCGAGCTCGGCGATCCTGAGACGCCGCTCGGCGACGCCGACGCAGCCCGCATCGGCGGCGCGCGCTATGTCGGGCTGACGGAAGTGCGAGCGTTATTCGCCGCATCGGGCGCTGTTGCTGCATCGCAATGAACCTCAGATCGGCTGTCAATTTAAGATGACACTATATGTGTCAATCGATATAATCAGTTAGATGAGGCTCTGTGCGGGCCTCTCTCAACAGGGAGGATTGCGGTCTGTTCTTCTCGGGGCAGGCGGCAATCGCGGGACATGGGCGACTGTCGCAAAGCCTCACGCCTGCTCGACCGTATCGACATCCCGAACGATCTCAGATCGCTGCGCGAGCGCGACCTGCCGCAGGTCGCGGACGAGGTTCGCGACGAGATGATCCGGGCGGTCGCCGTGACCGGCGGACATCTCGGGGCCGGACTTGGCGTCGTCGAACTCACAGTTGCTCTTCATTACATCTTCGATACGCCGAACGACCGGCTGATCTGGGATGTCGGCCATCAGGCCTATCCGCACAAGATCCTCACTGGACGGCGCGATCGTATCCGCACGCTCCGGCAAGGTGGCGGTCTTTCCGGCTTCACCAAGCGCGCCGAGAGCGAATACGACCCGTTCGGCGCCGCGCATTCGTCCACGTCGATCTCCGCAGGGCTCGGCATGGCTGTGGCGCGAGACCTCCAGGGCGAAAAGCGCAATATCGTCTGCGTGATCGGCGACGGCGCGATGTCGGCAGGCATGGCCTATGAGGCGATGAACAATGCCGGCGCGATGGATTCCCGGCTGATCGTCATTCTCAACGACAATGACATGTCGATTGCACCGCCGGTCGGAGCGATGTCGGCCTATCTCGCCCGCGCCATTTCCGGGCGCACCTATCTGTCGGTCCGCGAAAGGCTGAAGCGTATTTCGAAAACACTGCCGAAATTCTTTGCCGGGCAGGCCGCGCGGACGGAAGCCTTTGCGCGCAATTTCTGGACCGGCGGCACGCTGTTCGAGGAGCTCGGCTTCTATTATGTCGGACCGATTGACGGTCACGATTTCAGCCATTTGCTGCCGGTGCTGCGCAACGTGCGCGACGCACCGCACGGGCCGATTCTCGTCCATGTCGTCACGAAGAAGGGCAAAGGCTATGCGCCCGCGGAAGCGGCGGCCGACAAATATCATGGTGTTGTAAAATTCGATGTCGCGACCGGCAAGCAGGCGAAGACCCAAAGCAGCGCGCCCTCCTACACCAAGGTGTTCGGCGAAAGCCTGGTAAAAGAGGCCCGCAAGGACGAGCGGATCGTCGGCATCACTGCGGCGATGCCGGCCGGCACCGGCCTCGATATTTTCCAGAGGGCGTTTCCGAAGCGCTTCTTCGATGTCGGCATTGCGGAACAGCATGCCGTAACCTTCGCCGCGGGCCTTGCAGCGGATGGCATGAAACCGTTCGCGGCGATCTACTCCACCTTCCTGCAGCGTGCCTACGACCAGGTCGTGCACGATGTTGCAATCCAGAAGCTGCCCGTCCGCTTCGCGCTCGATCGCGCGGGGCTTGTCGGCGCGGATGGCCCGACCCATGCCGGATCGTTCGATCTCGCTTATCTCGGCTGCCTTCCCGGCTTTGTCATCATGGCGGCTGCGGACGAGGCCGAACTCGTCCACATGGTCGCGACCGCCGCAGCCCACGATGAGGGACCGATTGCGTTCCGCTATCCGCGCGGCGATGGAGAGGGCGTGGCGATACCTGAGACAGGGACGCCACTCGAGATCGGTCGCGGCCGTATCATCAGCGAAGGCACGACGATTGCGCTGCTCTCGCTCGGCACGCGCCTGGCGGAATGCCGCAAGGCGGCTGCCGAATTGGCGCGCTTCGGGCTGTCCGTCACAATTGCCGATGCGCGCTTTGCCAAACCGATCGACACGGACCTGGTCCTTCGTCTCGCCCGCGAGCATGAGGTGCTCATCACCGTCGAGGAGGGATCTGCCGGCGGATTTGGCGCGCATGTTCTGCACTTGCTAGCGCGGCACGGCGTGCTCGATCGCGGTCTCAAAGTGCGCAGCATGGTGCTGCCGGATGAGTTTATCGATCAGGACAGTCCCGCGGCGATGTACGCAAAAGCCGGTCTCGACAGCCGCGGTATCGTTGCAACCGCAATCGAGGCGCTGGGGCATGACCGGATGAGGACCGCACGGTTACGTGCGTGAAAGCTGTGACGGATGCGGCAGAGCCTGAACTGGGAGCGCTACGGGCATGACTGGCCGAACCGCGAAGCGAGCCGCTTCATCCGCGCCAGCGGCATCGTGTGGCATGTCCAGATCATGGGCGCGGGGCCGCCAGTCCTGCTCCTGCACGGCACGGGTGCGAGCGTGCATTCCTTCGCCGCGCTCATGCCGCTGCTTGCGTCCGACTTTACGCTTGTCGCGCCGGATCTGCCGGGGCAGGGATTCACACAAGCGCCGCCGCGGGAGTTTCTTTCTCTTCCGGGCATGGCGCGCGCCATTGCCGGCTTGCTGCGCGAACTCGACATCCGTCCGCAGCTCGCTGTCGGGCATTCGGCGGGGGCAGCAGTGGCGATTCAGATGACCGTATCGCGCCAGATCGCGCCCCGCGCGATCGTCAGCCTGAACGGCGCGCTGCTGCCGCTCAGCGGCATGGCAGGCCAGATCTTTGCGCCGCTGGCAAAGCTCCTCACCGCCATTCCATTCGTGTCCGATCTGTTTGCGCGGCGCGCTGGCGATCCGACGGCGATCGAGCGCATGATCGAGCAGACCGGCTCCAATCTCGATGAGCGAGGCAAGGAACTCTATCGAAGGCTCGCGAGCAACCCGGCGCATGTCGCAGCCGCGCTCGGCATGATGGCGCACTGGGATTTGCGCTCTTTTGCAGCCGAACTGCCCAGACTGAAGGTCCCGCTGACGCTGGTGGTAGGGTCAAACGACCGCACAATTCCGCCGTCCCAGGCCGAGCATGTGCGCGAAATCGTGCCCCAGGCAAAGATCGTGACGTTGCCGGGCCTTGGCCATCTCGCGCATGAGGAGCGGCCGGAACAATGCGCGGCCATCATTCGTGCTGTGGCGCAGGACGCAGGTTTGACGGCGGAGGCAGGATAGCCAATGCTCGACATCACCGGCTATCGCGGATCGACCGGGTCGCGCCATGACGGCCGCCCGCATGCGATCGTGATCGGTTCGGGCTTCGGCGGCCTGGCGTCTGCAATCCGGCTGGGAGCGCGCGGCTATCGCGTGACCGTGCTGGAGAAACTCGATGCACCGGGCGGGCGCGCTCGCGTGCACCGGCAGGACGGATTCACGTTCGACGCCGGGCCGACCATTGTCACCGCGCCGTTCCTGTTTGAGGAATTATGGGCGATGTGCGGGCGCAAATTGTCCGACGACATCGATCTGCGTCCGGTATCGCCGTTCTATCGTATCCGGTTTCACGATGGCGATACTTTCGACTATTCCGGCGATCCGCAAGCGATGGAGCGCGAAGTGGCGCGAATCGCGCCCGGTGATCTCGAAGGCTATCGCTCCTTCATGGCGGTGAGCGAAGCGACGTATCGCGCAGGCTTCGAGCGGCTCGGCCATGTTCCGTTCGGATCGATCATGGACATGGTCCGCATCCTTCCCGATCTCGCGCGGCTGCAATGTTTCCGGTCGGTTCATGGCGAAGTGGCCCGTCATGTCCGCAGCGAGAAGCTGCGCCAGGTGCTGAGCTTCCACCCGCTCCTGATCGGAGGAAATCCTTTCACCGCGACGTCGATCTATTGTCTCATCGCGTTTCTGGAGCGCGAATACGGCGTGCATTTCGCGATGGGCGGCACCGGCAGATTGGTGTCCGGGATGGTCCGGCTGATCGAAGGGCAGGGCGGCACGGTCCATTGCAACACACCCGTGCGCCGCATTGCCATCGATCGCGGCGCGGCGATCGGCGTCCAACTCGACGATGGCAGCTTCCTGCCTTCCGACATCGTGATCTCGAATGCCGATTCCGCGACCACCTACCGCGATCTGGTCGACGCACGCTTCCGCAAACGCTGGACCGACCGAAAGATCGAGCGCGCGCGCTACTCGATGAGCCTGTTCGTCTGGTATTTCGGGACGCGGCGGCAATATCCGGATGTGCAGCATCACACCATCATGCTGGGGCCGCGCTACCGCGAGCTGCTGAACGATATTTTCAGCCGGAAGGTTCTAGCCGGTGACTTCAGCCTCTATCTTCATCGTCCGACGGCGACCGATCCGTCGCTGGCGCCTCCCGGCTGCGATGCCTTCTACGTGCTCTCGCCGGTGCCGCATCTCGAAGCGGGAATCGACTGGAGCACGGCAGCCGAACCGTACCGTGCCCACATCGCCCGCTATCTCGGCGAGACGCTGCTGCCCAACATGGAAAATGAAGTCGTCACATCGCTCTTGCTGACGCCGCAGGACTTCCAGGATGATCTGTCCTCCTTCCGGGGCGCCGCCTTCGGCCTCGAGCCGGTATTGTGGCAGAGCGCATGGTTCCGTCCGCACAACAAGAGCGAAGATATCGAGAATCTTTTCATCGTCGGTGCAGGAACGCATCCCGGCGCGGGGCTGCCCGGCGTCCTCTCATCCGCACGCATACTCGACACGGTGGTGCCCGATGCCATGGCTTTTGCCGAACGCTAGCGAGTTAACCGCGTCCGATATCGACGAGTGCCGGGGACGGCTGCGCGGGGGATCACGATCCTTTCATGCGGCCTCGTTATTGCTGCCGGAACGAATCCGGACGCCGGCCTCGGCGCTTTATGCGTTCTGCCGCGAGGCGGACGATCTCATCGATGGAGCCGGCCGGGAAGCCGGTTACGCACTTGCGCTGATGCGAGAGCGCCTCAACCGGATCTATCTCGGTTCGCCGCAGCGGCGGGTTGCCGATCGCGCGTTTGCGTCCGTCGTGCAGCAATATGCCATTCCGCGCGCGCTGCCCGAAGCCTTGATGGACGGCTTTGCATGGGACGCGGACGCGCGGCGTTACGAGACAATCGGCGATCTCGAACATTATGCAGCGCGTGTGGCTGGCAGCGTCGGCGTCATGATGACACTCGTGATGGGGCGCCGCGATCCTGCCACGCTGGCGCGCGCAGCCGATCTCGGTATCGCAATGCAACTGACCAATATTTGCCGCGACGTCGGCGAGGATGCCCGCGCCGGCCGTGTCTATCTTCCGGTATCCTGGATGCGTTCGGCGGGGATTGATCCGGACGAGTTCATCGAGCGGCCTGTATTTTCGCCTGCACTCGGCGATGTCATCCGGGCGGTGCTTGGGGATGCCGAGCGGCTCTACCGGCGGGCAACCCCCGCCATTGCAGCACTGCCGGCGTCCTGCCGACCCGCGATTCATGCGGCACGCGTTCTTTATGCGGAGATCGGCCGCGAGATCGAACGTCAGGGTTATGACAGCGTGTCCCAGCGAGCGGTCGTGTCACCGCGGCGAAAGGTCGAGGCATTGCTGAAATCGCTGCCGTCGGTCGTGTTGATATCGCGCGAAGACAACATGGAAGCTTCGCCCGCCGCGCAATTCCTGATCGAAGGGATACCGGGAGGATTCGCAAGCGGGTCGTCTATCCCGCCCTGGTACCGCGTACGCGATCGCGCGATCTGGGTGATCGAACTCTTCGAGCGGCTGGAGCGTGAGCGCCGGGCGCAGATGCAGAGGATCGGCTGACAGAAGAACGACCTCACCACGGTTGAAAGACGGCAGCGGACCGCGGAGCCGTTATCCGGTTCGCCGCAGCATCCGGAACGGCAGCAGGGTCTGGACCCAGCGCGATGCGAAGCGATCGAGTGAGAGGGATTCATGCATGCCGGTCACGCTTTGCCCCATGAGCCGCGCATTTACCATCGAACGGGCATAGAAGGGCGTATCCTCGAGCGTGCGGATCGCTGTTTGATGTTCCGCCTCGGAGCGCACCTGCCGCGCCACGCGCCAGCCAGTCCTGGACAGCTCGATGGGCTGAGGTGCATCGAAAGGTTCGAACGAGCCATCGGTTCTGTATCGCAAGGCGAGCGAGACCGGGGGCCCGGCGCGCGGAACGGTGTCGTAGAGGATCGCGCTGCCTTCGCTCAGCGGAAAGCGGGACCACGTCCATTGCGCGAAATCGCTTTCGAGCGGCGCGGAGCCGCGGTTGTGATCGAAATAGCCATGGCCTGTCCACGACAGCTGCGGGTCTTGCATCTCGACAGCGATGCCGGCAGACGGCATGACCGGATGCCAGAGGTGGCGCCCACCCGAATCGATGCGATGGCTTCGCGTGCCAAGAGCGTCCGCGTTGAGGCGAATGCGGCCGCGCAATCGGAACGGCAGCGGCACGCAGGTTTCGTCGATGGAGATCGTGAGCGCATTGCCATAGAACGTCATGATGCTGTTGCCGATCTGCAAATGCGCATCGGATCGCGAGACGGCCTTGCGGTCGCGCTCGGTCATCGCCCAGCGCTTGCCTCGCGGGCCGTAGAGCACGATATTGAAAGCGCAATGATCCTGCGGATCGGCGTCCCCGCGACGTCGTGCACGTGCGTAATACGGCGAGAACACGCTGCCGATGAAGGCAATGACCGTCAGCCCGTAACGGCCATCATGGCTCAGGCCATCGACATACCACCACGCATAGCCATTATGCGGGACCGCCCGGTCGAAGCGCGATCCTGCATCACGGCCTGCGCTGCCAGTCTCCCCGATATCGCCGCCATGGGTACTCCCGGTCCCGGATGGACGCTGCCCCCCGCGAGATAAAGCTGCGGAATCCGGGTCCGCGATCCCGGACGGCGGAAGGACGCCATCCATCCGTGCGAGGCCTGGCCATACAAGGCTCCGCCCGTTGCCGGATAGTCCCAGTCGAAATCCTGCGGTGTCGTGACCCGCATTGCTTTCGGTGTGGTCGATACCGTCAGCCCGCAGCGCTCCAGCTGAAGGAAGGTCCGGTCGCGCCATGTCTCGATCTCCGGATTGGCCGCACGATCGCCGGTGGGCGGCGCGTTGATCAGGATCAGCAGCCGCTCCGGGCCTGCAGTTTTCAGTCCATCGTCATCGCGGTCCTGCGCGCAGACATAGACCGTGGGATCGCCAGGTATGCGGTGATGCACGATGATGTCGTCGAATTCCGCGCGGTAGTCGCGCGAGAAAAACACATTGTGACGCGCGAGCGGGAAGCCGCGGGTTTCGGCGACCGCCGTCCATGTGACGGCTGACAACGAGCGATGGCGCTTGTCGATCTGCGGCACGGCACTCGCGATCGCCGCGCCGAGATGGCCATCGGCGATCGCCGCGGCATCGCCATTGAATACGATGGCGTCGGCCGGGTGCCACTCGTCGGTCTCTAGCGTTAATCCGGTTACGCGGCCCCGCGCGACGGTGATATCGCGGACGCCGCTGTTGTAGCGAATCTGCGCACCCTTTTGTGTTGCCAGCGCTGCGAGGGCCTGCGCGAGACGATACATGCCGCCCTCGATGCTCCACACGCCATCCTGCTCGGCATGGGCCACAAGCATCAGCGTTGCGGGCGCATGGAACGGCGAGGAGCCGCAATAGGTCGCGTAGCGTCCGAACAGCTGGCGCAGCCTTTCGTCATGAAAGTATTTGCCGAGCTCCTGCCACATCGTAGTGAAGGGCGAGATGCGCATCAGCTGCGGCAGGCCCGATGCGCCGGACGCGGTCACGAGTCCGATCGGGGAGGGGCGCTGCGCTCGCATGAAGGAGCGGTCGAGGGTCTGGAAAATCTGCTTCGCGCGTTCGCAGAATGCGAGAAAGCGTCTGGCTTCTGCAGCGCCTGCAAACTCGCCGATATTCGCCGACGATTGCAGAATGTCTGCCGCCAGATCCAGCGAGCAGGAGCCCGACCATGCGTGCCGAGCCAGAATGTTGAGCGGCCGAAGCGTGAGGTGATCAGACAGGTTGGCGCCGGCGTCCGCGAACAATTGTTCAAACACATCGCGAAGTGTGAAGACCGTCGGCCCGGCATCGACCGGAACATCCCCGAACATCGCCGCTCGGAGTTTGCCGCCCGGCGCGGCACTCCGCTCGAAGACCGTCACCTCCAGTCCCTGTCGCGCAAGGTCCAGCGCCGCGGCGAGCCCGCCGATCCCAGCGCCGATGACCGCCACCTTCTCCGTCGGCATGCGCGTTCGCTCCAATAGTGTAATTATAACTTGACATTTTAATATGACAATAAAAGATTACACATCGTGCAGGAGCATCGGGCTATGGACGCTGTCAGCCGGATCGAAGCCGCTCTCAATGCCGCCTTACAACGCGCAGAGGGGCCGTCCTGTCCGCCCGGACTGATCGCAGCCATGAATCATTCGGTGTTCCCGCGCGGCGCGCGGGTTAGACCTCGATTGTGCCTTGCGGTCGCCGCGGCATGCGGAGAGGACGATCCCGCAATCGTTGATATCGCCGCCGCTTCGATCGAATTGCTGCACTGCGCGTCGCTGGTACATGACGATCTGCCTTGCTTCGACAATGCCGACATGCGGCGCGGTTTGCCGACCGTGCATCGCACTTATGGAGAGCCGCTGGCAGTGCTCGCAGGCGATGCTTTGATCGTGCTCGCATTCGAAAATCTTGCACGGCTGTCGTTTGTTCCTCAGCGCATGTCCGCATTGCTATCGATTATCGCGCGCGCCGTCGGCGCACCGGGCGGCATCGTGGCGGGCCAAGCCTGGGAGTGCGAGCCGAGGGTCGATCTTGCGCATTATCACCGTGCCAAGACCGGGTCGCTGTTTGCGGCATCGACCTGCGCCGGCGCCGCGGCGGCCGGAGCGGATCCGCACCCATGGCGTGAACTCGGCGAATCTCTTGGCGAGGCTTACCAGGTTGCCGACGATCTGAGCGATGCGGTCGCGGAGCCTGACGAGTTTGGAAAGCCAATCGGGCGGGATCTTGCGCTCGATCGTCCGAACGCAACGCGCGAACTCGGCGTTGACGGCGCGATGTTGCGGCTCGAAGAACTGGTGGCGCGCTCGATCGCTTCCATTCCACCCTGCCGGGGAGCAAGCGACCTGCGGGCGCTGATTATGCTTGAGGCGAAGCGCCTGGTTCCGAAAAGTCTCGCCCGGCACGCGGCGTGAGCGCGAAGACGCGCCGCAGCGGGACCGCCGGTCTGTCCGGCGGCGCCTTGCCGTCTCTGTCGATGCGCGACTGGATCCATGCGGTGCGGGACAGATGGCTTGACAACCCCGATTTTCAAAGGCTTTGCAGCTCTCTCCCGCTGACGCGCCAGATCGCAAACCGGCAGGCAAAGCGTCTGTTCGACCTTTGTGCGGGGTTTGTCTATTCGCAAATTCTGGCGGCCTGCGTCGAACTTGGATTGTTCGATCTTCTGCGAACGGGACCGTTGCCGGCGCGCGATCTGGCATTGCGCATGTCTCTTCGCGAAGACGCGGCGATGCGTCTGCTCCGGGCCGCGGCCTCGCTCGATCTTGTCGAGAGGCGGAGCGGAGGTCGCTTCGGCCTCGGCATGATGGGGGCGGCGTTCAACGGCAATCCGGCCATTGCGGCCATGATTCGGCATCATGCCATGCTGTATCGCGATCTCCGCGATCCGGTGGCGCTGCTGCGCGGCGAGGTGAAAACCGAACTATCGCGCTATTGGGCTTATGCTAATGCGGAACGCGCGGCCGCGCTCGATGACTGCGATATTGCGCCTTATAGCGCGCTGATGGCGTCGTCCCAGGCGCTGATAGCGGACGATGTTCTGTCGGCCTATTCGTTCGGCAAGCATCGCTGCCTGCTCGATGTCGGCGGAGGCGAGGGGGCTTTCGTCGCTGCTGCGGCCAAGCGTTGCCGCAATCTGCGCTTCAAGCTGTTCGATCTGCCCGCTGTTGCGCAGAGGGCGCAATCGCGCTTCGCGCGAGAAAATCTTGTTGATCGCGCGGAGGCCTTCGGTGGAAGCTTTCTGAGCGATTCACTGCCGCGCGGGGCGGATATCGTCTCGCTTGTGCGCGTTCTGCACGATCACGACGATGCCGCCGTGATGACGATCCTGCGCGCGGTGCGTGCCGCGTTGCCCGATGGTGGCCTCGTCCTAGTCGCCGAGCCGCTGGCAGGGACGTCCGGAGCCGAAGCGATGGGCGACGGCTATTTCGGTTTTTATCTGCTCGCGATGGGGCAGGGACGTCCACGGACGGCAAAGGAACTGTCGGAATTGCTCACGCGCGCCGGCTTCTCATGCGTCCGTCGGCGACATACGCGCAGTCCGATACTGGCGAGCGTCCTGACCGCTTGTCGATAGATGTAAATAAATATTGACACATTGATTTGTAATCTTAGACTTACATAAGAAGTGGCCTGGGCCATATTGGCCGGGAGTTGGCGGATGGACACGATTGCGGTTGTCCTGAGCGAACCTGAGCAGCTCTCGCTCAGCCGTCTGGAGCTATTGCCGCCCGGCGATGGCGACATCGTCGTGGATGTCGAATGGAGCGGCATCAGCACCGGCACCGAGCGGTTGTTCTGGTCCGGCCGCATGCCCCCGTTTCCCGGAATGGGCTATCCGCTCGTGCCCGGATACGAGTCGGTCGGCCGCGTGTCATCGGCAGGACCCGAAGCGGGGATTCGCGAGGGCCAGCGCGTCTTCGTCCCCGGCGCCAAATGCTTCAAGGATGTGCGCGGCCTTTTTGGCGGTGCCGCTTCCCGAATTGTCGTGCCAGGACAGCGCGCCACACCCGTCGATGAGCGATGGGGCGAGGCGGCCGTCCTTCTGGCCCTTGCCGCGACCGCGCAACACGCGCTGGGCGCCGGGCCGCAACCCGATCTCATCGTCGGTCACGGCGTGCTTGGACGTCTCCTCGCCAGGCTCTGTCTCGTGGCCGGCGGTGAGACCCCAACCGTATGGGAAGCGCGTGCGGACCGCAGAAGTGGTGCGTCCAGCTATCCCGTTATCTCGCCCGATGACGATCCGCGCCGAGACTACCGCGCGATCTATGATGTCAGTGGCGATGCAAACCTGCTCGATAGGCTCATCGCGCGGCTGACGCCCGGCGGCGAGATCGTGCTGGCCGGATTCTATAGCGCCCCGCTCAGTTTCTCGTTTCCGCCGGCCTTCATGCGCGAAGCGCGCATCCGCGTCGCCGCGGAATGGCGCGACGAGGATCTTGCGGAAGTCTTGCAGCTTCTGGGCGACGGATGTCTGTCGCTCGACGGGCTGATCTCGCACCGGTGCAGGGCTGGGGATGCACCGCAAGCCTATCGCACCGCCTTCGACGATCCCGCCTGCCTCAAAATGATCCTGGATTGGAGAGCCGCATGAACGCGCCAACCATGACCGCGCAGCTGCGGGCCGAAGCCGCAATTCCGGCGGATAAGGTTCATGCTGGTCCGGTGACCAAGGAGACCCAGGTCATCGCCATTTACGGCAAGGGCGGCATCGGCAAGAGCTTCACGCTCTCGAACCTGTCCTACATGATGGCGCAGCAGGGCAAGCGTGTCCTCCTCATCGGCTGCGATCCAAAAAGCGATACGACGTCTCTTCTGTTCGGCGGACGCGCCTGTCCGACCATCATCGAGACCTCGTCGAAAAAGAAGCTCGCGGGCGAAGAGGTCGCGATCGGCGATGTCTGCTTCAAGCGCGACGGCGTATTCGCGATGGAGCTCGGCGGACCTGAGGTTGGGCGCGGCTGTGGCGGACGCGGCATCATCCACGGCTTCGAGACGCTGGAAAAGCTTGGCTTCCATGACTGGGGCTTCGATTATGTGCTGCTCGACTTTCTGGGCGACGTGGTGTGCGGCGGGTTCGGCCTGCCGATTGCGCGCGACATGTGCCAGAAGGTGATTGTGGTCGGCTCGAACGACCTGCAATCGCTCTATGTCGCCAACAATGTCTGCTCGGCGGTGGAATATTTCCGAAAGCTCGGCGGCAATGTCGGCGTCGCCGGCATGGTGATCAACAAGGACGACGGCACCGGTGAAGCGGCCGCCTTTGCGCAGGCTGCCGGCATTCCGGTTCTCGCCGCAATACCGGCCGACGATGATATCCGGCGCAAGAGCGCCAATTACGAAATCATCGGCAAGCCCGGAGGACGATGGGCGCCGCTGTTCGAAGAACTCGCAACCAATGTCGCAGAAGCACCGCCGGTACGGCCGGCGCCGCTGACACAGGACGCCCTTCTCGCGTTGTTTAAGGGCGAAGTGGTGGGCCGTGACGTGCGGCTCGAGCCAGCGACTGCAGCCGATATGTGCGGGGGGGTGCTGGTTGAGCGCCCCTCGCTCGAAGTCGTCTACGACACGGTTTGAAGAGAGGTCTGGCAAATTGGCATGACCGCACTTCACCAACTCGTTCAGGAAGCCGAAGCGACAGCGCAAGAGGTCGTGTACGACAGCGCTGCGCCGCTCAATGGTGCGCCGGGGCTTGCGGCATTGGTCGAATCGGCCTCGGTTGCGCCAGGCGCCGTGCCGCAAGCCGCGACCGGTTGCCATGCGGGCAAGGACGAGATGCGGCGCGCCGCCGATGCCGCCGGCAAGAGCGAGATTCTCGATCGCTATGCCGCGGACTATCCGCAAGGCCCGCATGACCGTCCGCAAAGCATGTGTCCCGCGTTCGGTTCGCTGCGTGTGGGCCTTCGCATGCGCCGCACCGCGACGGTCCTATCCGGCTCGGCCTGCTGCGTCTACGGGCTGACCTTCACGTCGCATTTTTACGGCGCGCGGCGCACTGTCGGATACGTGCCGTTCAATTCGGAGACGCTGGTCACCGGCAAGCTGTTCGAGGACATCCGCGACGCGGTTTATAGTCTCGCGAAGCCAGAGGATTACGACGCTATTGTTGTCACCAATCTGTGCGTGCCGACTGCCTCCGGCGTTCCGCTCCAACTCTTGCCGAAAGACATCAACGGCGTTCGTATCGTCGGAATCGACGTGCCTGGTTTCGGCGTACCGACTCATGCCGAGGCCAAGGACGTTCTCGCCGGCGCGATGCTGAACTACGCTCGGCACGAGGTTGAGCAAGGTCCGGTAGCCGCGCCGCGCACCGGGCGAAGCGGCCGCCCGACGGTGACATTGCTGGGTGAGATGTTTCCGGCCGATCCTGTCGGCATCGGCATGATGCTTGAACCGATGGGGCTTGCTGCAGGACCGGTGGTGCCGACGCGCGAATGGCGCGAACTTTATGCGGCGCTCGATGGCGTTGCGGTGGCTGCGATTCATCCATTCTACACCGCTTCCATCCGCGAGTTCGAGATTGCGGGCCGGCCGGTGATCGGATCGGCACCGGTTGGTCATGATGGCGCAGCGGCCTGGCTCGAAGCGGTGGGCGCCGCGTGCAATGTCTCGCAGGAGCTGATCGCGACGGCGAAGGATCGTGTGTTACCCGCCATTCGCGGCGCACTCTCCAGCGCGCCGGTCAATGGGCGCATCACGCTCACCGGCTATGAAGGCTCCGAATTGTTGGTGGCGCGGCTTTTGGTCGAAAGTGGCGCACGGGTTCATTATGTCGGCACAGCCTGTCCGCGCACGCGCTGGTCCGATCCCGACCGCGAATGGCTTGAGGCACGAGGCGTGCATGTTCAATACCGCGCCTCGCTGGAGCATGATCTCGCAGCCCTCGTCGAACACAAACCGGACCTCGCCATCGGCACAACGCCCGTCGTGCAGAAGGCGAAGGAGTTGGCGATTCCGGCCCTGTATTTCACCAATCTGATCTCGGCGCGTCCTTTGATGGGACCGGCCGGCGCAGGATCGCTGGCGCAGGTGGTGAACGCTGCGCTTCGCAACAAGTCACGGTTCGACGCCATGCGCGAATTCTTCGTCGATGTCGGTTCCGGCGACAATGCAGGCATCTGGGAAGATACGCCTCGGGCGCGTCCGGAATTTCGCGAGCGAACCCGCAGGCAGATGGCCGCACTCGCCAAGCAGCGCGCCGGCGGCGATCAGAGCGATTACAAGAACGCGAGGATGATCTGATGCTTGTCCTCGATCACGACAGGGCCGGAGGTTACTGGGGTTCGGTCTATGTCTTCACTGCGATCAAAGGTCTGCAGGTCGTGATCGACGGACCCGTGGGCTGCGAGAATCTGCCGGTCACATCGGTTCTGCATTATACCGATGCGCTGCCGCCGCACGAGCTGCCGATTGTGGTGACCGGGCTCGGCGAGGAAGAACTTGGGCAGAAGGGCACAGAGGGCGCGATGAAGCGTGCCCATGCGACGCTCGATCCAGATTTGCCTGTGGTGGTGGTGACCGGCTCAATTGCCGAGATGATCGGCGGCGGCGTCACCCCGGAAGGGACCAACATCAAGCGTTTCCTGCCGCGCACCATCGACGAGGATCAATGGCAAAGCGCCAACCGCGCCATGATGTGGCTGTGGACCGAGTTCGGTCTGAAGAAAGTGCCGGAGCGAAAACCGCGCAAGGACGGTGAGAAGCCGCGCGTCAATATCATCGGTCCGATCTACGGCACCTTCAACATGCCGTCCGATCTCGCCGAAATCCGGCGGCTCGTGGAAGGCATCGGTGCCGAAGTGAACATGGTTTTCCCGCTCGGCAGCCATCTCCAGGACGTGCCGCGGCTCGTCAATGCCGACGTCAATATCTGCATGTACCGCGAATTCGGCCGGCTATTGTGCGAGGCGCTGAACCGGCCCTATCTGCAGGCGCCGATCGGCCTGCATTCGACCACGAAATTCCTGCGAGCGCTCGGCGAATTGCTTGGCCTCGATCCCGAGCCGTTTATCGCCCGCGAGAAGCACACCACCATCAAGCCGCTCTGGGATCTGTGGCGGTCGGTGACTCAGGATTTCTACGGCACCACCAGTTTCGGCATCGTCGCGAACGAAACCTATGCACGCGGCGTGCGCCATTTTCTTGAGGACGAGATGGGCATGACATGCCATTTCGCCATCGCGCGCTGCGCCGGCGCAAAGACCGACAATGCAGCGGTGCGCAAGGCGGTGCAGGAGAAGGCGCCGCTGATCCTGTTTGGCAGCTACAACGAGCGGATGTATCTCGCGGAGACGCGCGGCCGTGCCGTCTATGTGCCTGCTTCGTTTCCCGGCGCAATCATCAGGCGACATACCGGTACGCCGTTCATGGGGTATGCTGGCGCAACCTATCTTGTGCAGGAAGCGTGCAACGCGCTGTTCGACGCGCTGTTTCACATATTGCCGCTCGGCACCGATCTCGACACGGTCGACGCTACGCCAGCCCGTTTACAGCCGGAACTGGCCTGGAACGCCGACGCCAAGAGCGAGCTCGATCGCCTTGTCGATGCGCAGCCGGTTCTGGTGCGAATATCTGCGGCCAAGCGGCTGCGCGACGCTGCCGAGCGGGACGCCCGTCGAAGCGGGCACGAGGCGGTGACGGTTGCGAGTGTGGCGCGAGCCCGGGCCAGGCTCGCGGCGCACGAAGCGGCTTGAGACTACGGGAGAGGGATCATGGCGCTCGAAACGGATACCCGGCACGTCGCAACGATGCGATGGCGGCATGGCGAGATCGAGTATCGTCTGCTGCACGCTGTGCTGTTCGGCGTACTCGTCGCATCAATCGGGTTGTCGCGGTTGATGCCGTGGCGCTGGTTTGAGCGCCGGGAAAGCGAGGCCGTGCGCCGGAGCATATTCTGCGAAGCGCGCGCGACAACCAACAAGATCGTCCCGATGGTGTTCATGGGATAGGGAGCATTCGTGTTGCGCTCGTCGAGCGCGAGTGTGAACAGGGCAAGACTGCCTGAGGAGAGTCCGGTTCCCCGGACGCATTCGAAGCCCGGTAGAGAGGAGATGGCGATCCAGTGCGATCGTCATCCGTGAGTTTTCGTCCGGGAATACCGGGCGGAAAGCTGCCGTGGCGGGAAACCGTTGCGGCAATCCTTGCCGCGCGGGATTTGCGCGGTAACGGCCGCAAGGCCAACCGGAGAGGACTATCATGGCTGACTCTAGGGGCGGCTCTCTCTCGGGACTGACGGAACAGGAAGCGCGAGAGTTTCACTCGATCTTCCTGACCAGCTTCATCGTCTTCGTCGTGATCTGCGCGATCGCCCACTTCCTAGTGTGGCAGTGGCGTCCGTGGCTCCCGGGACCGAAAGGCTACGCCTTCCTTGAAGGCGCAGGACAGACGGTGAGTTCCCTGATCCCGTTCGTGTCATAGGAGGATAAACAATGTGGAAGATGTGGCTTCTCTTCGATCCGCGGAGAACCCTGATCGCGTTGTTTACTTTCCTGTTCGCGCTGGCGCTGGTGATCCACTTCATCCTGCTCAGCACGAACCGGTTCAATTGGCTGGAGGGGCCGCGCGCCCCTGCGACCAAGGCATCGATCGAGACACTGATCGGTTGAAGGCAGTCAAGACTGGCGGACGAGGCGTGGGCAAAACTCTCGCCCCGTCCGCCGACGGCAAAGCCTGCGAGCAGTCCGCAAGGGCGGACTGCATCTTGAAGGGGCGAGATCATGGCCATGCTCAGCTTTGAACCGAAGTACCGCGTACGCGGCGGTACCCTGATTGGCGGCGACCTGTTCGATTTCTGGGTTGGGCCGTTCTATGTCGGCTTCTTCGGCGTCACCACGATTTTCTTCACATTTCTCGGTGTGGCGATGATCATGTATGGCGCGGCGTTAGGGCCAACCTGGAACATCTGGCTGATCAGCATCAATCCGCCGCCGCCGGAATACGGGCTCGCATTCGCGCCGCTCAAGGAAGGCGGGATTTGGCAGATTGTCACAGTCTGCGCGCTGGGTGCGTTCGTATCCTGGGCGCTGCGCGAGGTGGAAATCTGCCGCAAGCTCGGCATCGGATACCACGTGCCATTTGCCTTCAGCATCGCGATCTTTGCCTATTTCACGCTCGTTGTGATCCGGCCGGTTCTGATGGGCTCATGGTCCTATGGCTTTCCGTACGGAATCATGAGCCATCTCGATTGGGTGTCGAACACCGGCTATCAGTACGGCAACTTCCACTACAATCCGGCTCACATGATCGCGATCACGTTCTTCTTCACGACGTGTCTCGCACTCGCACTGCACGGCTCGCTCATCCTGTCCGCCACAAATCCGAAACCGGGCGAGACGGTACGAACCGCCGAACATGAAAATACGTTCTTCCGCGACACCATCGGATGGTCAATCGGAACGCTTGGCATTCACCGTCTGGGCCTGTTCCTCGCGTTGTCCGCCGGCTTCTGGAGTGCGGTCTGCATTGTGATCAGCGGACCGAGCTGGCTGTGGCCGGAGGGCGAGCAATGGGTCACCTGGTGGGAATGGTGGCGCAACATGCCGATCTGGTCGTCGCGATAAGCCAAGGAGCGTGTCATGGCTGAATATCAAAATATCTTCACCGCCGTGCAGGTCCGCTCCCCGCTCTATCAGGGTGTTCCGGTTGCAGCCGGCCCCTTCGTGCGGCAGGGCGGCGGGTTTTACTACTGGCTCGGCAAAATCGGCGATGCGCAGATTGGTCCCTATTACATCGGCTGGACCGGTATCGCGTCGCTATTCTTTGGCTTTATTGCGATCGAGATCATCGGCCTCAACATGATGGCGCAGGTTAACTGGAGCCCGATCGAGTTCGTGCGGCAATTGCCGTGGCTCGCACTCGAGCCACCGCTTCCGCAGCATGGTCTGAAGGTGCTGCCGCCTCTTCAGGAAGGCGGCTGGTGGCTGATTGCGGGCTTTTTCCTCACGGCGTCGATCCTTTTGTGGTGGGTTCGAGTGTACGTTCGCGCGCGCATGCTCGGCATGGGAACGCATGTCGCCTGGGCTTTTGCGTCGGCGATCTTCCTTTATCTGTCATTGGGATTCATCCGTCCGCTGCTGATGGGAAGCTGGAGCGAAGGCGTACCCTTCGGAATCTTCCCGCATCTCGACTGGACCAACAACTTCTCCATCAACCACGGCAACTTGTTCTACAACCCGTTCCACATGCTCTCGATCGCGTTCCTGTATGGATCGGCTCTGCTATTTGCGATGCACGGCGCCACCATTCTCGCGGTGACGCGCTATGGCGGTGAGCGCGAAATCGAGCAGATCGTTGACCGCGGGACGGCGGCCGAACGTGCGGCTCTGTTCTGGCGCTGGACCATGGGGTTTAACGCGACGGTGGAATCCATTCACCGCTGGGCGTGGTGGTTCGCAACGCTGTGCACTCTGACAGGCGGAATCGGAATCCTGCTGTCGGGAACCGCCGTCGACAACTGGTTTGAGTGGGGCGTGAAACACGGGCTGGCAGTGCGCTGATGACCGAGTCTCAATGCCAGATTGCTAATGGCGGCGGACACGAGGCGAGTACACCCTTTCTCGACCAGCGACCGGCTCCGGATGACGCCAGCTCACGCCGCCGCCTGATTTGCCCCATGGGGTTCGTCAGCGTCTCGTCGGACCAGAACGATGGACCGGCAGAGCGGCCTTTGTCGGACCTGTTGCGGGAGCGCACGAGATCGCTGCATGCGACGGCGGAGCGGAGTGGTGTCGTTTCCGATATTCTGCAACGCAAAGCCGATCGCATGGAGTACGCATTGCTGTTGCGCAACCTCGTGCCGGCCTATGAGCGCCTTGAGGCGGAGCTGTCCGCCCGTCATGTGGAACCTGTGTTCGGGGTTTTTGCACGCCGCGCGGTCCGGCGGGCGGACCGGATTCGGTCCGACCTTTGCAACATCGCGGGTTCCGAGTGGGAGCGGTCCCTGCCTCTGCTCGCATCGGGCGCCGCCTATGCCTCTGCTATCGCCAAGGCGGCCGCGGGTGACGGGCTGCGGCTCGTATCGCATGCCTATGTCCGGTATTTTGGCGACCTGAGCGGCGGCCAGGTTCTCAAAAAACTCCTCGGGAAATCAATGTCCCTGCCGGCAGACGCGCTGTCGCTTTACGACTTTCCCGATACCGATACGCAAAGACTTAAACAGTCAATGCGCGATGCTCTCGACCACGCGGGGAGAATAACCGACGATCCGCACAAGCTGGTGATCGAGGCCATGACCGCATTCGAGCACAACATTTGTGTCTCTCGCGAGGTAAAAGTCAGGCGTCGTTCGAATCGTCCGGCTCTGGCCTGAAGTTCCGTCGCCGTGAAATAGCGGTCTATTTGCCGTTGCGCATGGCGTGCCAGATCAGGTGATCGAGCACCTCGGCGGAACGGTCCACGGAGTTCCGCACACTCTCCAGCATTTGCAGCATCCGTGCGTTGTCCATCCCGTCGGTGATTTCAAGTGCAGCGAGCTGCGCATTTTCGACAACCGACGCCAGCAGCTTCTGATACATCAGGTCGGCATTTGTATCCTTACCCGAAATTTTTCCGCGATGGCTTTCATAGATGACATCCTGAAAACGCCGGCCGGCGGCTTCGGCAGCCTTACGATCCGCAATATCCGTGAACAGCAGCACGAATCCCAGAATACGATCCGGTGACGAGAAGACCGGGTCGCCGCGCACCAGAAACGACCGCGGCTCATGGCCGGCGTGCACGAACGTGACCTCGCCGCGCCATGTGCGCCGGAGTTCTACAAGATCCTTCAGCCGCCGGCGTGCGTCGGTCGTCTCGTCGAAAAACACGGCGAGATCGTCGATGAACTCGTAGGTCTGGCGGGCCTGCGGCAGCAGCGCCTCGAATGCGCGGTTATGAAGGATGATTCGCCCCTTTGCGTCGGCAATCACGACCGGCAAGTCGGATATCTGGACCTGCTTTGTCACATGCGCAAACTGATCCTGCGCGATCAGGAGACGTACCGAACGAAATTGCAGAACCACATCGGCGACCGTTTCGCCGATCAGCCTTGCTGCGGTCAGGTCTGCCGCGCTCCACGGTTCGCATTTGCCTTCTACCAGCTGATGCCATTGGGCGAACGACCGCCGCGGCGACAATTGCGAAGGGTCGTCGCCGACCAGCACCGGCTTAAGCGGATCGCCGCCCCAGGTAATAAGACGGATGCGTTCGGGGCGAAACCAGATCAGATACTCACCCGGCGTGCTGGAAACCGGTGTCGCGACGAGGCCAGCCGCTACGGAAACCAGCGGTGCAAAGTCAGGCTCATCGAATCCGAGCGCTGCGGTGGCAAAAACCGGAGCGCGCTCCTGCTGATCGAGCCATGCTGCAATCTCGCGCAATTGCAGCGTTCCAGGTACTTCCCCGGTCGATAAAATCTGTCCTTCGAAAAGCAGTGCGGCGCCGCCCGCGGACAATGGCTGAAGCAACGATTGCGAATTGTCGAACAGCGCAACCCGCCAGTCTCCGTCGCGCGAAATCGCTTCGATCATCCGCTGTTCGAGGCGGCGAACCGACAATTCCGCCTGGGCCTGAGCGAAGCTTTCAAGGGCCGCAATTCGTGTCGCGACTGTTTCACCGAGCAATTCGCATGCGGCGCGCATCTCGAACGGCAGCGAGCGGGGCGAATAATGATGGCAGGCGACCAGGCCCCAAAGCTTGCCGCCGACCATGATCGATGCCACCAGCGTTGCGCGGACACCCATATTTTTCAGATACTGAATATGGATTGGTGACATGCTACGCAGCCAGCATAACGACATGTCGAGATCGCGATCGGTGAGGGGGCTTTGGCGCGGGACGATCGGCACCGGCTGGTATTCGACATCGACCAGAACACGGACCCGGTTGCGTTCGTACAGTCGCCTCGCGATCTGCGGGATGTCGGACGCCGGATAGCGATTGCCGAGATAGGCTTCCAGATGCGGTTCGCGACGTTCGGAGAAAACCTCCCCGTGCCCTTCGTCGTCGAAACGATAGACCATGACACGGTCGTATCCGGTCAGTTCCTTGAACAGGCTCGCCGTTTCCTCGCAAAGCGTCCGCAACGTCGATGCCGAAATAATGGTCTTAAGAGCGCGTTCGATCACATCGGACAGATCGATCGGGGGCGAGCTGCGCTCGAATTCGAGAACAAGTCCGTTTTCAGGCGGCCGGTGGAGCAAAACGTCATATTCCACCGGAGGATTCGACAGCGTGCAGCGGACCGCGACAGGAATGGTTCGCAGTGAATCCGTCAGAAGCGGCTGTATCCGCTCGAAGAGATTGTCGCCAAACTCACGAATATTTCGACCAATGATATTGCCGGAAACGCCGAGGAATTCGCCTGCATTTGCGCTCGCCTGCACAACGACAAGCTCCGGCTCCCGCACAACGATCAGCCCGCCATGCGGCTGGATCGATCCTGCAAGATGAATTTGCTCTCTCTCGCAATTCGAGAGGTCGGCCTGTCCGAATGCCGGCGACGCCATTGTACGAGAGACCACCCCGGAACTCTCCCGTGTTGCGGCTCACTTTCCTCCGTCGGCCTTTTCGGAGCCACCATCAAGGCCGTAACGATTTAGCTTCGCATAGAGGCTCTGCCGGCTCAATCCCAGAAGCTCTGCCGCGACTGTTCTATTGTCGTTCGCCAAATCCAGCGCCGACTTGACGTAATGCCGCTCAACCACGGCGACGGTATCTTTCACCAGCGATCGCAGCGGAACCTTGCCAATGCGCTCAGCCATCGCGCCCAAGGCGTTGCGAAGACTCTTGTCATCTCCCGGCATGCCAATGCGGCGGCCGACGTCACGGAGCAGCACGCCAATATATTGTACGGAGGTATCGTCGTTGCCAGCCGCAGATATCTCGACCTCTGTCGTCGTGCCAAGATCGCCCTGTATTGTTGTCGTGAACATGCGAACGAAACGATGGTGTTCGACATTGGCGAGAAGCACTGCGAGATCCGCGCCCGGCCGCGATAACCAGCGCGTTAACCGCTCGCCGACTACGGATCCCTTGGCTCCGACTTCTACGAGGTCGAGGAAGGCGCGATTGGCGCGGCGGATCACCCCGCTCGGGTCGATAACTACAAAGCCATCCGGCAAACGCTCGATCAGGTCGTCAATCGAAATCGAATCCTGATCGACAATTCCGGTTTGTGCGGTCCAGCCGGGAGAGAGCTGAAGCATCATCACCGAATTCGGTTCGGGTGACATCAACGATGCGCGCACCAGCCAGGGCTTTTTGTCGTTACCGAGGTGGATCAGGATACCCGGTGCCTTGCCGTGCTCGCGTGCGCGGAGCGCCATCGAATGAAACACGTCGCGGTCGTCGGGGCTCACGCTCTGAACGAAATCGCGGGTGCCGGCCTCTGGTGCAGCCGTCATATTCAAAGCGGCAAGAGCGGCTGGATTCGCCTGAAGGATTCGCTGGTCCGCCGTCCGTAACAACAGGACGGGCTCGTTCGACATGTCAAACAGCAAGCGGTATCGAGTCTCGACTTCGCGCAATTTCCAATAATCGCGCTCCATTGCCTGCTGCGCGGCGATCAATCGCGCCTGCAACTCAGCAACCGCCTGGAGATTCTTGCCGACCGCAAGCAGCCCGGCGCGACCACCGAGCAGAACGGTGGTGTATTCCATCGGCAATTCGAGGCCACTCGGAAAACGTTGTGTGACCTGACGAAACGCCGATACGCCCTGCTCGCGCGCGTCGGTCAGCATGCTCCGGACTTTTTGGCCGCCGGCATCGACCACCGTCTCATTCCAGGGCTTGCCGAGCCAGGCTTCAACGCCTTCATCGGACAGCGAGCGCGACAGCGTTGCCTCCCGGATCACCCCATCGAGGTCCAGGAGCAACGTCACGTCCGGCTGAGCGATATTGATGTTGCCCATCGCTGTCGTGTCCGATTGTCCGCGGTGCCCGCGGCTTGTCGCTAATCATGCGCTGCCTGCATTGGCGCGCACCTTGATGCCCGGGCTTTCGCGGCCCCTTTGGCCGCATTTCCAACTGTCAGTCAACTGTTACACCGGCGTCGCCACCGGTTATTTCAGGGTGCGCCACTATGAGCGCTGGCACCCGGCTCCGCCCGCTCGATTCCAGAGCGCGAGATGGTCAAATAAGTTGCTGATTATACAAACATTTTTTCTTTACGGAAGTGCTTTCTGGCCGGTGTTTTAAGCTTGACCCGGAGTGACAAGAAGATTTGACTAATCTGTCGTTAAGTCCATTGAACAATGGTCTCATGAAGGGCGTTGTTCGAAGTCCTCATCCTCCTCCCGCCAGAGAACTCAACCGATGAAGAAGCAGTGCATCGCGATCGCCGCCGCCGCAACTCTTGCGTTGCTGACCGGAAACCAGAGCGCCTCGGCCCAGGACGCGGCTGCGGGCGAAATCGTGTTCAAGAAGTGCATGACGTGCCACCGGATCGGCGAGGGTGCGAAGAACGCCGTCGGGCCGGAGCAGAACGGCCTTATCGGGCGCCAAGCCGGTACTGTGCCCGGTTTCGCCTATTCGCCGTTGAACAAGGCCGCCGGTGAGGCCGGATTGATCTGGAACGAGGATACGGTTTTTGCGTATCTGGCCGACCCCAACACTTTCCTGATCAACTTTCTGAAGGAAAAGGGAAAGCCCGAGCTCGCCAAGGGCTCGACCAAGATGGCCTTCAAGCTCCCGAGCGAAAAGGAGCGCAAGGACGTCATTGCCTATCTGAAGAAATTCTCGCCAGGCAAGTAGCGATCAGGCTGCGCGCTGCAGCCCGATCTCCGACCAGATCTGCGACAAAGACGCGATCAGGTGGTCAATGTCGTCGTCGCTGTGCAGCGGCGACGGCGTAATGCGAAGCCGTTCGGTTCCGCGCGGTACGGTCGGATAGTTGATCGGCTGGACATAAACGCCGTACTGGGTGAGCAGCCGGTCGCTGATCTGCTTGCAGAGCACCGGATCGCAGACCATGACCGGCACAATATGGCTGTCATTGTCGAGATGCGGAATGCCGGCGAGATCGAGCCGCCGCCGCACGGACGCTACGCGGTCGCGCTGCAATTCACGTTCGGACCGGCTGTGTTTGAGATGCCGGATGCTGGCCGTCGCTGCCGCCGCAACGCCCGGCGGCAACGCCGTGGTGAAGATAAATCCGGATGCATAGCTGCGCACGAAATCGCAGAGAGCATCAGATGCCGCGATATAGCCTCCGATCACCCCGAAGGCCTTGGCGAGCGTACCTTCGATAACCGTGAGCCGGTCACTCAGGCCCTCTCGCTCCGCAATACCGCCGCCGCGCGGCCCGTACATGCCCACGGCGTGAACTTCATCGAGATAAGTCATCGCGCCGTGAGCGTCGGCAACGTCGCATAATTCCGCGATCGGAGCGATGTCGCCGTCCATGGAATAGACCGACTCGAAGGCCACCAGTTTCGGGCGGCGCCGGTCAATGGTCAGAAGCTTCCGATGCAGATCCTCCGGATCGTTGTGGCGGAAAATGATGCGTTCGGCGCCCGAATGGCGGATGCCTTCGATCATCGAGGCGTGGTTGCCGGCGTCAGACAGGACAACGCAGTCCGGTAGCCGGGAGGCGAGTGTGGAAAGGCTGGCCCAGTTGGAGACATAGCCGGAAGTGAATAGGAGCGCGGCCTCCTTACCGTGCAGATCGGCTAGTTCCCGTTCCAGCAGGACATGATAATGATTAGTGCCGGAGATATTGCGCGTGCCGCCAGCGCCCGCGCCGCACCGGTCGACCGCTTCATGCATGGCAGCAATCACGTCGGGATGTTGCCCCATGCCCAGATAGTCGTTCGAACACCAGACCGTCACATCGCCGCGTTTGCCATTTTCGCCGTGATGGGTTGCCCTCGGGAACGCGCCTGCCTGGCGTTCGAGATCGGCAAAAATCCTGTATCGCCCCTCTCGGCGCAGCGCATCGAGCTGGCTTTTGAAGAACGCTTCGTAGTTCATAGTCCCCTCCGGGCAATTGATGTTCGGACTTTTGGTCCCTGGCACAAGGATGAGGGCTCGATCGCTGTCCGTGCGGTCGTGTGCGTGGAGCCGTCGCGCGACCTGCGCCAGTTCCAGAGATTCATTACTGGCAAGGGGATCAGCATGAAGACGTGTTCGAGCGCCGCCAGGGCCAGCAGCGACGCCATCAGCATGCTGCCGGTCACGGATAGACCGCTATTCTCGGCTGAAATCGCGATATGCACGCAGTAGCCTGCGGCGAACACTGCCAGAACAATTGAGGCCGGCAACAACGGATTTGTCGGACCGCGCCGGAAATGGCTGCGCAGGTGCGAGAGCCGCTCCGGCAGCAGCTCGTCATGGAGATTGGGAACGCCGAGAAACAGATTGAGCTTTGCGCTGAGACGCAACAGCCAGAGAATGGCGAAGGTCCAGATCGCTATGCGGTTTGGCGCGCCATAGCTCACAGCAAAGATGGCAGCGCCCGCCAACACAAGCGCCAGCTCATGATGGATGATGGCCGCAATGGCATGCGACATCCGCTTCCATCCGGCGGTGCCGGGCAAGGCCTCCGACCGGTCTTGGCCGAGGATCGCTCCGGTGAGAAAGGCAAGTTCGATGAAGGCCCAGACCACGATCGCCGATGTAAAGGCAAGATAGGCGCTGGCAGTCGTTGTCGACCGCGCCGTCAGCGCGATGATCGCGATGGCCACAATGCCGAGCGCAGCGCTGACGGCGAGGCTGACGGTATAGGTTCGCGCTGGCAGTCGTGCCAGATAGAGCACAATCCCCGTGCCGAACCACCACACGAGCAGCGCGTATAGCGCGGGGATTGTGAGTTCGAACATTGTCAGGTCACCAGGCCGGCTGGAGCCGGACCTCCTGCGGCAGTTCGTTGCGTTTTGCAGGCAACAGGAACAGCCGCGCAAAAACGCCGATTGCGGCGAGTCCCAGGCCGGCCCGCTTCAGCGCGCCGATCGCGCCGCCGCGCTTTTGCGCTGCGATACTCGCCTCGGTGATACGCCACAAGCGGTCGAGACCGGTTTTGAACGCCGGATGATCGATATCGAGAATGATCGGGAAGACCTGGCGCGAAATCTCGTTCGTGATCCGGAACACACGGAAGTCGTAGTCGTCCGGAGTCATGCCGATGGCCTTGTGGAAAGCCGGCCGCATGTGATCGCGAACATACATGGTCGCGTATACCGCAAGCAGGAAGAATCGGATCCACAGTCTGTTGATCCCGCTCGTCAGTTTGGGGTCGGCGCGCATCAGGAGTGCGAAGGCCTCTCCATGCCGAAACTCGTCATTGCACCACTTCTCGAACCACTTGAAGATCGGGTGGAAGCGCCGGTCCGGGTGACGTTCGAGCTGCCGGTATATGGTAATGTAGCGTGCATACCCGATCTTCTCGGAGAGATACGTCGCGTAGAAGATGAATTTCGGCCGGAAGTACGTGTACTTCTTCGCGCGCGTCAGAAAGCCGAGATCAACGCCGATGCCAAAATCCTTCAGCGAGTCGTTGATGAAGCCCGCGTGACGGGATTCGTCCCGGCTCATGTAGCGGAACAATTCGCGGATATCCGGATTTTTGATGCTGCGCTTGATCTCGGCATAGAGCACGCAGCCTGAAAACTCCGCGGTCAGCGAGGACACGAGGAAATCGACGAATTCCTTGCGCAGATCCTCGGGCAGCGAGTCCAGATCCATCTTGAACTCCTCGGTGCGCTGAAAGTGGCCCTTGTTGTGGTCGCGCCGGAGTTCGTCGATCATCAAATCCCATTCCTTGCGGACCGTTGAAACGTCGAGCGCGTCCATCGCGGCATGGTCGGTTGTATAAAAGCGCGGGCTCAGAATGGTGTCTTCCTGCGCGGCTCGGGTGCTGGCGTTCGGCGCGCCGCCGCCTTCCATCGGGATCATGATGCTCTTCCTTCCGAGAAGCCGACTTCGTAAAGTTCGGTGAGTTCGAGATAGCCTTCGATGGTCGCTTTCAGCCGGTCAATCGGCCGGGCGCGCGTGACGGTGGCATGACAGTGCGCTACGACCTTTTCGCCGAACGGAACATGGGTCGGTGCGCCGTGAACGATGACTTCGTCGCCCGGACCGACCTCGTATCCATCGAGGGTCACATGGGCGTGAAGGGTCTCGGCACTGTTTTCGATTTCGACCGTGCATGGCACGTTCAATATTCGGCTGCTCGCTCTCATTGCGTCGTCTCCTCAACGTTCATGAGTCTTGCAAAAGATGCCGCGTTCACGGCGCCGAACGCGCCGAGATCGACGCGGCGGCCGGTGGCGGGGTCTTCGACCGACAATCTGCCGTCGGCCCAACGGGTCAGTCGGAAGGGAATATTCCGGTCTTGCTCCTGACGAATGCGTTCGCGCGCCAGCCCTCGCAGCACAATACGGACGAAGCCGTCATGTCCGGGCGGCAGCACCTCAACGATGCGGCCATCGTCTGCTGCGATCACATTGACGCCGCCGTCAGCGCGATCGACGAAGCGCAACTCTCGGATGGTGACAGCATCGGTATCCGCAACTCGCGTCACGCCGATTCCGCCGAGCCGCGCGGCCGTGGCCGCCGCAACCGCGAAACAGACAACCGCAACCGCTCCGAAAAGAGCACCGCGTGGAAATCGGCGAGTTGCGGTTTGCGGCATCGCGCTCTCCCTCATGCGGCAGCGGCGGCTGGTGTTGCGCTTGCGTCTTCGATCGGGGTTCGCACAGGGACCGGCATGGCGACGGCGCCATCGGGCGATGTTTCCGCGAAGGCGTTCAGCGCCTGGGCCACAACCCGTGCAGTCTTCAGGCCGTCCGGCAAGCCGCGCAGCATCGGTTGCGGACGATTGATCCGCCAGGGCCGCGCAAACGGCCACAGATGCAGGTATGAGATGCGGCCATAGCCCGAGAGCGATAGTGGAATGTCGGCTGTTCCATCCTTGTGCAATCGCATCGACGCCGATTCGATCGCGCAATAGGGCAGGTTGAGACACCAGGGCAGGGCCACGCCGTAACGCATCACCGCACGACGGGTGGTGATGGTGAACACGGTCGTGCGCGCATAGAGCCAGGCGAGGAGCGCCGGGATGGCCACGGCTGCCAATGCGACAGGCAGGAACCAGACGAGGAATGCCGCCGTATTGGTCGGGGATGAGCCGTCGATCCATCCCGACGCCAGCCGCCAGATCAGGATCAGGCTGAAATAGATCGCGATCTTGCGGACATGAAAGACCCGTAAGGCGAGGGCGCGCCAAGACGGCTGTCCTTGCCACAATATCCGTTCGCCGGCCGGCAATCGTTCCGGCAAACCTTTCACCGGTTCGGTCGCGAACTCGCTCATAGCCACGGCTCCGTACGCTTGGGCGAGGCATAGAGCGTGCCGCCGCCGTAATAGGCGCAGACCTTGTCTTCCTCGAGCAGAGTGATCTGATCGGGATTCTTGATGCCGGGTACGTCCGCAAACTGGTCGGAGAAAATGGATCGGACGCGGACCTCCCCGCGCCTGCGGTCGACGCGTGCAAAGTTCGCAGGCAACAGCACGCGCTTCCCGCTCGGAATCTCAACCTCGTAGTAGCGGATGATCACTTCCGACTTGTCGACCCAGACATCGCGGATCGTGCCGGCGACCGCGCGGTCGGCCGCAATGACGGGCATGCCGCGCGGATCGGGGTCGCCGTTCGCCACAAAGAAGCTCGGTGCGGCGCGCATCGGCACGATCTTGACGTCACCGTCGACGGTGAGGTCCGGCGTGTCGGCGCGCAGTGCGTAGGAGCCCGGGCCGATCGCATCCAGCATCGGGTTGCCGGTAGGCTCGAGTGGAGCGCCGGGCCACGGCGCGACCGGCCTGACATTGTTCAAAGGCGGTTCAGGCCGGGCAGCCGGCGCCATCACCTCACCGTGCCCGTGTCCAAGGCGGAACACCTTCGGCGAGGGCGGCACTGGAAAGCCCACAACTGAAACACCGCCAGCGCGATCGGACACCAGCGGGTATCCCTCGCGCTTGTCTTCACGTCGCAGATAGAAGATCAGGCCCGCGAAGAAGACCCAAAAGACATAAAGAACGACCTGTGCGGTGTCGATCGAACCGACGATAGAGCCCTTGTCCATGGCAAGCCCTCCAGCAAAGTTGCGTCAGGTGGGAAGTTCGGCGAGCCCGAACTTCGACTGCGATTGGAAGCGTGAGATATTCGACAGGCGGATCAGTGGACCGATCGCAATTAGCGTTGCAAACAGCAATGCGATCTCGATCTGATAGACGACGCTGTATCCGGTAGCGGATGAGTTGAGTGCGGTGCCGAGCGCGCCTTGGGTCGCGAGCGACGAGACGCTGTCGCGGATGGCGCCGCCGGCTGCGATCGCCAGGCCCGCGGCGGTAGCCTGCACACCGCCCCATGCACCGATGACAAGACCGGCCGGGTGCCTGTCGGCAATCGACATGGCGGCTATCAGCGTGCCCACGGCAAACAGCCCGCCGCCTAAGCCAATCAATGCAGTTCCGGCACGGAACAGGGAGATCGATTCCAGAGGCGAGGCGAAAATGACGGCGGAAAACGCCACCACGCCGATCAACGCGCCATTCGCGGCGAGACGATATGGATCATGTCCTCGTGACAACAACCGGGCTGCAAGCGCAAAGCCGCACAGCGAGCCTGCCGCCAGCATGGCCGTCAGCATTGTTGTTGCGCCGACGGACAGATGCATAATCTCGCCGCCATAGGGCTCAAGCAGGATGTCCTGCATGCTGAACGCAGCAGTACCAAGCCCGACGACCACGAACAGACGCAAGGTCCCCCGCGTGCGGCTCATGTCCCGCCATGCATCGCGCAAGCTGGTGCGTGGCAGACTGTGCGCCGTGCGGTTCGGATTGCGGGCTTCCTGCTTCCATAGTGCGATGAGGTTCAGGACCATGGTCACGACGGCGGCACCCTGGATCACCTGGATCAGCTTGAGCTGCGAAAAGTCCGCCAGCAGGAAGCTGAACGTGATCGCGCTTGCCACCGTGCCGATCAGCAACATGACGTAAAGGAAAGCGACAATACGTGGCCGCATGTCTGGCGGCGCAAGATCGGTCGCCAGTGCAAGGCCTGCGGTTTGCACCGTGTGCAGGCCGGCGCCGACCAGCAGGAAAGCGAGTGCGGCGCTGATATGACCGATGATCACCGGCCCGTGAGTGTCGCCCGAAAGGATCAGCAGCGCGAACGGCATGATCGCGAGGCCGCCGAACTGCAGCAGCGTGCCGATCCAGATATAGGGCACGCGCCGCCAGCCGAGGAACGAACGATGATTGTCGGAGCGATGCCCGATCAGCGCACGCAGCGGCGCGAAAACCAGGGGGATCGACACCATGAGCGCAACCAGCCAGCTGGCAACGTCAAGTTCGACAATCATGACGCGGTTAAGCGTGCCGGTCAGAAGGACGGCGGCCATGCCGACCGAGACCTGAAATAGCGCCAGCCGCAACAACCGGCCGAGCGGAAGTTCGCGGCTTCCCACATCGGCAAACGGCAGGAAGCGCGGCCCCAGCGCCACGATCGCACGAACGGCGATGTCGCTTGCGCGCTTCATTGTTTGCGGAGCTCCACCGCTTGCGACGTATAGAAGCCGTTGACGATGCGCTGCGTCCGGATCACGGACCAGGCGTTCAACGCCGCTTCATTTCCAAGCCGTTCTAGGAGATCGTTTTGCGAAACCGGCTGAATGGACGGCGCACGCTCCTTGCGCGGGAAAAGCCTGCCGATCGCATGCATTGCGGCCAGCGCCGGTGTGCGGGGTGCAAACGTGAACAGGATCGATCCACCGGTCCGTGCCGATAGATTTGCAATCGCGTCCACGCAATCGGATGCACGGTAGTGGATGAGCGAATCCATGGCGACCACGAAATCGAAATCGCCAAGAGCGGGGTCGAGCATGTCGCCGCTGCGGAAGTCGATTTGTCCGTTGCCGAGATCGGCCGGAGTGCGCTCCTGCGCCAGCCGGATCAGGGTAGGCGCGACATCGATCGCGACAACATTCGCGCCGCGTTTTGCGGCTTCGATTGACAACGCACCGGTGCCACATCCGGCATCGAGCAGGCGCGCACCATGAAGGTCCTGCGGCAGCCAGGAGAGTAATGTTTCGCGCATGCGGTTGCGGCCGGCGCGAACGGTCGCACGGATCCGGCTGACTGGAGCGTCCGAGGTCAGCCGAGCCCAGGCATCGACTGCGGTGCGGTCGAAATAGGATTCAAGCTGCGAACGGCGCTCGATATATGTTGCGGTCTGCATCAGTCGAACCCCAGCAAGTCGAAAATCTCACGATCCTTCATCGGCGTGCAGTTCAGCGCCTCGGTCCCGTTCCAGAGTGCGGTGGCGAGACGGATATATTCCTGCTGGACTGCTTCCAGTTCGGGGGTCGGCTCCATCTCGAACAGCGTCGACTTCTTCAGCCGGCTCTTCCGGATCAGGTCGAGATCGGGAAAATGCGCGAGCGATTGCAGGCCGGTGGCGGCATTGAATTTGTCGATCTGGTCGGTGCCGGCACTGCGATTAACGATCACGCCGCCGAGCCGCACGGCATAGTTCTTCGACTTGGCCTGGATCGCCGCAACGATCCGGTTCATCGCGAAGATAGAGTCGAAATCGTTTGCGGCAACGATCAATCCGCGATCGGCATGCTGCAGCGGCGACGCAAATCCTCCGCACACGACGTCGCCGAGAACGTCGAAAATCACAACGTCGGTGTCGTCCAGCAGCCGGTGCTCTTTGAGCAGCTTGACGGTTTGGCCGACGACGTAGCCGCCGCAGCCCGTGCCGGCCGGCGGACCGCCGGCTTCCACGCACAGAACGCCATTGTAACCCTCGTAGACGAAGTCTTCCACGCGCAATTCTTCGGCGTGAAAGTCGACGCTCTCGAGAACGTCGATCACCGTAGGAACTAGCCTCTTCGTCAGGGTAAAGGTTGAATCGTGTTTCGGGTCGCAGCCGATCTGCAGCACCCGCTTGCCGATCTTGGAGAACGCGACCGACAGGTTCGATGAGGTCGTGCTCTTTCCGATCCCGCCCTTGCCGTAGACCGAGAACACCTTGGCCTTGCCGATCGTGACAGCCGGGTCGAGCTGGACCTGCACGCTGCCTTCGCCGTCCGGCCGGGAGGCACGCGCGCGCGCGACCGATGGATTGGTGTAAACGTTCATGCCGCCACTCCCTGTCCGAGACCGGCCGGCCCGATCCCTTCCAGTCGATCCTCAAGTTCGTCGCCGGCGCGCCGCAGCGCGTCCAGCATCGAGGGCTCCGGCGTCCAGTAATTGCGTTCGTGCGCTTCAATCAGGCGGTTCGCCATTTTCGCGGATGCCACCGGGTTGAGCGTGGCGAGCCGGTTGCGCATCGCTTCGTCGAGCACGAAGGTTTCGGTGAATTGCTTGTAGACCCAAGGCGCGACCTCGCCGGTGGTTGCGGACCATCCGACCGTATTGGTGACATGCGCCTCGATCTGCCGGACGCCCTCGTATCCATGCGCCAGCAGCGCCTCGTACCATTTGGGATTGAGCGCGCGGGTCCGCGTTTCGAGTGCGACCTGTTCGGACAATGTCCGCACGGTACCTTGGCCGCGGGTCTGGTCGCCAATATAGATGCTGGCCGCGTAGCCGCGGGCGCGACGCACGGCGCGGCTGATCCCGCCGAGCGTATCGAAATAGTGGTCGACGGTCGTGACGCCGAGCTCGATGGAATCGAGATTCTGATAGGCCACGTCCACGTGCTTGAGCATATGGGCGAGGACCGCTTCCTGCCGCGAGGCGCGGCCATCGACACCATAGGCGAAACCCTTGCGCCGGACGAAAGCCTCGGCCAGTTCGTCCTCGTCGTTCCAGCCGCCGCTATCGATAAGGTGGTTGACGTTCGCGCCATAGGCGCCATCGGCATTGCCGAACACGCGCAACGCCGCCTGCGCCATGTCGCATCCATGCGCGTCCCGGCAGGCCAGCGCATGCTTGCGGATGAAGTTCATCTCGATCGGCTCGTCGGCCTGGGCCGCGAGCAAGGCGGCTTCGGCAATCAGCTTGGTCTGCAACGGCAACAGATCGCGGAAAATGCCCGAGAGCGTCACGATCACATCGATCCGCGGACGGCCGAGCGTCTCCAGCGGGATGAGCTTGGCTCCGGCGACACGGCCATAGCTGTCGTGACGCGGCTCCGCACCCATCAGCCACAAGACTTGCGCGATAGGCCCGCCTTCGGTCTTCAGGTTGTCGGTGCCCCACAACACCATCGCGATGGTTTCCGGCAGCGCGTGACCATCCTTGCGGTGGCGGGCGAGCAGCGTATCGGCCTGCTGCGCGCCGTCCCGCACGGCAAAGGCACTCGGAATGCGGAATGGATCGAAGCCGTGCAGATTACGTCCGGTCGGCAGGACGTCGGGCGACCGGATCAGATCACCGCCCGGTGCCGGAGCGATATAACGTCCGTCGAGCGCGCGCAGGATCGACGGCGTTTCGTGATCCTGTGCAAGCAGCGCATCGAGCGCGTCACGGCGTTCCGGGTCCGTCACCCCCGCCGCATCCAGAATATCGGCACGCGCAGCTGCCGATAGCGTTTGCCCGACGACATGCAGGCCGTGCGGGATCAAAGTGTATTCGAGCTCGAGGATGTCGTGGTGCAGGCGCGCGATCTCCGCGTTCGCTGTGTCGCCCCAGGCTGGCTCGGCTGAAGTGAGTTCGATGGCCGCGGCCTGCGCCTGAATGATCGTGGCGAGCGTATTGCGTTGCGAAGCGTCTGTCTCCGGGTCCATCGTGCGCCAGCGATCGATCGATGCCTTGAGATCGACGAGACCGCGATACAATCCGGCCTTGGTCACCGGCGGCGTCAGGTAGCTGATCAGCGTGGCGCCGGTCCGCCGCTTGGCAAGCGCGCCTTCCGACGGATTGTTTGAGGCGTAGAGATAGAAGTTCGGAAGGTCGCCGATCAGCCGGTCCGGCCAGCAGTCACCAGACAATCCGGCCTGCTTGCCGGGCATGAATTCGAGCGCGCCATGGGTGCCGAAATGCAGCACGGCATGGGCGCCGAAATCCTCGCGCAGATACCGGTAAAAGGCGCAGAAGGCATGTGTCGGTGCGAAGCTCTTCTCGAACAGAAGCCGCATCGGATCGCCTTCGTAACCAAAGGCGGGCTGCACGCCGACAAAAACGTTGCCGAAATGCGCACCGAGGACGAAGACATTACGTCCGTCGGTCTGATGACGGCCGGGAGCAGGGCCCCATTGCGCCTCGATCTCTGAGAGCCAGCGTTGCTTGCGCACATGCTCGTCGGCAGAAATGCGATGCGCGACATTGGCGTCCGCGCCGAAACGCTTGGCGTTGCCCTCGAGGATGCGGGATCTCAATGTCTCGACGTCGGCGGGAACGTCCACGTCATAGCCGCCTGCCTTCAGCGCAGTCAGCGTGTGGTGCAGCGACTCGAACACCGACAGATAAGCGGCCGTACCGGTAGCACCGGCGTTGGGCGGGAAATTGAACAGGACGATGGCGAGTTTGCGCTGTGCGCGCTTGGAGCGGCGCAGCGCGACGAGCTTGGCCACGCGAGCCGCGAGCGTGGCCGCACGTTCGCCATGCGCGGTCATGGTACGGCGGCTGTCGGGGCTTGCTTCCGATCGCCCGCCAAACGTCATCGGCCAGATTGCGCCGTCGAGCTCCGGAATGGCGACCATCATCGTGGCTTCGACCGGGGAGAGGCCGCGCGCATCGCTCTGCCACTGTTCAAGGGTTTGGAACTCGACTGGATGGGCCGCGATATAGGGCACGTCGAGTTGCGCCAATGTCTTCGCGGCAGCGGCGGCATCGTTGTAGGCAGGCCCGCCAACCAGAGAGAATCCGGTCAATGAGACGAGTGCGTCGATCTGCGATTGTCCGTCTTTAAGGAAATAGCGCTCGATCGCGGGCCGGGCGTCGAGACCGCTGGCAAAAGCCGGGACGACGTTGAGGCCCTTGGCTTCCAGCGCTGCGATCACGCCGTCATAATGCGCCGAGTTTCCCGCGAGCACATAAGACCGCATGACGAGGAGGCCGACGGTGCCGCTCGCGCGCCGGTTGCGAGGCAGATCGGCGAGCTTTTCGACGATCCGCGTCTTGGCCTTTGGATGATAGAGGCCGACATCCGGATAACTCAGCGGCGCGCGAGTTGTCAGATGTGTACCGAGCGCCTTGCGAGGACCCTGACCGTAACGCTGGATCAGAAGCCGGACCATGTTGGTCAGATTTTCCTCCGAGCCTGCCAGCCAGTATTGCAGCGTGAGGAAATAGGCGCGCACATCCTGTGCCGTTCCCGGAATGAAGCGCAGCAGCTTCGGCAGCTGCCGCAGCATCTTCATCTGGCCCTGGCCGCTCGATTGTGCGGGCTTGGCGCTTCCGCGCAGCCGTTTGAGCATGCCGACCACACCATTCGCCTCGGCCGACATGTCGAAGCGGCCGATCCGGGTGAGCCGCACGACTTCTCCGGCCGACAGGCAGCAGACCATCGCGTCGCAGGTGTTGCGTCGCGCTTCGAGCGCGGGCAGAACGGCGCGGATGTGATCCTCCAGGAACAGCATGGTCGCGATGACGATGTCGCCGCGTGCGATATCGGCGTGACACCGCGCCAGCGCTTCAGTATCGCCGCACCATTCGTCGGCGGAATGGACGACGAGATCGAGACCGGGAAGCTCTTTGCGCAACGTGTTCTGGGCACGATCGGCCGCGCCGGCCAGATGACCGTCCATTGTCACGATCACGACGCGAACCGGCGTCGCTTCAGCGGCCGAAATGCGCTTTCGCATCATACAAGGTCTCGATTGTGATCTGTGCAAGCCCTCGGGTCTGCGCGAAGCTTTCCGTGTTGCGGCGCGCCTTGCCGCGCACGAAGAACGGGATTTTCTTGAGCTCCTGTTCGGCGTCGGCGGTCCAGCGGACTGGCACCTCAGCGACGGCGAGTTTCTGTCGCGACGCCTGCGCTGTCGCTTTCCTCTGGTGTCCGAGATGCGAGGCTCCGGCCTCGTCATGGAATTCGTGATCGTCGCGGAACATCGTCAGAAGATGTTCCTCCAGACCCATCATCAGCGGATGGACCCAGGTATCGAAGATGACGTTGGTACCCTCGAAGCCCATCTGCGGCGAGTAACGCGCCGGGAAATCCTGCACATGCACCGGCGCGGAAATCACCGCGCACGGGATGCCGAGCCGCTTGGCGATGTGCCGCTCCATCTGCGTGCCGAGCACGAGCTCCGGCTGAAGCTGTGCGATGCGGGCCTCGACTTCGAGATAGTCGTCTGTGATGAGAGCTTCGACGCCGAGTTCGGCTGCAAGGGCGCGGACGTCGCGCGCGAATTCGCGGGTATAGGTGCCGATCCCGGCGACGGTGAAGGCGAGTTCGCCGGACGCGACGCGGGCTGCGGCCATCACATGCGTTGCATCGCCAAAGATGAAGACGCGCTTCCCGGTGAGGTAAGTCGAATCGACCGAGCGCGAGTACCAGGGCAGGCGAGACTGCTCCGGGGCAAGCAGCGCACTGACATCGATCCCCGCCAGTTGGCCGACCTCGGCAATGAAGGCACGCGTTGCGGCAACGCCGATCGGAACGGTCTTGGTGTACGGCTGCTTAAAGGTACGCTGCAGCCACTGTGCAGCGGGTGCGGCGATTTCCGGATAAAGCACGACGTTGAAATCGGCGTCGCCGAGCCGCGCGATGTCTGCCGGAGTCGCATCGAGCGGTGCGCAGACGTTGACCGTCACACCGATCTGCGCCAGCAATGTCGTGATCTCGGTCACATCGTCGCGGTGGCGGAAACCGAGCGCGGTGGCGCCAAGTATGTTGCAGCGAGGCGGGCCGGGGAGGCGGTCTGCGCCGGGCGTGCGGGGGACCGCGAGCGCCCGAACGATCTGATAAAATGTCTCCGCGGCGCCCCAGTTTTCCTTCTTCTGATACGAGGGCAGTTCGAGCGGGATCACCGGGATCGGCAGATCAAGCGCCTGCGCAAGTCCGCCCGGATCGTCCTGGATCAGCTCGGCGGTGCAGGAGGCACCGACAATCATGGCTTGCGGACGAAACCGTTCGCAGGCATCAGCCGCGGCGCGCTTGAACAGGTCAGCTGTATCGCCACCGAGATCGCGAGCCTGAAATGTCGTGTAGGTGACTGGCGGGCGCTTCTTCTGCCGCTCGATCATGGTGAAGAGCAGATCCGCATACGTATCGCCCTGTGGGGCGTGGAGGACATAATGCAGGCCGTCCATCGCGGCCGCGATGCGCATCGCGCCGACATGCGGGGGGCCTTCATATGTCCAGAGCGTGAGCTGCATGTCAGGCCACCAGCCGGTTGCGGCGGACCAGCGGACGCGCAAACAGTTCGGCGAGGTCGGCCGCCTGCTCGTATCCCTGCACCGGTGTGAACAGAAGTTCGATCGACCATTTGGTCGCAAAGCCTTCGGCTTCGAGCGGATTGGCGAGCCCGAGCCCGCACACGATCAGATCGGGCTTCGACGCGCGGCAGCGGTCGAGCTGGCGTTCGACATCCTGTCCTTCGCTCAGCGTGATGCCGGCCGGCAGCATCGCGAGCTCAATGTCCAGATGCTGGCGATGCAGATACGGTGTTCCGACTTCAACCGGCTGCATCTGCAATTCGCGCGCAAGAAAGCGCGCAAGCGGCAGTTCGAGCTGTGAATCCGGGAAGAAGAAGATGCGCTTGCCGGCAAGCATCACGACGTGCCGCTGCACGGCATTGCGGGCGCGCTGCGCCAGCGGAGCGATGGTGCGGTCGAGATGCGCGGCGGATACACCGAAGCTGTCGGCTGCGGCCTTGAGCCACAGCGTCGTGCCTTCGACGCCAAGAGGGAACGGAGCTGCCAGCCGGGTTGCGCCGCGTTCCTCGAGAACGCGCGCCGTTTCGTTCAGGAACGGCTGCGCCAGCAGGACGCGGGTGCCGGGACCGACCGGCGGCAGCTCCGATGCGCGCCGGGGCGGGAGGAAGCGCACAGGTGCGATCCCCAGCGACGCAAAGAGCCGCGAGAACTGATCTTCGACGATATCGGACAAGGCGCCGACAATGAGGAGCGCTGGATCACTGCCTGCGGTTTCAGAAGGCAATTCCGGGACGAGCGCCGCGAGGCAGGCATCTTCGCCCTGGGTGAAGGTGGTTTCGATTCCGCTGCCCGAGTAATTCAGCACGCGGACAGCCGGCATATGCTTCTTGGAGAGGCGCTGCGCGGCGCGCGACAGATCGAGCTTGATGACTTCGGACGGGCAGGAGCCGACGAGGAAGAGCATCTTGATGTCGGGACGGCGCTCAAGCAAACGCGCCACTACGCGATCGAGTTCGTCGTTAGCGTCGGACAGGCCCGCCAGATCGCGCTCGTCGATGATCGCAGTGGCAAAGCGCGGCTCGGCAAAGATCATGACTCCGGCGGCGGACTGGATCAGATGCGCGCAGGTGCGCGAGCCGACCACCAGGAAGAATGCATCCTGGATTTTCCGGTGCAGCCAGATGATGCCCGTGAGCCCGCAAAAGACCTCGCGCTGGCCGCGCTCGCGCAGCACCGGCAAGGATCCCGAGCCGGATCCGAGTGTGGTCCCGCAGCCGGCGATGTCCGGAATCTGCGGGCGCGCGTTCATGGCACGCTCCCGATCATTTCCGATGTTTCGTCCGGCCGCTCCCGGCTTTCCAGGCGGACCATCCGCAGCTTGATCAGGAATTGCGCGGCGTTGATCACGTAAGCCGCATAGGCCGCGAGCGCGAGATAGAGCTGCTGGTGCGGCGTCAGCCAGCCGAAGGCGAGCACGACGAGATAGGCCGTGTGCAGCGCCAGCACCAGCATGCTGAACACGTCTTCCCAGAAAAACGCGGGTGCAAAGAGATAGCGATCGAAAACGCGCTTTTCCCAGATGCTGCCGGTGATCATGATCGCGTAGAGGCATAGCGTCTTGATCACGATCGAGGCGGTCGCGAGCGCAAAGCCGTCGCCGGTGACAAGCGTCCGCAGAACCAGCGCCAGACTGATGAGAAACACCACGAACTGGACCGGAGCGAGCACGCCCTGAACAAGCGTCCATGGCGACGCGTCGCGGCGTCGGCGCTGGTCGGGGGTGTAAAGCGGTACGGGCGTGTGGCCGGACGATTTGTAAAGCCGTCTTGACAACTGTCCGGCTGAGGAATCCGATAATCGGCGGGGATCGCGAAACGAGACGGTGCGGCTTTCCGCCGCTTTCCGCACTAAATCAAGACCAATTGCTTGATCCGAGGGCATCGCGCTTCCCCTGCGCGTGCTGGCTGAAAAGCCAGCCAGTCGAGAGGAAACGTAGACGGCCGACTCAGAAGTGTCAATAAATATAGACGTAAAGAAAACTTGACGTTTTGTTTCGGTCCGGCTTCAATTCGAGGAGGGATTGAACCATGGCCGATCTCCGACACGCTAGCTCCCACGGGAACCCGGGTCATGCCTTCGACCGGGACCATGCCGAATTCGGCAGCGCCCGTTCCGCCGACAATCTCCTCGATTTTCCGCAGCCTGCGCGCGCCAGCGCGGCCGACCTTCTGGTGCTGCAGCGTGTTGTCGCCCTCGAAATCCTTCCGCGGGTGTTTCGTGCCCACAGCGCCGATCCGGCTCAGACGTTGCCGCGTTCGCCGGCCGAAGAACGGGTCAGTGATGAGGTCAAGACATTCTGCCAGGTTGTGCTGTCCCAAAATCCCGAAACAGCCGCCGCCCATGTCGAGGCATTGCGCGCAAGCGGGCGTTCGCTGGAAAGCATTTACCTCGACCTGATGATGCCCTGTGCGCGCTATTTGCGAAGGCTTTGGGACGAGGATGTGTGCGATTTCGCCGCGGCAACGCTCGCGCTCTGGCGCATGCAGCAGCTGCTCCGCGAGTTCAGTGCCGCCTTCCGCAGTCTCGGCGCGGAACATTCCTGTGGATTACGTGCGCTGCTGGCGCCTGCACCCGGTGAGAAGCAGGAACTCAGCTTCATCATGTTCGATCTCGCGCTGATCGGGGAATTCTTCCGTCGCGACGGCTGGGATGCCTGGATCGAGCCGGATTCGGCAAGTCCTGAATTTTCCGCGCTGGTGCGCACGCAATGGTTCGATGTGGTTGAATTCCTGGTCAGCGGCGAAAAGCAACTTGATGCGCTCGCCGCAAATATCAGCGCGGTACGACGCAATTCCCCGAACCAGGCGCTCAGAGTGCTGGTCTGTGGTCCAGCCTTTGTCCGCCATCCAGAACTTACCCTGGTTGTTGGCGGAGATTTGCCGGCATCCGATCCAAGACTTGGAGTCGCGCAGGCCCGGAACCTGGTCGGTCTTCCCACGACAACACGTGGCTGAAGTCAATTGCGTCAAGAAACCAGAATCAGGGAGGACCGGCACTGGAGGATTTTCGCGTCGCAGAGAGCCGAGGCGTCCGTGAAGCTGTTTCAGGCCCCCAGAAAGACCTTGGGCGATCTCGATGCGGAAGCGGCCGCCTCCGTCATTGCGACAGCGGCGGACATCGCGCTGGTAGTGAATGCGCGGGGCGTCATCCAGGATCTGGCGTTTCCGCGCGCGGAACTCGCGGCCGAATTCGCCGATGCATCCGAATGGATCGGTCGATCATGGGCTGACATGCTTGTGGAGGAAAGCCGCCCCAAGGTGCGGGCGCTGCTCGATGAGGCGACCGGGACGACACCATCGCGCTGGCGTCAGCTTAATCACCGGTCGGTCAGCGGCGCCGAATTTCCAATTCTGTACTCTGTCGTCAAGATTGGTGCAGAGGATCGCTTCGTTGTTGTCGGGCGCGATCTGCGTACGCTGGCCACACTCCAGCAGCGGCTGGTGGAAGCGCAGATGTCGATGGAGCGGGATTATTCCCGCCTGCGCCATGTCGAGACACGTTACCGAATCCTGTTCCAGACTTCGGCGGAGCCCGTCCTCGTCGTGGACGCTGCCACCGACAAGGTCGTCGAGGCCAATCCGGCTGCAACCCGTCTGTTCGGGGATTGTGTCGGGCGTACGGTCGGCAATGGATTTCCGCCAAACCTGCCGGCCGAGGCAATGCAGTCTCTGCGGTCCTTGTCCACCTCTGTCAGGGCAGGGCTCGGCGTCGAGGACCTGCACGTTCGTTTGAGCGATACCAATCAGGAGTTTGTGGTGTCGACGTCAATGTTCCGCCAGGCGACGTCGGCATTCTATCTGATCCGGTTCACCCCCTCGCATATTCAGACTGCGATGCCGCAGCCGTCGACCGGCCAGACAAGGCTGATGAAATTTGCGCGCAACGCGCCCGACGGCATTGTCATAACCGATGTCCAGGGACGCGTGTTGTCTGCGAACGCGGCCTTTCTCCAGATGGCCCAGCTCATCACCGAGGATCAGTCTCGCGGGCAAGAGCTCGACCGCTGGCTTGGCCGTTCGGATGTGGACATGCGAGTCGTTATTGCCAATCTTCGTCAGCACGGCTCGGTTCATTTGTTTTCGACGGTGATCAGAGGCGAGCTTGGCGCGACCATCGACGTCGAGGTTTCGGCGATTTCGCAACTCGACGGCGACGAGATGAGTTTCGGTTTTGTAATCCGTAATGTCGGCCGCAGGCTCGCCGCCATGGCCGCCAGCGACCAGAGCACGCTGACGCGCTCGCCTGAGCAACTGAAAGATCTGATCGGACGCGTGCCGCTAAAAGACATCGTGCGCGACACGACCGATGTGATCGAGCGGCTTTCGATCGAGGCGGCGCTTGAGCTGACCGGCGACAATCGCGCCGCAGCGGCCGAGATGCTCGGTCTCAGCCGCCAGAGTCTTTACGTCAAGTTGCGCCGCTTCGGGCTCGCGGACGGTGCCGGCGAGGGTGACGATGAACACTAGGTCCCTCCACGGTGTGGCACGCCCGGATCCTGCGGCGCTGCTTGAATTGCTGAAGCCGATCACCTGGTTCCCGCCAATGTGGGCCTATGGATGCGGCGTCGTCTCGTCGGGCCTCGCTGTCACCGACCGCTGGCCATATGTGATCGCCGGCATTCTTCTCGCAGGGCCGATGGTCTGCGGCACCTCGCAGGCCGTGAATGACTGGTTCGATCGTCATGTTGATGCGATCAACGAACCGGACCGGCCGATACCGTCGGGCCGCGTGCCTGGTCATTGGGGCCTTTACATTGCGGTCGCGTGGACTGTCCTGTCCCTTCTGCTTGCGACCGTGCTCGGCCTGTGGGGCTTCGCCGCGGCTGTTGTCGGACTGGCGCTCGCCTGGGCCTATAGCGCGCCGCCGTTGCGGCTCAAGCAGAATGGATGGTGGGGAAATTCCGCGGTCGCCGGATGTTACGAAGGCTTGCCCTGGTTTACCGGCGCGGCGGTAATGGCGGCCGCATTCCCGGACTGGCGCATCGTATTGCTGGCCGCGCTCTACAGCATTGGTGCTCACGGCATCATGACGCTCAATGACTTCAAGTCGATCGAAGGCGACAAGCGCATGGGCATCGCGTCGCTTCCGGTTCAGCTTGGTGCCGGTGGCGCTGCCCGGCTCGCCTGTGTGGTGATGGCAGTGCCGCAATTTGCCGTGGTTGCGATTCTGTCGTCCTGGGATCGTCCGTTTCACGCGGCCGGTGTGTCGGCCGTCTTGATCGCGCAAATCCTGCTC
>JBMOOQ010000007.1:0-16696 GCA_049324435.1 Pseudomonadota bacterium
GCGCGTTCCGCGGTGGCGGTGGTGGATTCCGCGGTGGCGGGGGGGCTGCCTTCCGCGGCGGCGGCGGTGGTGGCTTCCGCGGCGGTGGTGGGTTCGGTGGCGGCCGCCGGTCCGATATCCGGCTGAAGCAGGACATCGTGCTGGTCGGCCGGCTCGACAACGGGCTTGGCCTGTACAGCTTTCGCTACCGCGGCGATCCGCAAACCTTTGTCGGAGTCATGGCGCAGGACGTCCAGATGGTAAGGCCGGATGCGGTGACGCGCGGCCGCGACGGCTATCTCCGCGTCCGTTACGACAAGATCGGGTTCGAGATGCAGACCTACGAGACCTGGGCCGCGTACGCGCAACAGGTGGAAGGTCGCTGACCGAAGGCGCCGATGAAGGCGGTCGCCCCATGCGTGGGACGTTGTTATCGCCTCCATACCGGAAACGGATCGGGCAGGGCCTTCCAGCTCTCGATATCCAGCCCCTCGTCTTCGGATGTACCTACCAGACATGCATCCAGCCGCCGCGTCAGTTCGCGCTGGTCCATTCCCGTCCCGATGAAGACGATCTCCTGTCTGCGGTCGCCCCAGGTATCGTCCCAATAGGATTTGAGCATCTCACGCCACTCCGGCTGGCGCGGCCAGCGATCGATCGGGATTGCGCACCACCACAGGCCACGGCCTTCGCTGCGCACGATCGCGCCAGCCTGGCTGATCTCACCGACCCAGTCCGGCCGGGTCGCGATCCAGAAGTGCCCTTTGCAGCGGATCACGCCAGGCCAGGTCGAATTGATGAAGCGGTGAAATGCGTCGGGCCGGAATGGCCGTCGTGCGCGATAGACGAAACTCTGGATGCCGTATTCCTCGGTCTCGGGCCTGTGGTCGGCAAACCCGTACAGTTCCTTGAACCAGATAGGATGCTGCTGTGCGCGTTCGAAGTCGAAGCGGCCGGTCCCGAGCACGCGCTGCAACGGCACTTTGGAGAATGACGTCTCGACGATATCCGCTTCCGGATTCAGCGCACGCACGATCTTGCGTGCAGCCTCGGCCTTGTCGGGTGCGGCATCGCCGATTTTGTTGAGGACGATCACATCGGCAAACTCGATCTGCTCCACCAGCAGATCGACAATGGTGCGATGGTCGCCGTCGCCCAGCGACTCGCCGCGGTCGCGCAGGAAATCGGTCGAAGCGTATTCGCTCAGGAGATTGGCGGCATCGACAACGGTCACCATGGTATCGAGGCGCGCGACATCCGACAGGCTTTCGCCGTCCTCATCGCGGAAGCCGAAGGTGGCCGCAACCGGCAGCGGTTCGGAAATTCCGGTGGATTCGATCAGAAGATAATCGAAGCGGCCGTCTTCCGCGAGCTTGCGCACCTCCTTCAGGAGATCATCCCGCAACGTGCAGCAGATACAGCCATTGGTCATCTCGACCAGTTTCTCATCCGTCCGGGAGAGGTTCGCACCGCCATTGCGGATCAGATCCGCGTCGATGTTCACCTCGCTCATGTCGTTCACAATGACCGCAACCCGCATGCCCTGCCGGTTGTTCAGGATGTGGTTCATCAGTGTGGTCTTGCCGGCGCCCAGAAAACCCGAGAGCACGGTGACGGGAAGTCTCTGCATGACGTTGTCCGAAGAGGTGTGCGAGCGGCCTCATGAAGGGAGGCGTGCGCTATTGCGGCCGGCAGTTCGGCGCAATGCCGGCGCCGATGTCGTGCGCCAGCCGCGCGAGGATGACGGCGGCGCGGGCCGGTCCATAGGCATTCACCAGGCGTGGCAATGTTTCGGCCATCAGCGCGGCGAGCGTGGCCGCGTCTGTTGCGCCAGCCTCACGGGCGTGGGCAATGCCGGACCGGATCGCGTCGCGGGCGCAGTGGAAGCCGGGCGGCACGACGTCCGGATCGGTGCCGTCAGCGTGTGGCTTCGTGCGGTTCTGCGGTGACGTCATCAGCGAGTCTCCATAATGTTATATTATAACATAACAAAATCAGACTTCAAGGCTCAGGGCCCGTCCGTGTTCATCGCGCTGAAACAGTGCCCGGATCGGGCGAGCTTTCTCACGATCAGCGGCGAGTAACGGCACTCGGCCAAAGCTCTAATGGTAAGCTTGCGGGGAATAGGATTAATTTCATGTGAAACGCCGCGAGCCACCCATGCGCCGATAGTCCTGTGCCATGAGCGCGTTAGCCGTTGTTCTTGGTCGTGCGGTTTCGCATTGTGCGGCCGATGCCGGAGCCAACCAGATTCGATTTTGTGAGCAATACCGCCGCGTTTTTCGGCGGCTTTCGCTCGGCGTGGTTGTCGGTCTTCGCCTATGTGCTGTTCGGCACCTATGTCGGCATCGGCGCGCTCGCCTACGACTTCAATTTCAGCCTGGCCTGGGTGACGTGGTCCACCTTGCTGGTCTGGGCCGGTCCGGCCCAAGTGATCCTGATTTCGACGCTCGGCGGCGGCGCGCAGCTCATCGAAGTAGCGGTCGCGGTCGGGCTGAGTGGCGTGCGCCTGCTGCCGATGGTGGTGTCGTTGATGCCGATCCTCCGCGGCCCGCAGACGAAAAGCTACCAACTGTTGTTGCCGGCGCATTTCACCGCCGTCAGCATGTGGGTGGAATCGATGCGGCTCGCGCCGCTGATGCCGGTCGCGCGGCGCATCCCGTTCTGCAACGGCATTGCCAGCGGCTACATGGTTGCCGCAATGATCGGCACTGTGGCGGGATATTATCTCGCTGCGCGGCTGCCGGTGCTGCTGACTGCGGCGCTCCTTTTCCTGACGCCGATGTCGTTCCTGGTGTCGATCACGCGCAATTCCAGTTTGCTGGTCGACCGGCTGGCGCTCATTCTGGGGCTCGTGATCGGCCCGATCCTGGCGTTCCGGAACGTCGAACTCGATGTGATGTGGGCCGGCATCGCAGGCGGGACGATCGCATATATTGCCGATCGCATCCGGAGGGGGCTGCGATGAGCCTCACCACATCCGCGCTCTGGCCCTATGTCGTGCTGATCCTTGTTGGATTTCTGCCGAACGAAATCTGGCGCTGGCTCGGCTTTGCGCTCGCGCGCGGCATCGACGAAGGCTCGGAAATCCTTCTGTGGGTGAGGGCTGTTGCGACCGCGGTGCTGGCCGCCGTGATCGCAAAACTGATCTTCTTCGCGCCCGGTGCGCTGGCTACCGTGCCATTGTCGGTGCGGCTCGTGGCAATGGCCGCGGGCTTTGCCGGCTTTCTGGTGTTTCGCCGTTCGGTCTTCGCCGGGGTCGCGGCCGGCGAAGCGGTGCTGATCCTCGGCGCCTTTTTCGTTGCGAAGCTATAGCGCTCAGACCGCCTGCATCGCCGCGGCGAGCTTCTTAGCTTGATCCGCAAGGACCTCCGGCTTTTCCTTCTCGCTGGCCGGCGGCTTCATGGCGACGCCTTCTTTGCGCGGAATCACGTGGACGTGGAGGTGGAACACCACCTGTCCGCCGGCATTTTCGTTGAATTGCTGGACGGTAACGCCGTCGGCCGCGAATACCTGCATGCCGGCCTTCGCGACCCGCTGCGCGACCTTCGCGACATGGGCGAGATCGTCTGGATCGACGTCAAGCAGATTGCGCGCGGGGCTCTTCGGGATCACCAGCGCATGGCCGGGTGCACGAGGCATGATATCGAGAAAAACCAGCGCGCGATCGTCTTCGTAGACCTTATGACAGGGCAATTCGCCGCGAATGATCTTGGCGAAGATGTTGTTGGGATCGTAAGCCGGCATCGTGGTCCTCACTCCTGGTCCGCAGTTTTGCGGAAAGGCGTCAAGCCTTCAAGTTCGCGCCCGGCGGCATCCACATAGGCGCGCTCGCGCTTGAGATAGTCGGCGATGGCGCGCCGCAGCGCCGGGTCGGCGATATAGTGCGACGAATAGGTTGTCACCGGCGCATAGCCGCGCGCGATCTTGTGTTCGCCCTGGGCGCCGGCTTCGACGGTGCCGAGCTTGTTGGCGATCGCATAGTCGATCGCCTGATAATAGCAAAGCTCGAAATGCAGGAACGGGTGGTGCTCGATCGCGCCCCAATGCCGTCCGTAAAGCGCATTTGCTCCGATGAAGTTGATGGCTCCGGCAATGTAGCGGCCGTTGCGCTTCGCCATCATCAGTAGGATCCGGTCGGCCATCGACTGGCCGATCAGGGAAAAGAACGACCGCGTGAGATAGGGCCGGCCCCATTTGCGCGAACCGGTATCCATGTAGAAGGCGAAAAAGTCGTCCCACACTGCTTCGGTCAAGTCGGATCCGGTCAGTTGATGGATCGTGATCCCGCTCTCCATCGCATCGCGGCGCTCCCGCTTGATGACTTTGCGCTTGCGTGAGGCCAGCGCCGCCAGGAAATCGTCGAAGCTCGTGTAGCCGTCGTTGTGCCAGTGAAATTGCTGGTCGGTCCGCTTGAGAAAACCTTTCGCACCGAGCCGCTCCCAATCCGGCTTGGGCAGGAAGGTCACATGGACCGACGACGCCTGACGCTGCTGGCACAAGGCCACGAGGCCGGACGCCAGCGCGTCCTTCACCGCATCCGCGTAAGGCGATGGTTTGACGAGCAGGCGAGGGCCTGTTGCCGGCGTGAACGGGACCGAGACTTGCAGCTTGGGATAATAACTGCCGCCAGCGCGTTCATACGCGTCGGCCCAGCCATGGTCGAAGACATATTCGCCGCGCGAATGCGATTTCAGATAGCAGGGGACGGCGCCGAGGATTTCGCCGTCCGCGGTTTCGGCAATGAGGTGTTGCGGCGCCCACCCGGTACGCGGTGTGGCCGATCCGGATTGTTCCAGCGCCGAGAGGAAGGCATGGCAGACGAATGGGTTGGCAGGGCCAGCCTGAGCGCTGCCGGCGCAGGCGTCCCACGCGGCAGCGGAAACGCCGCCGAGACCGGGGATGACCCGGAGCTGGAGTTCGAGGGGGCTTTCGGCGTGCGGAGCGTCGGGTTGAGCCATTGGCGCAGTCCTAGCCGAAATTTATGGCCGGAATCCCTCGAAAATCATCTGGTCGGCCCAGCGCCGGGCGCGAATCTGCTCCACCTCGCTCCGGACCGTCCAGGTCAGGAGCGGCAGACCGAAGCCCCATCGGCCAAGCATCGGCCAGACCCCCGTCAGGTCCCGGACCGACCAGGCGAGGAAATGCGGACGGGCGCGGATCGCGTCGAGCGCAAAACGAAGGCTGTTGCCGCTCGGGACCTCCGGGTCGGGGCGGCTCTGTGCCACCAAACCGCGTGGCAAGCCAGGCGCCACCATTTGAAGCGCGCCGACAACGGCAGGATCGAACGACATCGCCGCCACCGGACCGGCATAGCACTGCAGCACCGCTGCGACTCGCTCGGTGAGCCGCATATCGCCGCTGAAATGGCTTTTCACTTCAAGGACCAGGGTCACCCGCCCGGCCACGAGATCGCATAGCTCGCCAAGTGTTATCATCCGGTCGGACGTGGTTTTGAAGACAACGGTTTTCAGCTCCGATGCGGTCAGGGAAGCAACGGCGCCGCTTCGTTCCGTCAGCCGATCGAGCGTATCGTCATGGAACACCATCGCCTCGCCATCGGCTGACAGCTGCAGATCGCATTCGATCGCATACGGCGCCGCAATTGCTGCCCGGAAGGCGGATGACGTGTTTTCGACGACACCGTTCCGGGCATCATGCAGCCCGCGATGGGCCACCGGCCGCGCGGTCAGCCAGTCGAGACCGGGCATGTACGGGTGCCGTCAGGACACCTCGAACATGGCTTCGACCTCGACCGCGGCGTCGAGCGGGAGGACCGAAACGCCGATCGTGGTGCGCGCATGGCGCCCCTTGTCGCCGAAGACGGCGACCATCAGGTCGGACGCGCCGTTCATCACCTTGGGACCGTCGAGGAAGGACGGCACCGAGCTGATGAAGCCGCCAAGCCGGATCACGCGAACCACCTTGTCGAGATCGCCCAATGCGGCCTTGGCCTGGGCCAGGACGTTGATCGCGCAGGCTTGCGCCGCCTTGTTGCCATCCTCGACCGAGACGTCAGCGCCGAGCTTGCCCTTGGCGACGAGCTTGCCCTCGGCGTCGAGGCAGAGCTGCCCGGACACGACCAGAAGGTTGCCGGTGCGGACAAAGCCGACGTAATTTGCGAGCGGCGCCGCGGGAGTCGGCAACGCAATTCCGAGCTCGGACAGCTTCTTTTCGACGGCACCCGCCATTTTCAATCCTCCCGCGCCCGCAGCGCCTCATATTGGACGCATTCTCTTCGCCGATTGACAAGGTCTCCGCAAGGGCTCCGCAAGGGCTGACATTGCGGTGATCCGGCAACAACCTTATCGTCCTCCGGAAGGATTCGAGGTTCATGAGAGCTGCCTTTTTTCTGAGCGCGATTGCGGTAGCGGCGGTGTCCCGTATCGGTTTTGCGGCACCTGCTCAAAGCCCTGAAGCGATCCCGCTTGCGTCGCATCGCGCGGTTTACGACCTCAAGCTCGCTTCGGCGCGGGGCAACCGGCCGGTCGAGGCCGTGCGCGGGCGCATCCTGTACGATTTTTCCGGCAGCGAATGCGAAGGCTATGCATTGCAATTCCGGCAGGTTTCCGAAATCGATGCCGGCGAGGGCGTCCGCATGATGACCGATATGCGCGCTACCACCTGGGAGGACGCCGCCGCCAAGTCGTTCCGGTTCAATTCGCAGAACTTTGTCGATCAGAAGCTCAAGTCCGCGGTCGACGGGCGCGCCGAACGCGAGGAGTCGAAAGCCAGTGTCGACCTGAAAAGGCCTGAAACCAAGACATTCGGGATCGACGCCGCGGTCATGTTCCCGACCGATCACATGCGCCGCATTATCATTGCTGCGCGCCAGGGCAAGACCCTGCTGCAAGGCCCGGTCTTCGATGGCTCCGACAATGGCGAGAAGGTCTATGAGACGCTTACAGTCATTGGGCAGGCCATCGAACCGGACGCGCAAAAGCCCGACGATGCCGCGGGCAAGGATGAGGAATTGTCGAAGCTGCGCCGGTGGCCGGTCGCGATCAGTTATTTCGACAGGGCTAAGGCCGGCGGCGACCAGCTCCCGGTTTACGGCATCAAGTTCGAGCTTTATGAGAATGGCATCTCGCGGGCGCTGTCGCTCGACTATAACGACTTTGTCGTCTCCGGCACCATGACCGCGCTTGAGACCCGCCCGGTCAAACCCTGCAACTGACGGCGCGCGGTCTAGCGGTTCTCATCCAGCGCAAGGCCGCGTTTGATGGCGTTGCGGCCAAATTTTTCGCGCAGCGCATCGACAGTGCGTTCACTCGCAGCCGCCTTGCGTGCGTAAGGATCGAGCAGATCGTCAGGATCCGCCGCCTGGCCGCTCTGGAGATTCGAGACGCCAATTCCGATCAGCCGGAACTTCGTGCCGTCGACCTCTTTTTCTAGCAGTTCGCATCCGCATTCATAAATCCGTCGCGCGAGCTGGGTCGGATCGCCAAGCGATCGCGCGCGGGTGCGCAGCTGGAAATCTGCCGATTTCAGCTTCAGCGTAACGGTCGAGCCGCTCAGCCTGGCGGTCTTGAGCCGGGCCGAGACGCGCTCGCTCAGGTCCCAGAGAATCTTCTCCAGCTGACGCAATGCAGAAACATCGGTATCGAACGTTGTTTCGGCGGAAACGCTTTTGGCGTCGCGGTCCGGGATTACCTTGCGATGGTCGATGCCGCGCGCGAGCCGGCTCAGCCGCTGGCCCTCTGCGCCGAGGCGGCGCATCAGTTCGATCTCGTCCAACCTCTGGATGTCGGCGATGGTGCGCAGGCCATCACGCGCCAGGCGCTCCTGACTCACTTTGCCGACGCCGAAAATGATCGACACCGGCTTCGGCCCGAGGAAGCCGGGTGCTTCGGCGCGTCCGAGCATGGCGAATCCCCGAGGCTTGTCGAGGTCCGACGCGATCTTGGCAAGGAATTTATTGTACGACAGGCCGATCGAAACCGTGATCCCGATCTCGCGTTCAATCGCCGTTGCAAACGCCGCCAGAGATTTTGCGGCGCTGCGGCCATGCAGGCGCTCGGTTCCCGCCAGATCGAGAAAGGCCTCGTCGATCGATACCGGTTCGACCAGCGGCGTCAGGTCACGCATGCGCGCCCGGACCTCGCGGGCGACGGCCGCGTATTTTGCCATGTTGGGCTTTATCACAACCGCATCGGGACAAAGGCGTCTGGCCTTGAACATCGGCATCGCCGAATGCACCCCATAGGTGCGCGCGATATAGCAGGCCGTCGACACCACCCCGCGCGTTCCGCCGCCTATGATCAAGGGTCTATTGGCGAGCGATGGATCGTCCCGCTTCTCGATGGTTGCGTAAAAGGCGTCGCAGTCGACATGAGCGACGGTGAGCGTTTCGATTTCCGCATGACGGGCGAGGCGTGGCGAACCGCAGATGCCGCACCTCGGGCCGGAGCCCGCATCGGCGAGACAGTCGCGGCAGAACCCCTTCATGTCTAATCCCGCCAGGAAAATTGCCTCACGGAATGTCGCGCTCGGCTGGAGGGCCGGACAAGACGGTCCGGGCGCGTGCGATCAAATCCAAAGAAATGCCGGCCTCCTGTGAAAAGGCGAGCATGGCAGATTCGTCGTCCGCAAGGTGATCCAGGACGCCGGCCAGAAAGCGAGGCTCTCGCGCTGCCGCGCGGATCTCGCCCGGTCCAATCCCGGTCGTGGCAAGGAACCTGCCGAGCCGGGCTGGGTCGGCTGCAAGAAAGGAGAGGGCCTGAATCGCCACCTTCTCGGCATCGACAGCGGGCAGCTTTGCTTTGTGGATCATCGCCTTGCGTTTGCCTTTCCGTAAGGAATGGAATTTACCTTGATCTTGGGTGCCCAGCCCACATTTTCGAGGTTGTGCGGTCCCGCGTCTCGGCAAAGCTGGGCAAATGAGGGAATGCCCAGGAGGGGCGGGGAATGGCCAAAACTGTCCTGATCGTGGAGGACAATGAGCTGAATATGAAGCTCTTCCACGATCTTCTGGAAGCGCATGGCTATCGTACCATCGGCACCCGGAACGGCATCGATGCGATGAACCTTGCCCGGCAGCACCGGCCCGATCTGATTCTGATGGACATCCAGCTCCCCGAAGTCTCTGGTCTCGAAGTCACCAAATGGCTGAAGGATGATGCCGAACTCAAAGCCATCCCGGTGATTGCGGTGACAGCTTTTGCAATGAAGGGGGATGAGGAGCGCATTCGCGCGGGCGGTTGTGAGGCCTATCTGTCGAAGCCGATTTCGGTCGGAAAGTTTATCGAAACGATCCGGCACTTTCTTGGAAATGCATAGGGTCTCGTCCTTATGACTGCGCGCGTTCTTGTCGTCGACGACATTCCCGCGAACGTGAAGCTGCTTGAGGCGCGGCTTTCGGCGGAATATTTTGATGTCATCACTGCCAGCAGCGGTGCCGAAGCGCTGGCGATATGCGAGCGAGCGGAATGCGACATCGTTCTGCTCGACGTCATGATGCCGGGACTCGATGGCTTTGAGGTGTGCCGCAAACTCAAGAGCAACCCGGCGACGCATCACATCCCGGTTGTGATGGTAACAGCGCTCGATCAACCGTCGGACCGCATTGCCGGTCTGGAGGCGGGCGCCGACGATTTTCTCACGAAGCCGGTGTCGGATGTCGCGCTGATTGCGCGCGTACGATCGCTGACCCGTCTGAAGATGATGACCGACGAGCTGCGCATGCGCGCCGCGACGTCGCGCGAGATCGGCCTCGAAAGTGCCGAGCGCGAGGCAATCGGCGAGCGGGGCGATCAGGGGCGGATTCTGGTCGTCGATGACCGCGCCTCGTCCTATCAGCGCATTGCTGCCATGCTCGGACAGGATCACAGCGTCGAAATCGAATCCGAGCCCAGCGCTGCCTTGTTTCGCGCGGCCGAGGGCGATTACGAATTGGCAATCGTATCGCTGAGTCTGGAGAATTTCGACGGGCTTCGCCTGTGCAGTCAGCTCCGGTCGCTCGATCGAACGCGCAATCTGCCGATCCTTGCGATTTGCGAGCCGGATGATACGGCGCGGCTGATGCGCAGTCTCGAAATCGGCGTGAACGATTATCTCGTGCGCCCGATCGACAGTCATGAACTGCAAGCCCGGGTCCGCACCCAGATCCGGCGCAAGCGCTACACCGAGCGCCTTCGTGACAACGTGCAGATGTCGATCGAAGCTGCGATCACCGATCCTCTGACCGGGTTGCATAACCGCCGCTATATGGAAAGCCATCTCGGCAAGCTGGTCGAACAGGCGTCCGCGCGCGGTAAGCAACTCGCCGTGCTGGTGCTCGATATCGACTATTTCAAGTCGATCAACGATACCTATGGCCACGATTGCGGCGACGATGTCCTGCGCGAATTCGCGATCCGGGTACGCAAGTCGATCCGCGGCATCGATCTCGCGTGCCGGATCGGCGGCGAGGAATTCGTGGTGGTAATGCCCGAGACCGACATGGCCGTTGCCGCAACCGTTGCCGAGCGGCTGCGCCGCAAGGTCGCGGCTGAACCGTTTCCAATCGAGCAGGGACGCCGCGCCATCGATGTTACGATTTCGATCGGGATCGCGGCGCTGGAAGCTCCGCATGACACCGCTGCACAGATCCTGAAGCGGGCCGACCAGGCGCTCTATCGAGCCAAGCGAAACGGTCGCAACCGGGTTGTTGCCGACGCCGCATAAACGGTTCCTTATCGTAAACCGACCGGCTGGAAACCCTAATCCTTTACGTTGACAGCAGGATGGCACCCTGCAGCCGGACTTCGCCTTTGATTTCCGGGTGGTGTAGCGGTAGCCTCACATCCACGATGAGACGGGCGGCAAAAGCCGCAAACCGCGCGTTATGCGGCGCGCTGTAGGTCTCAACCCTTTTGATAACCCTGCGGAATGCTCAGGTCCGCCGCATCTCCTGGGTCCGTGGGGTTCGGCCGGCCCGGGGGCGGTGGACGAGTGGCCTCCTCATGACACCGCTCCCGGCCGGCCACCTTTTCGCGAATCCAAAAGCGCGGCAATCAAAAGTTGCGGTGCCAGGCCGTGGACGTGAGGCCTTAGCTGCGCGGCCTCTTCACTTGATCTTGGCTTCGCGGAATTCGACGTGCTTCTTGGCGATCGGATCGTATTTCTTCTTCGACAGCTTGTCGGTCATCGTCCGCGAGTTCTTCTTGCTGACGTAATAATAGCCGGTGTCGGCAGTCGACACGAGCTTGACCTTGATAGTGACGGCCTTGGCCATGATCGTCCTCGATGTGCGGGATTTGCGCGGAAACTAGCGGCAAAGCCACCAAAGTCAAGAAAAGCCGCGCCGAAGGTGGCTAAAGCTTGCGAACCGGCGAGCCCGATCCGCTGCATTCTCCAAAAGCCATGAAAATCAGAGGATTGGTACGGCTTCCGTATCGGGAGAGCGCACCGCCTCAGGAAATCAGGTCGCGATAGAACGTATTGCGCGGCATCCGATAGAACGGAACCGGGAGGTGGTGCCCGAAACCGGCTGCCACCCGCGCTTCCAGCTCCTGCAAGACCACGCCGGTAATAGTCGGCATATCGAGGCTACGCGCCTCCGAAATCGGCATCCACACCAGCTCCACAAGCTCGGCGTCGGGGTGAACCACATTGTCCACCTTGTGCGCGATGGTCGAGGCATCGACTGCGAAAAAGCGCGTGTCGAATCGCCGCGGCCGCCGCGACGGCGTGATGGCGCGCGCGACGAAATGAAGTGACGCCAGGTCAGGATAGAATCCGGCTTTTGCGAACTCGGCCCAGGGGCCCTCGGGGGCAGCCGGCGCGCCATCGATCGGAGCCCCAAGAATGAGGCCGGTCTCCTCGAATGTCTCACGTATGGCAGCGAGTGCAAGCCCCTTCGCCCGTGCCACGCTCGGCCGCCTCACGTTCCGCATCAGATATTGTTCGGTATACGGATTGAGCGGTGTCGCACTTGGCATCAGCCGGTCGTTCGGCTCAAGGCGTCCGCCCGGAAACACGAATTTGCCCGGCATGAATTTGTGCGCGTGATGCCGCTTGCCGAGCAATACCTTGGGCGCCGGACCGGAGCGGTCAACGATAATCAGAGTCGCTGCGTCCTTGGGACGGACGTTGGGAGAGGCGCGCTCACGCTCGGCCGCGGTCAGGCGCTTTTCGAGCTCGGTCAGTTCGCGCATTTTGTGGTCGCAGGGTCCGGCATTGGATCGTTCTTATCGCCTGCAGGGTCGAAGCCGTGCATGCGCATCGCCCATTGCCATGCCACCACTGCGCCCTTGATCGGATGCATAAGCGCGAAGGCGAGGATCAGTGTCAGCGGAAGCCAGAGCACGCCGTGGACCCAGTAGGGCGGGGCGAATGCGGTCTCGACCGCCAGCACGAGCGGCACGACGATGTGACCCACCAGCACGATGTTGAGATAGGCCGGGAAGTCATCGGCGCGATGATGGTGGAGGGCTTCATTGCAGGCTGGGCAATTGTCGTTGACCTTCAACAGCGCGCGGAACATCCGGCCCTGTCCGCAGGCGGGGCACATCCCGCCGAGCCCACGCTTCAGGGAAAGCCAGCTGTCGCGCGGCGGCAGGGTGACGTCGTGATTCATGTCGATCATCCTCGTCTTTTGCGCGGCAGCCGGTCCTCCCGCCGCGCGGTTCGCCCAGGCCGCGAGCGGCGCTGAGGCACCGGTTTCCCAGCCTTACCGGCCGACATCAACTCGAACCGCAGCGCGCCAGCAACCGGTATAGCCTCGACCAGCTTGACCGTCACGATGTCGCCCAGACGGTAGGTCTCGCCGGTGGAGCGCCCGATCATGGCGTGGCGGTCCTCGTGATACACGAAATAGTCGTCGCCGATAGTCCGGGCCGGAATGAATCCATCGGCACCGGTTTCGTCAAGTTTGACGAACAGCCCGGCCCGGGTGACTCCACCGATCCGGCCTTCGAAGATTGCGCCCACCCGGTCCGCCAGATGATGCGCGATCAGTCGGTCGGTGGTCTCGCGCTCGGCCGCCATGGCGCGCCGTTCGGCGGCGGAAATGCGGGCGGCAATCTCGTTCAGGCTCTTGACGTCGGCCGAGTCCGGCAGGGCGCCATCCTTGAGTTTCAGTGCCCGGATCAGCCCGCGATGTACGACGAGGTCTGCATACCGGCGGATCGGCGATGTGAAATGGGCATAGCGCCGCAGTGCCAGACCGAAATGCCCATAGTTCTCCGCCGAATATTCCGCCTGCGCCTGGCTGCGGAGCACCACTTCGTTGACCAGAGTCTCTGTGTCTGTGCCTTTGACCTGAGCGAGCACGGCGTTGAACAGCGAGGGCCGCAAGACCGTGCCTTTCGGAAATGACATATCGAGCGTGCGCAGCAGATCGCGCAGGGCTTCGACGCGCTCAAGCGACGGTTCGTCATGGACCCGGTAGATCAGGGGGACGCTGGCGCGCTCGAGTGTTTCGGCGGCCGCGACATTGGCGAGGATCATGAATTCCTCGATCAACCTATGCGCATCGAGCCGCTGCGGAACGATCACGCGATCGAGAGTGCCATCCGGCTTGAGCAGGATCTTGCGCTCCGGCAGGTCGAGATCGAGCGGGGCGCGCAGGTCGCGCGCTTTCTTCACCGCGCGATAGGCCGCGTATAGCGGATCGAGCACGCGCTCCTTGATTGGACCGGTGATGTCGTCGGCCCTGCCGTCGAAGGCATCCTGGGCCTGTGCGTAATGCAGTTTTGCTGCCGAGCGGATCAGGACGCGATGGAAACTGTGCGAGCGCTTGCGTCCATCGGGCGCTATGACCATCCGAACCGCAAGCGCGGCGCGATCCACCTTCGGCTTGAGCGAACACAGGTCGTTGGAGATGTGCTCGGGCAGCATCGGTACAACGCGATCCGGAAAGTAGACCGAATTGCCGCGTTCCAGCGCCTCGCGATCCAAAGCGGAGCCCGGACGCACGTAATGCGCAACGTCCGCAATCGCGACCGTCACGATATGGCCGCCGCGGTTGTCGGGGCTTGTATCCGGCTCCGCATAGACCGCATCGTCGTGATCCTTGGCGTCGACGGGATCGATGGTGACCAGGGGCAGATCCCGCCAGTCCTCGCGACCGCCGGATAGCCCGGCCGGCTTGGCCGACTCGGCTTCGGCCAGCGCTTCGCGTGGGAAAACATGCGGGATGCCGTGCGCATGGATCGCGATCAGGCTGACCGCGCGTTCGCTCTTGAGAGAGCCCAGCCGCTCCTTGATCTTGCCGGCCGGCAAGCCAAAGCGGCCGTCCTTTGCGACATCCGCCGCAACTAGCTCGCCATCCTGCGCATCCATGGTCGCATGCGCGGGAATGTTGAGCTCGCGGCCCAGCGACTTCTTGTCGACCGGGACGAGCCGGCCGCCGCCGCCCGGAAGCGTGCGGAAGATGCCGAGCATCCGCTTTTTCGCGCGGTCCAGCACCTTGATGACGCGGCCGGAATAAGTTGTGCGGCCTTCGCGTTCCGTCAGCTTTTCCACACGCAACAGCGCACGGTCGCCGATGCCGGCGGTTTCGCCAGGCTTTGCCTTGCGGAGTGTTGCGATAAGGATGCGCGGACTTTCGCCGTGGGCTTCCTCGTCCCACTCGGTCGGAACGGCAACGAGCTCACCGTCGCGATCGCGCTCGATGATGTCGGCGAGCGTGACGGAGGGCAGGGTGCCCGGCTTGTGATGTTTCTTCCGCCGCGTCTCGACAGCGCCTTCGTCGGCCAATTCGCGCAGCACTCGCTTCAACTGCGCGCGGTCGGCATTCTTCAGCCCGAATGCACGCGCGATCTCGCGCGTGCCGGCCTTGCCAGCATTGTCTTTGATGAATGCAAGCAATTGCTCCCGGGTCGGGAATGGAACAGAGGTTTGTTTCGATCGGGCCAAGATGACCTCGATGTGGCCTCAGCCGCTCCCCCCGGCAAGGGGTCGCGCAGGGAATCTATGTCGCGACCTTGCGTTTTCGTTGCGCCGGAGAATTCTCCGCGGCTGCCGAGCCTGCGGCCTTCGACCGGGATTTCGCTGCGGCCGCTTTCGAGGCTGCCTTGCGCGCCGTAGTCTTTTTCAGCGTCGGCTTCGCCTCGTCGTCGCTCGCCTTCTCGGCTTTGGCTTTCTTGGCCTTGGTCGCCTTAACAGGCTTGCCGGCCACATCCGCCTTTGCCGCTTTGGGCGCAGCCTTCTTCTTCCGGCCGCCGCCGGCCGCGATACGCGCATCGATCAGCGCCACGGCTTCGTCCAGCGTGATCGTGTCAGGCGTCTTTTCCGATGGCAGCGTGGCATTCACGCCGTCATGGCTGACATAGGCGCCATAACGGCCGTTCTTGACAATGATCGGTCCGCCCTTGTCCGGATGTTCGCCCAGCGACCGGCCGGGATCGGCACCGAAACGCCGCCCCTTGCCGGGATTGGCTTTCTTCTCGGCAATCAGTGTGATCGCCCGGTTGAGACCGATATTGAGAACATCGTCGCCGGGTTCGAGATTGGCGTAGGTCTTGCCGAGCTTCACGTAGGAGCCGAAACGGCCGATGCCAGCGATGATCATTTCGCCGCTTTCGGGGTCCTTGCCGACTTCACGCGGCAGCGAGAGCAGACCGAGCGCAACCTTAAGGTCGACGTCGTCGGGTGCCATCCCTTTCGGGAGACCAGAGCGCTTCGGCTTCTCCTTGGTTTCCTTGTTGCCTTCGCCGAGTTGCACATAGGGACCGAAGCGGCCGCCGCGCAAAGTCACGTCTTCGCCCGTCTCGGGGTCCTTGCCGAGCAGCTTCGTTCCCGTATCCGCACCATTGGCACCGGGTGTGAGCTGCCGGGTATAATTGCATTCCGGATAGCGCGAGCAGCCGACGAAGGCGCCGAACCGCCCGACCTTGAGCGATAATTGACCCTCGCTGCAATTCGGGCATTGACGCGGGTCGCCGCCATCCTCGCGTTTCGGGAAGACATGCGGTCCCAGCAGTTCGTTGAGCGCGTCGAGCACCTGCGTGATCCGCAGATCCTTGATTTCGCCGACAGCCGCGATGAAGTCGTCCCAGAAGTCGCGTAGCAGCTGGTGCCATTCCAGTTCGTTGTTCGAGACCTTGTCGAGCTGCTCTTCAAGCGAGGCGGTGAAATCGTACTCGACGTATTTCTGGAAGAAACTTTCGAGGAAGCCGATGACCAGCCGGCCCTTGTCCTCTGGGACGAGACGTTTTTTCTCGATCCGCGTATAGCCGCGGTCCTTCAGCACCGCGAGGATCGAGGCATAGGTCGAGGGCCGGCCGATGCCGAGTTCTTCCATCCGTTTGACAAGAGATGCCTCGGTGAAGCGCGGCGGCGGCTCGGTGAAATGCTGGGTCGCGCTGATGGCCTGCTTTTTCAGCGGCTCGCCTTGCGACAATGCGGGCAAGCGCCTTGAGTCTTCGTCCTCGGTGTCGTCGTCCTGGCCCTCCTGATAGAGCGTCAGAAATCCGTCGAACTTGATGACCTGTCCGGTAGCGCGCAGTTCGAGATTGCGTGCGCCGACTTTCGCCACGATATCGACAGTGGTTCGTTCGAGTTCGGCGGACTGCATCTGGCTCGCCACAGCACGGTTCCAGATCAGCTCATAAAGCTTGGCCTGATCGGCATCGAGTGCGCGGCCGACATCGCGTGGCGTTCGCGACGGATCGGTGGGACGGATCGCCTCGTGGGCCTCCTGAGCATTCTTCGATTTGTTCTGATAGCGGCGCGGAGCATCCGGTACATAGTCGCGTCCATAATTCTTCCCGATCATGGAGCGGATGCCGGC
>JBMOOQ010000008.1:0-100673 GCA_049324435.1 Pseudomonadota bacterium
CCTCTTCGACGAACACCTCGTCGCGCTTTTTGCGGATCATCGGCAGCACCGCAATCACGAGCAGGATTGCCGAAACGATGAGCAGACCGGCCGAGATCGGCCGCGTCAGGAACACGGTCCAGTCACCGCGCGCGATCAGCATGGCGCGGCGGAGGTTTTCCTCCATCAGCGGACCCAGCACGAAGCCGAGCAGCATGGGCGCCGGTTCGAAATCGTGCTTCACCAGCCAGTATCCGACAAGGGCGAATACCGCCGTGAGATAGACGTCGGCCGGTGCGTTGTTCACCGAATAGACGCCGATGCAGCAGACGATCAGGATCAGCGGATAGAGCAGCCGGTACGGCACGCGCAGCAGGCGGACCCACAGGCCGACCAGCGGCAGATTGATGATCACCAGCATCAGGTTGCCGAACCACATCGAGGCGATCATGCCCCAGAACAGTTCCGGCTGTTTGGTCATCACCTGCGGTCCCGGCACGATGCCGTGAATGGTCATCGCACCGACCATCAGCGCCATGACCGGGTTCGGCGGAATGCCGAGCGTCAGCAGCGGAATGAACGAGGTCTGCGAGGCCGCATTATTGGCGGTCTCGGGACCGGCAACGCCCTCGATGGCGCCACGGCCAAACCGCTCCGGATGCTTCGACAGCTTCTTTTCGAGCGTATAAGCCGCGAAGGCGGCGATGACCGAACCGCCACCCGGCAAAATGCCGAGCGCCGAACCGAGAATCGTGCCGCGGCCGATGGCCGGCGCCGCATCTTTCAGATCCGATCGCGTTGGCATCAGGCCGGTGATCTTGGCCTGCACGATATCGCGATTGTGGGTGACCTCAAGATTACGCAGCACTTCGGCAAAGCCGAACACGCCCATCGCGATAACGACGAAGCCAAGGCCGTCGGCAAGTTCCGGGATGTTGAAGTTCATTCGCCCGGCGCCGGTTTCGAGATCGGACCCGACCATCGACAGGACGAGACCGACAAGGATCATGGCGATCGCCTTGACCACGGAGCCCTTGGCCAGCACCACCGCGAAGATCAGACCGAGGACCATCAGCGAGAAATATTCTGCCGGACCGAACAACAGGGCGATGCCGGTCAGCGGCGCCGCAGCCGCAGCGATAATGACAGTCGCGACACAGCCCGCGAAGAACGAGCCGATCGCCGAGATGGCGAGTGCCGGGCCGGCGCGGCCCTGCTTCGCCATCGCATGGCCGTCGAGCGTTGTCACCACCGATGCGGATTCGCCCGGTATGTTGACCAGAATGGCGGTCGTGGAGCCGCCATACATCGCACCGTAATAGATGCCGGCCAGCATGATCAGCGCACCAACCGGCGGCAATCCATACGTGATCGGCAGCAGCATCGCGATCGTGGCGACCGGACCAAGTCCCGGCAGCACACCAATCAGCGTGCCGACAAGCGCACCGATCAGGCAGAGCAGCAGATTTTGCGGCGACGCGGCGACGCCAATGCCGAAGGCGAGATTGTTAATCAGATCCCACATGACAGATCACCGCGGCCAGAGTTGAAGCGGCAGGTTGAGGCCGTAGATGAACAGCGCCACGCAACCGGCGGTCAGCACCGCGGACCAGATGATGCTTTCGACCCAGCGCACCTCCTTGGATGCGGCGGCCGCTATCATCAGCGTGACGAAGCTTGAAATCACAAGGCCCCAGGGACGCACCGTCGCCCCGAAAAAGACGACGGAGGCAAGGAACAGCACCGGCGCACGAATACCCCACTTTTCCAGCGGCGGCCCGTGTGAGATCAGTCCGTTCGCCACGATCAAAACTGACACGCCCGCCAGTATCACGCCGAAAAGGCGTGGCGCAGTGCCGGGTCCGAAAGCAAATCCCCTCATCCCAGGAAGATCGCTGCCGGCCCATAGCGTAAACAGCGCGAACAGGAGCAGCGCCATGCCGCCCCAGAAGTCCTGCGGATTGCGAATTAGTCCGGTGGCCTGCCGCCCCTCAGCTGGCTGCCTCGCGCCGTCGGCCATGTACCCTCCCCACGCCCGTAGATTTACAGTGTCCCCTCTTGGGTCTTCGCCCAAGCTGTCGCCTTTGTCTAGCAAATCGGTGACTGGAACCAGAAGAAAACAACAGCACGTTTGTTATATCAATCCGAACGCTCCCATAATCGCGGCAGCCGCGAAAACCCAAAGCGGATTCAACCTGCTGAAGAAGCCTGCCGCCATTGCGGCGACGGTGATACCGATCGCGATCCAGCTTGTGTCGGTCGCCAATACCATAACCCACGCACTGGCGGCGAGCAGTCCGATCGAAACCGGAACAAGTCCGGCCTGAATCGCACCGCGCAATGGTGCATCGCGGAATCGATCCCATATTCGTGTGATGAAATAAGTCGCAACGCAGGTCGGCCCGATCATCGCACCGGTCGCAACCGCAGCGCCCGCAATCCCCGCAACCTGATATCCGATCAGCGTGGTGATGATCACATTCGGACCGGGTGTTACCTGCGCAATTGCAAACAAATCGGAAAATTGCTGCTCGGTCAGCCAGCCCTCCAGGTGGACCGTGATCCGGTACATTTCCGGAATCGCCGCGTTGGCGCCACCGATCGCAAACAGCGACAACATCGCGAAATGTGTCGCGAGCAACGCCAGCGGATCGGACGCCTTCATCGCCGCGACCACCACCAGGCGAGCGCCACGCTTGCAGGCGCAAGCACTGCAAGCGTCTGAACCAACGGCCATCGCGCAACACCGACCGCCACAAACGTTGCCGCCATCACCAATGGCGCCGGCGTCAGCCCCTTGCGCAGCAGCGGTTCGGCCATTCGCGCGATGACCGCGAGCATCAGCCCGATCGCAGCAGCAGCAATGCCGGTCAGGATGCGCCGCAGCACATCGATGTCTCCGTAGACGGCGTAGAGTGCCGACAAGCCGGTCGCGATCAGTGCCGGCGGTCCAAGCAGGCCAAGCAGCGCAACCGCGGCGCCCGGAGCGCCGCGCATGCGCGCGCCCAGCACGACCGACATGTTGACCACATTTGGCCCGGGTAAAAATTGTGCAAGCGAGAAGGTCTCGTTGAACTCATCCGCCGTTAGCCACTTCTTCTCGTCGACGATTAACCGGCGCGCCCAGGGCAGGATCATGCCGAAGCCGGAGACCGAAATTTTCGCAAAGCCAAAGAACAGCTCCAGGAGGGACAGGGCGGGTCGCGCGCGATGCGCAGGATCAGGCTCGGTCGTTGGGTCTTGCATGTCGCAAGGATAGCAAGAGTCGTGCGCACGGTGTGGCTCGCAGCGCGTCCGATACATGTTCCTGGCTGAGCTTTCCGCCGATCAGGGTCCGAACAGCATGCTGGGGCGCCGAGGATGTGCGCTTCCATGAGCATGAAACCGCCGTCCGGCCCGCCGCCTCACTTGGCAAAAGGCCGCAAAACCGGCGCTTTCTGCAGTTCTAGGATTTATTTCATGTGAAACGGAGGCGCCCTTCCCTCGGCCGCGGCGCGAACATATATTCGGTCCGCCGGCGCAAGCCGGCTATGGCGATAAACGGACTTCGCAATAAACCTTTCGGACCCGGGGGCAGTGCCCGGCGCCTCCACCACCAGCGGCCCAAATCTGCAACGGGCGGGCCGCTGCTGATGGGGGCGAAACAGGATCGACGAGGGCGTAAAGGTTGTTCTTTCGCTCGGTATGGTACCCGCCGTTATCGGGCCAAACGTATAGTTGCCAACGACAACTATGCTCCGGTTGCTCAGGCTGCGTAACGCAGTCTGTAAGACCGACTTAAAGCCCTGACGGGTTTAGCTCCGTCAGGCGGGGTTCGGAGGCACCTGGCAACAGAAGCCTCCACTTTATGTCCGGCTGCCCCGAAATGGGGTCCGTGCGTCTTGCCCACGGGCTGACGGACCGGTCGCTCCGGGCTACCATGGCAGTCGATTCTGGGCTGGCTCTCTGGTGCGATCGCCGATGGCAACCGACCATATCCGCTACGACCTTCTCGCGCAGGACGCGCTGCGCGGCCTGGTCCGCAAGGTGCTGACCGACGCTGCCAAAAGCGGGCTGCCGGGCGAGCATCATTTTTCGATTTCGTTCCGGACCGACGCCGACGGGGTCAAGATGTCGCCGCGCCTGCGCGAGCAATTCCCGCAGGAGATGACCATCATCCTGCAATACCAGTTCTGGGACCTGAAGGTCTCCGACACCGCTTTCGAGGTCGGGCTGTCGTTCGGCGGCATTCCGGAAAAGCTCACGATCCCGTTCGCGGCCATCAAGAGCTTCTTCGATCCGTCGGTGCAGTTCGGGCTGCAATTCGAGACCATCGAGGAGCCCGCCACGGCCGGCGATACCAAGGCACCGGCCGAGGCGAAACCGGCAATCCCTGCAGCGGCGGCGGCCGCCACCGAGCCGGCCGCTGACAAGCCCGCCGAGGGCTCCGGCAAGCCGTCCGGCGAGGTGGTCCGGCTCGACCGGTTCCGGAAGAAATAGCGTCGTTTCCGGAAGGCGCAGTTTCGATCAATTCCGGTCGATGTGGACTTGGCGTCGATAGATGCCGCGCTACAGTCGCGCCATGGCGAAGACTCCTAGCACCACGCAACAGCAGTTCCCGAAATCATCCCGCACCCGCAGCGAGACCGACAGCTTCGGGCCGATTGACGTGCCCGCCGATCATTATTGGGGCGCGCAGACGCAGCGCTCGCTGCAGAATTTCAAGATCGGCGGCGACCGGATGCCCGAGCCGCTGATCCGCGCCTTCGGCATCGTCAAGCGCGCGGCCGCCGAAACCAATATGGCGCTCGGCCTGCTCGACAAGAAGCGCGGCACCGCCATCGTCGATGCGGCCCAGGAGGTCATCGACGGCAAGCTATCGGATGAGTTTCCGCTGGTGGTCTGGCAGACCGGCTCCGGCACCCAGACCAACATGAATCTGAACGAGGTCATCGCCAATCGCGCCAATGAGATGCTGGGCGCGCCGCTCGGATCGAAGACCCCCATTCATCCCAACGATGCCGTCAACATGAGCCAGTCGTCGAACGACAGCTTCCCGACGGCCATGCACATTGCGGCGGCGCTGGAGATCACCAATGGGCTGATCCCGGCGCTCGAACATCTGCATGCTGCGCTGCAAGCCAAACAAAAGGAATTCGCCAAGATCGTGAAGATCGGCCGCACCCACACCCAGGATGCGACGCCGCTCACGCTCGGCCAGGAATTTTCCGGCTATGCGGCGCAACTGAAATCCGGGATCGCCCGTATCAAGCTTGCGGTGAAGGAGCTCTATCCGCTGGCGCAGGGCGGCACTGCGGTCGGCACCGGCCTCAACGCGCACCCGAAATTTGCGAACCTGTTCGCCAAGCGTGCGGCCGCTCTCACGAAGCTTCCCCTTGTCAGCGCACAGAACAAGTTCGAGGCGCTGGCCGCGCACGACGCCTGCGTCTTCGTGCATGGCGCGCTCAACGCGATGGCCACCGGCCTGTTCAAGATCGCAAACGACATCCGCCTGCTCGGCTCAGGTCCGCGTTCCGGACTGGGTGAATTGATTCTGCCCGAAAATGAGCCCGGCTCCTCGATCATGCCGGGCAAAGTCAATCCGACTCAGGCGGAAGCGCTGACGATGGTGTGCTGCCAGGTATTCGGCAATCACACCACGATCACGATTGCGGCGAGCCAGGGCCATTTCGAACTGAATGTGTTCAAGCCCGTCATCGCATTCGCGATGTTGCAATCGATCCGGCTTATGGCCGACGCGGCGCGATCCTTCACCGATAATTGCGTCGTAGGCGTAAGGGCCAATGAAGCCCGCATCCGCGAATTGATGGAGCGTTCGCTGATGCTGGTCACAGCGCTCGCCCCCAAAATTGGCTACGATAATGCCGCCAAGGTCGCCAAGCGCGCGCACCAAAATGGCACAACGCTGAAGCACGAGGCGGTCGCTGGCGGATTCGTAACCGCTGAGGAATTCGAGCGTCTCGTCCGCCCCGAACGTATGACGCGACCGGGGTGACGGAAAGCCCGGATTTTTGAAGTGTAATGCGCCCAGGTTGGAGGCCGACCCGGACTTTCTGCGATCGCCTTAAGCGAACGCCAACTCCAAAATCTGTTCGTTGCCAATTCCGCCTTGCCGCCGCCACGCTAATGGCGCAATCAACAGCCGGTATGTGTCAATAGATTGGGCCCGAGGGGGTCCAAATCTAACCGGTAACTGACCGGGTCTTTGATGGGCGACGTCTTGAATCTTCGGCTGGCGCGGAAGAAACGCGATCGGCAGCGTAATGCGGATAACGCTGCAGCGCGTCGACTATCTTTTGGTCGATCCAAGGCGGAGCGCAAACTGGAAGGGGCGCAACGTGACAAGTTTGCAAGCAATCTCGACGGCCACCGGATTGGAAGCGGAGAGGCCGATGAAATCCCCGGTCGTGAAACGATCGATCGTGATCGCGGGACATAAGACCAGCGTCAGCCTTGAAGACGCGTTCTGGAAAGGCCTCAAGGAGATCGCCGACGCACGCAACATGACGTTGTCGGATATCGTCGCGAGCATCGACTCGCAAAGACGGCACGGCAACCTGTCGTCTGCGATCCGGTTATTCGTGCTCGATTTTTATCGCGGTCAATCCATCGACAGGGATATGCGCCGCTAAAGTTATTCGGGGTCCGATTGGATCCCGAACATCGCGCGTCATTCCGGAACGTCGGGCACGCCAGGCCTGGGGGACCTTCCGGAATGACGACCCTGAGGCACGGGACCGCCAACCGTGAATCGCGGCCTTGCTCACGCAAGCCGTCCGGCCTCACATAAAAAGCAGTCGTTCGAATCAGAACAAGGGCCGCACGCTTTGCGGCGGCGACGGCCTCACGGCGTTTGGGGGGGGCGGCGTTCCGATCGGTCTCGGAAATGGATTGGCTCCGCCCGTCGGCGGCAGCTCTGACCGCGGGTCTGCACGCTGCGGTTCAGCGCGCTGCGTTTGCGGCAGAATACGGCGGCGTTCCGGAGCGGGAGCGAATTCCACTGCTGGCGGCAAAGGCTGCAGCGCGGACTGCGGCGGCTTGCGTCGCGGCGATGCGGTGGCCGACTCCGGCTTCTGTGGAGCGGCAAACTCCGTGTGCGGAGTTTCGGGAGCATCCTCAATCGCGCGGCCCTGCTCGATGGCTTCTAGCTTTTTGGCCTGCCGATCGACCGATCGCAATGCAAGCCATCCGGTCAGCGCTGATATGTCCAGCGCGCGCTCAGGCTTCGCGGCAGGTCCGCGCAATTGTACGGCCAGCTCCGGCTGAAGCGACGCGCCCGCAGCAGGACCGGACATCGCGACCCGCAAGTCGATGCGCGAGTCGGAGAAATCATAGGAGCCGGAGACCGCCAGATCGGCAGCCTCCGCTCGGGCCTTGAATGTATCGATGCGAGCAATGCCCGCCGCGATAGTCAGCGTCGCCTCTGCATGCGGCACAATCAGCGGTCCGGCATCGAGACTTCGACTGGCCAGGTCGCGCACCCGTCCCGCATCGATCGGAAGCCCTTGATCGACACTGCGCATGGCGATCTCGAAGACCTTGGGGTCGAGAGCGGCGATCCGGGCGCGATCGAGGACAAGCGTCCCGGTCCCGTTGAGTGATCCAACCAATGCTCGCGGGCTGCGCCCCATCCCTTCGAGACGCATTGTCAGAGCAGCTTGACCAGTAAGCGGCGCCACGCCGTCCCCAAACAGCAATTGCGTGGCATCGGCATCCGTGATTGCGATTTGAGCTTGCAGTCCGAGCGCATCCGGTGCGCGTTGGATCGTGATGTCACCGGACAAACGGCCACCAAGGAGTTCGCCTGCAATATTTTCGAATTTGAGATTGCTGTCGGCGAATTGTAACGCGGTTCGGAATTTGGAAACCTGCATGGCCGGCGTGATTGTGGCCTGAGCGGCGCTGACAGAGAGGCGGCCAGAAAGATGCGGCAACGGCAGCAGTGCAAACGGTGTCTCGCTCCAGCGATGGTCCCCTTTGTCCGTCCGAGAGGCGCCGGAGGCGGCCGCAGCCAAGCCTGCCACGTCGATCGTATCGGTCCGGATTTCGCCCTCGATCTGCGGGGTGTCGCCAAGTGCCACGGCGATCCGGCCGCGCACCGGTGTACCGGCCACGCTGGCAGAGACATCTTCAAGGCGAATGCCTAGCGCATCACTCACCAACTGCGTTTTGAGGGAGACCGGCACCGGCTTGGCGACAGCGCCATCAACAATGACGCTGGCCTTGCCGACGGCAACATCGAGCGTCGCGCGCCGCGCATCGTCAGCGAACGGCCGCACTTGCCCGCTCGCCCGTATATCGAGGTCGGCGGACAAGATGCGCGTATCAATGGTTATGTCACCGTCGAGATTTCCCTTCGCCGACAGCGTGTAGGAGCCGGCCTGCTTCGGCACCGACAGAAAGCGCTCGGCGGCGGCAAGTCTGAGAACCGCGTTCACATCAGCCGCGTCGAGCGAGCCATCAAGCACCAAAGCGGTTTTGCCGGGATCGGTCCATTGGCCGGTAAGCGCGGCCTGAAGCTTTAAGTTGACCGCGCCTAGCGGGCCCGCAAGCGAAACCGCGGCACGGCTGTTGCCATCGCTTGCAGGTTCAACGGAAATGCTACCCGCCAGTTTTCCTGGCACGGCCGCCTGCGCGGCACGCAGCAGCAGTTCGGACAAGGCGGCAGGGCTGCGTTTGGCAAGCGTGCCTAGTCCATCCGAGTCCCGCACCGCGACGTCGAACGAGATCGTGCCGCGCCGCGCCATCATGTCGATGCGACCCTTGCCGTCGATCCCAAGCCCGGCAATGTCCTCGATCGACAGTGCATCGATCGCAAGCACGCCGGCCTTATGAGTCAATTTTACTTTCGCGCCGGCGCCATCGAACCCGCTGAACCGGACCTGCTTCAGCGACAGGGAAAGAGCGACATCGTGCGGCTGGGTCGAGTCAGGAACGGCCCCGAATGACGCCGCAAGGTCCATCCATGCATCGAGATCGAGGTTGTCGGCACGCAGTGTCGCCGTCAGGCGGGCTGGCTCTGCCGGATTTGCGAAGACATACGAAAAGTCGCCGTCAAAAGCCTTGCGATCGAATTCCGCCTGCAGTCTCTTGATCGCGATCGTATCCGGAGCGACGTTCAAATCGCCGCGAAACCGCATCGAGTGCGATGGCAATGCGCTTGAGGCGGACTGGCCGTCGAGCCAGTTCGCGAATGCGCGCGGATCGCTCGCGCTCGCCGCAACCGGACCATGGAACGACAGCCGGCCGTCGTTTTTCTCGATCTTCCCGCTGGCCTGCAACTGGGTGAAGCCCGGCGCCCGCGCCTCGAATGCCGTCACCAAAATCTCGCCGCCATGACGCAGCTCGATATCGCCTCTTATGTTTTGAAGGCTCCCGCCGCCAAGCGTCATCGTATCGATACCGAAGCCGATCTGGGTCGGGATCGGCGGGCCGATGATGCGTTCGGCCGCCGATATGAGCGCGGCAATCGCCGCACGCGGCGGCTGACCGGCCCCACCGGCGCCGGCAAGCAGCTTGTCGGCATCGAGCGAACGCGCCGACATCACGGCATCGAGCCGCGGCAGATCGCCGAATTTCGCTTCCGCCGTTCCATGCAGCTTCAGCGCCCGCTCATCTGGGCCGTATTGATATTCCACCTGCTCGAACAGCGCGGAGGCCGCGGTGGCTTTGACCCGCGCCGAGATCTTCCAGGGCTCCGCGATATCGCCCTTGTCTCCCTTTACCGGCGCGCGGCGACCGATGGCTGCAGTACCTTCGAAGCGTGGCGCGCCATCGGGCGCCGTGATAAGACCCTCGGCCTCTGCGTAAACCGGACGGTCGGCCGGATTGATCGTGAGCTTGATGCGCGAACCATTGGCCTCCGGACGGGAGGTCGCGATGCGGTAGCTGTAGAGCTCACCGTCCATGACGAACGCACCCTCACCGCGGATCGGGCCGGGCAGCGCCTTGACCTCGCCGTTGAACCAGAGTTTGGACAAGGCGGCGCCAGCGCCGCTTGCCGCATCGGCGAGCTCCAGCCGCGCATCTTCGATGATGAGCTTGTCGATCGACAGGGCCTGGCTATTCACCCCGGCGAGCGCATTCGGCAACACGGCGCGGCCGTCTTCGGTCAGCGACAGACGCATTTCCGGCCCTATCAGGCGCAGTTCGACCGCCTGAAGCTTGCCGGACAGAAACGGCGGCAGCGCGAATTCAATACCCAGCGTCTTGGCGCGGACCGTCTGCGCATCGCCCGGCTGGCCGATCTCGACACCTGACAAAACCAGCGACGGCGATGGCAGCAGCCGCACCTCCATTGGTCCGGACACACGGACCGGCAGCCCGACGGCCTTGCTAGCATGCTGTTCGAACGCCGCGCGATGGGCGTTCCAGTCGATAAAATACGGCCCGAGCAACGCCGCGAGCAGCGCCAGAATCGCGGCAATCGCCAAAGTCAGCAGTGTTGCCTGCACGGAACCACCTGAATCGCCCACACCAAAGATGATCCCGGCGCTTCCGCACCGCAAGGCGGAGGCTGTCGCAGACGTGGCCGGGTGTGAACACTGACCCGAATACCGCCGGCCAGCGGCAAATCTATGGTGCCGGATGCAAGATCGCGTCCACGCTTGCGGCCGGGGTTGCGTCTGTCAGGCGTCGGGGACCAGTTTTCCCGGATTCATGATGTTGTCCGGATCGAGCGCCTGCTTGATCGCCCGCATCGCCGCGAGCGCCGGGGCGCCGTGTTCAGCGAGGAGATATTTCATCTTGCCCTGCCCGACGCCGTGCTCGCCGGTGCAGGTTCCGCCCATTTTCATAGCGCGGTCCGCAAGCCGCGAGAGGAACTTCTCGGTCGCAGCCATTTCCTTCGGGTCGTTGCTATCCACCACAAGCGCCACATGAAAGTTGCCGTCGCCGACATGGCCGACAATCGGCCCGAGCAATCCGGTCTCCTGGAGGTCGCGCTGGGTCTCGACCACGCATTCGGCGAGCCGGGAGATCGGCACGCAGACATCGCTGGCAAGCGGCTGGCAATTCGGGCGCAGTGCCTTTGCAGCCCAATAGCCGTCATGACGCGCCTGCCAAAGCCGTGTGCGGTCTTCCGCCTTGGCGGTCCACTCAAATGGGCCGCCGCCGAGATCGGCGGCGATTTCGCCGAACCGCTGCGACTGCTCGGCAACGCCCGCCTCGCTACCATGGAACTCCAAAAGGAGCAGCGGGCTCTCCGGCAGACTGAGCTTGGAATAGGCGTTGCACGCCTTCACCTGCACCTCGTCGAGCAGCTCGATGCGGGCAACCGGGATGCCCGACTGGATGGTCAGGATCGTGGCGTTGCAGGCCGCTTCTACCGACGGGAACGGGCAGATCGCCGCCGCAATTGCCTCCGGGATGCCGTGCAGCTTCAGCGTCAGTTCGGTGATGATGCCGAGCGTGCCTTCGGAGCCAACGATGAGCCGCGTCAGGTCGTAGCCGGAGGATGATTTGCGCGCGCGTGTCGAGGTGGTCATGACCTCGCCATTGGCGAGTACGACCTTCAGCGCCATCACATTGTCGCGCATCGTGCCGTATCGCACCGCATTGGTGCCGGACGCGCGGGTCGCCGCCATGCCCCCCAGCGAAGCATCGGCGCCGGGGTCGATCGGGAAGAAGAGGCCTTGGTCTCTCAAGGTCTCGTTCAAGAGCTTGCGGGTGACACCGGGCTCGATCACGCAGTCGAGGTCCTCGGCATGGACCGCGATGATCCGGTTCATATCGCGCACGTCGATCGAGATCCCGCCCTGCGGCGCGTTGACATGGCCTTCCAGCGATGTGCCCGTCCCGAACGGGATCACCGGGACCTTGTGGCGCGCGCAGATGCGGACCGCGTCCTGAACGTCGGCCGTAGTTTGCGGGAACACCACGGCGTCCGGCGGCTGGTTCTCGATCCAGGTTGTAGTGTGGCCGTGCTGCTCGCGAACCGCCTGCGAGGTGACAAGCCTGTTGCCGAAACGCTTGGCGAGGTCGCTAATGGCGGCCTCGATTGCACGCGCATCGCGCTTTTGGTCGGAAAATTTTGCGGCGGCAACGGCCATCGGCGCCTCGTCGAAATCCTGAATGCGCCGACCCTAATGAGGCCGACCGGCGGCTGCAAGGCGCTGCCCGGCCTGAGTACCCGTGAAACTTTTCGTAAAGTCCAGCCGATTCAGGGGTTTTCGGTTTACAGCTCCGGTGCAGTGCAGCACACTGGCCCGATGTTGGATCGTAGCGATTTTGAACCTGTTTTCTTTGCGCCGTTCGTGTCGTCGGTAATGTCCGTCGATCCGGCCTGGATCGATCTCAACGGCCATATGAACATGGCCTATTACCATGTGCTGTTTGATCGCGGCGTGGACGAGATGTACACGCTGGCCGGCTTCGGCTGGGACTATCTGAAGGAGCGCAATCACTCCTTCTTCACCGCCGAAGTCCACATCCGCTATCTGCGCGAGGTGAAGGAGACCGATCCGGTCCGGGTGACATTCCAGCTGCTCGGATACGATTCAAAGCGGCTGCACTTTTTCCAGCAATTGTTTCACGCCACCGGGGGCTGGGTATCCGCGACCTGCGAGAACATGTCGCTCCATATCGACATGGCGGCCCGCAAGGTGGCCCCCTTCCCGCCTGACATTCTCAGGCGACTCGGAGAAATCAGAACCTCCCATGGACGGCTTCCCCGCCCGGAAGCTGTCGGCAAGCGCATTGCCATGCCTGAGCCGGCTTGAGAAAGCTTCAGACCGTTTCAGTCCCGGTAAAACGGATCGTTGTCGCGGCGCGTTGGCGCATAGCCCATCGCGCTTCCGCCGCCCCGCGGCCGATCGGTGAGAGCCGCATCAATCGCCCGCAGCCCGTCCTGAGAACCGCGCACGGTCGCCGCCATTGCCGCCCTCGTGTCCGGTCCGGTCGACGGACCGCGCCGGACGTGCAAGTCGACGGGCTGCGGCGTGTACTGATATTTCGGGGTCGCAACGATCCATACCGGCACCCGGTTCGGATCGAGCTTCGCCTCCTTCAGCGCACGCGCCCGACGTTCGGCGGCTTGATCGGCCGCCCCATGCGCAAGAACCGGTCCTTCGCTCGGGCCGACCGGTTCCACGGAGAAAACACTAGAAAGCGCAGCGGCAAGGACCGATCCGACGACTGCGATGTAGGAGAGTGCGCCGAGCATGAGTTTCATGCCCTTACGAACGCGCTCGCGAACGCGGTGTTCCGTCATGCCGAAACTTTTCGCGACTTCGGCTCCGTGTCAGAAGGGCGCGCGCCAACAGCTTAAATGCGGCGGTCACGTCGCCCGACAGGTCGATATTGTCGGGATCGAGTTCGCGAATGGACGCACCGGGCAGGAGATGAATGCAAGCCGAGCTCTTCAGTCGGTCCACCATGCCGATGCAGTAGACAGTTGTGGCGGGCTTCCGAATTTCGAACGTCCACTTCGCCGCATTCTGCGCAATGACCGTTGCGTTACCGCCACGGCCGCCATTCGAAAGCGCATATTGCCGCTACGCAGATCGAGACAATCGACCGGAACATGACACACTCCACGCAGCGTTCATTGCAAGCCCTAGCATCTGCGCCGCATCTTGCGCGTCGAGCGACGGGATTGTTACCGTATCGTGAGACTCGCAGTCGTATTGCTTGACAGCGGTCCGCTCACCGATACGCTCTCGCGCTCAAAACAGACGTACCGTATAACGGTACAGGGAGGTTCAATGTCGTCGCCGGCATCTTCGGCAGCATCGGCGGTGACGCAACACCGCGAAACCCCGCCAATCATCCGAACCTACAAAATACCTTCCGAAAAGTCCGAACCCTACATCTGCATGGAAGGGCCGGACCGCGCGCTATGGTTCTGCGAAAGCGGCGCCTCGAAGATCGGCCGCTTCGACCCTGCCGATTCATCGTTCCGCGAATTCCCTTTGCCGGTGGACAACGCCATGCCGATCGGCATCACTGTCGGCGGCGATGGCAATATGTGGTTCTGCGCCAAGAAGGCGAACAAAATCGGCCGCATCACTATGCGGGGCGATATCACGTTGTTCGATTTGCCGACGCCGAATGCCGGACCGGATGGCACCCTGGTCGGACCGGACGGCAACGTGTGGTTTTCCGAAACCGAGATCAGCCGCATCGGACGCATTACGCCGGATGGCAAGGTGACGGAGTTTTCCGATGGCATTTCGCCTGGTGCCCGGCCGCTCTCGATCGCCGAGCGCGATGGTGCGTTGTGGTTCTCCGAAGCCGCCGGCAACCGCATCGGTCGCATCACGCTGGACGGCAAGGTTACCGAATATCCAATCCCGAGCCACGACAGCCAGCCGCGCGCGATGGCGACCCATCCGGATGGGACAATCTGGTTCGTGCAAACATCGACCAATGCGCTGGGCCGGATCGACCGCGATGGACGCATCACCGAACACAAGGTGACGACGCCGGACTCGTCGCTGCGCGGCGTCTGCGTCGGTGCCGATGGCGACCTCTGGTTCACCGCCAACTTTGCCAACAAAATCGGCCGCATGCGACCGGACGGCACGATGGTCGGCGAATATCCAATCCCGGTGCCCAACGCAGGCGCCCGCTGCATCGGACCGCATTCAAACGGTCGTCTGTATGTGACATTATTCGATGCCGGGATGATCGGCGAAGTCATCCCGCAATAGTGTTTCGTTTCGATTTCTGGAGGACAGCGTGGCAGTCGAACGCATTAAGTATCAGGCCGGCAATGTGATGGCGCATGGCGCGCTGGTCTGGAACGACAAGGTCACCACAAAGCGGCCGCTGCTGCTGGTGATGCCGAACTGGCTCGGCGTGACCGATACAATCATCAAACGCGCCGAGAAGATGGCGGGCGACAAATATATCGCACTCGTTGCCGACATGTATGGAGAAGGCAAAACGGCAGACGGTCCGCCTGAATCGCAGGACCTGATGATGGCGGTGCGGTCCGATCGCGTCGAAGGCCGCAAGCGCGTTAACGCGGCATTGCAGACCCTGATCGCGGAGGGAGGCAAGCGCGGCATCGGCGACACCTCGAAGAAGGCCGCGGTCGGCTTCTGTTTCGGCGGCGGCAATGTGCTCGAACTTGCGCGCAGCGGTGCCGACCTCGATGCCGTGGTATGCCTGCACGGCGACCTCGCAACCACCATGCCGGCCAAAAAAGGCGACATCAAAACCGCGATCTTTGTCATCCACGGCACCAAGGACCCGGTGGCTCCGAAGGCCGACCGCGACGCACTCGAAGCCGAACTCGACGGCGCGGAAGCCAACTGGCAAATGCTCGATTTCGGTGGCCGCCTTCATTCATTCTCAGAGGAAGAGACCGACATGCCGGGCGTCGCGAAATATCATGCCGGCGCGGCGCATCAGACCTATCGCATGCTGGACGACTTCATCCAGGATGCTTTCGCCAAGCGGCTTTAGACAAAGCTGCAGCAAGCAGCGGATAGCGGCCGCATTGCAGGCCGCTTCCCGATTCGCGCCGGCAGCGGCGATCGTTCACCGCGCCTCGCGACCTAAGCAATCAGCAAAGCCGGTTCCGATCCTTGGTTCGCTCTCATTGATTGAAAGCCGTCCCGCAGCACGGAGATCTATTCCTGATATATCCAAAAAGGGCGGATTTTCCTCCGTTCGCGCGATCTTGCCCTTTGCCGCTCCCGCAGTTACTTAAGGCCCGCATTTCCATCATATTCCGCAGGTCCGGCGCGCTCGCGCAGCCGATGCGGGCTTGCCTGAAAGGCTGAAGAGAAGCGTTATGAACGGCCGGCAATTCGTCTATTTCATGCAGGGGCTGACGAAGGTCTATCCGGGCAACCGGAAGGTGCTCGATAACATCCACCTGCAATTCTATCCCGATGCGAAGATCGGCGTGCTGGGCGTCAACGGCGCCGGCAAGTCCACGCTCCTTCGCATCATGGCCGGGATCGACACCGACTACAATGGCGAGGCCTGGGTCGCGGAGGGCGCGAGAGTCGGCTATCTGCCACAGGAGCCGCAGCTCGATCCCGAAAAGTCGGTCCGCGAGAACGTAATGGAAGGTGTCGCCGCGCAGAAGGCGATTCTCGACCGCTATAACGAACTCGCGATGAACTATTCCGACGAGACCGCGGACGAGATGACGAAGCTGCAGGACGAGATCGAAGCCAAAGGGCTCTGGGATCTCGATTCCAAGGTCGATCAGGCGATGGATGCGCTACGCTGCCCGCCGGACGACGCCGACGTCTCGACGCTGTCGGGCGGCGAGCGCCGCCGCGTTGCATTGTGCAAGCTCCTGCTCGATCAGCCAGAACTTCTCCTGCTTGACGAACCGACCAACCATCTCGACGCGGAATCGGTCGCGTGGCTGGAAGGTCATCTGCGCAACTATCCCGGCGCCATCCTGATCGTGACTCACGACCGCTACTTCCTCGACAACGTGACTGGCTGGATCCTCGAACTCGATCGCGGCCGCGGCATCCCTTATCAGGGCAACTACACCTCGTGGCTTGAGCAGAAGCAGAAGCGGCTGGAGCAGGAAGGCCGCGAGGAAGCGGCGCGCCAGCGCACGCTGGCTGCGGAACGGGAATGGATTGCGGCGTCGCCCAAGGCGCGGCAAGCCAAATCGAAGGCACGCTACCAGCGCTATGAAGAGTTGCTCGCCAAATCGGCCCAGGCCCAGACCCAGACCGCACAGATCATCATCCCGGTCGCTGAACGGCTCGGCAACAACGTGATCGAGTTCGAAGGACTTACCAAGGGCTTTGGCGACAATCTGTTGATCGACAATCTCACCTTCAAGCTGCCGCCTGGCGGCATCGTCGGCGTGATCGGCCCCAATGGCGCCGGCAAGACTACGCTGTTCCGCATGATCACGGGTCAGGAAAAGCCGGACAAGGGCACGATCAAGATCGGCGAGTCGGTCCATCTCGGTTACGTTGACCAGTCACGCGATGCACTCGACGATTCAAAAACCGTTTGGGAGGAAATCTCGGGCGGCCTCGATCAGATCCTGCTCGGCAAAAAGGAAGTGAATTCGCGCGCCTATTGCTCGGCGTTCAACTTCAAGGGTGCCGATCAGCAAAAGAAAGTCGGCCAGCTCTCGGGCGGCGAGCGCAACCGCGTACATCTCGCCAAAATGCTGAAATCCGGCGCGAATGTGCTGCTGCTCGACGAACCGACCAACGACCTCGATGTCGATACGTTGCGCGCGCTTGAGGAAGCGCTGGAAGATTTCGCAGGCTGCGCCGTGATCATCAGCCACGATCGCTGGTTCCTCGACCGCATTGCGACTCATATGCTCGCCTTCGAAGGCAATAGCCATGTCGAGTGGTTCGAGGGCAATTTCCAGGATTACGAGGCCGACAAGATGCGCCGGCTCGGCCAGGACAGCATTATCCCGCACCGGCTGAAGTACAAGAAGTTCACCCGGTAGCGCCCGCGCGCTACCGATATCCGTTCAATCTGACGTCGCCGATTATTGCGGCTTTGTCTTGGCGGCCGGTTTGGCAGCGGTTTTCGCCGGCTTCTTTGCTGGAGCCTTGGCCGCAACAGGCTGGCCATTGCGCAGCGCCTTGTCGCGGTCCGCGCCGTAGAACAGGCCGCAGGTCGCCGCTTCCTTCGCGCTCAGTTCGCGGTTCTCCGTCGCGTTGGCATAGAACGCCGCGAACAGGATTCCGGCCACGCAATACTGTGCGGACGCCGGTCGCGTTGAAGCCGACAATCCCGCCATCGTGATTGCGGCGATAGCGGTCGTGACGATCGCTGCCTTCTTCATGTGCTCCCCCCGATGCTGCCCATTAAAGTAGACCACAGGACTGCAACCTTGTCGCGAAAATTCCAGGGCAATGCCGGGCTTGTCCCCCGGGGCGGCTATGCGAGAATCGCCTATACCCGCGCCATGGGTGGCGGCATGTGCGCTGCCAAAAAATTGATGAGGTTGCACCTCATGGCCGACTGGAGCGCCACCCAATACCTGAAATTCGAGGATGAACGCACGCGGCCTGCGCGCGATCTCCTGGCGCAAATTCCGCTGGCAAACCCGCGTAGCGTCTTCGACCTCGGCTGCGGACCCGGCAATTCAAGCGAGCTTCTGGTCGCGCGCTTCCCGCAGGCCAAGGTGACCGGCGTCGACTCATCGCCCGACATGCTCCGACAGGCGAGGAAGCGTCTGCCGCAATGCGCCTTCGTCGAGGCCGATCTGACAGATTGGAGCGCACCTGCCGACGCCGACATTCTGTATTCCAACGCAACCTTCCAGTGGGTGCCGCAGCATCTTCAGGTGCTGCAGCGGCTTCTGACCGGTCTGAAATCCGGCTCGGTGCTCGCGGTGCAAATGCCTGACAACACCAACGAGCCGTCGCATGTCTGGATGCGCGAGATCGCGAAGGAGCCGCAATGGCGCGATCTGATAGCGCCCGCGGCGCTCGAACGCGAGGACCTGCCCTCGCCTGAAGACTATTACAACGCGCTCCGGCCGCTCTGCGCGCGGCTCGACATCTGGCACACCCATTATCAGCATGCGCTTGCCGGCCCCGAGGCGGTGACCGAGTGGTTCAAAGGCACGGCGCTTCGGCCCTTTGTCGATCCGTTGACGCCGGACCAGCGTCAGGCTTTCCTCAAGGCCTATACGGCGCGGATCGCAGCCGCCTACCCGGCACGCTATGACGGCAAGGTGTTGCTGCGTTTCCCGCGCCTGTTCATCGTGGCTTGCCGTTAATTGCCAGCATTCATTCTAGAGGCTTCGTATTGACTACACTGCAATCATTGCCCGGCTGCAACGTCAAAGGGCTGTGCGAAGCCCTGTTCGTGGAAGCCGATCCGCATCCGGAAACGCGAGCCGTCTCCGAAATTGCGCTCGACCTTAAGGGCATTCCCGGTACGCGCCATTATGGCTTCACCCGCAAGGCGGGACCGCGCGAGCCCTGGTACAAGCGCGGCATGGAAATGCGCTCGGGGCGCCAGATCACTGCGGTATCGCGCGAAGACCTTGCAGCGATCGCCGCAGCAATGCAGGTCGAGCGCATCGCGCCGGAATGGATCGGTGCCAATATCCTGGTCTCGGGCATCCCGCACTTTACGCAGCTGCCACCCGGGACCCGGATCGCGTTCGCCGAGGCGACGATCGTCGTCGAAGCTCCGAACGCACCGTGCCGGATCGCGGGCAAGGCGATCGCCCGGCACCTGACGCCGGGTGCCGCGCCGGGCGGGCTCGACCTGGCCTTTCCGGCAAAGGCCAAGGGACTGCGCGGCGTCGTCGCCTCGGTCGAGCGGCCGGGTACGATCCGGGCGGGCGAACCGGTCACCGTCAAGGTCCCGCCGCAAACGCTATGGCAGTCTGACCGAATGTGACGAAGGAGGATTTGCAGGCATGATCCGGGCTGCCTTCCTTGCATGCTGCATGATGCTGGCGGGACTTCCGGCGCAGGCGCAGAGCGAGGCCGACTTCCGGCAGTTCATCCAGTCACTCTGGCCGGAGGCGCAAAAACTCGGCGTATCACGCGCAACATTCGACCAAGCGACCCGCGGGCTAAAACCCGATCTCTCGCTACCGGATCTGGTGATCCCCGGAAAAGCCAAAGCGAAGCCGAAAGGCCAGCCGGAATTCGAACGCACGCCGTCACAATATCTGTCCGAAACCTCGCTCAGCCGACTGACCGAACAGGGCCGTAAGCTCGCCGCAGAGCATCGCGCAACTCTTGAAAAAATCGAGCAGCGTTTCGGCGTGCCGCCATCGGTGATCCTGGCGATCTGGGGACGCGAAACCAATTTCGGAAATTTCAGACTGCCGCATAACGCCATCCAGGTGCTCGCAACACAGGCTTGGCTTGGCCGCCGCAAGGAGATGTTTCGCGGCGAATTCCTGCTGGCGCTGAAGATTTTGGAAGATCACGACATAACGCGCGAGCAGATGAAAGCGTCCTGGGCGGGCGCCATGGGGCACACGCAGTTCCTGCCGACAGACTTCTTCAAATACGGCGTCGATCTCGACGGCGACGGTCGTCGCGACATCTGGAATTCGATTCCAGATGCACTCGCGTCCGCGGCAAGCCAGCTGCTGGCCAAGGGGTGGGACAAGGGCAAGCGCTGGGGTTTCGAGGTGAAGCGGCCGGCGCAGATCGACTGCTCGATCGCCGAACCCGATACGAAACTTACCGTCGCGGAATGGATCAGGCGCGGCTACACGCCCTTGACGCACCGGCCAACGCGGGACGAGCTCGTCGAGGAAGCGTCGCTGTTTCTGCCGGCAGGATTGAACGGTCCCGCCTTCCTGACGCTCAGAAATTTCTATGTCTTCAAGGGTTACAACTTCGCCGACCTCTATGCCCTGTTCGTCGGCAATCTGTCGGACCGGATAGCTGGCGGACGCGGTTTCGCGACGCCCTGGGGCAAGATCGAGCAGGCACGCTCCGACCAGATTGAAGCGATCCAGCGCCATCTGACCGAAGCCGGCTTCTACCGCGACAAGATCGACGGCAAGGCCGGGATGAAGACCCGCGCTGCCCTCGGCGCCTGGCAGAAGGCCAATGGCGTCACGCTGGACTGCTGGCCTTCTGCAGCCTTGGCGCAACGAATGTCAGGCGCGCGGTAGCAGCCGAATAAGCCGCCAAGAAAAAGCCCGGCGGAAGGCCGCCGGGCTCGTTTCAAAACCGGGTATCCGCGTCAGCCGCAAACCTGAACGCGGCGGACACGCCAAACGTAGCCGTCCCACCAGCGCTGACGGACCCAGCGGCAAGGCGGGCCGTAATAAACCGGCGCCGGAGCGTAGTAGACCGGCGGCGGCGGCGCGTAATAATACGGCGCAGCGGCACCAGCGATGATTGCGCCGGCCGCAAGACCGCCAAGCACGCCCGCAGCCACGGCGCCGCCGCGCCAATGAGCGTCGGCACTGCCCGGGACCGCAACCACAGACCCCGCGATCGTCGCCGCAGCAACGAGCGCGATAAAGAGCTTTCTCATGCATGTCTCCTTCAGGATATCGCTGGCGCCCAGCGCGCTTCGCTACCCGCGCACGCAGACTAGCGACAAAGACTTACGCAGATGTAGTGTTTCCGGCCAATTTGTCGCAATTTTGATGAGCGCGTGAAGACCGCCATGGGACAATCACGGTTAGCGAATAGGAAATGGCCGAGGTGCCGCCAGTGGCGTCAATGGCAAATTCGCAGCTTCCGCCAGCGCCAGCCGTAACCGTCCCACAAGCGCTGCCGCCGGATGACGCAGCCGGGCGGAGGTCCGTCCAGGGTGGCGTAGTGAGCCGCAACCGGGTCCCCTGCGTAATAGCCATAGCCGTAAGCCGGCGCGCCCATGACCTCGGCAGCGGACATGCCGCCGATCAGGCCTGTTCGTCTGTAATCCGAAGCGCTCGCCTCGGTCAGTCCGGTCAATGCGGTGGCTAAGGCGACCAGAGCGACAACGGCTGCAACCGATCGGTTCATGACATTTCCTTTCCGGCATGCCGGGACGACGGTCAGTCGGGAGACCAGCGTCGCCACTCTACTTGAATCCGGCGTGAACGCCAAAGCCCTGACGCCGCAACAAGGTCCACAATTTCCGGATGAGCGCCGGAGGCCTGCGGCCGGCAGTCACCGTGACCATCGGCGGGACAAGCGGTCCCTTAGGAAGCCCGGCGCTCCCGTCCCGCTGCGGCCGCAGTGATTTGATATTTTGTCTGACGGCATTTCCTGGACTAGCCGTTGCACTCTGACGGACCTTTTTCGCAGGCACCGATTGCCGATGTTTGGGCTGGCGGCGCTTTTCTGAGGAGATGCGGCGCACAGCCTGACGGCCCACCTTTTCCAGAAAATCCTTCTCGCGCTCGTGGGTCAGCTGTGCGGTCGCCTGGGAGAGGGGCAGCCAGCGCACCGCTCGCACATCGCGCATCAGCTTGGCGACCGGTCGGCTGCTCGCCTGCATGCGCCAGAATCGTACGGTTTTCGGCCGGCCGGCGGAGACATAAGACAGCGAGCCTAAGAACTCATGGACTTCGACGTCATGACCAGTCTCCTCGATCGCTTCGCGCCTGGCGGCAGCCAGAGCCGTCTCGCCACGGTTGAGCTTTCCCTTCGGCAGAACCCAGCTTCGCTGCCGGCTTAGCTGGACAACGGCGAAGAGCGGCCGCAGGCGCCCGCGCATCACGATGCCGCCGGCCGCCTCGATCGACCTGCGCTTCGGTTTGTTCTTTTTCTTCTTCATAGCCTATCGTGTCGCCGAATCTTGACGCGCGAACGACATTATAACAGCCGCATAACAGCCGCGGCTGCGATACTCAGGTCATCCGCGGCGAGTTGCGCAGACCGCCTTGGCTATGCGGCATCGTCCGGATTCAGGCCGTAACGCCTGCAGAGCGTGCGAACGACATGGGCATCCGATCCGCCATGAATCGCGCCGACGACAGCGGATTTCACCCGACCATTTTCTGTACCGATGACAGCGATGTAGAGCTGATTGCCGCTATAGCCCGGAAGTGCGCTCTTGGCGTTCACCGACGCACAATAATTGACGTCGCCGGTGCCCGCATTGGCGGGGAATTTTGCCCAACGGAATTTGGCGGCAGCCGGCTCCTTGACAACCCGGCCGACCGCGTCGGCGATGATCTTCTTCTCGTCAGGCGCGAGGTCACGGCCGCCGAGCGCGGACGACGATCCGCTCAATACAGGCGAGGCTCCCTCCGGGGTCACACAACCCGCGACGGTCAGCGCTACAAGGCCAGTCGCGAGCAATCCGGTAAACTTTCGGAGCATTCTACCTGCGGCGAACGATTATTGCGGCTTGATGCCCGCTTCCTTGATGATCGGCCACCATTTGTCAATTTCCGCTTTGTGATAGGCCGCGAGCGCCTCAGGCGTCTGCTGCTCCGGCGGGAAAATCTCCTGCGCGATCTTGGTCAGCCGCTCGCGCGTAACCGGGTCGGCCAGCGCCTTGGTCAAGGCGTTATTCAGGGTGGTCACGATCTCCTTCGGAGTCCCTTTCGGAACCCAGAAGGCGTGCCAGAATGAAAAGTAAAATCCGGGTAGCCCGGCTTCGTCGGTGGTCGGGATGTCCGGCGCTACCGGAATGCGGGATTTGGCGGTCACCGCATAGGCCTTGATATTGCCGCTCTGAATGTGCGGCATCGACACGGCGGGCGTATCCAGCATGACATCGAGCTGACCGGCAACCAGGTCCTGCATCGACTGGCCGGCACCGCGATACGGGACCATGGTGAATTTGGCTCCGATTGCATTCTGGAACATCAGTCCGCCGACATGGCTTGGCGTTCCGACACCTGAATTGCCTTGCGACGCCTTGTCCTGGTTGGCCTTCAGCCAGGCAACCAGATCCTTGAGATTGTCCGCAGGCATGGTCTTGCGCGAGACAATGAGGAACGGTTGGGTCGAGATCAGGCCAACCGGCTCGAAATCCTTTACGAGATCGAATGTCAGCGGATAAATCGCGCCGCTCGCGACATTCGTGCCCCACTGCCCGATGCCGATCGTGTATCCGTCCGGCGCGGAGCGCGCGACGCGGCCGACTCCGATCGTGCCGCCGGCTCCTGTGGTATTTTCTACGACGATCGTGGTGCCGAGAATATTGCGCATCCCTTCCGCCATGATCCGCGCAATCACATCGGTCGAGCCACCGGGCCCGAGCGGAACAACAAGCGTGATGGGGCGGGACGGATAATTCTGCGCCGGCGCGCTTGACGCCATCATCGCCACGCCAAGCGCGGCGAATAGAACCTTCTTCATGGACGTTGCTCCCAAACGACTCTTTTCGAAATATTTGTGGGAGCCTAACACGGAAGCGCGTCGTCACGACAAGGCATCGGACAACACAACACGCAATCGACGCAGGCAATCTTTCACGATGCCAAATGTGTCCACCAGAGCGCGAGCAATCCAGCCATCGCTGCGATGATCACCGGGGCCGTCGTGAATGTCCAGTTTCGGCCCAGCGGATAATGCCGGCCGCAATAATAGCAGCGCTGGAATTTGGCGAGGATCGGCTCGTCCGCGGCAATCGGGGAGCCACAGGACCGGCATTCGGCGCTGACGCAGGACTCGGTACCGACGCGGGACATAAGATGTCTCCGGCTCCTTGCACGGCAGCGCCGCGCAGACACAAACGCAAGCCGGAAATCAGTTTATCGCCGCGGATTTGACAATCCGTTAACCGACTTGGTCGGATGTGCGTCTTGACCCGGTCGTTCGATCCGGCCGCGGCTCTGCAGCCAGGTCGCGAGCAACCAGCACGCCATGGCCCAGGCCGCCCCGGCACACCACCCCGCGAGAATGTCGGTCGGCCAATGGACGCCGAGATAAACACGGCTGGCACCGATCAGCAGCGCCAGCAGGATTGCGACGGAAATCACATAGGCCTTGAGACGCTTGCGGCCCTGGATTCGTGCCAAGAGCGCACCGAGTGTCAGGAACGTCACCGCGGACAGCATCGCATGTCCGCTCGGGAAGCTCGCGGTCTGCACCTCGACGAGATGTGCCACCAGTTCAGGGCGCGGCCGTGCAAACAGATGCTTCAGACCCTCGCTGAGAACAACACCGCCTGCGATCGCAACCAGAACGAAAGCCGCCGCTGCGCGCTTGCCGTCGATCAGCAAGTAACCGATGGCGATCAGCGTCACAAAAGCCACTACCGTGAAGCTGCCGAGGCTGGTGACGTCGCGCATCACGTGTTCGAGCCAGGCTGGTCCGATCGGATCGGCGAGATCGGTGGGATTGCGCAAGGCGCGAAGAACGGCCTCGTCGAAGGCATGCGTCTGTCCGTCGGCGACTTCGTCCGCAATCTTGCCGAAGGCCGCGAGCATGGCTGCGATGGCAGCGAGAATCGCGAAAGGAGCAAGCTCTTGCAGTGACCGCACGCGAAGCGATGTGACAAAATGGGAAATGGTTCGCAAGGGATGTCGCTCGCTAATGCGTCAAGACGCGGCTGTGGTGCGTACAATCGCTCGCAAAAAACCAGCTTCGGCCAGATCGCGCAACACTCTCTTAAGAATTGGGCTCGCGTGAAAATCGTGGACGCGATTCGTTCCCTGCGAACAGATGCGAACCTTGTATCAGGCTGAAACGGAAAGCGGTGTTCCAAATCCTCGCGCTACGCGGAACGCGGTCTTGCCGCCGATTCAGCCGAGCAGCTCTGGAATGCCACGTCTATCGCGGCAGATGCGCCCTTTACCGGGAATTCAACCGTCGTGGTTCCGGCGACGTGGGACTCAACGCGCACATGCAGCCTGGTCGATGCGCGCAACTGATCGACAAACTGCGCGACCTCAGTGGGGTCCTCGATCACGGCGATATTGTAGGTCGCAAGGAACCGGGCTTTGGCATCGCGGCCGGGATGCTCGTCGAAGCGATAACTCAACACCGATGTCCGGTTAGACCCGATGCGGTGGTTGAATTCGAGCCGGATGACAGGCGCGCTTTCGAAACAGGTCAGTTGCAGCCAGCCGAGCTGAAGCCCCAGATCTCTCACCCGCTCGTTGCGGCTTCGCGCGCTGACATGGGCGACGCCAGCGGGCTTGCCGTGAATACGGTCATAGCTGCGTTCGATTTTCCAGCTGCCGGCCTCGGGCGTCGATGCCGTGATGCAGCCACCCAACAGCAGCATTCCGAGGAACGGGATCAAACGCACAGCAACACTCCGCCCAATACCTCCAGTCTGACTCGCCTAAAAGTTGCATGCAACGATTTTGCGAGGGAGCACATGCCTATCAGGCAGCTGCGAATCTCAAATTTTGAGTACGGCCGCTCCGAAATGGAGAACGGCACGCAGTCGTTTCCCTTGGCGCGAAGCTTGCTTGCTCCCAAGCTGCCGGGGTTGGACCCGAATCAACCAAGAGAAAAAAAGCCATGTCACACAAGCTGACCAACTGTAACGCGTCACCGACGTTTTCTGATCCGGTGCAAGACAAGCTGCCGGTCGAGGCAGCAAGCACAAGTCCGCGACGCCGGTTCACTCTCCTCGCCCCAGCGCTGGCGATGATGTCGGCACTCACCATTGTGGGCGTCGCAATCGCCGGAGAGTACCACTCCAACCCGTGGCTGCTCTCCTGGATACCGGCGACCTGCTGCGTCACCAATGATTGCTGCTGGGAAGTTTCCGAACGCGAGTTGAAGCCTTTGCCGGATGACGAGTGGGAAATCCGTTCGACCGGACAGATCCGCAAGCGCACGGCCTATTCGCCGGACGGCAAATTCTACCGATGTGCCTGCGACTACGACAATGTCGACAAACATTGGGTCAAACATCAGGGCGCCAACACGCGCTGCCTGTTTGTTCCGATGCGCTCGGCGGCGGCGTCGTTCCCGAAGCGCGCGCCGGCGCATTGATGGGTGAGTGAGGCTGCCGGGACGATCATGTTCCGGCTCTTGAAACAAAATTGCCGTTCGCACCTGCGCGGCGGATCGGGTTAGTGTTGCGCGCGCTACGGGCAAAAGATACGCGGCGCTCCGCGGCCGTCCGGCGTCACCTCGCAGCACCAGCGTCCGCCCGAGTTAAACGGCGAAGAGCCAGCAGGGCACGCCGCGCGGCTTGCTGTTGGCCGGCGGCTGACGTTGTCCTGTCGCGCATTGGCGCGTGCCCGTTCGCGGGCCTTTTCGGCCCGCTCCCGGGCGATCTCGCGAGCTCGCTCGCGTGGACTGGGGTCCGGACGAACCGCCTCTTTCTTGAGCTGCGGCTTGGCGGGAATTGCGACACACCGTCCGGCCCGCTCCTCCTGACCTGCGCTGCAGGTCAGCGGGCAAATTCTGCCGCGCTGGACTTTCACACCGTCTAGAGCTGCGATGGTGGCGGCTGCAGTGTCGAAGTTTGTTCCCGCATGCTGGTTGAAGAGGGCGAGTGCCTCCCGGGACTTCTCCGACCAAGTGCCGTCGACCGTGCCCGGATCGCAGCCGACGCGGCGCAACTCGCTTTGCAGATTGCGGGTAATCGCACGTACCTCGCCTGAGGGCGCGGGACGAATTTCGATTTCTCGCTTTGCCTGATCGGGCGCTGGCAAGACCGCCACGACCGACTTGGATTCAGCTGGAGCTTTGCTTGCGTCAACAGCAGGCGGGGTGACCGCCTCTACGGCAGCAGGGGCGCTCGCTTGAGGAACGGCCGACGGTTGCGCGGCAGCAACCGGCGCCTTCACATCCGGAGCCGGTGGCACCTGTGGCACTTGCGGGATCACCGGTGATTCGGCACGTGCAACCTTCTCGCGCTGCGAGCGCGCCAGTTCCGCGTAGAACCCGGATTTGTGCACTGACAGGAACGAATCCCAAGCCTCCTTGGTGCCGACGCGTTCGGCAAATTCGTAATCGCGCCGCGGATCGGGACCGGCCGCCGGCTGGGTGGCCGGAGCTGGTACGGCGACTTTACGTTCAGGCACAAGCGCCACTGTTGCCCCGCCCAGCGAGCCATAGACGAAAGGTTCCTGCTTGTTGCCGGTCGCTCGCACCACTTCGTCGCGCACATATCCGAGCGCGATGCGGATGTCGCGGCCCGGTACGGCGAGGTTCTTCACCAGCGCCGCAGTGAACGGCGAATTCGCCCCGCGGCCATCCTCCGCCGTCGATCCAGCCTTGGCGGCGAATGCGATCAGCGTATCGCTGGTGGTCGGCTCGACCTTGGCAAGCCCGGACGTCACCTGCCGCGATGCGATCCCCCGCTGCATAGTGCGTACGAACGGATTGTCGCGGCAAGCATCGAGAATGATCAGGCGCAGCCGCTTGGCAGGCTCCAGCGCTCGCACCAGACGGTCCAGCGACAGCGCCTCGTCCTCGACGTCGAAATCGGTGGCGAGCTTGGCATCAACCGGCAGAAGATAATTGGTGCCGTTCACCTCGATGCCATGGCCGGCGAAATACATCACTGCGATATCTGCATCGCGCGCGGTGGCGGTGAACTCGCGCGCCACGCGTTTGAATTCCAGATTTCCAAGATCGGTCTTGGCCTCAACCACCTCGAACCCGGCCTTGCGGAACAGGTCCGCCATGGCCCTGGCATCATTGACCGGATTGGCCAGACGCGACGCATTCTGGTAGGCGCTGTTACCGATGACGAGGGCAACGCGCTTTTCTGCGGCGGCAGGAACGGCAGACAGGACAAGGGCGGCCCACAGACCGCACAATATCGTGGTCAGACGCGTCATCGCGCAAGCTCCGAAATCCGTCTCCGCACCCGTCTCCGTGCGCCTGCCGAGGTGGCCGACAGGCACACTATCAGCGGACCATGGCCGGTCCAAGCTAGTCGCGCCGGACAGACGAAAGGTTCAACCGCTCGTGATCACGCGGGTTGCGCCGGAGCACCGGTCCGGTATGTGTTGCTGCGCTCAAGTTCCAATCCGGGGGCCTATCAATGCGTTACCGCTGTGCCGTGCTCGATGACTATCAGAATGTGGCCCTCCAAATGGCCGACTGGTCGGCGGTGACCGGTGATGTCGACGTGACCGCATTTAACGAGCGGCTGGGTGACGAGGCGGCCGTTGCCGCTGCGCTGCAGGGCTTCGGCATCGTCTGTGTCATGCGGGAGCGTACGCCGTTTCCGCGCAGCCTGATCGAGAAGTTGCCGGACCTGAAGCTTCTGGTCACTACCGGACAGAGAAATGCCTCGATCGATGTCGCCGCCGCGAAGGAGCGCGGTATCACCGTCTGCGGTACCGATGGTGCGAAGCACCCGACCGCCGAGCTCGCGATTGGTCTCATGATCGACCTTGCGCGCAACATCAGCGTGGAGAATGCCCGGATGAAAGCGGGCGAAGCGTGGCAGACGACAGTGGGCGCCGACCTGTTCGGTCATACGCTCGGCATCCTCGGGCTTGGCAATCTGGGGCAGCGGGTCGCCAGGGTCGGCCAGGCCTTCGGCATGAAGGTGATCGCCTGGAGCCAGAATCTCACCCCGGAACGCTGCGCCGAACACGGCGTCACCTACGCGACCAAGGCGGACCTGTTCCAGCAATCGGATTTCATTTCGATCCACATGGTGCTATCCGACCGCACGCGCGGCCTGGTCGGCAAGACCGATCTCGCGATGATGAAGCCCACCGCGTATATCATCAACACTTCGCGCGGGCCGATTATCGACGAGGCGGCGCTCGCCGCGGCACTGCAAACCAAGTCGATTGCCGGCGCGGCGCTCGATGTGTTCGGCACCGAACCGCTGCCGCGCGACCACGTGTTTCGTACCCTGCCCAATGTCGTGCTGACCCCGCATCTCGGCTATGTGACGCAGGACGGCTACCGGATGTTCTATGGCGGCACGGTCGAGGCAATCCGCGCGTGGCTCGACGGCAAGCCGATCCGCGTCATCGGCTGATTGCGTCAGCACAGAACAGCAGAAAATCAGGGAGCAATAAACCATGCAGCCGCGCGAACGCGTCGCGTTTTCACCGATCGAAACCCGCCCGAAGCTAACCTTCCCGGACGGCGTGCGGATGGTGATCTGGCCGGTGCTGGCGCTTGAGGATTGGGACATCTCGCGGGCGATGGCACGCATGGTGATCGTGCCGCCGCAATTGCAGCCGCTTCTGCCCGACCACCCGAACTGGAGCTGGCACGAATACGGCATGCGGGTCGGTTTCTGGCGCCTGAAGAAGATGCTGGAGCGCGTCGGCGCGACGCCCACCGTGACGCTGAACGCCAAGGTCTGCGAAAGCTATCCACAGGTGGTCGAAGCATGCCTCAAGGCCGGCTGGGAGCTGAATGCGCATGGCTACGAGCAGATTCCGATGCACAAGCTGGACGATCAGCGCGCGACCATCGCGAAAGCGATGGACGTTATCGAGAAATTCGCGGGCTACCGGCCGCGCGGCTGGTTCGGTCCCGGCCTGACCCAGACCTTCGACACGCTAGACTATCTGAGCGAGGCGGGCATCGAATATATCGGCGACTGGGTGCTGGACGACGAGCCGGTCACGCTGAAGACCACGCACAAGCCGGTGGTTGCTTTGCCGTATAACTTCGAGATCCACGATATCGTGCTGTGGACCGCGCAATATCATCCGTCATCGATGTTTTACGATCGGGCGATGGATCAGTTCGACATCCTGTACGAAGAAGCCGCGGAGCGGCCGAAGATCATGGCGATGGCCTGCCATCCCTATCTGTCCGGCGTTCCGCACCGGATCGGCCATATCGAGCGCGCATTCTCCGAGATCCTATCCAGGCGCGGCGTCGTGTCCTGGACCGGTGCACAGATTCTCGACTGGTATCTCGCCCAGCAGAAAGGATTGTAATGCCCGCCCGCATCCGCTCGGCCTTTGTACCGCATGACCTGAAAGCACCGGTTATGGGCGCTGCCACAGGACCGCTCGCAGGCTTCTCGGTCGCCATCAAGGACATGTTCGACATCGCGGGCGAGCGCACCGGCGGCGGCAATCCCGATTGGCTCGCGGCGCAACAGCCTGCGACGAAAAGCGCCGCCGTCGTGCAGAAGCTCCTCGATGCCGGCGCCACGATCACCGGCAAGACCGTGTGCGACGAGTTCTTCTACTCGATTGCCGGCGTCAACGCTCATTACGGCACGCCGGTCAATCCGCGCGCGCCGGGGCGCCTGCCCGGCGGCTCATCGAGCGGCTCGGCCTCGGCCGCGGCGTCCGGCGCCTGCGACATTGCGATTGGCAGCGACACCAGCGGATCGGTGCGCATTCCAGCGTCGTTCTGCGGACTGTATGGCATCCGCACCACCCATGGCCGCGTCGATCTCGCCGGCGCGATGGGCATGGCGGAGTCCTTTGATGCGGCCGGATGGTTCTCGAACGCGCCCGGCGTATTCCGCAAAGTCGGTCCCGTGCTCCTTGGCGGCACATCGACCGCGGCCGAGATCGCAAAGCTTGTCGTGCTCGACGATGCCCTCGCAGAGACCGATCCGGAGGTCGCCGACCTGATGAAGGACGCGCTGGCCGCAATGGCCACCGACCTCCCGACGCCAACGCATCAGCGCATCGCACCGGACAGCCTCGATGTCTGGCGCGAAGCCTTCCGGATCATCCAGTCGCGCGAAATATGGTCGGTCTACGGCGACTTCGTTACCCGCGTGAAGCCGCAATTCGGCCCGGGCGTCGCCGAACGCTTCGCCGCGGCTGCGACCGTGACCGAGGAGATGGCGGCGCAGGCGCGGGTGATGCAGGAGCGCGCCCGCGACCGCATCCGCGGCGTCGCGCAGCCGGGGACCTTGCTGGTGCTGCCGACATCGCCTGCGGTTGCGCCGCTCGCCGACGCACCCAACGAGGTGCACGAATCCTTCCGCTTGCGCGCGATGCGCATGACCTGCATCGCGGGGCTGTCCGGTCTGCCGCAAGTGTCGATCCCAATCGGCACGATCGGCGGATGCCCGGTTGGCCTGTCCTTCATCGGCTGGGCTGGCGGCGATGAAGCCCTGCTCGACCTTGCATTGCGGCTCTCGCGCTATTGCGGCATGACGGCGTAGCAGCGCCGTAGCGCGTCCACGGGAACCGGACGCCCGACTTTGCGTTCTGGACAGGTTGCACGGGACTAGAGGCAATCATGTTCAAGTGGGCTGTCATTTTCCTGATCATTTCGCTGATCGCGGGCGGCATCGGGCTGACCGGCATATCGACATTCGCCAAGCGCGTCGCGATGGTGCTGTTCGCGCTGTTCTTCCTCGGATTCCTGGCGCTGCTCGGATTTGCCTTCCTTCTCGGTAGCGCGTTTGAGGCTGGCCGCACTGTGCAGCTTATGCTGATCCTGCTCGCGTAGTGGAGAATCGATTTACCGCTTCGCGATCAATGCGACAGGCGCCCTCCGTGAGGGTCCCGATGCTCAGCCCATACGATCTACAAACAGATGCTTGACTGTGGCATCGGCCAAATTCGCCGAACAGCTCACGCAATCGTTGCTTGCGCTGCGCGGTAAAACTTTGAAGGCAAGAGCGCAGAGCAGGTTGCCTATTCAGCCAATTCGCGCATCACCTTGATGAGATCGGATTTCCCCTCAAAACCGATACCGGGCAGTTCGGGCATAATGATATGTCCGTCCTCCACGCGCACGCTGTCCGGGAATCCTCCGTAAGGCTGAAACAGATCTGGATAGCTCTCGTTGCCGCCAAGACCGAGCCCAGCTGCAATGTTGAGCGACATCTGGTGACCGCCATGAGGCATGCACCGCGACGGCGACCAGCCGAATTGATGCAGCACATCGAGCGTCCGCAGATATTCGACGAGTCCGTAGGACAATGCGCAGTCGAATTGCAGCCAGTCCCGGTCCGGACGCATGCCCCCGTAGCGAAGGAGATTGCGGGCATCCTGGTGCGAGAACAGGTTCTCTCCGGTCGCCATCGGGCCCGGATAAAATTCCGACAACGCCGCCTGCATGGCATAGTCCAGCGGATCGCCGGCCTCTTCGTACCAGAACAGCGGATACTGGCGCAGCATCTTGGCGTAGGCGATGCCGGCTTCGAGATCGAGCCTTCCGTTTGCATCAACCGCAAGGCTCGCCTGAGAGCCGATTTCGGTCAGAACCGCTTCGATTCGGCGACGGTCTTCGTCGATCGGCGCGCCGCCGATCTTCATCTTCACGACATTGTAGCCGCGATCGAGATAGCCGCGCATTTCCGCGCGCAAGGCGCTGTCGTTCTTGCCGGGATAGTAGTAGCCGCCCGCGGCGTAAACGAACACCCGTGGATTCGGCTCGCGGCCCTTCTGTTCGGCGAGCATCCGGAACAGCGGCTTGCCGGCGATCTTGGCGGTGGCGTCCCAGACCGCCATGTCGAGCGTTCCTACCGCCACCGAGCGTTCGCCGTGCCCGCCCGGCTTCTCGTTCGTCATCATCGCGGCCCAAATCCTGTGCGGATCGAGGTTGTCGCCGGCGTCGTTCAGCAAGTGTCGGGGGTCGGCCGCCAGAATCCGATCGCGAAACCGCTCGCGGATCAGGCCGCCCTGGCCGTAGCGGCCATTCGAGTTAAAGCCGTAACCCACCACGCGGCGGCCGTCGCGCACGACGTCAGTGACGACCGCAACGAGGCTCGCGGTCATTTTAGAGAAATCGATATAGGCATTGCGGATCGGAGACGAGATCGGCTTGGTGACTTCGCAAATATCTACGATGCGCATGGCATACTCCCTGCAAGCGGCGGCCCGCAAACTCGCAGTCGCCTTCCTCGCTCCGTTACGCGACAATTACCTCTGGACCCTGCGATTTGGCCAATGCGATGATCGGTTCGCGTTATGCGCAAACAGCATTGGCATGGATCTGGACTGGCTGAAGGACTTCCTCGCGCTGGCGGAGCAGAAGAATTTCTCGCGTGCGGCGGATATGCGGAACGTGTCGCAGCCGGCCTTCAGCCGGCGCATCCGCGCGCTCGAGGATTGGGTCGGCACGCCGCTATTCGTGCGCGGTGCGCAGGGCGCGCAGCTGACACCGGCCGGCGACAATCTGAGGCCGCAGGCCATCGATCTGATCGGACATCTGGAACGCGCGCGGCGCAGCGCGCTCGCCGCCGGCGGGCGCAAGGAATTGAGCGTCTCGATCGCAGCCACACACGCCTTGTCGTTCACGTTCTTCCCAGGCTGGGTGCGTCATCATCTGCGCCTTGACGCCATCGGAATGCTCAACCTCGTGTCCGACAATATGGATGCGTGCGAGGAGATTATGGTCGCGGGAGAGGTTCATTTCCTATTGTGCCATTTTCACCGGAACGCCCCCACCCGGCTCGATGCCAGTCTGTTCCCGAGCATTGCGGTTGGTGACGACCAGCTGACCCCAGTGTGCGCGCCGGACCAAGACGGTCGACCGCTTTGGCCGCTGCCAGGGACATCGGATCGGCCGGCACGATGCCTCACCTACAGCCAGGCCTCCGGCCTCGGCCGCATCCTGTCGGCCCATCCCGCCGTTGAGAGCGCAATCAGCACGATGGAACCGAGCTTTACCTCCCACCACGCTGCGGCATTGCTGACTATGGCCGTGGAAGGTCACGGTGTGGCCTGGCTTCCTCGGACTCTGATAGAAGGCGATCTGGAACGCGGCCGCCTCGTTCGGGCGGGACCCGAGCGGTTCGATATCCCGATCGAAATTCGCCTGTTCCGGTCGCTGCATTGCCGGAACAGCGCCGCAGACGCCTTGTGGAACCGATTGGAGAATTCTTGAATATCGCGCGCGCCGTACGATTGCCTCGTCTGCTTATCGTTGGCTTCCTCCTGTTGCCCACGCCGGCTCTGGCGGACGCGAAGGAGACGATTAGGGCGATGGCGCCGCGTGCGCTCGTGCTGGTCACCGATGCAAACGGCAACGAATTGGTCGCGCAGAACGCCGACGAACCCTTCGTCCCGGCCTCGGTCGCCAAAATCGTCACAGCATGGCTGGCGATGCAGGTGCTCGGCGGCGACTACCGATTCGAGACCCGCTTCTATCTCGACGACCGACGAGTGCTTTATGTCCGCGGCGGCGGCGATCCATTCCTGATCTCGGAGGAAGTCGCTGAACTTGCCAAAATGCTGGTCGCGGCCATCGGACCGAAGCCAATCGCCGGCATCGTGCTCGATGCAAGCTATTATCCTGCCGACCTCCGCGTCCCCGGCATCGAGGACACCAACGAATCCTACGATGCGCTGAATTCTGCGCTGGCAGTGAATTTCAACACCATCAACGCCGTGCGCAAAGGCAACAGCGTCCGCTCCGCGGAGAAGCAGACGCCAATCACGCCGCTCGCCATCAGCGAGTTCAAGGCGCGCGGCCCGAACGGGCGCGGGCGCATCAGCCTGAGCCAGGACCCCAAGGTGAGCCTGCTTTATGCCGGCGAACTGATCGCAGCCTTCATCGACAGGGCCGGCGGCAGCGTGAAGGGCGATATTTCGATCGGGGCTGTCCCCGCGGGCTTGAAGCCGGTCTATGTCCACCGGCAATCGCGGCCGCTCTCGGCAATCCTCGCCGATCTGCTGAAGGCCTCGAACAATTACATCGCTAACCAGGTTTTTCTGGAGATCGGCGCGAGGCGCCTGGGCGCGCCGGTCGGTCTGGAAAAGTCGCTGCACGTGCTGAACGAAGCGCTTGCCGCGCATAATCTTGCGTCGGATATCCGGCTTAAGGAGGGCTCCGGCATCAGCCGCGACAACCAGTTCACGGCACGCGGCCTCACGCGGCTGCTTGCGCTCTTTGCGCCGCACGCCGCCTTGCTGCGCGGCCCGGACGGCAGTCTGACCAAGTCCGGCACTCTCGACGGCGTGCGCACGCTCGCGGGCTATGTTGACACCAAGGCGCACGGGCGCGTCCGCGTCGTGATCGCGCTGAAAAGCAATGACGGCGCGATGCGCTACCGGTTGCTCAAGGCGATCGCAGCGGGGCTGTAGACCAAATGCCGGCGCTGCGGTGACGCCATGCGATTGAACGGAGAACCGATGAAGCCACTTTTGATTATCGCCGGAGTCGTTTTGCTTGGCCTCGGATTTCTGTTTGCAGGCCAAGGGTCGGGGTTCATTCCCTGGCCTGCGCATAGCTTCATGATCCGCCAGACCGAATGGGTCTACTATGGCGGAGCAATCGCGTTGGCTGGACTGGCGCTGGTCATCTTCGCACGGCGATGAACTATCGGTTCAGTCCGAGCGCGGCGCGGTTCACATTGCGCACGCCGTCGAGGCGATGCGGCACAGCGGCCGCGTTGCACTATCGCGGAAGCTATGCTGGGCGCCGGGCGCCAGCCTCTTCAATGCGGCGGCTTACGCGAAGCTGCTCGAACCGGTGCAACCGCGGCGCTGGCGCGAACACATCAGAATCCATCCGGCAGCCCTGACCAGGCATCTGCTTCGGTCATCGGCCGCGGCAGCATGCTCTGTGCGGAGATATACTTGAGCGCGAGCGCGACACTCGGCTCGATTGCGCGCCGGCCAAGCGGGAGATTTGCGCCGGAAGGAGTATCCTTCCAGGCTGACTTCACCGCTTCCCAAAACGCCATCAGCGCGTCTCGCTGGTGATCGACTACCGTCTGCTTAGCGACGATGATGTGATTCACTGGCACGAAGCCGTGTTTGCGCACGAATTCGCGGCCCGCCGCTTCCGCATCGGGATAGACATCGGCAAGATCGGGATCGCCCGGCTTATCGTTGCCGACGATGACCGCATCGAGCTCGCCTGACCGCAACATCTCGATCAGCACGCTGCCCGGCTTTGCCCGCGTGGCGAAGGGCGGATCGGAATATTCCGCGACATGCGGATCCTCGAAACTGGTCCAGTGAATCTGTTCCGGCGCAATGCCGAAATTTTCCGACAAAATTCCACGCACCCAGGCTCCCGTGGTCTGGCTATAGGCACGAACGCCAACCCGCTTGCCCTTCAGATCCGCAGGGCCCTTGATGGCGTCGTTCTTCGCCAGCTTGATCAGGCTGATTTCCTGCGCGCGTGCAGCGACCGCAGCCGGAATCAGCACCAGCGGCTTGCCAAAGGCCTTGGCCTGCAGAAAAGTGACCAGCGCCATTTCCGAGATGTCGTAGCTGCCCTGACGCACCATCTGCGCGAACGCTTTGGTAATCGGCGAGACCTCGACGAAAGTGAAATCTGGCAAGGTCGCCAGCCGTTCTTTCAGCAGGCGCGTATGCGGATAGTTTCCAATCGCCACACTCAACACAAACGCTCTCCCAGACCCATATCAGCCTGACGCATCATTCAAAAACCTCAGAACATCGGCGGGAACGGCCTGCCGCCGCGGTCCAGCGTGATCCAGCGCGTCTCGGTGAAGGTTTCGAGCGACCAACGGCCGCCATGCTTGCCGACGCCCGACGCCTTGAACCCGCCGAAGGGCACGTGGGGCTCGTCATTCACCGATGAGCAGTTGATGTGGCAATTGCCGGTGTCGAGCTTGTTGACGATAGCGAGCCCCCTGCCCTCATCGCGAGTCATCACGCCGGCCGACAGGCCGTATTCGGTATCGTTGGCGATCTGGATGGCCTCCTCGTCGGTGCGGAACGGGATCACCGGTACAACAGGACCGAATGTCTCGTCCTGATAAAGCTTCATGTCTGGGGTAACGCCTGTGAGAATGGTCGGCTCCACAAAACGGCCCTCGATCTTGCCGCCGAGTACCACCTTGGCACCCTTTGCGATCGCGTCCTCAAGCTGCTCGCGCACCTTGGCGACCTGCTTGTCATTGATGAGCGGACCGATGATGTGCTCTTTGCTCTTGGTCGGATCGCCAACCTTGAGAAGCTTGGCACGCTCGACAAAGCGCTTGAGGAAATGGTCGAAAATCTTCTCGTGCACCAGCACCTTCTCGACCGACATGCAGATCTGTCCCTGATGCATGAACGAGCCGAAATTTGCGGCCTGCGTGGCGCGTTCCATGTCGGCGTCCTCGCACACGATCAGCGAGTCCTTGCCGCCGAGTTCGACACAACACTTCTTCAAGTGCGCACCGGCCTTAGCCGCGACCTGTCGTCCGACTGCGGTCGAACCGGTAAAAGAAATACCTTTTACGTAAGGATGCTCGATAAGTTCGTCGCCAACCTCCTGCACGTTGTCGCGCGAACAGGTCACGACATTGAATACGCCCTTAGGGAGACCTGCCTCCTCGAACACTTCGGCGAACAGAAGCCCGCCGCAATACGGCGTCTCTTCCGAGGGCTTGAGCACAATGGTGTTGCCAGCAGCGAGCGGAAAGGCAAAGCCGCGCGACGACAAAATGCATGGGAAATTCCACGGGCTGATGATCGACACGACGCCCATCGGCCGGCGCACCGCCATGGAAATCTTGCCGTACTCCGACGGCAACACCTCGCCGGTCGATTGCCAGACAGAAGCGGCCGCCGCGCGAAACACCTCCGCCGTGTAGCCGGTCTCGAACATGCCCTTGCCGAACCAGCCGCCGCCTTCGGCTTGCAGCGCGTCGACGATCTCCATACGGCGCTTCTCGAAAATCTCGGCGGCCTTTTCGAGATATTGCGCGCGCTTGGTGAAAGGCAGCGCCGACCATTCGGCAAATGCGGCATGTGCCGCCTCGATCGCGGCAGCGGTTTCAGCGCGACCGCAATCCGGCACTTCCGCCCAGACCGAACCATCGGCGGGATTGTAGTCCTTGAACATACGGCGACTGGACGAGCGTCCGCCGATAAACTGGCCTTCGAATACGCGTGCCATGCCAAATCTCCCTGAAGCCTTTCGCTTGGGGCCGTTGAGCCCAATCCTACGCCTCGCCGCGACTATTTGGTATCCGGTCCAAAATCGTCCGGCTTGACCTTGACCATGGTAAGACGCTTGCGCCGTGCCGCGACATGCTGCGCCTGAACTTGCGCCGCGCGCGCGACCAGCGCGTCGATATTGATTGCCCCGCCCGGTTGCCGTGGCGCGACTTGCTGCGGCTCTTCCGCATCGATATCGACGCCCCGGCTATTGTGGCCGAGCAGCGGATCGGGCTCAATCTTGCTCTGTCTGGACGTCGGCTTTTCAGCATTGAGTGCGAACGCACTCGGGACCGGTGCCGCGAGACGCCGCTGTCGGATATGGTCCGCCATCCGGACCGAGGCAGCACGTGCAAGCCCCACAGGATCGAGCGCATCAGCTTCAATCAGCGCAGTTGCGGGATCGTAAACTCCGACGAAAGCGGACGGGTTCTCTCGGCGGGCCCGCAGCGCGCGGATATGCCGGGCATGGCGGAGCGATGCCGCCTTTGCAAGTTCGGCCGCATGGTCAGCGAGCCGCTTGCCGTCGGGCGCAATACTCGCGCCGGGTGATCCCACACGCGACGTGGCACTGGCGATGTCCCGAGGAATGTCCCACGGATCGCCGGCCTTCCTCGGATCGTAACGCCCGGCAAACGCACTCGGCAAAGGCGAGGCCTGACGCAGAGCCTGCACGAAGGCGGTCCGGATCGCACCTGCGCGCAGTGCCAGGGCGCCAACGAAGCGCCCGACCGACGCAAGATCGAGCGGCAGCGGAAATGGCGCCGGAAGACGGATCGTTGTCGCCTTGGCCTTGGCGCCCCGGGCGCCGCCAAGATAGGCATTCACCACCGCCGGGTCGGTCATCAGGCTTTGCGCCCTACCCTCACCGGTGATCCGGCCGACCTCGATGAGATAGCCGCGCTCGGCGATCTTCAGACTTTGCCGCGCATTCTGTTCGACCAGCAGAATACCGACCCCGGTCTGGGCAATCTTCGCCAGCGAACGGAACAGTTCCTTGGTTAGAACCGGCGACAAGCCTAGCGACGGCTCGTCAAGCATCAGAATTTCCGGCTGCGACATCAATGCGCGGCCGATCGCAACCATTTGCTGCTCACCACCGGACATTGTACGCGCAATTTGCGACTTGCGTTCGGCGAGCCGCGGAAACAGCTTGTAGATCTGTTCGAGCGTCTCCTTCTCGCGCGCCCGCGCGCGATTAGGGAACGAGCCGAGTTCGAGATTTTCCGCGACCGTCAGTTCACCAAAAATGCCGCGGCCTTCGGGGACAAGCGCGACGCCTTCCTCGACAATCAGATGCGCCTTCATCCCGGTGATCGCCTTTCCATTCATGACGATTTCAGAGCCCGGCTCGACACGAACGGTGCCTGCGATTGCCTTCAGAAGACTGGACTTTCCAGCGCCATTAGCGCCCAGGATTACGCAGATCTCACCCTTGTCGACCTTTACGGAGACATGGTCGAGCGCCTGGTGACGGCCGTAACGGACACTGAGATTGCGGATCTCAAGCATCGTCGTCGTCCCCGAGATAGGCCTCGATCACCTCGGGATCGGCCAACACTTCCTCAACTTCGCCCTCCTTGATCTTGCGTCCGGAATTCATCACAACGCAACGGCCGCAGAGCGAACGGATCGCATCCATGACATGTTCGACCATGATGATGGTGCGGCCTTGGTGAGACAGCTTTTCGATCAGCGCGATGCCGATGTTGAGTTCGCTCGGGTTGAGTCCCGCCAGCCACTCGTCCAGCAACAGCACCCTCGGATTGGAGGCGAGCGCACGGGCAAGTTCGACACGTTTCTGGTCGATATAAGTCATCGCAGAAACCGGAACATGCTCGCGTCCTCGCAGCCCGACCAGCGCCAGCAACTCGTGCGCGGCTTCGCGGGCCTGCTCACCCCAGAGACGCTGATGGCCAAATGCCGCGCCCGCGATCACATTGTGCTCCGCATCCATCGCCGGAAGCATACGCACGAGCTGGAAGGTGCGCGCCACCCCTTGCCGGGCGATCTTGTGCGCCGGCAATCCGGAAATCCGCGTACCCAATAGCGTGATCTCACCGGCATCCGGCCTTAGCGCACCCGAGATCAGATTGAGCATTGTAGTCTTGCCGGAGCCGTTTGGCCCGATCAGGCCGAACAATTCGCCCTCGCGCACCTCAAAACTCACGTCGTTCACCGCGACAAGGCCGCCGAACGCCTTGCGGGCGCCGTTGACACTGAGGGCTGCCGCTGTCATGCGCGCTCTTCCGCAGGAAGGGGTCGCGGTTCAGTCCGCATTCTCTTCAGATGCGCCCACAATTGCTCCAGCCGCCCGATGATGCCGTCAGGCAGGAGATAGACGATCACCAAGAAGGCAATCCCCATCACGATCGACGTATCGTTGGGGAAGCGCACCGTCACGAAATCCATCAGAAGCATGAATGGGATCACGCCGATCAGCGGTCCCCAAAGCCTCCGCGTGCCGCCGAGCAGTGCCATAATGACAACCAGGAACGAGGTCATCGGCGTGAAGGCTGCGGGCGGCTCGACATAGGGGTAACGCGGCGCGAGGATCGCGCCCGCCATGCCGATGAACGCGCCCGAGATCATGAATAGAATGATCTTGAGCCGCGCGGTATCGATGCCGGAATGTTTGGCCACGGTCTCGTCGTTGCCGATGATCTGCATCGCAAATCCGAGGCGCGAGCGATTGATCAGCCAGCCGGTCAGGAAAACCGCCGCGGTAAGAGCCAGAAGCATCCAGTAAATGTGTTTTTCGGTAAAGTCGGTGAAGACGTAGAGCCCCATCTTCCCCGTGAGCTTGATCTGCGCATAGGACACGATCTGACGGATCAGCTCGGCGAGACCGAAGGTGAAGATCACGAAATAAACGCCGGAAATGCGAAGCGTCGCGGCACCGACCAGTCCGGCGAGGATCGCCGCCACCACACCGCCGGTCAGCACGAGAAGCGGAAACGGCATATGGTCGAGACCGAGCCCGACCGTGTAGGTGCCGATTCCGAAGAATGCGGCGGTTGCAAGCGAGACGTAGTGCGTCGGCCCGGAGAACAGCGTCCAGGCCGTGCAGAGCGCCGCGTACATCACCATGTTCAGGCTCAACGACAGGTAATAGCCCTGATCGAACAGCGGCAGCGTTGCGGCAGCGGTCAATACGACCGCGGCCGCGATTGCGGTTAGGATTTCTCGTTGCGTCAGCCGCGTCATGCCTGCTGCCTGCCGAAAATGCCCTGCGGCCGGAACAAAAGCACCAGCACGAACAGCGCGTAGGTCGCAGCCAGTGTCAGGCCCGGATCGATCAGCCGCGCGACCGCGGTCTCGGCGACGCCGAGGATCAGCGCCGCGATCACTGCACCACGCACATCGCCCACACCGCCCATGATCACGATGATAAGCGCCTTCATCGTGAACACCACACCCATGGATGCATTGAAACTATAGAAGGTCGAGAGCAGCGTGCCGCCGCAGGCAGTCAAGGCGCCGCCGAGCGCGAATGACAAGGCGGCCGCCTTGGCCACGTCGATGCCAACGAGCTTCGCCGAATTCGGATTGACCGCGACTGCTCGCACCGCCGTACCGTAGCGCGTCTTGTACAGGAACAGATAGAGGGCCGCCGCAATCAGGCAGGCCGCGCCGAACGCGACGACACGGTTCAATCCGTAGAAAGTGCCGAAAATGTCGAAGCGATCGGCCAGGAATTGATAGGACGTATAGGCGCCGCCGAAGCCGCGCAGCATCAGCCCCTGAAACAGAAACAGAAGACCGAATGTCGCGAGGATCGAATCGACCTCAAGCATGCCCTGGTTTTTGGCGCGATCGACCAGCGGCCGCAGCAGCACACTGTAGATAAGCCAGTTCACCAAGAACGCTGCCGGCGCAATGATCAGGATGCCCCAGAGCGGGTTCACGGCGTAGGACGTAAAGAGCCAGAATGCGATGAAGCAGGCGGCAACAAATGTCTCGCCATTGGCGAGGTTCATGATGCGTGCAACGCCATATTGCAGCGTCAGCCCGATCGAGATGAGTGCATAGGTGCCGCCGAGCAGAACGCCGGTAACGATGGTCTCCATTCAAGGTCCCGCCCGCACGCAACCATCCGGCGCGGCGCCGATGCCGCGCCGGATGTCGTCTCTTTAGAAAAGTTACTTCCAGGGCTCTTTCTTCACCGGCGCCTTCGCTCCGGGGATGCCATCGGACGCAACGCCAACAAAGACGCCATTCTGCCACTGGCCGACGGTCCAGACCTTGTGGTTGATACCGTCCTTGAGATCGACCTCGCCAATGATGGTCTTGAACGGCGCCTTGCGAAGCTCTGCCACTACCTTCGCCTTGTCGGTCGTGCCGGCGCGCTCGATTGCCTGACCGAGAATTTCCAGGCCGGCATAGGTCACGGGACTTGCCCAGGAATCGGCGTCGACCCCGGTCACTTCCTTATGCCGCTTGCGGTAGTCCGCGACAGCCTTCGAACTCGGGTCAAAGCCGCCAACTCCCATAACGCCGTTGGCTGCGTCCTTGAAGCGCCCGATATAGCTCGGGAAGGCCGTACCAACGCCGACATAGAATGCACCGACGTCAAACTTCTGGATGCGGGCCTGATCTGTCAGTGCGAAGGTATCCGGCGGGTAGGAGAATGCCACGAAGGCGTCAGGATTCGCGGCCTTGGCAGCGGAGATGATCGGGGCCACATCCTGCGTACCAAGCGGATATGACGTCTCGTAGACGATCTCGAATCCAGCCTTTTGCAGAGCGGGCTTGCCGGCATTCAGAAGTTCGAGCCCGAAAGCATCGGCAACGTTAACGACCGCCACCCGCTTGCCGATCGCACCAGAGTCTCGCAGCTTCTTAAGCGCATCGGCTACGCCTTCGGCGAGTTGCTTGGAAGTACCCAGCATCCAGGCCGAATTGTTCCAGCGCTTGGCAAACTCTTCCACGCTGTTGGATGCCGCCGTGGTGGCGATGTGCGGATAGCCGAACCGGTTGATCAGCGGCGCGGTCGCAGCGTTGATGCCGGTTGAATACGGACTCACCAGGAAGTCGACCTTGTCAACGGTCGCAAGCCGCGTAATGTTCTTGATCGCCTCGTCGGCGCTAGTCTTGTCATCGAGTTCGATGACTTCGAGCTTCATCTGTTTGCCGCCGACCTTCAGGCCGCCGCGCGCGTTCACCTCTTCCACCCACAGCTTGATGTTCGGCCAATGCGTCACCGCCGCGGGCGCTCCGAGCGGCCCCGTCTTTGGTGCACTTGCACCGATCTTCAGCGTGTCCTGGGCGGCAGCAATTCCGGCCGCCATGACGATAGCAGCAGCCGAGGCTGCTACCGTCATCGTCATTCTTTTGAACATGAACTCCTCCTCTACGATATAGGGTGCGGGCCTTGGGCACCTTGCTTTTTTTTTCGGACCGGCACTTTATCCGCTGGCGCGTGCCATGGTCCAGCATGCTTCATCGTTAACGTCAATCGCAGACCATGCTCCGTTTGCGTAAAAGCAGCGCGGCCGTCGAGTCGCCATGCGTCCTTGTGTCACCCGAGTTCAGCAGGCTGAACCAGACCGCAAGCCCGGCTGCAGCTGCCACCAGACCGGAAATCATCCCATCCGATCACGCAAAATGGATGGTCTTGGTCTCTAGATAATTGTCGAGCCCTTCCGGCCCTCCCTCACGTCCGATTCCCGATTGCTTGAAGCCGCCGAACGGATGTTTCGGATCGACGATCATTCCATTGACCGTGACGCTGCCGGTCCGCATCCGGCGCGCCATCTGGTAGCCGCGCTCCGGATTGGCCGTGTAAACCGCGCCGCTCAGACCATAGACAGAATTGTTGGCTTTCCGGATCGCATCGTCTTCGTCCGTATAGGTGATGACCGAGACGACTGGGCCAAAGATCTCCTCCTGTGCGATCTTCATGTACGGATGCACGTCGGTAAATACGGTCGGCTCGATGTAGTAGCCCTTGTCGAGCCCTTTCGGCCGCCCGCCGCCGCAGGCTAATGTCGCACCTTTCGCCCGGCCTGCAGCAATGTAGTCCTGCACGCGCGCCAGCTGCCTTGCCATGGTCAACGGTCCCATCTGGGTGTCTGGACTGAAGGGGTCGCCGACCTTGATGCGCGACACCGCCCCGAGAAACATGTCGAGGAATTCCTGCTTGCGCCGCTCCGGCACCAGGATGCGCGTCAGCGAAAAGCAGACCTGACCGGTGATCGGCATCGAATAGACCATCAGACTTGGCAGCGCCGCCGCGAAATCGGCATCGTCGAGCAGAATTGCGGCCGACTTGCCGCCAAGCTCGAGGCTGACACGTGCGAGGCGTTGCGCACAAACCGCGGCAATGTGCTTGCCTGCTGCGGTCGAACCGGTGAAGGCGACCTTGTCGATATCCTTATGACGCACAAGATAATCGCCGCCCTCGCGGCCGGCCGGCACCAGATTGAATACACCGGCCGGCAGACCGGCCTTCTCGATGCATTCGGCCAGGATGTAGGCCTCCAGCGGCGTTTCCGGCGACGGCTTCGACACAATCGTGCATCCGGCCGCAAGTCCCGCGGCCACCTTGTAGCTCAACAAGACGAGCGGCGCGTTCCACGGCGTGATGGCAGCGCAGACGCCGACAGGCTCCTTCGCCACCTTCACCTTCCCGCCATCGTCGCGCTTGCGGTCATCGACGAACGGATAGGTTTCGATCAGATCGGCGTAGTAGTTGAACAGTGTCGGATTTTGTCCGACGAGCTTCTTGGTCAGCATGATCGGCGCACCGACCTGCAGAGTCCAGGCATTGGCAATATCGTCCAGCCGTTGCGACAGCAATTCCGCGATCTTGCGCAGATAACGCGCGCGTTCGACCGGCGTCACGCGGGGCCACGGTCCGTTTTCGAAGGCATCGCGGGCCTCGGCGACGGCGCGGTCGATATCGGCGCGTCCTGCTTCGGGATAGCTGAGGATTAGCTCTTCGGTGACCGGGGAAATAACATCAAGCTTTTGGTTCGAGATCGGCTCGACCCATTGTCCGCCAATGAACAGGCGCTGTGGCGCGACAGGCGCCGGCTTGATCTTCGACATCACATTCATGGCAGCGCTCCTCCCCAGAGCCGTACACAACCGCATGTGCTTATGATGCGGCTGGCCGTACTGGCAAGCGAGAGGGAAAGAGATCGCCAGCGCCGCAGTGACGCACTGCGCGCCTAGAATCGCCACGTCTGGGTTGAGAAAGATCAGTGGGCAATCCGGGAGGCGGCATAAGGCCATCCAGCAGACAAATTTTGAGGATGGCAGTGGCAAGTACGCTGGGACGTCCGCAACCCGCCTTTTATGGATAGTCTTTAAAGAATAACGTCGCTCAATGTTGACCGATCGTCTCGGTCTCAAAACGCTCGACAAAATACAGGCCGATCCGGCGCGTCAGACTGGCCGCCACGACAGAGGAAACTGCAATCCCAACTGCCCCCGCGATTGGGGCCGCGAACGATAGCGTTGTCGCCGTCGCTGCCGCCAAGCCGGTCGGAGTCGCACCGCCCATCAGACCGATCACGATCGAACGCATCTTGTCGCGCTCGAACGGGATGCCGTAGAGATCGCTGAGGCCCTTGACCATTCGAAGAATGACCGCGGTGACACTGACGACGTTCACGGTCGGCATGGGCACGAGACCGCCGAGCCCAGCATACATCTTGTGCCGGTCGACGATCCTGAATGCGAGTTGAAGACGCCGCTCCGCCTCTTCTTGGGTCATCGGGGGAAAAATTTCGAATTTGAGTGTCGCGTCGTCTGCATGAGAGTCACCGGCACTCATATCGTTGGCATTTGCAGGCGGCGGCGTGGGTGGCCACACCTCTGCTTCGACCTGGACCGGCTCCTTTGGAGTGGTCGGCTTCGCCGTCACCGATTGCGGCATTGGCGCCTCGGTCCCTGCCTCACCAGGAACGAACCGCAGGCCGGACCCGGCAGGCTTGATCGCCTTCGGAAGCTGTTTGCGTGTCATGCTGCGGCCTGCTGTTGTCCGAGCACCATGTCGAGTTCATCGGCGATCGCAGCAATCTCGCGCGCCGCGGGCCCCTTCCAGCTGATCAGACTCGGCGTCGCGCCCCACAACGACGCCTCCGGATAGGCCACCCGGTTTTGCATCTCGTTCTGAAGCACCGGAATGCCAGCCTCGGTGAGCTCGGTCCGGATGTGCCGCGCGATGATCGAATCGCGGGTGGTCTGCGTCAGGAGGCAACGATAGAGCGGCCGCCGTCCGTCGGATCGCTCGGTGAGGAAACTGATGGTGTCCAGGGTCCGGTCCACGTCGAACGGCGACGGCTTGACCGGGACCAGGAGAAAATCCGACACCGCAAGGCATTCCAGCGTAGTCTTTGAGCGGAATCCCGGGGTGTCAATGATAACAAGTCCTCCGGCACCGGAGATGCGCCGGGCGGTCTTGGTGGCCTCCTCAGTGGCGTCTTCGATGACGGCAACGCCCCCAAGGCTGCGCTCGCGAGCGGCCAACCCCATGATCGAACGCTGCGGATCGGCATCGATGATCGTCGGACGCCGGCCGCGGAGATGCCAGTAAACCGCGAGACAACTGGCGACCGTACTCTTGCCGCTACCACCCTTCATCGTGGCGATCGTAACGATCATCTCACGGCCTCCTTGCCAAAGACCCGCGCAGTGATTCGTTTGTATGGTAGCCAATTTTGGAAAGGCGCGCCTTAGATTGGAGGCGAGATCAGCGTAGATTTGTGTGCGCTTCCAAGCGCAGCGGACCCCATTCTAGCCGCGTGGTCTTAGACGCTGATGAAATGTGTGATTGACTGGCCACCCAAATCGCACCGGCTTCTTTCGTAGAGCCAGCCCGTTGTGCCAACCATGCTCAAAAAAATATGACGCTGTTTCCGAATGTCTTCGGAAACAGCGTCAAATAGCCTGAAAAGCAAATTGTCCGGAGATTACCAGGCCGGGCAAACCGACAGGCCGGTGCAAGAGCCCAGCGTGTAGTTCGCGGAGGTCTCGGTTCCTGCGGCACTTTCCAGCACTTCGTCGGAAACGTCGAAGCTCAGGATCTCTTCTTCTTTTTGATTGAAGGTGGTGAGGGTCATGGCGTAATTCCTTTCATCCGCCAGATGCATAGAAAGTTACGAGGAAACTTGATGAATTTCCCCCTGCTGGCGGACGCAAGGATTGGCTAAATGCGGCGAAAAGTCAATCATTGCTGCCTTTGTCATCACAACGATCCGTTACTCAAAATCCTCATCCCGTGATCATGTCATTAACGCTTCGTGGCCTGCATTTATAGGCAGTGAATTTGCGGCGGCTGCACCGATTTAGGTTTATAGTCTTAAACTGACACTGAGAGCCCGGAAACGCGGTGCAAAATGGAAGCTGCCGGGTAACGATCCCGATTTCGTGCGGGAAAAACGTCGTCGGGCCCGCTAGGACTGCGTCAATGGATACTCCTTTAGACCGCATAGTGGCTCGCGCTGCGACCATCGACGAGCTTCTGGCCAAACCCGGCTCTGCAATGGGCTGCGATGCTGGCATTGCCGAACGGCGGCTGGCGGCGTGGTGCCGCTCGGCGGCCAATGGCGATTCGCAGCTATTCGCCAGGCGGCTCGCCCGTGACGGTTTGTCCCTTGAGAAGGCCCGCAACCGGCTGGCGGCTGCCTTCCCGAGTGCAGGTGGCCGCATGACCGGCTGGTCCGCAGACGCCGCCTGGGTCGAAGCGGGATTATACGGTGATTTCACAGAGCAAAGCTTTCCGGCGCTCAGCGCCGAACCCCGGCCCTTCCAGCACTTGCTTGGCCCGCTCGTCGCGGCGGCTGAGGCCAGACTCTGGCATGCAGCCGGTGAGGACTTGCGCAAGAACTTCACGGACCCTGGGCTCGAAAGCTTGCGCTTGATGCTGCTCGACCAGCTATCCGACCTATGCGCCCCGCCGCTGTATGAACGTTTTGCCGCGATGCGCGAGCGTGGCGAGGATTCACAGACTAGCGCCGCAGACCGGGCGCCTGGTACCGCCGCCTACAGCCGGTTCGTCGCGGACATGCGGTCGGGCGGTTTCCGCATACTGTTCGATGAGAAGCCGGTACTGCTGCGTCTGATCGCAATCCTCGCACGGCAATGGATCGATTCGGTCTGCGAATTTGCAATTCGCCTGGACAAAGACCTCGCGGCCGTCCGTCGCGATCTTGCGGGATGCGATCGGTTGGAGCGCATTCTCAAGGTCGATGGCGGCCTGTCCGACCGTCATAACAATGGCCGGTCCGTCTTCATCGTTACGTTCGAGGACGGTGTCCGCGCGGTCTACAAGCCGAAGGATCTGCGTCTCGACGTGGCCTGGAACAAGCTGATCGCGCGCTTGAACGGATCGAGTCCGCCGCTGGCCTTGCGGGCTGCCCGAACGATCGCTCGTGATCACTACGGATGGACCGAGTTCATCGACCACACCGGATGTGCCGACGAAAGCGGCTGCGACTTGTACTTCCGCAGAGCCGGAGCCTGGCTCGCGCTGTTTCACTGTTTTGCAGCGACCGACATGCACCAGGAGAATGTCATCGCCGCCGGCGACCATCCGGTGCCGATCGATCTTGAGACCATTCTCCAGCCGACCCCGGCGCCGCCGAAGAATCAGGAACCGGAGAGCGAAGCCTTCGATGCCGCAACGCGCATGATCGCGGATTCCGTCATGGCGGTCGGCGTGCTGCCGGCTTACGGCAGGGCTCCGGACACCTCGATTTTCGCCATGGGCGCCCTGACGGCCGACTGGAATGCCAGAATCAGGCTTGAATGGCTCGACATCAACACCGACGGAATGCGTCCGACACGCGCCAAGGTGGTCGAAAATGCAAACCCGAATTTGCCGCATGCCGGCGGCCGCTACGCCCGCTTCGGCGAGCACGTAGACGCCTTTCTCGCCGGATTTGAAGACTACGCCCGGTTTCTGTCGCAGCTGTCGCGAGGAGACGGCCTGGGCGGATTGTTCGACGGATTTTCTGGCGTCACGGTCCGGAAGGTGGTCCGGCCGACGCGCTTTTACGCAATGCTGCTGCAGCGCCTGAAGACCCACCGCAGCATGGATGATGGCGCGGCGTGGTCGGCCCAGGCGGATTTTATCGCGCGCCTGTCGGACTGGGAGGCGCCGTCCGACCCCACCTGGGGGTTTCACCGGGCAGAGCGGTCCGCTCTCCTCGCCCTAAACGTTCCGCATTTCGTGGTCCCGAGCGATGGTCACGGGGTCCGAGATTGTGAAGGCCCGGTGGCCACACTGACAGGGCTATCGGGGCTAGAGCGCGCGCGCGAGCGGGTCCGCCAATTCGATAAGGCCGAGATCGAATGGCAGCTCGCCGTCATCAAGGCCAACACGGCGGGAGCGCCGCCGAAAAGTTCAGCGGATGTCGCTCGATTGCTCCTGAGAACGGACGTCCCGATTGCAACGGACAGTTTCGCGTCTGAGGCTGACCGGATCGCGGCGGAAATATCCGAGCATGCCATCCGTCGCGGCCGGTCGGCGGCATGGATCGGTCTCGACTGGATGGGCGACGCCGAGGCGTTCCAGCTCGCGCCCTTGGGGCCCGATCTGTACAATGGCTTATCTGGGATTGCGGTTTTCCTGTCCGCGCATGCGTCGGTCACCGGGCACGGCGCCTCAGCGGAGCTTGCGCTCGCAGCGCTGACCCATTTGCGCAAAAAGCTGAAAGATCGAAACTCCGCACGCTTCGTCCGCTCGCTCGGGATTGGCGGCGCGACCGGGCTCGGATCGCTCATCTATGCCCTTGCCGTGATCGCAAAGAATCTTGGGCAAGCTGACATCCTTTCCGATGCGCATGCGGCTTCGGCACTGATGATCGACGAGTTGATTGCGGCCGACAAACGGCTCGACGCACTCGGCGGCAGCGCCGGCGCAATTCTGGCATTGCTGCGTCTCTACAGAGATACGCAGTCATCTGATGTGCTGGCCCGCGCGGTCGCTTGCGGCGAACATCTGCTCCGTCAGGAGAGGACCGGTATCGAGGGCATGCGCAGCTGGGTCGGTATTGGTCTTGGCGAAAAGCCCCTCAATGGCATGTCACATGGCGCTGCCGGATTTGCCTATGCTCTTGCCTCGCTGGCGGAAGCGACCGGCCGCAACGACTTTCACCGCGCTGCTTCCGAGTGTCTTGCATTCGAGAATGCGACTTACAATGCCGATCGGCACAACTGGCCCGACTTGCGTCATAAAGGCGAGCCGGGCTGGGCCTGCCGCTGGTGCCATGGTGCGCCGGGAATCGGCCTCGCACGTGCCGCCCTGCTGAAACGGAGTGGCATCAATGCAGCGACGCTACAGTCGGACATCCGGAACGCGCTGGTTGGGGTCGAAGAGAACTGGCCGACGGAGATCGATACGCTATGTTGCGGCACGCTCGGCAGCGTCGAATTCATGTGCGAGGCCGGCGACGCACTCGGCCGACCGGACGTAAGGCGGATCGCAGCGCAACGGCTTGCGGCTGTGGTCGAGGCCGCACGCATCAACGGCGACTATCGCTGGAACAGCGGAAGGCGACGTTTCAATCTTGGACTATTCCGCGGACTTGCGGGTGTGGGCTACACGCTGTTGCGGCAACGCGATAATGCATTGCCGAATGTGCTGATCTGGGAATAGCGGCATAGGTGCCGACGCTATTTTCCGTCGGACGCGCAAGTGGCGTGGATCACCACCTTGAACATATCGAAGGACTGCACCGTGACCTGACAGAGCCGTGAGTCGCCAAGATCGACTTTGACAACGTCGCCGGCGTTCAGCAGATGCGGTTTACCTTCGATGTTGAGGGTCACACCGTGGATAGTCGGAACCCCTGTCAGCCCAACGTGAACGCGGCCGCCGGCGACAATAAACGACTGGTTGGGCCTCATCACATAGATATTCTCGGACGGCACAATTTCGTCGAGCACGGCCTGGACGTGATTGAGCCGGGTTTGAAGCGTGAGGATACGATCCGCGCGCTGGTTAAGCTCAGCGCTGACCTGCTGGCGCTCCTCACGAAGTTGCTGGATCGTCGCATCGCGCTGCGCCAGTTGGCGTCTCGCCAACTCGCGTCCTGTGATGTGACCGATCAATGCCACACCAAGGATCAACAAGGTCTCAATCAGAAGAATGTAAATCCGCCGGCGGCGCGTCAACAGGCGCCACGCGGCCCGCGAACTCAGGTCCGGCTCTGCGGTGCGACGACCGGATCGCAATTTGTCGGCCACGTTAGCGGTCCTCCCACCCCTGCTTTTGCGCCACCGGGGCGTGCCTCGCAGTCATGCACAAAAGCCTTAGACAATGTCGGGTCATGGCGACGAGCATCCTGACTACTCGCTATCGTGTCCCTGGCGGCGGATTCACCTGGATCTCGGCCGGTTTCATCATCACTTCGGTCGGCTTTCCTGGCCCCTCTGTACCATTCGAGGAGCCGGTTGTTCGTGATCCGCCCGTCAGCCGCGACAGAACCGCCTCGTAACTCGATAAATCGAACGGGTTGAAGATCGCGGGCTTTTCCGCAGTCTTATCGTTCTTGGCGGCGGCCTCAGGCGCCGACGATCGCTTGTCGGGGGCAGGCGGCGTCTGGTTCTGCTGCGGTTGGGCCGCCGCGGGCGGGTTGACCTGCACGGCGGCTCCGGGCTGCACCACCACAGTGGTCGGCGACGACACCGTTGGGGCCGCCTGGGGAGCAAAAGCGCGCGGGACCGGCTGGGCCGGAGCATAGGCCCCCGGCACGGTTTCGTTCGGCGGCGGCGGAGGCGCAGCCGCATCTTTGCGCGGCGGAGTTGCGGCCCCGGCAGGCTGGTCGACGTTGCCCAGAATGATTGGCAGACCGTCCTTGCCGCTGCCAATCACCACGACCTTGGAATTCGGCGATTGCGACAATGCCAAGGTCGCCTCAATGCCGCGCCAGCGAAGATACGAATCCGTAATACCCTGGCCGACAGTCTGCTGGAACGCCGCGATACCGTTGGCCTCGATCTGCTTGCGTCGCGACTCCTGCGCTTCGCGTTCGACGCGATAGCGATACTCCTGAATCAGGTAGAATTGTTCGGTCTGGCGGTTGATCGCGGCAACGATCGCAGGTGGCAGCTCGATACTGAGCACAAGCGTATCGATGATCTGGATCGAGTATTGCAATGCGTCGTTATAGTTTCTGGGATCCGGCTGCTCCATCGCCTCGGGCTGGACCAGCTTGTTGAGATTGGCGCCGAGACCCTTGCGTGCATTGTCGCGCACTTTTTCCTGGATCGCCTCGCGCGAGGTATAGACCTCCTGCGCGGTGTATTGCGAAATAACCTGGCGGGTTTGGCTTCCGATTTCGGGACTGACGACGGATTCGAAATATTGCGGACCGATGAACTTGTGGAGCACCGCTACTGCATTGTGGAGCAGCTGGTAGCGGATGTTCATCTGGATCGTCACGTTGACACCATCGCGCGAGATCGCGTTGTAGGTCTGAGCCGTCGATTGCAGACGGAGATTGTAGATAAAAAGATGGTCCCACGGCCAAACCAGGTGAAGCCCCTCACCGCGCAGCTGTTGCGGATTGAGCATGGTGCCACGGCCAGCGAAGCACCAGCAGTAATAATCGAATGTGTTGAAGCGCTTCCACAGAACGCCGACATGGCCGCTTGGCACCGTGATCACCACAAAGCGCCACAGCACCGTGACCGCAAGGAAAAGCACGAGCAGCATGAACGCGAAGCTCGGCAACCGGCGTGTCAGGAAATGCCATGTCCCTCGCCGCCGCACCGGCGGAGGGTTACCATCGAGTGACTCGGGATACGTTGCCATCAGTCGTTCCTCATCGAACGCCTTCAGCCGCCCACAGTACGTTCGTCAACGATGCGCCCTTCTTCAAAATGAACACGACGCCCCCGCAACTTGGTTTCGTCGAGGTACCGGTCGTCATGGGTGATGACGACCAGCGTCTTGCCGGCGCGCATCAGTTCGGGGAGCAATTCATCATAGAACTTGCGCCGGTATTCCGGATCCTGCTCCGCCGTCCATTCGTCTAGCAGCATGATGGGTCTGTTTTCCAGCATGCTGACGATCAGCGCGAGCCGCCTGCGCTGGCCGCCCGAAAGGTCGAGGGTACGGAACTCGCCGTTGGTCAGGCCCGTCTTGTCCTCCAGCCGGAATTTGGCCAGCAGATTTGCCAGCTCGCCCGGATCGACGTCCGGAATGCCGTAGAGCCGCCGGAACAGATGATAGTCATAGAAAATAGCCGAAAATAGTTCGCGATACTCGTCGCGGGTCGCCTTGTTGACCCGCTTTCCGTTCAGCAGAACCTCGCCCTCCTGGGGGTGATAAAGACCCGCAAGCACGCGCAGAAAGGTCGATTTGCCGGAGCCATTGCCGCCGGTGATGAACACGAGCTCGCCGGAACGCAGAGTGAAGTCGATTGGGCCGATATGGAACGCCACGTCGGAATGGCGGTCGACATAGCTGAAAACGATCTGGCGCATTTCGATCGATTCGAAGCTCTTCGGCGTTGCGACCTCGTCTGTCTCCGACGACACGGACTCGCGCAGCTTCGTTTCGAGGATTTGAATCCGGTCCGCAGCCGCATTGGCGTTCATCAGAATGGGAATCGACTGCACGAGTGCGAAGCATGCACCGATGACGTAGAGCAGTGCCGCGGTGATCTTGGCGATTGACGCGCCGCCAAGGCTTTCACTGAATTGCGGAGCAACGAACACCACCGTGCCGAGCAGGATATACATATAGCCTTGCGAATAGGCGATTTGCTTGAAGGTTTCCGACTGGCTTCTGATTTTGATGTTGGCCGCGGTGCGCGACACATCGACGGCATCGTCAAACAAGGCATCGCTGCGGCTCCGGTTGAGCCTGACCTCTTTGAAGCCATCGAGAAAATCGGTGATGCGATCGAACAGACGGCGCTCGTGCTCGGCGGCCCGCATTCGCTCCTCAACCAGCTTGCGGCTCCGGAAGTGAAAGATCAGACCCGCCATGCTGACGATGAGAACGCTCAGCAGAAAGGCCGCGAGCGACAAATAGGCCACGTAGATCGCCACGAACCCGATCAGGACCGGTCCCTGAATCGAGAAGCTGAGCATGTTGCTCGCCTGCGTCAAGATCGCGGCATCGCTCGAAATCGCGGCGATGATGCGCGCGCGGCCGACCTCTTCGATCGACAAAAGCTCCGAGCGGCGGACATAGTCCATCATTCGCACGCGAAGCTTGTGAATGATGGCCTCGATTTCCGACGTAATCGTCGTCGAGACGTAAACCTGGGTCTTGAAAAACAGGAACAGCGACACCACGAACAGGGTGGCCGACCAAAGCGCAGCGCCGCGTTCGTCCGAATCCGCCGCGGCCGCGCCGGTGTTGATCGCCGTAAGAATAAGGGCGTTGCTGATCCCCCCCAGAGCAGACATGAACACCAGCTTCCGCACCGAAGCGTGCATCTCGCGGTGAACAAGCTGGAGGAAGGACATTGGAACGCTGCTGCCGGCTACTGTTGCAAGGGGCGCTGCCGTCCCCCAAAGAAAGGCATGGGCCGGTCTCGATACTCAACGATCAGGACCGGCAGGATCAGGACCGGCGACGCCATTCCACGTTTCGCGACGGGCCAGTGATAAGCAGCAAGGGCAGCACCACCAGAGGTGTTGTCAACAGCGCAAGCCCGAAGGTTCCGAGGAATCCCATACGGCGCCCGATGCCGCACAAACCGGTCAACGCGCAAAAGACGATGTATAGCCCTGCCTCGATCATCGGTTTCACTGGAGCAGCCATCGACCTTTCGATCGTGACTGCCCTCCGGATTGCTACTGACCGTGAAGGTCAAGAGTTGGTGCGCGGAGCGGTGGTGGCGTCCGGCGCAGACACCTTGGCGCGCGAACGATTGTCCCACTTTTCCTTCTGCGCCTTTATGAACTCGCGATAGTCGGGCGGGTTGAAGTCGAGCAAAGTGCCGCCCGATTCGAAGTGCTGGATGAACGCCTTACCAATCGCAAAGGTTGCACCCGCTGCGAGCGCAGGCATCACGAAGCCCGAAGCAATCGTCCCGAGCACAGGCACCGACTTCAGCATGCTGGCCGCGCCGATGCCGCTGGTCGCAGGGATCATCGTCCCGGCCAGGGCTGCGATCAGCGCCTTGCCGCTGTTTTCGGAGAACGGCACGTTATAAATTTGCGACAGGCGGCGCAGCATCTGGAGCTGAATACCGGCAACGGTGGCGACGTCGATGATCGGGACCGGGATGAGCCCGCCGACGCCGCTCCACAATGCGAAACGATCAACCAGCTTGTTGGCCATCTCGAGCCGCGCGGCTGGGGTCAATTCCTGAGTTTCGGGCGTCTCGGACTTGGTCTCCGCCTCTGATGTCGTCTTTTGTGCCATCCTGGAACCCTTCTCGGCATGCATGGATCGACCGCCATCTGATCGAGCGATCTAGATGTCTGTTCGCCGCAATCAAATCTGGTTTGAAAACGCTATCATGATGGGTTGCGACTGCCAAGCGTCCGCAAGCGCCGTTATATGCTTGCAATATAAGGACTTATCATTCCGGCTTGGCGATCTTGCCTCGGTCGGACCGATAGCCATAATGGCATGGCGGGCACGCGGAGACAGGTATGGGGTCGAGACTTCAGAAGGACGTCCCGGTTAGAGCGCGCCGCGCATGGGAGGCGCCTGCCATTTCAGAAGTCTCTATCGCAGGCGCGACGAAAGCCGCGGCTCTGGAAGAGCGTCCCGGCGAGGACCGAAATCCCCCGCCGCCCGCGACTCCGGGGGCCAAGCTCGGTTTCTCGTTCGAAATGTCGTTCCCGTTATCGGTCCGCACCGATAGCTGACCCGGCGCCTCGGTCTCTCGGCCATCCGCCGATGGCGAAGGATACCCTGATCCGCTAGGCTCGCTTCGCCTTTCCGGACACGCGTGCGGGACCCATCAATCGTGAGTGTGACAATCGACAGCGTGCTGGTTCGCGATCAGTACCTTGCCGCGACCGATCTGGGCGGTCAGATCGTCGTCCTCAATGTCCACACCGATACCTATGTCAGCCTCAACGCCGTGGCGAGCGACATCTGGACCATGCTTTCCGAACCGCGCCGCGTGGGCGATATTCTCGAGTTCCTATTGCAAAGGCATGATGTCGATGGCGAAACTCTGTCGCGCGACGTGCTGCCCTTCCTGCAAACTATGATCGAGCGGCGGCTGGTGCGGCAGGTGGAAGGAGCTTGCGGGCGATGACGCCTCGGACGAGGCGACGGATATATCTGCGGGAAGCCGCGATCGTGCTCATGCTGGCACGTCTTGCCGTGCGCATATTGCCGTCAGCGCGCTTGTTGCGCTGGGCCGATCGCCCGATGAAAAAGCTCTGCCGCTTCCCTGGAGATGACGTGGCCTGGACCGCCTGGGCGATCGAACATGCGGCGAAACGCCAGGGCGCGGCACTGCAATGTCTGCCGCGCGCCCTTGCTGCGCATGTCATGCTTCGCCGGCGCGGTATCGCAAGCAGGATTTGCCTGGGCGTTGCGCGACATCGCGACCATCTGATCGCGCATGCATGGATTGAAGTTGGCTCACGAAAGCTGGTCGGCGGAGACGATTCCGAACGCTTCACGCCTTTGGCCGCCTTTGGCGGCGCCAAATGATTCGAATCAAAAGACCTCATGAGCGCCATCGCCGGCATCCTGCGTTTCGATGACCAGCCGGTCAGCCGGCGCGAACTGGAACGCGCCGCCGCCGCGCTGCGCGCCTTCGGGCCGGATCGATCGGATGTCGCCGTAAGCGGTCCTGCGGGATTTGCTCACGCGCTGATGCGCATGACGCCGGAGGACCGTGACGACCGCCAGCCCTTCCATGGCGCTGGCGGATCGATGATCACCGCCGACCTTCGCCTCGATAATCGCGACGACATCATTGCCTGCCTTGGCCTCTCGGCCAGGGACACATCGTCCTTGCCGGACTCCCGGGTGGTACTCAAGGCCTGGGAAACATTCGGCGACCGCCTGTGGCCGATGCTGCGGGGCCCGTTTGCAATTGCGATCTGGGACGCGAACCGCCGCACGCTGACCCTGGCGCGCGATCAACTGGGCCTGAATGTCATCATGTGGCACCGGAGCCGGCGCTTCTTCGCGTTTGCAACCATGCCCAACGGATTGTTCGCGCTGAATGAGGTGCCCCGCCGATTGAGCGAGGAAAAGTTTGCGGACTTTCTCGTGCTCAATCATGCCGAGCACGCGACCACTATCTACAAGGACACTTTCCGCGTGCCGCCGGCGCATGTGATGAAAGTCGATGCGCATGGCAATATCACGCAGTCCCGTTACTGGTCCCCCCAGGACACGCCGCGCGTCAGATTACGGACAGATCAGGATTATGCCGACGGATTGCGCGAGCGCCTCAATCGCGCCGTCAGACGCCAGATGCGCAGTGCTTATCCGATCGGATGTCTGCTCAGCGGCGGTCTCGACTCCTCGTCGGTCGCCGCCCTCGCAGCGAGCGCGCTCGCCGAGACCGGTCAGCGTCTCGCGGCTTTCACCGGTGTACCAGGGCCGGACTTCGATGGCGCTGTTCCAGAGGGACACTATGCCGACGAAACACCCTATGTCGATGCTATCGCAAGAACGATCGGCAATATCGACGTCACCTATGTCCATAACGATACAACCGACGATCTCGCGCAACTCGACCGGTTTTTTGTTGCGCTCGAAGGCCCGGTGCGCAATCCGACCAACCTCGGCTGGGTTCTGGCGATCCTGCGTCGCGCGCATGGCGCGAATAGACGCGTCCTGCTCGGCGGATTGCGCGGCAATTATACGATAAGCTGGACCGGCTGGTCTCAGGCCTTCGATCACCTGATGCACGGCCGCTGCATCACTGCGTTCCGTCAGTGGCATCTGTATTATCGCCGTACCCCGTATTCACGCTGGAATGCGGTGCACAAACTGTTCATCGAGCCGGCCCTCTCCCGATGGCGCTGCTCGTGGGCGGATCGCCGTCACCATCCGCAACGCGTCGCTCCATGGCAGATGCATTCACCGATCCGGCCTGACTTTGCGGCAGCCATGGAAGTGGAGGTGCGCGCGCGGCAATCTGGGCACGATTTTCATTATCGCGCGCACCGCGACGAACGCATCCAGGGGCTCCTTCAGGCCGACTATGCCGGCGACTGGCATGCTGCCGAAAAGGCGGTAACCGGAGTCGAGATTCGCGACCCCACGGCCGACATCGACGTCGTCTCCTATTGTCTCGGGATACCCCCCGAACAGTTTCTTGCCGAAGGCACTGACCGCTCGCTGATCCGGCGAGCGATGTGGGGTATCCTGCCTGAATGCGTGGTGACGAACCGCCTCCACGGCCTGCAGGATGCGGAATGGTATCGACGGATTGAAGGCCGCCGCGACGAGATTGCCCGTGAGATCAAGGCCCTAGCGCAGTCTCCGTTGGCACAGCGAGCGATCGATATTCCCCGGCTCGAGCGCGCCCTGTCGCATTGGCCAAGCGATGGCTGGAATCGCGCCGAGACATTTACAGAGTACAATCTGATGCTGATGCGCGGCTTAGCTGGCGGCCGCTTCCTGCGATGGTTCGAATCGGTGAACTGAGAGCACATTACCATCGTAATGCATCGGTGCCGGAGTCCGAGACAGCGGTCGGTCGCGAAATGGCCTAGCAGGATGCGCCCGTGAAGATCGAGCCCGATACCGAAAACTTCTACGACCGGGTACCTGTCTTCCGCGGCTTCCCGAGCGTTGTGGACGAGACACTGTATCATCCGCTGCCGCAGGATTGGGTCATTGGAGCCACAGATGTCGTGGGCTCGACACGAGCAATCCTTGAGAACCGCTACAAGGCGGTGAACATGGCCGGTGCCGCGGGCATTGCCGCCGTGGCTAATGTGCTGGGCCGCGAATTTCCGTTCGTATTCGGCGGCGACGGCGCGAGCTTCGCGGTCCCACCGTCAGGCATAGATCTGGCGCGCGACGCAATAGCGGCAACGCTGCGCTGGACGGCGGAAGAATTGGCTCTGGAGCTGCGCGGCGCCATGGTGCCGGTGCGGGAGATCAGGGCCCATGGCCTGGATGTCCGGGTCGCGCGCTTCGCGCCGTCGGACGATGTGACCTACGCGATGTTCTCCGGCGGCGGACTCGCATGGGCCGAAACCGCAATGAAACAGGGGCATTTCGCGGTATCTCCAGCGCCGCCCGGCGCACGTCCCGATCTGACCGGCCTCTCGTGCCGCTTCGAGGAAATGCCTTCGCTGCACGGGCTCGTTCTGGCGATCTTGGTCGTCCCAGGCGATCGCGCCGATCCGCGCGCATTCCGCCGGGAAGTGCAGGAACTCGTGCTGCTTGCCGAGCGGAAAGGCCATGCCCCTGTCCCAGCAAATGGCCCGGACTTCCGCTGGCCGCCTCAGGGCATCGATCTCGAGGCGCGCGCGTCCTCCCGCGGCGACGTGCCGCTGCTGCTTCGGCGCGGCGCTGTTCAGGACAGCGCTCTATTATCTCATTTTCCGGTTCCGCGTGCGCGTCGGACCGTTTATCCCCGCAGTCTATCTGAAGCAGGTCGTGGCGAATTCCGACCACCGCAAATTCGATGACGCATTGCGCATGATCATTGACTGCAACTCTGACCTGGCGGAGGAGATTGAACAAAAGCTCAAAGCAGCTGCACGGAAAGGAATTTTGCGCTTTGGCCTTCATCGTGAACGGGCCGCAATGATGACTTGCTTCACGCCATTTCCGGCGCATTCAGATCACATGCATTTCATCGATGGCGCGGCCGGCGGATATGCGCTTGCCGCAGCCGCGCTGAAAACCGGCGCAGCGGGCACATCCAAGACAGGCACGACCTGATGGCAGGCAACCTTCCGATCGACAGCAAAAGGCTGTGGGACGATCTCATGCAGCTTGCCGAGATCACCGATCCCGGCAAGCCCTACACCCGCCGCTCATTCTCGCCGCTATTCGACAAGGGGCGGGCTTGGCTGCAGCGGCGCTTCGAAGATGCAGGTTTGACGATCCGTACCGATGCCGCCGGCAACCTGATCGGCCGCCGCGAGGGCACCGAGTCTAATGCCGGAACGATCCTGATCGGCTCGCATTCCGATACGGTGCCGTCCGGCGGACGCTTTGATGGGCCGGCCGGCGTGCTCGCGGCGCTCGAAATCGTCCGTTCACTAGGCGAATCCGGTATCGCATTGCGCCACAACGTCGAGGTCATCGATTTTCTCGCCGAGGAACCAAGTGAATTCGGCCTGTCCTGCATCGGCAGCCGCGGCATGGCCGGCGTGCTGGACGAACGGATGCTGGCCTATACCGAACCGTCCGGCGAAGCGCTGTCACACGCGATCGATCGTGTCGGCGGCAATGTCGCCGCGCTCGCAGGCGCCAAACGTAACGACATCGCCGCGTTTTTCGAGCTGCATATCGAACAAGGCCTTGTGCTGCAGGAAGGCAAGATCGATGTCGGCATCGTTACCGCCATCGTCGGCATCACGCGCATCGAGGTCATCTTCAAGGGTTCGGCCGATCATGCCGGCACCACGCCGATGCATCTTCGCCGCGACGCCTTCACGCCCGCGGCAAAGACTGCAGTCTTTGTCGATCGCATTGCCCGTGAACTCGTTGCGCGCAACGACGGATTGTTCGTCGCGACAATCGGCATCGTAACGGTAGCACCGGGCGCGTCCAATGTCGTGCCGCAGGAGGCTCGCATTGTGATCGACGCACGCTCCGAAAACCGCACATTGATGGACGAATTTCTCGCGCGCCTCGATGCGGAGACCGCCATATTTGCCGACCAAAGCCGCACACAACGCGCGTCATTCATACGCCTCTCCGATACCGATCCGACCGCCTGCGATCCAGGCCTGCGGAGTTTGCTTGCAGACAGCGCCAACGCGCTTGGTTTCAGCCATATCGATATTGCGTCGGGTGCGGGGCATGACGCCGCCTTCGTCGCCCGCATCGCGCCTTCGGCCATGCTGTTCATCCCGTGTCGTGACGGCAAGAGTCACGCGCCGGAGGAATGGGCCGAGCCGGATGCGATCGCAGCCGGCGCAGCCGTCATCGCCGAAGCCGTGCTGCGCTTCGACCGCAGTAGACCGTAACGTCCAGCAGCTTTACAGAGTTACGACGTTCCGACGCTCATCCCGGCTATAGACCAGCCGGCCTGCGACATAGGTCGCCTGGATGGCTCGGTCGTCGCCAAGCATCATCTGTATGAACAATGCCTCGTCGAAATCCTTGGCGAACTGCATGCGATAGTCGATCAGGGGTGTCGATTTCATATCGAGGACGACGATATCTGCTTCCATCCCGGGAGCGATGCTCCCGATCCTGTCGTCGAGATACATGGCGTGGGCGGTGCCGCGGGTCGCGAGATAATACGCATGTCTTGCCGACAATGCATGGCCGTTCAACTGCGCGGCCTTGTAGGCCTCGTTCAATGTTGCGAGGATCGAAAACGATGTACCTGCGCCGATGTCGGTTCCAATTCCGACGCGGACCGGACGATCCTGCCGCATCGTCCGGGAGATGTCGAAGAAGCCGCTGCCGAGAAAGAAGTTTGAGGTCGGGCAATGCGCGATGGCCGAGCCGGTTCTGTGCATCACCTGCAGCTCGGCTTCGGTCAAATACACGCCATGTCCGAAAACTGAACGCGGCCGGCATAAAGCGTAATGATCATATACATCCAGGTAGCCCTCGCGTTCGGGGAACAATTCTCTGACCCAGGCTACTTCACGTTTGTTCTCGGACACGTGTGTCTGCATGAAGCAATCGGGATGTTCGCGGCATAGGGCGCCGGTCATCGCCAACTGCTCACGCGAACTGGTCGCGGCGAAGCGCGGCGTAATGGCATACATGAGCCGGCCGCGATCATGCCATTTCGCGATCAGCGCCTTGGACTCGTCGTATCCCCGCTGCGGCGTATCGCGCAGATAATCGGGCGCGTTGCGATCCATCATGACCTTGCCGGCCGCAAGCCGCATGCCGAGCGCTTCGGCCTCCTCGAACAGAGCGTCGACCGATTGCGGATAGACGGTGCAGTAGACGCAGGCTGTAGTGACCCCGTTTCTCAACAACTCGCGCAGGAACACTTTGGCGACGCTGCGGGCAAACTCCTTGTCGGAGTACTGACGCTCCACCGGAAAAGTGTAAGTATTCAGCCAGTCGAGCAATTGTTCTCCGAAAGCGGCCATCATCGGAGTCTGCGGATAATGCACATGACTGTCGATGAAGCCTGCGGAAATAAGGGAATCCTTTCCGTAATTCTTAATGGCGGTTCCGGGCGGCAGCAGCGGCTCGATCGCACCGGCCGGGCCGAAATGCGTCACGACTCCGCCTTCCATCGCAACGATGGCGTCGGGCTCATAAGTCATAGTGCTGTCAAGGCCATGCCTGAACGGATCGCCCGAATAGGTGAGCACGGGCCCGCGAATCGCTATGAGCATTCAGTCCCTCCGGGGCAGCAGCCTTCACCCTACCACCCCGCGGGTCAATAACGCCTGACACGGGCAGTGCCGCGCCTGCAGCCGCTACCACCGCCTATTTTGACAGTGTCTGTGCCAGGCGCCTAAACGACTGCAACTGATCCGGTTTCAATTCCCGGTTTGCGTCGCGACCGACGAAGATCTTGAACATAATCGTCCCGTCACGATTGAAAAACAGAATGGACGCCGAATGGCGTCCCATGAATGGGCGCTCGACGAAGGCGATCTCGGCGCAGCGCTCATGGCGGATGTGGCCGTGGAAGCCGGTCGTACCGGGTATGTTATAATAGCCGCGCGAGACCTGGCCGGCCGGGATCGGACCGCCAAATTCCATGATTCCGTCATCGGTATGCACGATGAGAGTCACGTCGCCCCACCGGGCGACTTCGTTCATCACCTCGACAAAATGCGCTCCACCGGCGAAGGTCCGGAAGGCCGCAGGCAGAGCATGAACCACCTCCCTGGGGGTGACGCCGGCTTCCTGAGCGAAGTGCTCGACAATCACATCCGGATGCTTGGCGAGATGATCGGCAAGCATCGTCACAGATGGGGCGCTCATGTTCCGGCTAGCCATCCATCTCAAGCCGCGTCGCACGACCGGGTGACCGTTTGCCGAACCTCGAATCCTTCAAATTTTGGGTGCTCCAGGTACAGCGACGATGTCGTCGAGTCCCCGGCGCGCGAGTGAGCTTTTCTGAACTCTTCCGACCTGGTCCAGGCCTCGAACGTCTCGCGGCTTTGCCAGACAGTGTGCGACGAATAGAGTGTATGGTCGTCCGCTTCCGGCCCCTTCAGAAGATGGAACTCGACGAATCCCGGCATTCGGTCGAGATAGGAATCACGCGAGGTCCAGACGCGCTCAAACTCCGCTTCCGATCCCTTTTTCACCTTGAACCGGTTCATGGCGATGAACATCGTTTCCTCTCCTTTGTGGCAACCAAGGATCCGCCGCGGGACGCGGCGGTCCCCGTCCGTCGCGTCGTTACAGGGCACTGAACCGAACGCGCATGGAGCCCTTGTAGACGATACCCGGAGGCGGCGCAGCCCACAGCACGTCGTTCTGCGTCGAACCGTCCGAGGCCCCTTTCGGGATGGCATAAGGACGATAATAGGAGTTCAGGACGTTATCGACGGTGAAGCCAAAGGTGAGGTCCTTGACCGGCTCGTAGGTCAAAAACAGATTCACCAGATCGTATGACGTGCTGGGCAAGTAGTTCGCCGGCACGTGGGTGTTCGCAGCCGCCGACGTCCAATTGCCTCCGATCGTCAATTTCTTGTCGAGCAGACGCACGCCGGCCGTGGTCACGATCTTGTTCGGTTGAATGGTCGCAAGACCTTCGCCGGTGACATCGTTGTAGCCCCGCTGGATCTGACCGGAAACGCCAAGGAACCACCCTCCCGCATCGTACATCGTCTCGGCTTCGAAGCCCTGGATATGTGCTCTGTTGATGTTTTGATACTGATAGAACTGGCTGCCAGTTATCGGCACAAATATAAAAGGAGGTGGATTCGGATTCACCTGCACCATCACGGTAACCGGCGGCGAGGCGACAAGTTCGATGTAATCCTCGAGATTGTTGCGGAAGGCACTGAATTTGCCGCGGAACGAGTCGCCGGTCGTGAAGATATTATCGAATTTCAGATTGAGGCCGACCTCGCTGTTCTTGCCGACCTCTGGCCGGAGATTGGGATTCGGCAGGAAACAGAACAATCCCCCGCCGCCGCCCGGACAATTGAAAATGACCGGGCCGCCACCGGTGGCGTGCGCGCCCGCAATAAGCGTCTCGGTAATCGAGGGAGCACGATAGCCCTCGGCGTAGCTGACATAGGGCGTGATGCCCTTGACCGGCGTGACACCGACCGTAACTTTCGGAGACAGCCTGCTTCCTGATGCCGAATTGTTATTGCTCTCCAAGCTGTAATTATCATAGCGCGCAGCGCTCACCACTTCGAGCCAGCTCGAATAATTGGCCTTCCACTGCACGAACGCGCCGGACACAGTACGGATGCCGCCGGGCGTGGTAACATTGGAATTGCCCGACGCGTCGGACGTTGTGACATCGTCCTGAAACATGTCGCCGCCAAACGTCACCGCGTTCCGCCACTCACCGAAATTAAAGCGCGTTGTGTTGTTGGCATCGAACCCGAGCGTCTCCAGCACATAGGAACGCTTGTCGCCCACGCAGCCGGAAACATTGTTACCCGGCGTGGTGCAGACGCCGGCCTGAGCGGTGTTGCTCAAATGTGCGATCTTGGTCTGATCGCTGCTGGTCCTGTTGGAATATGCGCTCACGTCCCAGTTGAAGATGTTGTCGTCCGGCCGGTAGTATTTCCACCGGATCGTCGCCGTCGTGTTGTGCAAGTCGGTGGCATACACTGACGAACCTTGATTCAGCGCGCGTTGTGCCGCCGTTGTGGTCGGTCCGCGGTTGTACTGACCGATATTGAAGAGATTCTCCTGAAGGATCATGCCGAGCTTGATCTCGTGACCGTCGGCCGGACGGAAAGTGCCCTTCGCCATACCGGTCGAGACGTGATTGCCGGTATTGGAGATAACGTTATCGTCGCCATCCTTGTAATTGCTTTGCATCCGGTGCGTGGCGCCGAAAATGAAGTCGACGTTGGGATTGCCGCGCACGGCGGTGAAGGCGGACGCCATGCCGCGTCCGGAATTTGAGCCGAGCATCCCGCCAAAGGCGGTCGCAATACGCTCGTTTGGCTTGAGGATGTCTTCGACGTCCTTGGTACGGAACGATACAACACCACCAATGGCGCCCGACCCGTAGATGTTCGCAGTCGGCCCTCTAATTACCTCGACGCCGCCGATCAGCTCAGGATCGAGGTAGAAGCCGCCATTCGCATTGTGGCCGGTGCGCTGATAGTTCTGGCGCGCGCCGTCCACATTAACCGCAACCCGGCCAAAATCCTGCAGACCGCGAATGTTGATCGAGGTTTCCGGGGTATCGCCGCGCTCCTGGAAGGACACGCCGGGCACATTGTAGAAGATGTCGGACAGGCGTTTCGGATCGATGCGGTTTATGTTTTCCAGCGTGATCACGCTGATTGGCGCAAGCACATCGATCGCGGCCTGCTGGGTTTGCACGTTTTCCAGTAATACCGGATCCTGCTGCTGTCCCGACGGAGCTGCACTCTGGGTTGAAACCGCCCGCGGCTTGCGCCCCATGCTGGTGACGGTAATCGTCTCGAGCACTTGCTGTGCGACCGCAGTGAAGGACCAAACAGATGCAAGACCCAGTATGGATACACCGAGCAGCAACCGCTGACGGTTGACGCGACGTTGCGACATTACAGCCCCCAAAGTTATCTCTTAGTGTTCTGGGCTGGCTGGCACTTGCGTCGACAGAAGTGCTTGCTGGCTTATCGGACTCGACCGACGTTCAAATTTCGTATTCTAGCGAAATTTCTGGGTCAACCGAGCAAGACCGCTATCTTTTAAACTGCTTCTAAGAAGGATGGCATCCCTGTACGAATTCCAAATCATATGCGGTGACAGCGCTTCTCATATCTTCGAAAATGTCAGCGACCATGCGACAGCAGATCAATAATGCAATGAAAATGGAAGACGGACGCGCCGCTGCCGTATCGATCTCGGTCGAGCGCGCGATCACGATGGCAGATAACAGTATCGATTCGCGCGATATCTTTGTGGGCACACGGGAAGTGACAATCACCCACGGCGGCGAGCGCTATCGTCTCAGATTGACCGCTCAGAACAAGTTGATCCTGACAAAATGAGGTTGGCCTCGCGCATTGTTGAACTGATCGCGGCCGCGATTGCGCTGCTGCCGGTCACGAGCGGCATATCGAACGCGGCCTCGGTACAGGATGCCCTTGGCCGCGAGGTCCAGATTCGCGACAGTTCTCGCATTGTGTCGATCGGCGGCGCCGTCACCGAAATCCTGTACGCGCTCGGGCGCGCCGACCTGATCGTCGGTGTCGATTCCACGAGCACGCATCCCGTGGAGGCACTCAAAACCAAGCCAAATGTCGGCTATTTTCGGCAATTGTCGCCGGAGGGCGTGCTTAGCCTCGGACCATCGCTGATCCTAGCGGCGGAAGGCAGCGGACCGAAAGAGACGGTTTCTGTGCTCGAGGCGGCCTCAATCCCGTTCGTGCGGATTCCAGACACCTATGATGGCAAGGGAATCGTCGAGAAGATCAAAATCGTCGCGGCGGCGACCGAAAGCACCGATCGCGGAGAATGCCTGGCCAGACGCGTTGAGAACGAACTCTCGTCACTCGCCGCGATCCGGCAAGAAATCAAGTCGCCCGCCCGGGTGATGTTCGTCATGTCTTTTGCAGGGGACAAGCCTATGGTAGCTGGCCGGGGCACGGCGGCCGACGGCCTTATCAAGCTCGCGGGCGGAGTGAATGTCTTCGACGGTTTCGAGGGCTACAAGATCGTAAACGAGGAAGCCGTCATCGGCGCGGCGCCGGATTGGGTTCTCGGCATGCAGCGGCCGGGCCTGGACATGACCGCGGCAGACGTTTTTTCAAAGGCCGCCTTCAGTGCGACGCCAGCAGCACGCCGCAAGCAATTTCTCTCGATGGATGGCCTGTACATGCTGGGATTTGGGCCGCGCACCGCTCGTGCAGCCGGTGAACTCAGCCGCGCACTCTATCCGAACCTGAATCCGAACCTGACGGCGGGCATTCTGCCCTCCCAGGAAGACGCCGCGACCGCGTGCAAGAAATGAGTTTCGCGTCTGCCGCGGCACCGGCCGCAGCCCGGCGGCCTCCGGCCTGGCTTGTCATTCCTGTCTTGTTGTTCCTGCTTGTCGCTGCCGTCGTAGTGGCTGCCCTGACGGGAGCCGCGGGAATACCAGCCGACCGCCTCATCAAAGCGATCTTTGTTCTGTCATCCGGTAGCGAATTCGAGCGGGATCGTCTGATTCTGTGGTCGATCCGTTTACCCCGGATCGTGATGGCGATGATGGTCGGCGGGATGCTGGCGGCGGCGGGGGCGATCATGCAGGGGCTGTTCCGCAACCCGCTCGCCGATCCAAGTCTTGTGGGCGTTTCGAGCGGTGCAGGCCTCGCCGCCGCGGCCACGATTGTCATTAGCGATCGCTTCTCGGGCTTCGTCGGCCAGATGTCTGTCGAAGCTCTGCCTTTTGCCGCGTTTATCGGTGCGCTGGTTGCGACCTATGCGCTTTATCGGCTGGCCACCCGCGACCGGCGCACCTCCATCGCCATTTTCCTGCTTGGTGGCATCGCGATCGCCGCACTCGCCAATTCCGGGATAGGACTTCTCGTCTTTGCCGCGGACGACCGCCAGTTGCGCGACGTGACGTTCTGGCTGCTCGGTTCGCTGGCCGGCGCGACCTGGTCGAAAGCCGCCGCGATAGCGCCCGCACTCCTGATCGCTGCGGCCGCGATCGGCTTTCTCGCGCGAGGCCTCGACCTGCTCGTCCTGGGCGAGGCCGAAGCCTTTCACGCCGGCGTCTCGGTTCAACGGCTCAAAGTCGGCGCAATCATCGTGGTCGCCGCGGCGACCGGGGCCGCGGTCTCGGTCTCCGGCATCATCGGGTTTGTCGGGATCGTGGTCCCGCATCTGTTGCGCCTGATGATCGGGCCGGGTCATCGGCTTTTGCTGCCCGCCTCGATCCTGCTCGGCGCGGCGCTCCTGTTGTTTGCGGATACCGCCGCCCGCACCATTGCAGCACCGGCCGAGATTCCGATCGGGATCATTACGGCGGCAATCGGGGCGCCCTTCTTTCTTGTCATGCTGCTGCGACAGCGTTCCCTCGCGACGCTATGACCTGTTTGATCGAAGCCCGTGACATTGTCATCGAAATCAACGGCAAGACGATCGTTGATCGCGTAACATTATCAGTGGCGGCAGGCGAAATCATCGCCCTGGTCGGACCGAACGGCGCCGGAAAGTCGACGCTGCTACGCACGCTGTCCGGCGAGATCCGTCCGAGCGGCGGAACGGTCACGATCAAAGGCCGCCGGATCCAAGACCTGGATTCATCGGAACTCGCTCAATGCAGAGCGATGCTGTCTCAGCACACCACCGTGACCTTTCCCTTCACGGTGTCCGAAATCGTCTTGATGGGCGCAAATCCCAACAGGGGACGCAGCAACCTCGCCGATCTCGTTGACAAGGTGATGGCGGCTGGCGACATCGCGCATCTTGCCTCACAGGTGATTACGCGGCTTTCGGGCGGCGAGCAGCAGCGCGTCCACTTCGCTCGCACATTGCTACAGCTGGAAACTGCCGACGAAACCTTCCGTCCAGGTCTTCTCCTGCTCGACGAACCGACCTCCAGCCTCGACCTGAAGCATCAGCTCTTGCTGCTCGCCACCATTCGTGATGTGGCAGCCGCCGGGAACGCCGTCATTGTGGTCATCCACGATCTCAATCTCGCCGCGATGATCGCAACGCGATTGCTGATGCTGCGGAGTGGAGCCGTCTTCGCATCAGGCTCACCGAAAGACGTGATCGACGATACGACGTTACGGCAGGTCTTCGGTGTTGCGAATGCCGCGGGAGTGATTCCGCACAATGACTTACCGTTTGTTCTCCCGCATTCCGGACGAATGGTCTGAGCCCGCATCAACATGGTGCGCCGGCGCGGACATCAAGCCGCGTTCGCGGTGCCGGCGGATACTGCCTGGCGATCGCGGTCGATGAAGGCAACCAGCTCCTTCGTCCGGTCCGCAAATAGCTGAAGTTTTCCGGTATCCAGCGGCTCGGTCAGAAGCTGCAGCAAGAACACGTCAGAGCCGTCTGCAAATGCCGGCCCCAGACCACAAAAGAAGAAGCCGAGCCCACGCGCCGCAACAGTAAGGGCCGGAAGTCCTGGATCCTCGATCGGGGCCGCGAGCTGGATCGAGCGCGCTCCGAGAGCACGGACATCCCGGAGCGCTTGTTCGAGCTCGATGGCGGCATTCGGACCGATACGCTCGAACTGAATCACGCCGTAACCCCGATCGTTCAGCTTGATCGCCGTGTGCGAGTCCGGGGAAACCGCACCCGACGCAGCCGCCAGCATCACCGTGACACCGAGGCTTTGATAGATTTCAAACAACACCTCCTTGTAAGGTGCAGGCGCTTGTACCGTGCGTGGCGCCGGCGGCCGTACGAAACGGAATGTCCGCAGATAGCTTTGACGCTGACCGGCTGTTGGGCAAGCGATGTCCTTCGGACGGAAGCTTTCCGGATTGGCGCCGAGCAAAACCGCGCATACCGGCATTCCTGCGCGTTCGTCGTTGCGCTGCGAAAAGGTGTGAATGGTTAGCGGTTCGGCATAAATGCCGTGCAGACCTCGTTTCGGCGCTTCGGCGGACAGAAGGTCCGTCATGCGTTCGAGAAGGTGATGTCCCCTGTAGGCGGGCAAGACGACGGCCTCGCCCCGTTCCGCAACAACAGCCCCGCCTTCCCGTTCCAGCGCCACATGGCCGATGACGTCACCCTTGCTGCTCCGTGCGACCACCGGGATGAGTTCGCCATTCTCAACTCTGGCCCAGTAGCGGTGGGGTGCGAAAACGTCGGCGTGGACATAGTGATGTCCGTAGACCTCAAGAAAGCACCGGGCGATCGCCGGCGCATCACCTTTGCCGGGCAACTCGATGCGAAAGTCCTGCTGGGCCGCTGCCGGTGCGGCCGGCACCGATGAAGACTCGGGTGGCATTCGGTGCACTTCAGCGGCCTGACTCAGGCTGCGGTGAAGGCTCACTTCCCAGTTGTCAATTCCGCTTTCGCGACAAGAGATCCCGGCATCCGGCCGCAGGCGCGCACCTAACGACGCAACGATGCCGGAAAAGCGCGAATATCCGCGCAGCAGAATTCTTGCTTTCACTTCGCGGCTGGACATCGTCACGGCAATATGGGCCCGTTCGTCGCCTGACACGTCGGCGGACAGCGCCAGCCACGCATCGGCGCAATCGTCCGCGATCCGGCTTGCACAGGAAGCGGGTGCATCCTCGGCAAGCGCCGCCTCGCGGACAAAGGCGCGCACCAGTTCGCTGCGCACGTTACCGAGCGGCAACTGCAATTCGCAGCGCCCTGGATGTATGGGTGATGTCATGCCGTCGAATGTCCCCAATCTTGCCAGCGGCCGCTGCTGCCTCTCACCCGGCCGACATTTCCACAAAATTGTAAACTCCAGATATCCGGGGCGGATTTTTCCCAACACTTTTTGGTCGGCCTCAGGTTCGAGCTGACCTCATATGAAAGGCTCCCATTCAATGTCGCGGGGCTGCCCCTGCGATAATAGCGCCCCCCGATATGACCCGCCCGGACCTGCGATGCGTAAGGCATGTCAGCTTGTGCTTATCGGCCATGAAACGAAATGCCGGTTCGTGAGTTAGCCAGGTCAGCAGAGTGCAGCGTCCAATTTAGAGCGGACATTACACTGCAATCCGGAGACACAAATGAAAGTAGCGCTCGCATTATCGACCCTGCTTTTTGCGACGGCACTGGCAGCAGCCCAGCAGAATGAGCGTGGCGATGCTTCGAAAGATATGACGAATTGTCCGCCCAGCGCGGCACGGAATGCAACGACCGGCGCGGCCTCGTCAGAGGCACAGGCCGTCGAGAAGAGCGCCATCCTGCCGTCGGCAGGGGGGCATGAAAATTCGGCCGCCCCCACGGTTCAAAGACATGGCGAGTCGGTGGAGGTGCATCCGAACTGTCCGCAAGATGCAAATCAGCCCAACCCGAAAAACTAGCGGCAGCAACCACGTCCTGACAGCGTCAAGCACCTGAATTGAACGATGACGTTGGGCGTTTTGCGGTCAGCTCCGTAGAGCTCTGACTTTCGCGGATAGCGCCGATTGTATTGCGGCGCGACATCCAGGCGCACGAGCACAGGACCTGCAGGCGCTTTGCAAGCAATCGCGATTATTTTAGTCTACCACGACCCTCAACAACGGGGTAACGGGAGGACTATCGATGCGCGCTTTCATTGCCGCATGCGTCGCGATTGTCGTGATTGCGGGCGCAGGTTTCTACGCAACCAACATGATGCAGGTGACGAGCACCGCCGCATACACCTCGACTGGCGCCCGAATCTAGGCAACAAGCAGGCTGCGACACGCAAAGAAAAGCGCCCGGGGAAGCTTCGCCGGGCGCTTTCGATTATCCGTTCGACGCCTATTCTGCGGGAGTCGCGTGCGGTGTTGCGCCGCCGGTTACGCGCCGGTTCTCTTCCTCGAGCCACAAGGCGTGATGTTGCTTTGCCCAGTTGACGTCGACCTCGCCGCTGCCCATTGCTTCGAACGCCCCCTCCATACCGATCGTGCCGATATAGATGTGGGCGAGCATCGCCGCGATGAAGAGAACACCAATGATGCTGTGCACGATCTGGGCGGTCTGCATGCCCGAAATCGTCAGCCCGCCATAGAACGGGAACATGAGGATATAGCCGGAGATGGCCACCGCCGCACCGCCGAGAACGACGATCCAATAGATCATCTTCTGTCCGGCATTGAAGCGGTATGCAGGCGGGTGATCGTCGCCGATGATGCCGCCGCCTCTCTTGAGCCATTCGATATCGACCCGGTTCGGGATGTTGCCGCCGATCCAGATCAGGAAGATCAACACCACGCCGATCGTAAAGGGGAAGCTCAGGTAATTATGAGCGTACTTGCCCCATTGCGACCAGCCCGCGAAGGCAGCTTCGCCCATGATAGGCAAAAGCAATGCCTTTCCGAAGGTGATGTTCAACCCTGACACCGCAAGCACGATAAAGCAGGCCGCTGTCATCCAATGGACGAAGCGCTCGAACGCATTGAAGCGGACAACGGTGCGGCCGGACCGGCCGTTCTGGATCTTGATCATGCCGCGGGCCAGATAGAAAGCTACGAGAAGCGCCAGCATGCCGACAATGGCGATGGCACCGATCCAGTACAGCGTCACCTGATGGAATTCGCGCCATTCGCGGCCCGCCGGCTGAATCAACAGGCCTTCCTTCTGATCCGGGATCGTGACCCGTCCCTGGATCCGGTTCAATTCCTGGAGAAGTTGCTGCTCGCTGACCGCGCTGGCAGTCGGATTGACCGAGCCGTCGGGGTTTCTGCTTTGCGCGCCTGCGGGCGTCAGCAAGGCAACAGCGCATAGCACCAGAAATGCACCAATCACCGTCCGCAAGGGGTTCTTAAGGCTGTTCATCCCCGTCTCTCCGCTTTTTCTATTGCTGCCATGTAGCCGCGGGGCCGGGATCATCGCCGGCCCCGCGCCTCCCGGACGTCAGGACGCGATCGTTTCCTTGTAAGCCGTCTTCCAACCCCAGGCGCCGGAGCCGTAGCCGCGTTTCACAACCCGCTCCTTGTAGATCTGAGCAATGATCTCGCCGTCACCGGCCAGCAGCGACTTGGTCGAGCACATCTCCGCGCAGAGCGGCAGCTTGCCTTCGGCCAGACGGTTGGCGCCGTACTTGGCGTACTCGGCCTGCGAGCCATCAGCCTCGGGCCCGCCGGCGCAGAAGGTGCACTTGTCCATCTTGCCGCGCGAACCGAAATTGCCGACCCGCGGATATTGAGGGGCGCCGAACGGACAGGCGTAGAAGCAATAGCCGCAGCCGATGCAGAGATCCTTTGAGTGCAGGACCACGGCGTCGGCCGTCGTATAGAAGCAGCTGACCGGGCAAACCGCCGCGCATGGCGCGTCGGTGCAATGCATGCAGGCCATCGACACCGAACGCTCGCCAGGCTTGCCGTCGTTGATGGTGACGACACGCCGCCGGTTGATGCCCCAAGGCACTTCGTTTTCGTTCTTGCAGGCGGTGACGCAAGCGTTGCATTCGATGCAACGATCGGCGTCGCAAAGGAATTTCATACGAGCCATGGTTGCGTCTCCTTACGCCGCGCGGATCTGACAGAGCGTGGCTTTTGGTTCTTGCATGCCTGTCACCGGATCGTAGCCATAGGTTGTGAGCGTATTGACGCTTTCGCCCAGCACGATCGGATCGGCACCGGTCGGATATTTGCTGCGCTGATCGACGCCCTGGAACCAACCGGCGAAGTGGAACGGACACCAGGCCACTCCCTTGCCGACACGCTCGGTCACGAGCGCCTTCATGCGAGCCTTGGACGCGTTCTCCGGGCCGGTTACCCAGACCCAGCCACCGTCCTTGATGCCGCGTTCGGCGGCGTCGGACGGGTTGATTTCTATGAACATGTCCTGCTGAAGTTCGGCGAGCCACTTATTGGACCGCGTTTCTTCGCCGCCGCCTTCGTATTCGACCAGACGGCCCGAGGTGAGGACGATCGGGAATTGCTTCGCAATTCCCTTATCGACCGCGGCCTTCTGCACATCGAAGCCGACATTGGGCAGCCGGAACTGCCGCGCATTCGGCAGCGTCGGATACTTCGCCACGAGATCGGGACGCGGCGTATAAATCGGCTCGCGGTGCACCGGAATAGCATCCGGCAGCCCGAACGCATTCGCGCGCGCCTTGCCATTGCCGTACGGGATACAGCCGTGCTCGATCGCAACACGCTGAATACCGCCGGACAGATCGATCGACCAGGACACGGCATCCGGATTGGCGGAATTGATCTTCTGGATCACCGCCAGCTCGGCTTCCGTGAGGTCCTTGTCCCAGCCGAGCTTCTTCAGCACGCCGAGTGTGAATTCGGGATAGCCGTCCTTGATTTCCGAGTCCTTTGAGTAGGAGCCCTCGGAGAGCAGATTGATCCGCTGCTCGCGCTCGACCTCCTGCCCGTTCTCGATCACCTTGGTCTTGACGATCCGTTCGACGCCGAAGCGCGCGCGGAATGTGCCGCCGCCGTCCTTCACCGCAAGGCTGGTGTTGTACAGCGTGTGCGTTCCGGGGTGCTTGAATTCCGGTTTGCCCCAGCACGGCCAAGGCAATCCGTAGTAATCGCCCTTGGCGGGACCGTCCTTGGCCCGCAGGGAAACAAGGTCGAAGTCCTTCTGGTTCTGCATGTGAACCTTGAGACGTTCCGGCGACTGGCCGCAATAACCGGTCGACCACCCGCCGCGATTGATCTCGCGAAGGATGTCCTCCGGAACCGGCCGGTTGCCCTCCACCTTGATGTTCTTGAACATCAGGTCGGCGAAGCCGAGCTTCTTGGCCAACAGGTACATGACCTCGTAGTCGTCCTTCGACTCGAAGATCGGCTTGACGACCTGTTCGCCCCACTGAATCGAGCGGTTGGACGCGGTGCGGGAACCCGAGGTCTCGAACTGCGTGCAGATCGGCAGCAAATAGGTGCCATTCTTGCGTTCCGACAGCGCGGCCCAGGTCGTGGGATGCGGGTCGGCGACGACGAGGAGATCGAGCTTCTCGATTCCCTTGGCGGCGTCTGGCATGCGGGTGACGGTATTGCCGCCGTGCCCGAACACCATCATCGCCTTGACGTTGTCCTTCTGCGACACCTGCTCTTTCGGCAGCATCGCCGCGTCGAACCATCGGGTCGACGGGATGCCGGGCGTATTCATCATCTTGACCGGCTTTCCGTCGGCCCCGGTGATGGTATCGAACCGCCCCTCGAACCACGAATAATCCACGTCCCAGACACGCGCCCAGTGCCGCCAAGCGCCTTCGACGAGGCCGTAGTAAAGCGGCAGCGTTGCGATATCGAGGCCGAGATCGGTTGCGCCCTGCACATTGCAGTGGCCCCGGAAAATGTTGGCGCCATTACCGAAGCCGCCGACATTGCCGGTCGCAAGCAGCGCAATGCAGAAAGCGCGCACATTGGCGGTGCCGACCGTGTGCTGGGTGGAGCCCATGCACCAGATCAGGGTCGACGGCTTTTCAGTCGCGAACATCTTGGCGACGCGCTCGAGTTGCTTGCCCGGCACGCCGCTCACGCGCTCGACCTCGTCCGGAGTCCATTTCTCGATTTCCTTGCGGACGTCGTCCATGCCGTAGACGCGCTGCTGGATGAACTGCTTGTCCTCCCAGCCGTTCTTGAAAATGTGCCAGAGCATTCCGTAAACCACCGGAATGTCGGTACCGGGACGAAGGCGCACATATTCGGTCGCATGCGCCGCGGTGCGGGTCATGCGCGGGTCCATCACGATCATGTTCGCGCGCTGCAGTTCCTTGCCTTCCAGAACATGCTGCAGCGATACCGGATGCGCTTCGGCCGCGTTGCTGCCGATGAACAGAATCGTCTTTGCGTTCCGGATGTCGTTGTAGCTGTTGGTCTGCGCGCCGTAACCCCAGGTATTGGCAACGCCCGCCACCGTAGTCGAATGGCAGATACGCGCCTGATGGTCGACGTTATTGGTGCCCCAGAACGCCGCAAGCTTGCGGTTCAGATAAGCGCCCTCGTTAGAGAACTTCGCCGAGCCCAGCCAATAGACCGAATCCGGTCCCGACTTGGCCCGGATCTCCATCAGCTTGTCGCCGATCTCGTTGATCGCGACGTCCCACGAAATCCGCTGCCACTGGCCGTTCACCAGCTTCATCGGATATTTCAGCCGCCGGTCCCCATGCACCAGCTCGCGCACGGAGGCACCCTTCGCACAGTGCGATCCCCGGTTGATCGGAGACTCCCAGCCGGGCTCCTGTCCGACCCACACGCCGTTCTGGACTTCGGCGATCACGGTACAGCCGACCGAACAATGCGTGCAGATATTCTTGCGGATCGTAATCCCCGCGCCTGTCGGCATGGTGCCTGCGGCCTCCGCCTTGCGCATGCCGGCAAGCGGCAACGCGCCAACCATGGCGAGGCCGCCCGCAGCCAGTCCGGAGCGGCGAAGGAATGTGCGGCGATCGAGACCGCCGACCGATTGATTGCCGAGCGAGGCGGCGAGCCGGCCACGTCGCTTGTCGCGTTCCGTTCTCTTGATCAGCACGGCGATGCCTCCTCAGCTGGGATACCGGTTGACCCGGTAATAGGTCTGGACTTCTTTGGAATTGGCCTGATAGCGGGCCTTCCGCTTCTCATCGCCGGTCTCGCTATCGGCTTTCGCAGCCGTTGCGAGCGGCGCCGCGGCCGTTACGGCAACACCTGCGCCCGCGCCAAGCGCGCGCAAGACATCGCGGCGTCCGATCGCCGTCTTGCTGTCGTGTTTCATCGCCGTCTCCTCCGTTGTGGAAGTCCGCGCCGTCACGCTGGCAGCGCGAAAGATTCGATTTCGATTTCTATGAAGACACGCCCGATCGTTCCGACCGGGCGGTAGAACTCCGCACTTTCCGCACTTTCAAGATCGCCGAAGAAGCGCCCCATCCAGGGCACCACGTGGCTGTCGAAAAATTGCCGCTGGGTTTGTTCGCTCGCCGAGAGAGAACCGTCAGCAAGACGAGACATGACTTCGCAGACCAGCGCCGCGTGATCCTCCGGCTCACAATTACCCTCTCGTCGCTCGACGCCGATCCTTGCGAGATCGTCGCGCAAACGCGCAAGCGGTCGCTCGTGCAGGAACCCGGTCAGATAATAAGAGCCGTAGGGAAGAAGCTCGCCACGCCCCAAGCCGATAAAGAGATCGAAAAACTCGCGCTCGACACGCTCCTCGGTCGCGCGCGACGCGGCCTCGGCAAGCGCCGCATGGGCGACACCTAACGGCGTCGCATCACCACGAAGTTGCGAAATCTTGCCGAGGAGCGCGGCGCTCGGCGCACGAGACAGTAACGTCGCCAGAAGAGCGTATTCTTGAGCGCGAGCCATATCGACGTCGTCGACATCGGAACGCGCATAGAGATCAGGCCGGAGAATCTCCCGGCGCACCTTGGTCGCCGCCTCGACGGCAATCACGCGCTCGGCCGGGACACGATCCCAGCTTGAAACAGAGGGTTGTGAAATACCGATGCGCCGCGCGAGCTCGCTGATGCCGCCTGCTGCCTTGATCGCTTCGTCAAGTCCAACGTCGCGCATGATCATGCCGAAAAAAGATGCATCCGCTTCCAGATAAGAAGCAGTCAAAACAATAGGCGTCGAGTTTGGAATTGGTCAATAGTCCGAGGCTATGGGGCGGAAATTTGCCACAGCACTCAAATGGCTAGCCCGGCAGCGCACCGCCGTGGCGACGTTTCGAACCGGCCGCTGCAGGAACCTTCGTCTGCTCGGTTTGACGCGGAGCGGAATTATCTTTTGTGCAATGCACTAACGATTCCGGATGGGACGCCAGATCGCGTTCTAATTGAACGGAACCACCGTCCATCTCAGGCTCTTGCGACGCTTGTCGGGGCTCTTCGGTATCAGCGCCCGCTTGTTGCAGTGCGGTCGCCTCCGCACTGGATGCGCCCGGTGTCTCGTCTTTCAAAACCTGGGCCAGTAACGTTTTGACGTCATCGACCGGCAACAAAGGACCAAAGCCGTTGATCGCATCGGGGCTGGTGAAGTCCCAGGAATTCTCCGAAAGGCCAATAAAATCGCGTATCGATGGATCGGCGGACCATGCGCGACGAAGCGCCGCATGGGCCAGGCTCTGCGGGACACCAGGCTGCATGAAGATGCTGACATCGGTATCGGGGCCGATCGAATCCAGAGACGGCAACTTGCTCAGATCAAAGACGGGTTCCTGTGGAACCGCGTCAGCCTTCGGAGGCACATCAGGTCCTGCAGCCGCAACTTCGGCCTGCGGAGCGGCCGTTTCCGGTTCATTTGCCGGCAGCGACGCTTCTTTCGCCGCCTGACGTTTGCGGCGCGACCAGCGGGAAAGAAAGTCCTCGGGCGGTCGGGTCATGATTTGGGTTCGCGACTACGGATCGGTCGTTCGGTTCGCCCTGCCTTCGTTTGCGGTGCAGCCTGCGGCGTCACGTGATGAGCCAGCGCCTCAGGGTTCGCGCGCGTTCGCTTCCGCTTGAAAAACGGGCGCTCGACATGATGTTCCGCGACGAAGTCCTGGACAAGCTCGCGCAGCGCATCCGGCATCGGAAGCATTTCTATAATGTTGTCTCCGGCGCCGGCATAGGCTTCCGCTTCAGTCGGATCGGCGGTGACCCTGGCAAGCTCGTAAGGAACATCCCCGGACGAAGGCCGCAGTATAACCCACAGCGCGTTATCGCCAGCGAGATTGTCGCGATAGTTCCCGGTTTCGCTGCGGTAAAGTTCCAGCACGGCGTTGCCGGCATAAAACGTGACAACATCTCCGTCGTCGGACAATTTTGACCAGGGCTGCGCCTCCGCCTGGCCGATCAGAATGGCCGCGGGCTGCCATATGTAATCGATCCATGGGCTTGCAGCCTTGCGGCGCGACACCACAACGCCAAGCGGAACCTGTACCAATGCAGCGCTCATGACACGGCATCGCGTTGGTGAATTGGGAGACCCGCGATCAAATTCTGCGGCTTCATTCGAATCAGCTTGTGCTGCGACATGGCCAGGATCAGATAGACCGGCTCGGTGCCAACCTTCTCCAGAACGATACGTGGGTCGCGAAACGTCAGGCGGAAGAGGCCAACCACCTGGGACGCTCTCGCATCGCCCAGTTCTTCGCCGGTCCAGAGCGCATTTCCGATTCGGGTCGCATCCGCGTCGAGCCCGACATACCACCGCAGATCGACGTCGCGCATTTCGGTAAGCGGCTCGACCGTGACCTCGATTCCCATGAGATGGAGGATCCATCGCTCGATCACCCGCGCGAGCGCCGCAAGGCCGGCCCTCCCCGCGGTCAGGTCGATCGCAGTGTGGAACAAGTCGCTATGCTCCCAATACAGATGCGCGTTATCGTCGTTCAGCACATCGATCTCGGCCTGCGCCGGAATGCCGAGCATGGATACAAGCGGGGACGCCGGCATGGCGCCGCCTCCGCTGATCGCTTCTTCATCGGCTGCGATCAGAGAACCTTCATGCAGTGTCAGCCGTTGTGTGCGGAAGAAGATTTCAGCGGCGCGCAGCACCATAGGCTCGTCGCATCCGTCCAGCGCATTGCGCAGGATCACATGAACGAGTTGATTGAGGAAGAGCGGTGGCGTGGAGCCGGTGCCGTGCCGGACGAGATCGACATAGGCAGCTTCAAGCGTTCTGTGCCGCAGAAGGTGATCGCGGAAGGCGATCATGAGAGTCCAGTTCTCGCGTGCATCGGCGTCGGCGATGGCCGCGATATCGTCTTTGGCAACGGCACGGCGAGGCTCGGCCATCAGGGCGGCATGCAGCGTCTTTTCGACCACGCAGGCCTCGGGCGGCGGCGCGAGTTCAGGCCTGGCCAAATAGACCTTCAGAAACTCGTCGGTAACGACGAGGCCGCCGCCTTCCTCACGGTCCAGCAGATGATGCCCGCACGCCAGCCAGAAATCTCTCACTTGCGAATCTCCTGGGCGAACGTCAGCAGGTCGACACGCTCTTCCTGATCGCCATCCTCATCTTCGGCCTCAAGGAACGCAAAGGCCCGCAGCGGCTTCGGCCCCTCCCGCCGATGCAGAGCGCGGAAGGTTTCTCGCAATTCGCCATTCTCGAAGGTGCGGTGAACCGCAATCAAAGTATCGACGGGCTGCGTGCAAAGCGATTCCGCAAAGCTCACCTCCTCATCAGCAGCAGCCCGCGCAACCGAAAGGTCCGGTGCGCCAAAATTCTGCGTGAGGCGCTGCGCCAGAACCTCGACAAGTGCAGCGCGATCAATCTCGGTTGCTTCCACGATCTGTACCAGAGTGGACCAACCGAGCGAATTGACCCCAAGAAACCCGGCGCGGAATGCCGTGCGCGCCTTGCCCTGCAGCCGATCAGGATCTGCATCGGAAAAGACGAACCCGCCGGAAATCGCCCACTCGCCCGGCTCGGCCGCACGCTCAAACACAAAGGTGTCCGATGGATCGAGGCGGATGGTGCGCAGCAACTTCACTGGCGCGGCCCCCGCGTTTGCGGATCGAACCAGGCCGGATTCTGGAACGCTGGACCGATCTGCCGGCGTTGAATATCTGCCTCGCCAACCCGGCGAACCAGAAGATCGCCGTTTTCGGCGATCTGCCTCTCGACGCCTTTTTCACCATCGCTTGCAAGATACGGAAGATAGGTTCGCGCAACACCGGCGAAGCCCTGCTCCTGCCAGGTATCGATCGCAACCATAAAATGGCGAGCGAATGCTTCGATCAGACGCTCGGCGGCGAGTTCGCCGAACCCTTCTTCCGCAAGCGCAGACGTGAGCGGACGAAGACCGGCTTCGCCTTCGGCGAGCGACACGAGACGGATCATCGCGCCGAACACCATCCAATCGGGCGTCTGATTTTCATCGGTACCCGCAGGCCATGCGAGGCGCCCGCCTCCGACCAGACCGAGATTGACCAAGATCGTGTCCGGCCATTCGATCGCAACAGGCGTTTCGGGCGGCGCCAGCACCGCAATCGCGTCCGCAAGAGCTGCCATGCCCGCATACAATGAGCGGCGTGCCATCCGCAGCGGTTCGTCCGGTTCCAGCACGAGCGCGAATTCCGCAAGGTCGAAGCGCCCGACATAAACCAGCGTGCCCGCACCCTCCGACGCCGCGTGCGTTACGGCATATTCAAAGGCATCGCCAACCTCCCGCAGCCGCAACGGCCGGAAGGGCGGCGGCAGGTCGAGGGCCAGTTCCGTGGCGTTGGCTCTTTGGATCCGAGCGGCTGGTGGCATGAGACCGGATACCCATCTTCAGCTTAGTATAATTATAAGCTAAGAAGCGATATGACCAGCCGATCGCGGCGGTTTGCGACCGCGCAGTTCGGAGACCGAATGACAGAGCAAAAGCGGCAGATCGTGGTGTGCTCCTGCGAGGATACCATGCCGCTCGATATCGAGACGTTGCGTCGGTCTTGCGGCGGTGCGGAGCTTATATCTGGCCGTCAATTCTGCCGTTCGGAGCTGGATCGCTTCCGCAAGCTCGCCGCGGGCACCGGTTCCATAACGGTCGCCTGCACGCAGGAGGCTCCGGTCTTCGACGAGATCGCCGACGAAACCGGAGCCAGCCTCCATTTTGTCAATATCCGGGAAAATGCCGGCTGGTCGGCGGAGGCGTCACAGGCCGCGCCGAAGATGGCGGCCTTGCTGGCTGCCGCAACCGAACCTTTGCCTGACATCGCTTCGGTCAGTTTCGACAGCGAAGGCATCATCCTGATCTATGGAACCAACGAATCCGCGATCGAGGCTGCCGACCTTCTGAAGGATCATCTCGACGTCACCGTGATGATTACGCGGCCGAAAAATCTGTTGCCGCGCCGCACGACCGAATTTCCGGTGGTGCAGGGATCGATCGTATCCGCCAAAGGCTATCTCGGACAATTCGAGATTGCCGTCGACGATTATGCCTCTCCCATTCCGTCGTCGCGCGCAACGCTGACATTCGGCACGCCGCGCAACGGAGCAACCTCGCACTGCGACATCATTCTGGACCTGTCCGGCGGCACACCGCTGTTCCCGGCGTCCGATCTGCGCGAAGGCTATTTGCGCGCCGATCCGAAGGACATTGCATCGGTGTTGCGTGCTGTGTTGAAAGCGCGCGAGCTTGTCGGCACTTTCGATAAACCCCGCTACATCGATTTCAGGGAGAGCCTGTGCGCGCATTCCCGCTCCCGCCGAGTGGGTTGCACGCGCTGTCTCGATCTGTGCCCCGCCGGCGCGATCTCTCCCGCCGGCGACCATGTTGCGATCGACCCTCACATCTGCGCCGGCTGCGGACAATGCGCCACAGCGTGTCCGACCGGTGCCGCAGGTTACGCGTTGCCTCCATCCGATGCGTTGCTGCGCAGATTGCGCATCATGCTGAAGACATACCGGGAGGCCGGCGGCCGCCATCCGGTTCTGCTGTTCCATGACGGAACGCACGGCATCGATATGATCGATGCGCTGGCGCGCCATGGTGATGGCCTGCCTGCGCATGTGTTGCCCATCGCCGTGAACGAAGTGACGCAGATCGGGCTCGAAGCGATTGCCGCTGCGTTCGCTTATGGCGCCACGGCAATCCGTATTCTGCTGCGCGCGCGGCCGCGGCATGACATCACCGGCTTACGCAGAACCCTTGAACTCGCCGAGCCGATATTGTCCGGCCTCGGTTTTGGCGGCACGGTCGCGACGATCGAAACCGACGATCCCGACATGCTGGGCGAGCAGCTGCGCACGATCGAACCGACGGAACCGGCGCCGCGCCCGGCCTCCTTCATGCCGGCCGGCGGCAAACGTGAAGTCCTGCGCTTCGCACTGCGCGAACTCCACGCCGCAGCGCCAACGCCCGTGGATATAATTGTGTTGCCAGCCGGTGCCCCCTTCGGTGCAGTCGAGGTGAAGGTCGAGGGCTGCACATTATGTCTGTCTTGCGTGTCGGCCTGTCCGACGGGTGCATTTTCGGCAGAAGCCGAGCGGCCGGTCCTGAAATTTACCGAAGACGCCTGCGTGCAATGCGGGCTCTGCGTTGCGACATGCCCGGAACAGGTGATGGCTCTGCGGCCGCAAATCGATTTCCGCGCAGCAACGGCTTCGGCCCGGACCGTGAAGGAAGAAGCCCCGTTCCATTGCATCCGCTGCGACAAGCCGTTCGGGGTGAAGAGCACCATTGACCGGGTCGCCGCCAAGCTGGAAGGCAAGCACTGGATGTTCAAGGGCAACACAAAACGTCTGGACGTCATCAAAATGTGCGAAGATTGCCGCGTCATCGCCATGACCGAGGACTCTTTCGATCCGTATGGCGCACCGGAGCGCGAGCGGCCCCGCACGACCGACGATTATCTGCGAGAACGGGATGAGAAGCTGTCAGGCTGACATTCTCCTGCAGCGGGTTTGGCTGCGGGTTGACGTTCGTGCTAATCGAAGCCGATGACGTTCCGGGCGCCACGATCATTCCTGATAGCATTTGCCGTATTGTTCGCGGCAGCGCCGGCCGCCGCGCAATTGCGCGGCCACGGCGGACCGGTGCGATCGGTGGCGGTCAGTGCCGACGGACACACAGCCATTTCCGGAAGCTTCGATGGGTCGGCGATCCGTTGGTCGCTTGGGCGCAACACGGCACAGCAGGTGTTGCGCTTTCACGAGAGCGCGGTCAATGCCGTCGCGATCATCGACTCCGATCACGAGGCAACCGGCGGCGAAGACGGCAAAATCGCGGTCTGGCGACATGGCAATCAGCTGCCTGAACGCATCTTTGAAGGCCATACCGCGCCGATTGTTTCGCTGGCCGTGTCACCCGACGGAAAAACTCTGGCATCGGCCTCATGGGATCGCACGGTCCGGCTCTGGCCGCTGTCGGGCGGTGACCCGCGTGTCCTCAACGGTCATGAGCAGAATGTGAATGGTGTCGCCTTCACCAGCGACGGCAAATTTCTCATCAGCGCGTCATATGATGCGACGCTTCGCATCTGGCCGGCCGGCGGCGGCGACCCGCTTGTCGTAACGCTGCCGACGCCCCTCAACACGGTGGCCGTATCGTCGGACGGCGAAATTGCGACTGGGGGCGCAGACGGACGCGTCTATTTCCTCGGCCTCGACGGCAAACCGCGAGGCGACATCGACATAGCGAATAGTCCGGTGATTGCGCTTGCAATATCTCCAGACGGGGCGCTCGTCGCTGCTGCAGGCATTCGCGGCTCGGTCGGCATTGTGGACCGAAAAGATCGGAAGCTTCTGCGCACTCTTGTCGGTCCTGGCCTGCCAGTCTGGTCGGTTGCATTTCTGGCCGATAACACAACGATGCTGACCGGAGGCACCGACCGTCTGGTGCGCCGCTGGAATGCCGCAACCGGCGAGCATATCGGAGCGCTTGTCGAAGCAGAGCGGAACGATCCGCTTGCGGCTTTCGCCGGTCATCCGGGCGCCGAGATATACAAGGCATGTATCGCCTGCCACACGCTCAAGCCTGACGAAGGCAATCGCGCGGGTCCGACACTGTACGGAATTTTCGGACGCCGGATTGCGTCCCTGCCCGGCTACAATTTCTCCCCCGCATTGACGCGGATGGACATCGTCTGGACGAAGGAAACGGTTTCGGCGCTGTTCGAGCAAGGCCCGATGGCCTATACCCCCGGCACCAAAATGCCGGAGCAACGCATTACATCAGCGGAAGATCGTAAAGCGCTGATGGACTTTCTCGAAAAGGCGACAGCTCCGAATTAGTCGAACCACCTCACGTGGCCGCGGATGGACGGCTGGAACGGCGAGCGGCCACCTCGGGCTCCAATACCCGATCCGCACCGAGCGGCGCACTCCTTGACAGTGGAGCGTGATCGTCTGATGCGCCCTGCTCCGTCTGCGCCAACTGCAACGTCATCGTGAAGCAGGCACCACCCGTGTTACGATTACTGACAGTGATTTCTCCGCCGTGAGCCGCGACGATACGCTTGACGATGGACAGTCCCAAGCCGGCCCCGCCAGCTTGCTGACGATCACGTCTCCAGAAGCGCTTGAACAGCTGCTCCCGCTTTGCGATCGGAACCCCTTCCCCGCAATCGAGGACAGTAACGGAGCCATTATCGCCGACGACAATTTCAACTTCCGTCCCCGGCGGCGTATGTTTCAGTGCATTTTCGACAAGGTTTCGAACCGCGCGGGCGAGCATTTCAGGATTGCCGCGCACAATGACCGGAACCTCGGCACTGCTCAGCGATATGGTTTTGTTCTGCTTTATCCCCAGAGGCGCCAGGAACGCTGCGATTTCGGTGCAGATTGCGTGGATATCCGCCGTCTCCTCAGGCTCGATGATGATCGTTTCGATCTCCGCAGCATCGAGCAATTGGCTGACGATCCGGCTCATATTGTCGATGTCCTGCTTCAAGGCCTTTGACGCCGGGTCGTCGACAAGCATATCGACGCGAGTCCGAAGGATGGCGAGCGGCGTCCTTAGTTCATGCGCGGCATCTGCAGCGAATTCACGCTGGCGCTCGAAGCCGCGCTCAAGACGCCCTAACGCCTCATTGATTGCGGCCACCAATGGCAAAATCTCGCTCGGAATGTCGTTCGTCGGCAGCCGGACGTCTGTCCGCGTCGGGCTGATTTGGGCGGCCTGATCTGACGCGCGCAGGAGCGGCCGCATCGCACGGCGGAAGATCAGATAATCACTCAGCAGAAGAAGAAGCAGAATGGGGACCGCAACCCAGCCAACCTGTGGCAGGATGTTCGCCACAACATCGTCGAGCAAGACATCGCGATGTGCGAGATCTTCTCCTACCTGTATCCAAATTGGCGCCCCTTGGAGCTCCTTGCGCAAGGTAACGCCGGAGACGCTGTGGTTTCCGATGCTGGTATCGAAAAACTCGACCTCTGACTCAGGATTTTCGACCGGGGCTAAGGGGGACCGGTCCTGTCGAGACGAGAATAGTGTGACGCCATTTTTATCAAAGACCGCATAAAAATAGCGCCCATAGGCTTCGGAAAACTGATCGCGAAGTCCGCTGGAGAGTTCCAGCGACCAGACCCCGTTCGTTGAGATGGATAGCCGGCGGGCAAACGCTTCCGCCTGGTTGCGCTGCGCCTGTTGCCGGAGCACATCGATGTCATAGGTCAAGAACCAATATACCGCGAGCGGGATGAGGAGTGCTGTGATCGCGAGGGCGACCACATGCAACAACATGATCCGGGCGAGTATTGAGTTGGCACGCAGCACTCTAGTCGTCCTCGGTCATCATGTATCCGACGCCGCGCACTGTGCTGATTTTCACCTGCGCCCCGCAGTCGGTGAGCTGTTTGCGCAGGCGATGCACGTAAACTTCTACTGCATTCGATCCGACCTCGCCCGACAAGCCGAACAATTGCGCTTCAAGCGCCTTCTTTGAAATGACCACGCCCTTGCGCCGCATAAGTATTTCTAGGACCGCCATCTCGCGTGCCGACAATATCTGCGGCTTGCCATCGACAAAGGCTTGCCGCCCTTCCGTATCGAACATGAGATTGGCGACTGTCAGCGAGCGCCCTAGGAATTGTCCGGGCCGCCGCAGCAATGCTTCGATGCGCGCAACCAACTCATCGAACGCAAACGGCTTAACGAGATAGTCATCGGCCCCGCTGCGCAATCCGCGGATACGATCGGACACTCCGCCTTGCGCCGTGAGAATCAGAACCGGAATTGAATCGTGACGATGCCTGAGCTCGCGCAGGATCGACGTTCCGTCGCCGTCGGGCAATCCAAGATCCAGAATCAAGGCAGCGTAGCGCGTTGTCTGTAGCGCCACCCTAGCGTCTGCCGCGGTGGTGAGCACATCCACCTCGAAATGGGATTCTTGCAAGCCCTTCGCCAGCAAGGCCCCAAGCTCTTCGTTATCTTCTACAACTAGCAGCCTCACGATCACCCACAGCAATTCGGTTTGGCGCCCATCCAGTTCGATCCTTGGTCTGCGGCAGCTTTACGGGAACGGTTCGCCGACGGCCGGAAATGTAAGTTTGGTGTAAGCATCCGCAATAACGTTGCACCTGTAAGGCTGCCGTAAGCGGCTTGGCTTAACAGGTCGTCGCAGGATGGCCAAACGGCAAGTCCGCCGACGACTAAACCCCGGGTCAAACGATGGCCTCCGAAAGTGATCGCTCGCTTCAGACTGCGGTGAGGTACCCATTAGCATATCTGGGGAATGTTTCGGCCGCGGTTGGTTAGCACCTTGCTACGGCTTCGCTTCTTGTTAGGAGAGGTCAACAGGGCGCGGCTGTCATTTGGCGCTCGGGTTGAGGCAATCGGGGCGGCGAAATTGCTGGGGGAGGACCACACCGCGGCGCACGATAATGCGCCAGTCGTGTCGCTGCGAGGACGTTTACGGACCTGCGGTAGGCCTTTCGGCGTGGTGTCTCTCTGCCTTGCGGCTGGCTTTGTCATGATGCTGTCCGGTTGTACTGTGGGACCGAATTTTGCACCGCCTCCGGCGCCGCCGGTCGAAGGCTATTTGCCCGGTGACAGCAAGGCGCAGCGTACAACCGTCCATGTCGCTGTCGGAGACATTCCCTATCGATGGTGGACGCTGTTCCGGTCGAAGCCCCTGAACCGCCTGATCGAGGATGGCTTCATCCATAACCCTGACATACAGAGCGCTGAAGCCGCGGTCCGTGTGGCTCAGGCCAATGCGCGCGCAGCGCGCGGCGCCCTGTTCCCGCAGGTCGAAGGCGGCTTCAATCCCACCCGCCAGATGATTTCGGAAAATGCGGATACCTCTAACGTCCCGAGCGGAGCTCGTACCTACAGTGTCATCACTGCACAATTAAGTGTCACCTATGTCCTGGACGTTTTTGGCGGCACGAGACGTCAGATCGAGGCGACTGATGCGATTGCCGAGAGCCAGGAATTCCAGCGCGAAGCGGCCTATCTGACGCTTGCAGCCAATATCGCGCTCGCAGCAATTCAGGAAATGTCGCTGCGCGGACAGATCGCCGCCACGCAACGCATCATTGGACTACAGGAGCAACTGCTCGACATCTTGCGCAAGCAGAATCGGGTTGGCCAGATCGGAGAGTCCGACGTCGCCGTCCAGCAAACCGCTTTGGCCCAGGCAAAACTGTTGTTGCCGCCGCTGGAAAAGCAACTCTCCGCGCAACGCCACGCGCTTGCGGTTCTGACCGGACGCTTCCCGAGTGAAGGTGCCGGCGCACAATTCCTGATGAATTCCATTTCGTTGCCGCACAAGATCCCGGTCAGCCTGCCGGCCGATCTCATTCTGCAAAGACCCGATATCCGGATTGCACAGGCGAATTTGCGTCAAGCCAACGCCGAGATCGGCGTCGCAATCGCGAACCGATTGCCCCAGATTACGCTCACGGGGAATCTCGGGAACAGCGCCGTTGCGATCTCGCAGCTATTCTCGCCGCAGACCGGCCTCTGGATGCTGGCCGGCAATATCGTCCAGCCGATCTTCAATGCCGGCACGCTCGCCAACAAGCAGATCGCAGCCGAGGAAACCTTCGCCCAGGTCGCCGCTCAGTATCGCTCGGTCGTGCTTAACGCCTTCCAGAACGTTGCGGACTCACTACGCGCCCTGCAGGCAGACAGCCGCGCGCTCAGCGCCGCTCGGGACGCCGAGCGAGCCGCCGAACGCAGCTTCGAGTTGATCCGTCGCCAGATCGAACGTGGACAATCCGGCATCGAGATTCTTCTCGCCACGCAACAATCCTATCTGCAGACCTCGGTCGCTCGGGTTCAGGCGGAAGCGCAGCTTCTCACCGATGCGGTCCTTTTGTTTCAGGCTCTCGGCGGAGGCTGGTGGAACAAGCCCGCCGAAGCACCAGGCTCGCCCGAAGCAAAGTTCTAGAGCAAATGAACACCATGCGTTTTCCATATCTTCTGACGTGCCTTCTTACGATCGCCGGCGCGATCGCTTCGCATGCGGCAGGAGCCGCTGCGCCGGCCGATGACGATGACGCTCTCGTCAAAGTCGGCCAGGAGCAGATGCATCAGCTGTCGCTCGCGCCGGCAGAACGGTTCGACTTCAAGATCCGCAAGGCTGCAATCGGTCAGATCGCATTCAATGAAGATGCAAGCACGGTCGTACTGACACCGTTCTCGGGCCGCGTCACACGGCTCATCGCCAAAGTCGGTGACGAGGTGCGCGCCGGCGACCCGTTATTCGAGATCGACAGTCCAGAAGTCGTGCAGGCTCAGACCGATCTGATCGCGGCCGTGCAAGGACTCGAAAAGGCCAAATCGCAGCACCTGCTGGCCAAACGCGTATTCGATCGCCAGACATTGCTGCTGAGCGAGAAGGCAACCTCGCAGCGCGAGGTCGACGAAGCACGCAACGAGCTTGCCGGCGCGGAATCAGATCTCGCCGTGGCCGAAGGCGCGCTGAAATCGGCGCGCAACCGCCTCCGCGTGATCGTCGGTCGTGGCGAAGCCGAAGTCGCGCGCGTCGAGAAGGAGCGCACCATCAACCCGCTGATCACCGTCAATGCGCCGATTGCCGGAACAGTGGTCGCGCGCAAAGTCGGCCCTGGTCAATATGTTCGCAGCGACAGTGGTGAATCGCTTTATTCAATCACCGACATGTCGACCATGTGGCTGAAAGCCTATGTGCCCGAGAACGACATTCCCTATGTGAGGGTCGGTCAGGAACTTGAGGTCAAGGTGCTGGCGCTTCCGGACCGCACATTCCGGGCGCGGGTGGTTGCGATCGGCGCATCGTCCGAAGCTGCCACGCGGCGCATCGTGGTACGCTCGGAAATCCCCAATCCGGATCGATTGTTGCGGGCGGAGATGTTTGCAAGTTTTCGCATCATCGTTTCCGACGATCTGGCGTCGCCGTGTGTTCCCACCGAGGCCGTGATCCGCCACGGCAATCAGGCCCAGGTGTGGGTACAGTCCAAGCCTCAGGTCTTCGAACGCCGCACGGTAACGATCGGCGTCGAGCAGGACGGACGCATCCAGATCCGCTCCGGACTGAAGCCGGGCGAGCTTGTCGTGACGCGCGGCGCTATCTTCGTGGACAACGAGGCGAAGCAGTGAGTCGCAAAGCGGTCCCGGCCACGAACGCCTTGCCACGATGATCCGCAGCATTATCGCCTTCTGCCTGGCGCGGCGGCTGCTCGTCATGATCGGCTTCGCCGCCTTCATCGGCGTCGGCTATGCCGCATTCCGCACGCTCAACATCGAAGCCTATCCCGACCCGGCGCCGCCGATCATCGAAATTATCGCGCAATGGCCGGGCCAGTCGCCGGAGGAGGTGGAGCGCTACGTTACGATACCGATTGAGATTGCGGTCGCCAGCACGCCCGGACTTAAATTCGTTCGCTCGAATACGGTATTCGCCCTCGGATTCATCCGGCTGCAATTCGAGTACGGGCAAGATTATCATTTCGTCCGCCAGCAGACGATCAACCGGCTGAAGGACGCGAACCTGCCTGCCGACGTGCAGCCGGTCATTTCTCCGGCCGGCGGCATCAGTGAAATCTTCCGTTATGAGTTGCGCGGCCCCCCTGGGATGGACTCGATCCAGCTCAAGACCTTGCAGGACTGGGTGGTCGAACGGAGGCTGCGCATCGTTCCGGGCGTGGCCGACGTTGCGGTCATGGGCGGCAATACCAAGGAATTCCAGGTCGAGATCGATCTCAACAAGATGATGGCGGCCGGCCTGACGCTTCCTCAAGTGGTCAGCGCGATATCGTCAAGCAATATCAATGTCGGCGGCCGCACCATCACGATGGGCGAACAGTCCGTCAATGTGCGCGGCCTCGGCGTGCTGACGTCGGTGGATGACATAAAAAGCATCGTGCTGGCGCAGCAGCAAGGCATCCCCGTTGTGCTGTCCGATATCGCCGACGTGAAGATCGGCTTCAAGCCGAGACTCGGCATGTCGGGCCGTGATGACCGGACCGATACGGTCACCGGCATCGTTCTGATGCAAAAATTCGAGCGCACGATGGACGTGGTGAAGCGTGTCCGCGAGGCGGTCGATAAGCTGAACACTGACGGAACTTTGCCCAAGGGCGTCCAGATCGTACCATTTTACGACCGCGGCGACCTTGTTGCGATCACAGTCAATACCGTGATGCATAATTTGATGTTCGGCATCGCGCTGATCTTCCTCATTCAATGGGTGTTTCTCGGAAATCTACGTTGCGCGATCATCGTCGCCGCGACAATTCCGGTCGCCCTCCTCCTGGCGGTCATGATGACAGTGATGCGGGGCGAATCCGCGAATCTGCTGTCGATCGGCGCAATCGATCTTGGCATTATCGTCGACGCCACCGTTATCATGGTGGAAAACATCTTCCGGCATCTCGCCCATTACGATCCGCACACAGTCGATCCGGCGCAACGGCATACCGAGCGTCAGCGACGCATCCTGATCGCGGCCGTCGAAGTCGATCGCCCCATCTTCTTCTCCGTGTTGATTACGATCGCAGCCTTCATCCCGCTATTCACGATGCAGGGGGTAGAGGGCCAGATTTTCGGGCCGATGGCGCGAACCTATGCTTACGCGCTGCTCGGCGCAGTGGTCGCGACCTTTACAGTCACGCCGGTGATCGCGTCATTGCTGTTGCCGGAGAAGGTCAGCGAAGTCGAAACCTTCCTGGTTCGCGGTCTGCGCAAGGCCTATCAGGCCGTGCTGCCGCTTGCCGTGCGCAATGCCCGGATCGCGGCCATTGCTGCGGCTGCGTTCCTGGCACTCAGCACGGTGCTCGGGATGCGGCTCGGCACCGAGTTTCTGCCCAAACTCGAAGAAGGCAATATGTGGATTCGCGCAACCATGCCGCCGACGATTGCGCTCGAAGCCGGCATGGACACGGTTGCACGCATTCGCAAGGTAATCGGCAGTTATCCGCCCGTGCGCACCGTCATCTCTGAACAGGGTCGCGGTGAGGAAGGCCTCGATCCCGACGGCGCCTTTCTTGCGGAATTTTTCGTCCCGCTGAAACCTTTCGATCAATGGCCGAAGGGCATGACCAAGGAATCGCTGGTCAAGGAACTGAGCGAGCGGCTCAACCGCGAATTCGTCGGGATCGACTTCAACTTCTCACAATATATCCAGGACAATATCGAAGAAGCAGTGTCGGGCGTCAAAGGCGAGAACTCGATCAAGATTTTCGGCCGCAGTCTCGACGAACTTGAGCGACTGTCCAAAGAGGTGAAGTCAGAAATTTCCAAGGTCAATGGCGTCCGTGATCCAGCGGCTTTCAACCTGCTCGGGCAACCGAACCTGACCATTCGGATCGACCGCGCCATTGCGGCACGCTACGGCTTTTCTGCTTCCGACATCAACACCGTGGTACAAGCCGCCGTTGGCGGCCAGGAGGTGACGCGGGTCTATGAAGGCGAAATGAATTTCGGTCTGACGGTCAGGCTCGCGCCGGAATATCGCACCAGTGTCGAAGCCATTCGTTCGATCCCCGTTGCCCTGCCGAGCCAGGATCCGAAGGCTCTGCCCGCCTATATTCCGCTTGGCAGTCTCGGTGAGGTCAAACTGGAATCGGGGGCAGCCTATATCTATCGCGAGAACAGCCAGCGCTTCATCCCACTGAAATACAGTGTCCGCGAGCGCGACCTCGGGTCGACCGTGGCCGAAGCGCAGGAGCGGATCGGCAAGAATGTGAACGTGCCGCAAGGCTACCGTATGGAGTGGTCCGGAGAGTTCGGCGCGTTGCAGGAGGCCAAGAAGAGGTTGGCCTTTATTGTGCCGTTGAGCCTGCTGCTGATCCTGATGCTGCTCTACAGCCTCTTCAACTCGCTGCGCGACAGTCTGCTTGCTCTTTCCGGCATTCCCTTTGCCGTTGCGGGCGGGATTCTCGGACTTTATGTCGCCGGGCTTAACGCGAGCGTCTCTGCCGCGGTCGGCTTCATCTCGTTGTTCGGCGTCTCCGCGATGGATGGCATCCTGCTTGTCTCCTATATTCGCAAAAATATCGAAGACGGCATGAACACTGAGGCCGCCATCATTGACGCTGGCCAGACCCGGATGCGTCAGATCTTCATGACGGGCTTCTCGGCGTCGATCGGCCTAGTGCCCGCGGCGATATCCACTGGCATCGGCTCGCAGGTCCAGCAACCCCTGGCCTGCGTGATTGTGGGCGGTATGCTCTTGTCACCGATTTGTAGCCTTCTTGTCATACCGGTGATGGCACGTCTCGCTATGCCGTTCGTACCCGGCTCGGACCGGCCGCACGGCACGTCCACGTCCGCCGGCACCTCCCATGGCGCAGCGACCGCCGCCGTTTGATCCATCGGTGCCCGCTTATCAGGCCTGAGACGCGTCTTTGGAGGCAATGCATCTGTGGGAATATTGTTGCAATTAGGAATTAGTTGCAATAAGAGATGTGGCAACCGGGGGATTTTGGGCCATCATCCGGACGAGAACGGTCGGGGCTTTGCAATGATTTTCGGGAAAGTGCTCGGACGTTCCGTCGGTCCTGCACTCGGAATCGTCCTTGGCCTTCCCTGCCGGCGGGCGAGGCCATGGCTCAGGCCTGGTGGGATACCGCTCCAAACGGCATTCCCGATCCGTCGATTGCCACCAGTCTGCCGTCGAACGGCGACCCCACGGGAGCACGAAAAGCGCTGGCAGATCGCGGCATCGTCTATGGGCTGGAATACACCAGCGACGTGCTGTCAAACGTGCATGGCGGGCGGCAGACTGGCACCGTCTTCCAAGGCAAGCTGCAGGGCATTCTCACTGTCGATTTCGAGAAGCTTGTGAACTGGAAGGGGCTGTCTTTCTTCGTCAATGCGTTCCAGATCCACAATACCGGCCGTATTCGCGAAGACTATGTCGGCGGGATCAATACGATCGCGGCGATCGAGGCCGTCCCGGCAAACCGTCTGTCCGAACTCTGGATCGAGCAGAAGTTCGCTGATGACAAGATCAGCGTCCGTGTCGGACAGCTGACCGCGGACAGCGAGTTTTTCTACAGCGAATTGTCCACCATGTTCCTGCAAAGCGATTGGCCGACGATTGCTGCCGTCAATCTTCCCGGCGGAGGCGCCGCCTATCCTTTGTCTACTCCGGGCGTCAGACTCAAGGTCGAACCAGTAAAGGAAGTGGCGTGGTATTTTTCCGTCCTCAACGGCAATCCGGCGCGGCCGGGCCCGGGTGACGAACAACTTCGCAATCGGCACGGCTTGAATTTTCGGGTCAACGATCCCCCGTTCCTCATTTCCGAGCTTCAGCTCACGCGCAACTACGGCAAGGACGACACGGGCCTCGCCTCGATGCTGAAGCTCGGCGGCTGGTATCATACCGGCAAGTTCGACGATCAGCGCTTTGCCGATAACGGCATGTTTCTCGCCGATCCGAACAGCTCCGGAATTGCCCGCCGATATCGGGGTAATTATGGGCTTTATGGTGTGATCGATCAGCAGCTCTATCGTCCGCCCGGCGGCGACAATCAGAGCGGCACGTCGGTTTTTTCCCGTATTTCGGTCAGCCCGGATGACCGCAACCTGATCAATTTTTATGTCGACGGCGGCATCATTATTGGCGGGTTGTTTCCGAGCCGTCCGCAAGACAGGTTCGGCGCATCGTTCATATACAGCAAATATTCAAAAAGCGTCCGCGCCTTCGAGGCCGACAGCATCGCGTTCAGCGGAATTCCGCAGGCGATCAGAGATTACGAAGCTAATCTTGAACTGACTTACGTGATCCAAATCGTACCCGGCTGGACCGTTCAGCCGGATCTGCAGTTCATCTGGCATCCGGACGGCGGCGTTTGGCCCAATGCGACTGTCGTCGGCGCGCGCTCGCTCATTCGATTCTGATTGGCTCCACGCCCCGTTACCGCTCTCGGAACGCCTTCGTCATCTGATCGGAGATCGGCTTGACGAGGTATGACAAGGCGGTGCGCTCCAACGTCGAGATATACACTTCCGCGGGCATACCGGGAATGAGCCGCATCCCATGGAGCTCGATATCGGCCTTGTCGAGCAACTGGACCTGAGCGATGTAGTGCTCGAGTCCGGCCGCATCCCGCGCCGATGCGGGTGAGACCATGGTAACGCGGCCGGCAAGTTCGGGCGTGGTGTTGCGATTAAAGGCAGTGAGCCGGACACGCGCATTCTGACCGATCCGGACCTGATCGATATCGGCGGGCGAGATCTTGATCTCGACCCGAAGCTGCGCATCTTCCGGCACGATCGTTGCAATCTTTGCTGCCGGGGTGATCACGCCGCCGATCGTATGGATGTAGAGCTCGTTGATATAACCCGACACCGGCGCCCGAATCTCGGTTCGTTCAATTCTGTCCTGGATCGCGAGCTTGCGCTCCTTCAGTTCTGCGATTCGTGCATCGAGAACGCGCAATTCGCGCTGTGCCTCAGTGCTGGCAGTCTGATCGATGGCAAGAATCTGTAGCTTGACTTCGCTTGCGCGAACCTTCGCCCTGGCGATAGAGGCCTCGATCTCGCCACGCTCGCCAAGCAGCCGCGCCCATTCGCGGCTCGCCGTATACACACGGCTATAGTCGGTGATCTTTTTTTCATAAAGGTCGAGAAGCTTGGTGCGCTCGGCGCCGACCAGTTGAATCTCCTCTTCCTTGGCCGCAAGGCGGGACTCCATCCCTTTGATTTCCTCGCCGGTCTGGTGGATGGTGAGCGTCAACTGCTCCTTGCGACTGTCCCGGTTGACCTTGTTACCCTTGAACAGATGGATTTCACCATTGCGGATATCGTTGGTGAGCGGACTGGGCACGTTCAGCTCGTTCGGAAAGCTGATTTCGGAAAGATCGTCGCGTTCCGCCACGAGCCTGGCGCGCCGGCCCAGAGCCTCCAGCAGCTGAGAGCGCACGATCAGCAATTCCGCCTTGATCTGCAAATCGTCAAGCGCAATCAGGATCTGCCCTTCCTTGACGAAATCGCCCTGCCGGATGGCGATCGACTTCACGATGCCGCCATCGCGGTGCTGAATCTCCTTCAGATTCTGATCAACCCTGAGCGAACCCTGGGCGATGACCGCTCCCTCAAGCTTGGCCCATACGGCCCAGGTTCCGCAGCCGATCAGAAGCAGAGCGATCAGCACGACGCCGGAGACGACGCGAGACGCGAGACGGATATTGCGATCCTTGTTGTCATTCATTGTACGTTACCCTGACACGATCGAGACGGTGACACCGATGGAATGGCGGCCTTCGAGCACGATCGAATAAGTATCTTCGATACCGTCACCGTTAATGTCGTGAACTTCGACAACGGTGATATCCTGCTGTTCGATCTTGTCGAACTTGAACTTGACCGAGCGGTGATCATTATTGCCGGATTTGTAGACCTTCTCAAAAGCGTCCTCTAGCTCTTCCAGGAAGTCCTCGCCATCGCGGTACTTGATTTCAAAATCCGCGACTAAAAGCTTGTCGCCGACCTTGAAGTCGGTGATGCGCGCGACGACCTCGTTTGCGCCTTGCGGCGCATTCGGGATTTGGAAGCTGAACGAATTCTTGCCTGCTCCGCCGGTCACTTCGACAAAGTCTTCGCCGAAGTGAATCGTGTCGTCGCCCTGCCCTGCGATGACCGATTCAAAGCCGTCAATATGATCCGCGCCGACTTCGTCGCTCTCGACAGTGCCTGCAGCCAGATCGATCTGCAGGGCTTCGGTTGCGAAAGAATAGTCGATGGTATCGTGGCCGGATCCGCCGGAATACTGATCGCTCGTCGCGTCAACTGATCCGATCACCGTATCGTGCCCGTCGCCACCCGAAACCGTGTCGGTCCCAGCGCCGCCGTCCAAAACGTCGTCTCCAGCCCCGCCTTCGATGCGGTCGTCGCCCGATCCGCCGAACAGCAGATCGTTACCGGTACCGCCGGCGAGGATATCGTCGCCCTGATCGCCGCGCAGAACGTCGCTTCCGGCGTCGCCATGAATCTCGTCGTCGCCAATGCCGCCGAGCAGAGTGTCATTGCCACCACCACCGACCAGAAGGTCGTTACCGTCCTCGCCATAGAGGATATCGTTGCCGTCCTCTCCGAACAGACGGTCGTTGCCGCATCCGCCAAATACGATGTCATCGCCCGAGCCTGCGAAGACGATGTCGTTGCCACAGCCAGCATAGACCACGTCGTTACCGCCGCCGGCAACGATGTGATCGTCCCCGCTGCCGCCGGAAATCGTATCGTCGCCACTGAGCCCGACGATGTTGTCGTTGCCTTCGCGTCCGTAAATTTCGTCGTCGCCCGGCGTTCCGACCAGGTTGTCGTCATTCGGGCCACCCGCGATCGGAGGCACCGGCAGAACCGTCAGATAGGCGGTCTGAGGCACCATGACCTGTCCGTCGGAAATCCGATAAGTAAACTCGACCTCTCCGAGCACACCCGGCACGCCCTGATAAGTCCATCCACCATCGACTCGCGTAAGGGTGCCGCGCGAGGCGGTCAGTTGCAGGATCGTCAACGGATCGCCGTCAGGATCGTGCGCGCCGGCAAGGAGCGCGCTATAGGCGATGAAATAGACGTGGAACCCTACGAGGTCATGCAGGCGCACCGTTCCGCTCAGACGCGGTGCACGGTTGACCGGAAGGGGATCGCCTGGGCCGCTGCCAGGACCGCCCGGGCCCGTGCCGGGACCACCGGGTCCCCCGGAACCAGGATCGCCAGGGTTGCCAGTCCCGCCGCCCGACCCGCCGCCATTGCCGTTGCCGCCATTGCCGTTGCCGCCATTGCCGCCACCGTTACCTGTGAGACCGGATAGCAGCGGACGCGAATCGAGGGGATCCTCGTAAATCGAGCGTCCCGAGCCAAATGGGCGCAGGCTCGACGAGGGCGCGGTGCGGCCGGCGCTGCTGAATTCGAGGGCGGGCGCTTCGTTTGCCAGAAATTCTGGAATATAGGACGAGGTGAAGATCAGGATATTGTCGGTTTCGTCGTCCTCTTTCTCGGCGGTCTCTTCATCTTTCTGTTTGCTGCGTTCGTTCTGTGCCGCGTCTTCGCTGTCCTCAGCCTTTGCTGCACGCTCGGCGTCGAGCGGCGCCGCAGGGCCTTCCGGCTCATCCTGCCGCTTCTGTTCGGGTTCGGCCTGGGCTTGCGCGGATTGACGCGCGAGGAACGATTGCAGATAGGTTATCAACCCGGTCAAAACCGCCAGGAACAGTATCGGTTTTCGCGCAGGCTTTACGTCCTCTTCCTTGCGATCGTTCGCATATTCCTCGGGGATGCCTTGCGGCTTCTGCGGCTCGGAGTCCCGGAACGCTTGAACCTGGATCATGCGGGCACCCGTCGGCTGGAGTCCGCGGCCGATTGCGAAACCGGCCGCATGATCTCTTGCTTTGGTCCAAAAGATACGAGCCGGCCGTTCTGGATCACGGCCAGGTAGTCAACGGCAACAAGCGCGCTTGGGCGATGCGCCACGACGATCGCAATACCACCGCGCGCGACCACGCTCTTGATCGCATTCGTCAATGCAATCTCGCCCTCGTTGTCGAGGTTCGAATTGGGCTCGTCCATGACGACGAGAAACGGATTTCCATAAAGAGCACGGGCAAGAGCGATACGCTGGCGCTGACCGGCCGATAGCGCCGTACCGTTTGCTCCAAGCTGGGTCGAATATCCTTCGGGCAGCTTGACAATCATATCGTGAACGCCTGCAGCAGTCGCGGCCTCGATCACTTTGACGGCGTCAGGCTTGTCTTCGAAACGCGAAATGTTCGCCTCGATGCTGGCATCCATCAGGCTCACGTCGTGCGGCAGATAACCGACATGCTGACCCAGCAAATCCTCGGGCCATTGCGTCAGATCGGCGTTGTCGAGCCGGATGCTTCCGCGCACCACAGGCCAGATTCCGGTCATCGCCCGGACCAGCGTGGTCTTCCCGCCGCCGCTCGGACCGATGACGCCGAGCGCCTGCCCGGCTTTCAGCTCAAATCCGACATCGCTCAGAATGACGCGGCCGGAGCCGGGCACCGCCACCGTAATCTTGTCGACAGTGAAAAGCTGGCTCGGCGCCGGCAGTTTCATTGGCTGGTCTGCAGATGCCAGCGCGATCACGGTGTCGCGCAGACGGCCATAGGCGAGACGCGCGGCAACAAAATTCTTCCAGTTGCCGATCGCGAGATCGACCGGCGCCAGCGCGCGGGCGCTCGCGACCGATGCGGCGATGATCGCCCCGGCGGACAGATCGCCCTTGATCGTCAGGTAGGCGCCCAATCCCAGGACGGCCGATTGCAGCAGCATCCGCAACACGCGCGAGATCGCCGCAAACGTACCCGTGATGTCGTTGGTCCGTGTCTGCAGATCCAGATGCTCGCGATTTGCGGCATTAAAGCGCTCGACCGCACGATCGGCGAACCCCATTGCCTTTATCACTTCGGCGTTGCGCGTGTTGGAATCCGCGACCGTATTGCGGACGACGGCCGCCTTCCGGGCGGTCTGCGCCAGCGTCCTTGTGCGAACCTCGCTGATGACCGTAATGACGGTCAAAACCATGGCGCCGCCGAGTGTCAGCGCACCGAGCAGCGGATGCAGGATGTACACGAATACCAGAAAGATCGGCATCCAAGGCAGGTCGAACAATGCCATCGGCCCTTGACTGCCGAGGAAGCTGCGCACCGTGTCGACATCGCGCCCGCGATCAAGCGCTTCGGAGGAGGAAAAGCCATATCGCGGCATATCGATTGCAACGCGATGAGCGAGCGGCGCCACCTTGGTGTCGAGCCGCGCGCCGACCCGAATCAGGATCTGCGACCGGATCACATCGAAGCTGCCCTGGAACAGGTATAGGCCGATCGCAAGTGTCGACAGAACTACGAGGGTCGGGACGCTGCCGCTGGTCAGCGCCCGATCGTAGATCTGCATCATGTAAATTGAGCCGGTCAGCGCGAGGATATTGATGATCCCCGAGATGATGAACAGGAAAATGACGATCCCGCGAAAGCCGGCCGTCAGTTCCAGAAGCCGTTGCCGCTTTGCCGCCGTCAGTTCTTTTTCTTTGGCCATCTGTCAGAACCCGCATCACCCACTGAAACCGAATAGCGGCCGGAGACACTCGGTCTCCGGCCGCACACCAAGGATTACAGATTGAGGTTCTGGTTATTCAGTTCGTGATGACCCTCGATCTCGAGTTCGAAGTCCGCGTCGGTATTGGCATTCACGTTGCCGCGGATCACCGTGACGTCGTTGCCATCCCGGGTCTCGAAGCTGACCGACAGTTGCCCCGCCGCCGTGAACGCACCACCGCTCAGCAGCGTGAAGCTCTGGTTACCGGCGGTCGTCGCATTGGCGTCGATACCGCTCAAGTCGATCTTGTCGCCCGGCTCGAACCCGACGATCCTGTCGCCGTTCGCCGCCTGAATGGTCGGGAACACGAAGGTGTCATTGCCAGCCCCGCCATCCATCACGTTGACCGCATTGCTTGCGGTTATCGTGTCGTTGCCGAAACCGGTATTGACGTTCTCGATTCCCCAAAGGGTATCGTAACCGGTCTGACTGCTGTAGGCGAAGCCCTTGAGCAACTCGCCGTTGCCGAGATGCACCGTGACATTTGCCGAGACTGCAGTCATGTCCAGCGTATCGATGCCGAGAATCCCGCAGTCTCCCTCGTCACCGAAATAGACATCGTCACCGTCGCCGATTTCGGCGAGTAGCAGGTCGTTACCTGCTCCTCCAAACACGGTGTCGTTGCCGGCACCGGCCGTGATCAGATCATCGCCGTCTTCGCCGAACAGACGGTCTGCACCGTCATCGCCAAAGATGATATCCGCATCTTCTCCACCGAAAATCTGATCGTCGTCATCGCCGCCGAAGATCACGTCGCGGCCAAGACCCGCATCGATGAAGTCCGCTCCCTCGCCGGCCGAGATCGAATCCGCCCCGGCTCCTCCGACCGCCACGTCGTCGCTGGCGAAAGCCACGATATTGTCGCCGCCCGATGTGCCGAGCAGGATATCGGCCAGCGGCGTGCCGGTGATTAGGCTGCCAGGCAGGACAACGCCGCCGCCCACATCGTCGTCATCGTCGGTGTCGTCCGTGTCGTCGTCACCATCGATA